>SVLP01000016.1 GCA_015067895.1 Oscillospiraceae bacterium | reverse complement strand
GAATTCGTTTGTCAGAGGTATCTGAAGGTGTTTATTTTTTGAATGCTGCACCGCTGAATTTATCAGGTGCGGACGGTTCGCCATGTAGGGCTGTATTGATAGCTGTTGAGAGATAAATTCCAATTTGCCGAATATCCGAACAGAGGCTCCCCCCAGAGCCTCTGTTCTTCTTTTCCCGCCCCACCGCCCATGCAAGCACACTTGTTCTCCACCGGGAAGCACTGCCCGTTTTGCCGGATTTTTACCGGTTTTTCTTGTGAATTTTTCAGGGATTGACCGGGAAAACCCCTTATGCTATCATGATTCTGTCAGAACTGAACACAAAACCTATGCGGAACGGAGCATCTGTCATGAGAACGAAACAGCCCATCACCCCGCGCAAGGTCTTCACCTATGCGGTCATCCTGCTGCTTGCCTTCGGCAACGCCATGAGCTACCACATCTTCGTCTTCCCCAACCGGTTCGCCCCCTCCGGTCTGAACGGCCTGTGCACCATCATCCAGGAGGTCGCGGGCATCAACGTGGGCTACCTGTCGCTCATCATCAACATCCCCCTGGCACTGATGGTCTTCGAGTTCGTCAACCGCAAGCTGGCCTTCCGGTCGATGGTCTATGTGGTCACCTTCTCCGCCATGCTTGTCGTCCTGGAGAAGCTCGATCTGAGTGCCTTCGCCTATTCCACGGAAAACGGCACCAGCACCATTCTCGGCCCCCTGGTCGCCGGCATCATCTCCGGCGCGGTCTACGGCTTCCTGGTCAAGTGCAGCGCCTACACCGGCGGCATGGACTACGTGGCCAGCCTGATCCGCATCAAGCGACCGGAGCTGAATTTCTTCTATGTGACCTTCGCCATCAATGTCTGCGTGGCCGCCATCAGCTATTTCGTCTACGGCTACCAGCTGGAGCCCGTGATCCTGTGCATCCTCTACAGCTTCATGTCCAGCACCGTCTCCGACAACATGCTCAAGTCCGGCCGCTCTGCCATCCGCTTCGAGATCATCACCGACAACCCCGTGGAGCTCAGCCGGGACATCATCGACAAGCTCCACCACTCCTGCACCCTGATCCCCGCGAAGGGTATGTACTCCGGCCAGGAGAAGAACATCCTGATCTGCGTCATCAACAAGAGCCAGATCGCTACTCTGTCCAAGATCATCCGCCGCTACCCCCACAGCTTCGCCATCATGAGCTCCGTCAGCGAGGTCATGGGCAACTTCAAGAAGCTCAACACCGAGGGAAAAGAAAACAAAGATTTTCTTGACAGCGGCGAGGGTTCTGCTGTATAATCGTAAAAATCATTTTTCACCATATACCGACTGAATATTTAAGGAGGAACTGTCCAATGGCCCATTTCGTCAACGAGCCCAGCCGCACCTTCAGCGAGTACCTGCTGATCCCCGGTTACACTTCCGAGGAGTGCATCCCCAGCAACGTTTCCCTGCGCACCCCCCTGGTCAAGTACCGCAAGGGTGTGGAGGAGCCCGCACTGTCCCTGAACATCCCCATGACCTCCGCCGTCATGCAGTCCGTCTCCAATGATACCCTGGCCATCGCCCTGGCCAAGGAGGGCGGCATCAGCTTCATCTACGGCTCCCAGTCCATCGAGGATCAGGCCGCCATGGTCGCCCGGGTCAAGGGCTACAAGGCCGGTTTCGTCACCTCTGCCTCCAACCTGACCCCCGACAATACCCTGGCCGACGTGCTGGCTCTGAAGGATCGCAACGGCTTCTCCACCGTGGCCATCACCGAGGACGGCACCGCCAACGGTAAGCTGCTGGGCATCGTCTCCAGCCGCGACTACCGGGTCTCCCGCATGAACCCCGAGGACAAGGTCGCTGACTTCATGACTCCCCGTGAGAAGCTGGTCACCGCTCCCAAGTCCACCACCCTGAAGGAAGCCAACGACATCATCTGGGAGAACAAGCTGAACTCCCTGCCCATCGTCGATGATGACGACCGTCTGATGTACTTCGTCTTCCGCAAGGACTACGCCTCCCACAAGGAGAACCCCCTGGAGCTGCTGGATGAGAAGAAGCGCTACCTGGTGGGCGCCGGCATCAACACCCGCGACTACGCCACCCGCGTTCCCGCTTTGATCAACGCCGGTGTTGACGTTCTGGTCATCGACTCCTCTGAGGGCTACACCTGCTGGCAGGCCAAGACCATCGCCTGGGTTCGCGAGCACTACGGCGACACCGTCAAGATCGGTGCCGGCAACGTCGTCGACCGCGACGGCTTCCTGTTCCTGGCCAACGCAGGCGCAGACTTCGTCAAGGTCGGTATCGGCGGCGGCTCCATCTGCATCACCCGTGAGACCAAGGGCATCGGCCGCGGTCAGGCCTCCGCTGTCATCGACGTGGCAGCTGCCCGTGACGAGTACTTCCGCAACACCGGCATCTACGTGCCCATCTGCTCCGACGGCGGCATCGTCCACGACTACCACATGACCCTGGCTCTGGCCATGGGTGCCGACTTCCTGATGCTGGGCCGCTACTTCGCCCGCTTCGACGAGTCCCCCACCAACAAGGTCATGATCGGCGGCGCCTACATGAAGGAGTACTGGGGCGAGGGCTCCAACCGCGCCCGCAACTGGCAGCGCTACGACCTGGGCGGCGCCAGCAAGCTGAACTTCGAGGAGGGCGTTGACTCCTACGTCACCTACGCCGGTTCCCTGCACGACAACGTGGAGGCCTCCATGTACAAGGTCAAGTCCACCATGTGCAACGTCGGCGTCACCAACATCCCCGACCTGATGCGCGATGCCAAGCTGACTCTGGTCTCCTCCGTCTCCATCGTCGAGGGCGGCGCCCACGACGTCACCCTGCGCAACAAGTAAGCCGGGACCTTCCGTAAAATTGACAGCGGCAAGCGAAATGCTTGCCGCTGTTTTTATGATCCGTTTCCACTTTGTAGGGCGGGGTCATGACCCCGCCGACCAGGTCAGATACTTGCCCGGATAACTGCAGAAGTATCCGCCAAAAGTCACCTCTGTCATTGCGAGGCCACAGGCCGTGGCAATCTCCTGCCACAGCAGTTCAAACTGCCACAATCCCGCAGGAGATTGCCACGTCGCCTTCGGCTCCTCGCAATGACATGGTATTCTCCGGCTGGTGCTTCTGCTTGGGGCTGGACGATTGTCATAGTTGGTCGGCGTGGGCGATGCCACACGCCCTACACGCATTCTTTGCTGGCCAGATAGGCCGCTCTCCCCTGCTCGTAAAGGTCATTCCCCTCGCAGTCGATGACCACCACCAGGGGCATATCCTCCACCCAGAGCCTGCGCAGGGCCTCGGACTGGAGATCCTCCCAGGCCACCAGCTCGCATTTTTTGATGCATTTCGCCAGCAGCGCGCCTGCGCCACCGATGGCACCGAAGTAAACACCGCAATACTCCTTCATGGCTTCGATGACCTCCGGCGACCGGGCACCCTTGCCGATCATGCCCCTGGCCCCCTGGGCCAGCAGGGTGGGCGCGTAGGCATCCATACGGCCGGAGGTGGTGGGGCCCGCGGAGCCGATGACCCGGCCGGGGCGGGCGGGGCTGGGGCCCACGTAGTAGATGGTGGCGTCCATCGGATCGAAGGGCAGAGGGACTCCCCTGCTAAGGGAGTCGCACATCCGCTTGTGGCCCGCATCCCGGGAGGTGTAAACTTCGCCGGTCAGGTATACCGTGTCGCCCGCCCGGAGGGTTCGGGCGATTTCCTCCGTCAGGGGCAGTGTGATATGATACACCATTTACAGCACCTCCGTCTTATGCCGGGTGGCGTGGCAGCCGATGTTGACGGCGCAGGGCATCCCGGCAATGTGGGTGGGAAACACTTCAATATTCAGACCCAATGCGGTGGTCAGGCCGCCGAAGCCCTGGGGGCCGATGCCGAGCTTGTTGATTTTTTCAAGCAATTCAACCTCCAGCTCCCCATAATAGGGGTCGGGATTCCGGACATCCAGCGGGCGCATCAGTGCCTTTTTCGCCAGGTACGCCGCCTTGTCGAAGGTGCCGCCGATGCCCACGCCCACCACCATGGGCGGACAGGGATTGGGGCCGGCACGCTCCACGGTGTCCAGGATGAACTTCTTGATGCCCTCCAGCCCGTCGGAAGGCTTGAGCATCTTCACCGCGCTCATGTTCTCGCTGCCGAAGCCCTTGGGGCCCACGGTGATTTTCACTTTATCACCGGGAACGATGTCCGTGTAGATCATAGCCGGGGTGTTGTCGCCGGTGTTGCCCCGGCGGATGGGGTCAGCCACTACGGATTTGCGCAGGTAGCCCTCGGTATAGCCCCGGCGGACACCCTCGTTCACCGCGTCGTACAACCCGCCGCCCACGAAATGGACATCCTGCCCCACCTCCAGAAACACACAGGCCATGCCCGTATCCTGGCAGATGGGCACGTTCTCGCTGTCCGCGATCCTGTAATTCTCTACGATATTCTCCAGGACACCCTTCGCGATGTCCCAGTCCTCCTTCTCCCGGAATTCGCCAATGGCTTTTTTCACATCCTCCGGCAGATGGGTATTGGCTTCCACACAAAGCCGCGCCACCGTGTCCCGGACGACGGACACATCCAGTTCTCGCATATGCTTCCCTCTTTCGTCAAAAGATAGGGTCTATTGTAGCGCGGTTGGCGGCTGGATGCAAGAAGATTTTTCCCGCAGAGTGGACGGCATGCCCCCGCCGGCCAGCTTGGATGACTTCCACAATCAAATCAGGAGGGGCAGCTTCCCACTACCATGTCATTGCGAGCCGAAGGCGTGGCAATCTCCTGGGAAACTGTACGAATCTGAACGCCGTACCAGGAGATTGCCAGAAGGTGAATTGCCCCGAAGGGGCAAGAGAGGCCACCCTGGGGTGCGCCCTTACGGGCTCGCAATGACATCGTAATCAAACCCGGTTCTTCTGGCCTGCTCAGGCAGTTATCAAAGATCGTCGGCGGGGGCATGCCGCCCGTCCTACGGTCTTTGATTGACAGTCTGTATTTTTTATGAGATACTGTAAAAAACAGAAAGGAGTACGCCATGAATATCCGATTCGACGACTACAACGCCTATCCCGATTCCGACATTGTCTCGGTCACGGACAAGGGCATCACCCTGTCCACGGGGCAGTTCATCGATTTTGCCGACTGCGCCGCCAATTTCCACAGCATCCACGGCGGCAGTGGAAAATGCGTGGGCGAGCGGGATGTCAGCGGCTCCGATCCCTCCATCGCATTCTACACTGCCCCGCTGACCACCCACATCATCTTTCCAAAGCGCGGTATCTTCCGCCCCGCTGCTATCGACCGTTTCCACAAGCTGTGCCGCCAGGTCGCGGACGCGGGCTGCACCACCTATGATGGGAGCTGATATGATGAAAAAAACCTTTCTCACCGCCGCCCATCTGCGCATCCTCGCCCTGTTCCTGATGCTCCTGGATCATCTCTGGGGCACCGTCGTCCCGGGCAATGACTGGATGACCTATCTCGGCCGCATGGCCTTCCCCATCTTTGCCTTTCAGGCGGCGGAAGGTTACCACCACACCCACGATTTTAAGGGCTACTGCAAGCGGCTGGCCATCTTCGCCGCCATCTCCGAGATCCCCTTCAATCTGATGATTATCGGCTCCCCCATCTTCCCCCTCCACCAGAACGTGATGCTCACGCTCCTGCTTGGTCTGCTGGCCTGTCGGGCCTGGGATCGGCGGAAGTGGTGGCAGTTCCCCCTCCTCGGTCTGGCGGGCATCCTGACCTTCCCGGACTACGGCCTGCTGGGCGTTGCGTCGGTGCTGATGTTCCATGTGTTCCGGGGGCAGAAGCTCCTGCAGCTGATCTTCCTGATCCTCATCAACTGGTTCGGCTACGAGGGGCAGTTCATCCCCCTCGGCACTCTGGAGTTCCCGGTGCAGGCCTTCGCCATCCTGGCCTTCCTCCCCATCGCCCTCTACAGCGGCGAAAAGGGCCGGGGCGGCAAGTGGCTCCAGTACGGCTCCTATGCCTTCTATCCCCTGCATATGCTGATTTTGGGGCTGATGTAAAAAAAGATGACCCGCAAGCTTGACGCTTGCGGGTCTTTGCAGTTTAGTTTTCGCTGTCGTAGATGAACTCCCGCAGATCCTCGCGGCACATCTCCAGGTCGGGAACCAGGACGGCCATGCCCCGGATGTTGGCCTGTCTGTGGGCGTCATCCTGGGGGATCCGGAAGGTCTGCATCTCACCGCCGCTGCCCAGGATGCCCAGGCCCGTGGTGGCGTACTCGATGATCTGGGCGTCGGTCAGGTTGGTGACGATGTGGGGCAGGATCTGGTCGATCAGATTGAAGATGGTCACCAGATCCGCATCCCGCAGGGACTCTGCGATGGCCATGATGACCCGGCGCTGCCGGTCGGTACGGCCATAGTCGCCGCCCGCCGCGTAACGCATCCGGGTGAAGGCCAGCGCATCCTCGGCATTCATGTAATTCCGGCCCTTGCTGAAGTGGTTGTCGGAATGGCTGTTCATGTAGCTGGCCTCTTCGCTGGAGATCTCCAGAGTGACGCCGCCAAGGATCTCAATGATTTCGGTAAATTCGTCGAAGTCCACCATGACATTGCCGTCGATCTGCAGACCGAAATTGACCTTGAAGGTCTCGTTCATCAGCTCCACGCCGCCGTAGCGGTAGGCCGCATTCAGGCGGGTGTCCACATAGCCGGGAATCTGCACGTAAAGGTCGCGCATGAAGGAGGTCAGCTGGATGGTGCCCTTATCCTTGTTCATGGTCACCAGGATCATGGAGTCGGAACGGGCCCGCTCCTCGCCGGGGCGGCGATCCTGGCCGATGAGCATGATGTTGACCACATTGCCCTCCAGCACATCCACCGTCTCAAAGGTGACGTCGGTGGCGTCCATGGTCTCCAGACCCTCCACATTCTCCAGGGGGTCGGTCTCGGTCTCGTCGGCGATCATGCCCACGGTCTCACCGGGGGTGGGGTTCTCAAAACGGCCCAGCCGTCCGAAGATGTAGTTCATACCGAGGGCCGCCGCGATCAGAAGCACCAGCACCAGTGCCAATACCACGATCAGTGCGATCAGGCAGCCGCTTTTCTTCTTTTTCTTCTGCCCTTCTTCGGGCAGCTTCTCAAACTCTTCCTGCGCCATGCAAGTGCCTCCAAAATATTCTGTATTTTCGCTTAAAAGCGTACTATTGGACATTATAGCAAGGTTTTCTCCCCTTTTCAAGGGGTATTTCTGTTATTTGCAGATTCTTAGGAATTATTAAGAAATAGACGCCCCGCAGAAAGCTTCTGCGGGGCGTTTTGACGAATGGGGATTATCTGCTTCCCTTGTCGTAGGGGATGCCCTCCGCCTTGGGCGCTCTGGACTTCTTGGAGGTGAAGATCAGAACCACCAGGGAGATGATGTAGGGCAGCATGTTGTACACGGTGCCGGGGATGTTCAGACCGGCCAGGAAGTCGAAGGCCACGTAGACATTGGACAGGGCGCGCATCAGACCGAACAGCAGAGCTGCCAGGGCGATGTTCACGGGCTTCCACTGACCGAAGATCATGACGGCCAGGGCCAGGAAGCCGAAGCCGGCAACGCCGTTCTCAAACTTCCACTCGGAGACGCCGGAGGTGATGTAGACGATGCCGCCCAGACCACCCAGGATGCCGGAGATGATGACACCGGCGTAGCGCATCTTGTAGACGTTAATGCCCACGGAGTCGGCTGCCTGGGGATGCTCACCGCAGGCGCACAGCCGCAGACCGAAGCGGGTCTTGTACAGGATCACATGGCTCATGATGAGCAGGGCCACGGCGATGACCATGAACCAGCTCAGCTCCAGGGAGCCGATGTTGAAGTAGAAGGCCTTCTTCTGCTCCACGTACTCGATGGTGGAGGAGACGTTGTTGACATCCTCCATCATATTCAGGGCCTTGACGATGACGGTGGCGGCGGCGGTGCCCAGCATGTTCATGGCAGTGCCGATGATGGTCTGATCCGCGTTGAAGTTGATGGCGGCAACAGCCAGCAGCAGGGAGTAGACTGCACCGGCCAGCACGGCGGCCAGGCAGACCATGACGATCATGACGGGGGCAGAGGTGCCGTCAGGCAGATAGCGCATCATCAGCGCGCCGCCCAGGGCACCGATGACCATGATGCCCTCCAGGCCGATGTTGATAACGCCGGAGTGCTCGGAGAAGCAGCCGCCCAAGGCCACCAGCATCAGAACGGAGGCAAAGATCAGGGTATATTGAATCAGAAGTGCCATTACTTCTTACCTCCTTCGTTAGTCTTGGCCTTGCGCTTCTCGTCCGCCTTATCCAGGCCGCGGTTCATGGCAGTCTTCATGAACAGCACGAAGCCGCACAGGTAGATAATCAGAGAGCTGATGAAGTCAGAGACCTGGGCGCAGTACAGGGTCTTATCGACGTAGGCGCCGCCTGCGGTGATGTGCTGGATGAAGAAGGAGGAGAAGACGGAGCCGATGGGATGCAGGCCGCCCAGGAAGGCAGCGGCAATGCCGTTGAAGCCCATGGCGGGGACATTGGCCTGGGAGGTAGACCACTGCTCGTAGCCGGTCAGGTACAGCAGAGCGGCGGCCATACCGGCCAGAGCACCTGCAATGGCCATGGTCAGGACGATGTTGCGGTTCTCCTTCATGCCGGCGTACTTGGCGGCATTCTTGTTGTTGCCGGTGGCCTTCAGCTCGTAGCCCAGCTTGGTCTTCTCCAGAAGCACCCAGATGCCGATGGCGACGATGATGGCCAGGGGGATGGCGATGGTCACGTACTGGTTCTTGGTGAAGAACTCACCAAGCCCCATGCCGGGCAGCAGTGCCTGGGGGGCGTTGGCCTTCAGGCCCAGGGTGTAGGGAGAGGTGGACTCCTTGACGGTGGCCAGCAGCATGTTGACACAGTACAGGCTGATCCAGTTGAACATGATGCAGGAGATGACCTCGTTGACGTTGAACTTGGTCTTCAGGAAGCCGGACAGAGCGCCCAGCAGGGCACCGGCCAGGGTGGCACCCAGCAGGCAGACCCACCAGGGCAGCTGCAGGGCCAGCGCCATGTACAGGCAGGCACCGGCACCGACCACATACTGACCGGCAGCACCGATGTTGAACAGGCCCGCCTTGTTGGCGAAGAGCACGGACAGGGCGCACATCAGCAGAGGTGCGGTCTTGACCAGGGTATTGCCCAGATACTTCATCCGGGCAGGTGCGCTGGGATAGTAGAAGAAATTCTTGATGATGGTGGTGATGGCCTCCCACGCGCCCTCTGCGTTGATGATAAGCAGGGCGATGTAGCCAACCAGCAGGCCGACCAGGATGCACATCAGGGATGCGAGCATGGACTGGACGCCGCTGTTTCTCAGCAGGTTATTGTTTTTCATGCCTTGCCCTCCCTCTTTGCACCGGCCATGTACAGGCCCAGCTCCTCGACGGTGACGGTCTTGGGATCGAACTCGCCCACGATCTCGCCCTCGAACATGACCAGGATCCGGTCGGAGACGTTCATGACCTCATCCAGCTCCAGGGACACCAGCAGCACACCCTTACCGGCGTCGCGCTGCTCGACGAGCTGCTTGTGGATGTACTCGATGGCGCCCACGTCCAGGCCGCGGGTGGGCTGGACGGCGATCAGGAGCTCGGGGTTCTTGTCGATCTCACGGGCGATGATGGCCTTCTGCTGGTTGCCGCCGGACATGGAGCGGGCCCGGGTGATGGGGCCCTGACCGGAGCGGACGTCAAACTGCTCGATGAGCCGCTCGGCATAGGCGCGGATGTTCTTGCGCTTCAGGAAGCCCAGCTTGGAAGTGAACTCGGGCTCGAAGTAGCGCTGCAGGACGATGTTGTCCTCCAGGGAGTAGTCCAGCACCAGACCGTGCTTGTGGCGATCCTCGGGGATGTGGGACATGCCCATGGTGCTTCTCTGGCGGATGGGCAGCTTGGTGATGTCCTTGCCGCACATCTCGATGGTGCCGGCGGACAGGGGCTCCAGGCCGCTCAGACCGTAGACCAGCTCGGTCTGGCCGTTGCCGTCGATACCGGCGATGCAGACGATCTCGCCACGGCGCACCTGGAAGGTGACGTCGTTGACGGCATTCTTCTTGTGACGCTTGGAGGCGACGCACATGCCCTTGACATCCAGGACAACATCGGTGGGCTTTGCGTCCTCCTTGTCGACCTTGGTCTTGACGTCGCGGCCGACCATCATGCGGGAAAGATCGGCGGGGGTCACGTCCTTAGTCTGAACAGTGCCGATGTACTTGCCCTTGCGCAGGACGGAGCAGCGGTCAGCGACCTCCATGATCTCCGCCAGCTTGTGGGAGATGAAGAGGATGCTCTTGCCCTCAGCAGCCAGATTGTGCATGATCTGCATCAGCTCGCTGATCTCCTGGGGAGTCAGCACGGCGGTGGGCTCGTCGAAGATCAGGATGTCGTTCTCGCGGTAGAGCATCTTCAGGATCTCGGTACGCTGCTGCATACCGACGGTGATGTCCTCGATCTTGGCATCCAGGTCGACCTGCAGGCCGTAGCGCTTGGAGATCTCCTCGACCTTGGCCCGGGCCTCGTTCTTCTGCAGGAAGCCGTTCTTGCAGGGCTCCACGCCCAGAATGATGTTGTCGAGAACCGTGAAGCACTCCACCAGCTTAAAATGCTGGTGCACCATGCCGATGCCCAGATCGTTGGCATCGTTGGGGTTGCGGATCTCCACCTTCTTGCCGTCCATGTGGATCTCGCCTTCCTCGGGCTGGTACAGACCGAACAGAACGCTCATCAGCGTGGACTTACCGGCACCATTCTCACCCAGCAGGGCGTGGATCTCGCCCTTTTTCAGCTGGAGGGTGATGTCGTCGTTGGCAATGATTCCGGGGAAGCGCTTGGTGATGTGCAGCATCTCAACTGCGTAGTTTTCCAATTGCCATACCTCCTCAGCCCGGCGGGTCAAAGCCCCTCTGATGGCCGGGCATAGTTTTCGAAGCTAGTATAACATGGAGTTGTCGAATTTGCAAAAGATTTTTCACCCAAATAACACAAATTACGTGCAGTTTTTCCGCCCACCAGAAGAAATGGAAAAAGCGGGCATAACTGCCCGCTTTTTTGTCATGCTGCCGTCATGGGCTTCTCCAGAAGGCCGGTGATGTAGTCCAGTCTGGATCGCCACAGCTCCGTATCCTGCCCCGCCTTGGGCGTGACCTGGAGCTGCTCCGTGAACCACTGTCCCAGATACCGGGTGAATTTCTCGGCACCGGCGGCGTTGTAGTGGAGCGCGTCCTGATAATCATTTCCCAACTCCGCGCCGATGGCGTCCCGATGATCGTTGAAATTCACGACCATAGCACCATCGATGGCGGCCAGCTCCCCGCGCACCTCATCCATCTCCTCCGGAGGCATGATGCTGGCTGCCGGGGATTCATAGAAAACGGGGATGATTCCCGCCTCCAGGCAAAGCTCCGCGATCCTGTGCAGATACTCCATATTCCGGGCGATCAGCTCCGGATCGATGGGATCCGTGCGGATCGTGTAGCCCTCGGGAACGCGATACTGGTTCAGGTAGGTGTAGCCCGCGGTGATATCCTTGCCATAGCCGTGGAGGAAGACCTTCCAGTCGTCCTTGCCCAGTTCCGTCCAGCGGCTGTGATAGGTGAGCATGGGGAACAGCAGTCCCCCCACCTTTTCCGGCTCCGCCTCGTTCAGGGCCGCCAGGATCCGATTCTCACCCAGGGGCAGAAAGCCCAGCATGGTCTCGGTATGGCCGGTGTAGCGTTGATACAGGGCTGCGGTGATCTCGACGAAGACGACAGAGGGACTCTGGGTCTTCAGGGCCTCCCGGAGGAAGTAGTATTCGCCGGGGACGGTCAGGGCAGGGCCGGTGACGTTGTAGGCGGTCAGTCCCGTCTGCTCCCAGAAGAGGGCGGGGATGATATTGCAGTAGGTCAGCGAGCTGCCGACGAAGAGGACATCGATGGAGTCCTCCTCTTCCTCCAGATAGTGGCCCCAGGTGGAGCCGTAGCTGTGGCGTTTGGGAATCACAAGGGCAGTAAAGGCCCCAAGGGCCAACACAAGGATCAGGACACTGGCGGTGAGTGCCAGGAGTTCTTTGCGGATCTTCATTCCATCCCCTCCTTAAAACTGAAAATAGACGAACTTGCTGGCATCGTAGCCCTCGCCATAGGCACCGAAGCAGAGCACCAGCAGGATCAGCAGCGTCCAGACCAGATACCGCACCCAGACGCACCGGGCCAGCCGCTCCACCAGATTGAACCGCTTGTAGGTGAGATCCCACAGGAAGAGCGCGGCCAGGCATCCGCCCAGCACCGCAAACTGCGCCTCCACCATGCCGAAAGCCTCGGCTCCGCCGAAGCTGCCGAAGGTCAGGATCTGCCGGAAAATGGTCATGGCGTGGCTGACGGAATCTGCCCGGAAGAAGACCCAGGCGACGCCAGTCAGGAAGAAGACCCAGCCGATCCGGGCCCATTTGGCGATAAGTGCGGCGGGCGAAGCGTCCAGCTTCTCCCGGACGGGCTTCGTCACCGGACGAACCAGACGGCCCACGACCTGATAGCCTCCGTGGAGCAGGCCCCAGATGAGGAACTGGGTGCCCGCGCCGTGCCACAGGCCGCTGACGGCGAAGACGATCAGCAGATTCAGATTGGTGCGGAAGGCACCCCTGCGGCTGCCGCCCAGAGGGAAATAGAGGTAATCCCGGAACCAGGTGGACAGGGACATATGCCACCGCCGCCACAGCTCCTGGATGGACTGGGCGAAGTAGGGGGTGTCGAAGTTCTCCGCCAAATGGATGCCAAACAGCAATCCCGCGCCCACGGCCATGTCGGAATAGGAGGAGAAATCGCAGTAGATCTGCATGGCGTAGCAGACTGCGGCGAAGAGCACCTGGGTGCCTGTGAAGGCGGTCACATCGGCGTAGACCGTGGCCACCAGCGTCGACAGCACATCCGCCAGCAGCAGCTTCTTGGCCAGGCCCACAAGGAACCGGGTGACGCCCCGTTTCACATCCATCCAACTGGGCGTCCGTTCCTTCAGCTGGGGCAGCAGGTGCTTCGACCGGGCGATGGGGCCGGAGAGGACAGCCGGGAAGAAGCTGACCATCAGGCTGTAGTCGACAAAGGAGCGTTCCGCCGCCGCGCCCCGGTACACATCGATCAGGTATCCCGTCACGCAGAACAGATAGAAGGAGATTCCCAGGGGCTGCACCAGCTGGGGCAGCTCGATGCTCCCCACCCCCGGCAGCTTCGACAGCAGCTGTCCCGCAAAGGCCAGGTATTTGTAGACGAAGAGCAGGCCGAAGCATCCAAACAGGGCAGCCGTCAGAGCCGCCCGCTTTTTGTCCGGATGACCTTCCATCCATCGGGCGGTCAGGTAGGTGGCCCCAGTGACGACGATCAGCAGGGGCAGATATTCGGGCATACTCAGAAGGTAAAACAGCCAGCTCACCGCCAGAAGGAAGCCATTGCGCCTGTCTTTCGGCACGATGGCGTGCCCCGCCGCCGCAAGGCCGAGAAATGCGATGTATTTCAGAGAATTGGGCATCATAACAGATTCCGCCTTTGTTTTGGTTTCTCCGAGATTATATCATATTTCTGCCAAATTTCAACAAAAAAGACGTGTTAGTCAAACATTCTGGACTCCGTCCGAAATATGGGACAATTTGCCCAATATAGTAGAGCCATCAAACACAGATGGAGTGATTACGATGGCAAGAAACAAACTGGTGGACATGATCGGAAAACTGAGCGAGGAGCAGGTGGAGCGGCTCAGTGGGATTGCACTGGAATATCTCGACCTGAACTCGAAGGTCGAAGACACCGCTCCCAAAAGCTGTCCGTGCTGCGGTGCAGCCAACGCCCACTTCATCAAGCGCGGATTCTCCGGACGGAAGCAGCGGTATCAGTGCAAGAGCTGCGGCAAGAGATTCACCTTCGATGCCGGTAAGCTCACCGCCTACTCCCATCAGACCGAGGAAGCCTGGGCGACCTTCATCCGGGATACCCTCTCTCTGAAAAGTCTGGACGAGTGCGCAGCCAACATTTCCGTCTCCCACCCGACTTCCTTCTATATGCGCCACAAGCTCCTGTCCTTCCTGGAGGAAGCTCTGAAGGAGGGCGAATTGCTGGAGGGTATCGTGGAGGCCGACGAGGCGTATGTGCTGGAATCCCAGAAAGGGATTCCAGTAACCACCAGAAAACCAAGAAAACATGGTGAACCCGCAACAAAACGCGGCCTTTCCGATGAGCAGATGTGCATTTGTGTTGCCGCTGACCGGGAGGGCCGCGTTGTTGCACGCTGCGTCAATCGGGCCAAGCCCACCGCTGATAACATCCAGGAAGCACTCGGAGTCAGGATCGGAGAAAACGGTGTGTTTCTGTGCGATGGAGCCACGGCCTATAACAAGCTGATCGAAGCGAAGAAGTGCCAGAAGATCGTGCTGAATAACCACAAGGATTACAACAAAGCATACCATCTGAACACCGTCAACGGTCTGCACAGCCGCCTGAAGGCGATGCTGTACCGTTATCGTGGTGTGTCCAGCAAATACCTCAACCGCTACCTCGCACTGTTCACCGCACTGGAACAGGCGGGGCGTTCCGTGTTTCACCCGGAAATTGATTCTGTCCGTCAGATGATCGCCAATGTGAATGCCGTCAGACATATCAGAAAGCTGTCCACAGAGGCGGTTTTGGCGTTTTGATGAACAAGTCCAGATTGTTTAACTTACACGAAAAAAGAAAGGGCAGGCTTTCGCCTGCCCTTTCGGGGGATATCAGAGATTAGCCCTTGATGTTGCCCTGCATATCAACGGCGACCTCGGTCACGGGGAAGTTCTCGATGTCGTCGGAGACAGTGATGGTGCCCTCGAACATGCCAGCCACCAGAGCCTTGTAGTCCTCCTGAGTGAAGGTGTCGCTCCACTGGGTGGACTCCATGGGGATCTGAACATAGTTGGCCTCGGGATCGGCGGAAACCAGACCCAGGGACTCGATCTTGCCAGCGTAGGCGGCCCAGTTGTCCTCCAGGACGATGGCGGACAGGACAGTCTTGACGGTGGGAGCCAGACCCTTCAGAGCGGAGGTGACGGTCAGGCCCTCGCCGTACAGGCCATCGATGACGGCAGCCTGGTCGGTGTCAACACCGATGACCTTGGCGCCCTCGACCTTGGCAGCAGCCTCGGCAGCAGAGGTGAAGATGCCGCCGCCGCAAGCGAAGACGACCTCGACGCCCTTCTCGCCATACCAGGTGTCCATGTAGCCGGTGATATCAGCATCGCCATAGAACTGGTTGCCGTAGACGTACTCGACCTTGATCTGGTCAACGATGGCCAGCTCCTTGGCAGCAGCGTCAACGCCCTGCAGGAAGCCGTAGCCGAAGCGCTGGACAGCGGGAACAGCCATGCCGCCCAGGTAGCCCAGGTGCTTGTAGCCCAGCTTGACAGCGGCGTAGCCAGCCATGTAGCCGGACAGCTGCTCCTGGTAAACGGCGGAGAAGACGTTCTCGGTGGCGGTGAAGCCGCCCTCGCCGTCAGCAACGTCCAGAGCGACGAACTTGACGTCGGGGTAGATGGGGGCGACCTCGACCAGGGTCTCGCCGAAGGCGAAGCCGGGCATCACGATGACATTGTAGCCATCGACAACGGCGGCGTCAACCATGGCCACACGCTCAGCGGTGGAGTCACCGTTGGGCTTGTAGTAGGTGAAGGGGATGCCATTCTCATCTGCGAAAGCCTTGCAGGCCTCGTAGGTGGTCTGGTTGAAGGACTGGTCGGTGATGTCGCCGTAGTCGGTGATCATCGCGATCTTGTACTCGGTGTCGGAGACAACGGGAGCGTCGGTCTCGACGGGGTTGGACTCTGCGGGAGCATTGGTCTCGGCGGGAGCGGTGGTCTCGGGGGCGTCGTTGCCGCAGGCGACCAGGCCCATGACCATGACCAGAGCCAGCAGCATAGCCAGGATCTTCTTCATTTTGTGAACCTCCAAATGTATTTTTTGGCATATTATACCGTCTGATATTGTCGCACATTTTCACGAAAAAATCAACCGCAAATTGACACTTTCAGAAAAATAAACAACCCCGGCAACCCGGGGTTGTCAATATTTACCCTTTACAGGCCCATATGCTCGCTGGCCTTGAAGCCCGCAGGCAGAAGCTGGGCCATGGTCATGGCATCGTAGCCGTCCTTGCCGCCCATGTAGATCATGAATTCATCATGGACGAACTCCCGCATGACCTGACGGCAGACGCCGCAGGGCGGGAAGGCGCCGGAGATCACGCCGTCCTTGCCGCCGACCACGGCGATGGCCGTGAAGTCCCGGTGGCCGTCATAGACGGCCTTGAAAAAGGCGGTGCGCTCAGCGCAGTTGGTGGGGCCGTAGGCGGCGTTCTCGATGTTGCAGCCCTGATACACGGTACCGTCGGCGCACAGCAGCGCCGCGCCCACCTTATAGCCGGAATAGGGCACGTAGGCATGGGTCATGGCCTCCTTGGCCAGATCGATGAGTTGTTCGGGGGTCATATTCTTTCCTCCTCGATGATGTGGGTGGTGGAGATATGAGATATCAGTTATAAGATATTAGATATACTTTCGTCAGGGATTATCTAATATCTCATATCTAGTATCTAATATCTTAGAGAATCTCGTCAGCAAAGCTGACACCTTCCGTCTCCAGCTCCACGCCCAGCAGCTCGGCAACCGTCGCGGCGATGTCGCAGAAGCCAACTCTGGTGCCCAGATTCACGGGCTTGACCTTCGGGCCCGCCACGATCAGGGGTACATACTCTCTGGTATGGTCGGTGGTGGCGGTGTAGGCGGGGTCGCAGCCGTGGTCGGCGGTAATCATGAGGACGTCGTCCTCCCGAAGCTTGGGCAGGAAGGTGCCCAGCCAGGCATCGAACTCGCTCAGGGCATTTGCGTAGCCGTCAATGTTGCGGCGATGGCCGAAGACCATGTCGAAATCCACCAGATTGACGAAGCACAGACCCTCGAAGTCGGCTTCCGCATAGCGGTCGGTGTGCTCCATGCCGTTGGCGTTGGAGGTGTTGTAGACATGCTCGGTGGTGCCGATACCGGCGAAGATGTCGTGGATCTTGCCCACGCCGATGGAGGCTTTGCCGCTCTCCTTCACCGCGTCCAGCAGGGTGCGGGCGGGGGGCTCCAGGGAGTAGTCATGGCGGTTGGAGGTGCGCTTGAAGCCATCCTTCGCGTTGCCCACGAAGGGACGGGCGATGACACGGCCCACACCGTGCTTGCCACGAAGAATTTCCCTTGCCTTGTGACAGGCATCGTACAGTTCTTCCAGTGGCACCAGCTCCTCATGGGCCGCCACCTGGAACACGGAGTCGGCGGAGGTATAGATGATCCACTTGCCGGTGTCCAGATGCTCCTGTCCATAGTCCCGGATGACATCGGTGCCGGAATAGGGCAGGTTGCACAGGCAGCCCCGGCCGGTGGCCTCCTCGAACGCCTTCAGCACCTCCTCGGGGAAGCCCTCGGGGTAGACAGGCAGGGGCTCCGGGGACACGATGCCCGCGATCTCCCAGTGGCCGATGGTGGTGTCCTTGCCCATGGAGCGCTCGGCCAGTCTCGCCACCGCGCCGGCGGGCTCCTCGACCCTGCCCAGGAACTCCTGGCCGTCGATGTTGCCGATGCCGAGCTTCACAAGATTCGGGATGTGCAGCTTGTCAGAGCTTGCACAGCTTCTCAGAGTGTGCACCCCGATGTCGCCAAATTGGGGGGAATCGGGCATGGCTCCCGCACCGCAGGAGTCCAGCACGATCAAAAAGACTCGTTTCATAACATTCTTCCTTTCGTCAGAGAATGCAGGGTATTGCTTTTGCCACTGTAGGGTGGGGTCATGACCCCACCGACCACCTTCGATACCTGACCAGTCAACAGCAGAAGAACCAACTCCGGATTTACGCTGTCATTGCGAGCCGAAGGCGCGGCAATCTCCAGGTACTGCTCAGATAATCTCCACCATGTACCAGGAGATCGCCACGGGCTTACGCCCTCGCGATGACACGGTAGTTTTCAGCCGGTTCTTCTGCTTAAACATCCAGCTGGTCAAACGATAAAGATCGTCGTGGTCAGGTTTTTCCGAAGCTCCTGTTCCAGCTCCCCCGACCAGTCCATCCAGAACCGGTTTTTGTGGAGGCTCCGGGCCACGTACCGCTTCACCATGTCGTCGCTGACCCGGGTGTGATCCTGCATTCGCAGGTCATGGCGGCGGAGCTTGCGCTTGCCGACGAAGCTGCGGCTCTTCTCCCGGAGCTCCTCGGCGGTGTCGGTCAGCAGCACCAGCCGGGAGGTGTCCCGCTGGAAGACCTTGACCACAGTCTTGATCTCCGTCACATCCAGCTCCCGGATGGGGATAAACCACAGCTTCATCACCACGCCGCTGCGGCCGATGTGCACCGACAGCAGTCCCGACATGCCCGCCCAGACGAAGCCGCCCACAAAGGCGAACCAGAAGAGCGCGAACACGATGCTGAAGATCCCCACCGGGCTGTCGCCCCAGTGGATCAGGGGCAGCTCGGTAAAATCATCGGTAAAGCCTCGCAGGGCACTGAAGAACATGAACCCCGCCCAGCCGGTAAACAGGATATGCACGATGGGGTTGTTCACCCGCCGGAATACCCTTCCATCCAAATTCAGTTCCATACACACACCTCCCGGTTCAGTCGTCGATCTCGTGAAGTTCCAAATGGGGATACCGCTCCCGGAGCCATTGCTCCCGGCTGCCCGTATGGGCGATCAGCAGCAGCTCCCGGTCGCCGTAGCCCCACCGAAGGAGCCTGCGGCGGATCTGACGGCAGGCGGCGATGGTCTGCCAGTCGTCACAGAGCCGGAAGGCCTCCAGCTCCTCCCGGCCACGCCGGGTCTTCTCCATGTCCGCCTCCTCCATCCGGGCCAGCTCCTCCACAGTCCGGGCGGAGACGGCCAGATAGCGGATTGGGCCGCCCTTAGCGTTCATTTGGAACCGCCAGAGGGTCCTGATGGACTGGGCCGGGATCAGCACCGCTTCCCTGCCCTTATGACGGACATGGATGCCCTCGGGTGTCAGGCTCAGCCGTTCCTTGCCGCCCATGCGACGCTCCAGCACGATCATAGAGCCAAACAGCCAGCCCAGAGCCAACACCATCACGGCGATCCCCAGCCACTCCGACACCTGGAGCAGCGAGATGCCCGCCAGCTCCAGCACCAGCATCGGGATCAGCGACACCAGAAGCGGCTGCATGCCGATGGCCTCCACCACATCCGGACAGGAACGCAGAAAATCCGCCGGTGTTTCCGCATCCAGCTTCCGCCGGATGCTGGCAGCCAGGGAATAGGGTCTGCGGGTGTGCTCCTTTCTCCGATCCAGCCAGGGAATCTCCGGGTAAAATCGTTTCAGAAATTCCGCGGTGATGGGCTCGTCCTCCAGACAAAGCACCCATTTCCGCGCCGGGAGGAATCTGTTCAGCCGGGTCATCCCGCGCAGCTGCTCCATGGCGAAGGACAGCTCCCAGTCCCCCCTCGCCTTGCGCCGATCCACGCCGTCCCGGTAGAATTTGGAGCGGCGCAGCTTTTTCTCCCGCATGGCCGCAAGACCCGGGATGTCCGTGGCGCAGATGCACAGATACCGATACACCATGCCGTCCGTCGTCCGGTGGTCATACCGGCAGATGAGCCCCAGCTCTTCGGCGGGATACCGGCGCAGCGTCCGCCCGAAGAGGGACACCGCCACGCCCTCGCTCACCAGATGGAGCCGCATTTGGCAGGTCAGCAGCATCGCCGCCCCCGCCAGCGTCAGTCCCAGAGCCAGCGGGCTCAGAAACAGCAGCCCCTTCGGCTCCATGACCAGCTCCGCATCCAGCACCAGTCCGATCGCAAGCAGGATCCATCCCATCAGCAGCCAATCCCCCCGCTGCCGCAGCAGCGGATAGGTGATGCTCTCAGAGGTAGAACGCATGGCTTCACCGCCTTTCTTGGTTCATCAGTCTCCGCCTTGGTTCATCATTCTACATTCTGCATTCAGCACTCAGCATTCTGCATTTTTATAGCTTACTTGTTCTCCATAGCGACCGCCACATCCAGCGCCACCTTCATCATGGTGGTGAAGGAGTTCTGACGCTCCTCGGCGGTGGTCTCCACGCCCTTGAGGACGTGGTCGGAGATGGTGCAGATGCACAGGCCGCGCTTGCCGTAGCGGGCGGCGTTCATATACAGGGCGGCGGCCTCCATCTCCAGAGCCAGAACGCCCATCTTCTTCAGGCCGTAGACGCTGTCCAGACCCTCGGGCACGCCGATGTGGTCGCCGTAGAAGACATCGGAGGAGTTGACATTGCCCACATGGTAGGTCGCGCCATACTCCTGGCAGGCCTTGACGGCCTCGCACATCATGTCGAAGTTACCGATGGGGGCAAAGGAGCCAGGCAGATGGAACTGCTTGTGCCAATTGGAATCGGTGGTGGCACCCTGGGCGATGACGATGTCGTAGAGGTTGACATGATCCTGGATGGAACCGGCGGAGCCGACACGGATGATGTTCTCCACGCCGAAGAAGTTGAACAGCTCGTGGGAGTAGATACCGATGGCGGGCATACCCATGCCGGAGGCCATGACGGAGACCTTGACACCCTTGTAGTAACCGGTGTAGCCGTTGACACCGCGGACATTGTTGACCAGGACGGGATTCTCGAAGAAGTTCTCCGCGATAAACTTGGCGCGCAGAGGATCGCCAGGCATCAGAACGGTCTTGCCGAAGCCGATGTCATTCTGGACATTGATATGAGGAGTGGAAGGGAAGTTAGACATAATAGTATCTCCTTTTCAAATTGTAGATTGGAGAGTTGAGAGTGGAGAGTGAAGATATCTCCAACCTCCACTCTTCAATCTTCACTCTTAGTAAGTGCCGTCGTCTGCCAGACCCTTGGCAATTTTAACGATGCGGGAGGTGCCCAGGCGGTCTGCGCCCAGGGCGATGAACTTCTCGGCGTCCTCCAGGGAGGAGATGCCGCCGGCGGCCTTGATCTTCACATGGGGGGCCACGTGCTTGGCAAAGAGCTCCACATCAGCAAACGTCGCGCCTGCCTTGGAGAAACCGGTGGAGGTCTTGATATAGTCTGCGCCGGAGTCAGAGACGCACTTGCACAGGGCGATCTTCTCCTCGTCCGTCAGCAGGCAGGTCTCGATGATGACCTTCAGGAGCTTGCCCTTGCAGCTCTGCTTGATGGCGGCGATCTCGGCGGTGATCTCGTCCCACTTGCCGTCCTTGGCCCAACCGATGTTGATGACCATATCGATCTCATCCGCGCCGTTGTCCACGGCATCGCTGGCCTCGAAGCACTTGACGGCGGTGGTGGAATAGCCGTTGGGGAAGCCGATGACGGTGCAGATCGCCAGCTTGTCGCCCACATACTCCTTGGCCTGCTTGACGAAGGAGGCGGGGATGCAGACGGAGGCGGTCTTGAACTTCATGCCGTCGTCGCAGATGGCCTTGATCTCCGCCCAGGTGGACTGCTGCAGCAGCAGGGTGTGGTCGCACTTGCTCAGAATTTCTTTGATATCCATGATAATTACTCCTTTTTTAATGTTTTTTCCTTGAATCGTACAGAATCTAAAAACATCGTGTCATTCCGAGCCAGTGCGCACACTGGCGTGGGAATCCCCCGGATAGAAGGATGCACCAATTCGGCAATCTATAACTTTCGGAGATTGCCACACCAGTCTGCGGACTGGTTCGCAATGACACGTTCTTTTTGGGGATCAGCCCTGTCCGTGGAGCTTGATGACCTTCCGCTCCCGGATACCCGCGATGTAGCACTTGTGGCACATGGCGATGTAGCTGTCGTTGCCGCCCAGGACCACCTGGGCACCCTGGGTGACGATGTGGCCCTCGCCGTCGATTCTGGCATTGACGGTAGCCTTGGCACCGCAGTCGCACATGGTCTTGATCTCCTCGATCACGTCCGCCAGCTCCATCAGGCGGCGGGAGCCGGGGAAGAGCCGGGTCTGGAAGTCCGTGCGCAGGCCGAAGCAGAGCACCGGCACACCGAAGTCGTTGACGATGGCGCGGAGCTGGTCGATCTGCTCGGGCACCAGGAACTGGCATTCGTCGCAGATGATGACATCGCACTGATCCTTCTTCTGCTCCGCGAAGAGCTTGTGGATGTCGATACCGGGGGTCATGATGTCCACCTCGGCCTGCAGGCCGATGCGGCTGCGCAGGATGTTCGCGCCGTCGCGGATGTCGGCACTGGGCTTGATGAGCCAGACCCGCATGTCGTTCTCCTCGTAGTTATACTTGGTGATGAGGGCCTGGGCAGTCTTGCTGGAGCCCATGGCACCGTATTTGAAATAGAGCTTTGCCATTGGTCGTGTTTCCTCCTCTTTTGTCTCTTATCTATTATGATATATGATGGGGCAAAATTCAAGCACAATTTGTGAATATTGCCCCTTCTCCCCTTTCTCTTGCCTTTGATAGCGGCCTGTGCTACAATACGGGCGGTGATTTTATGAAACGAAAGTTCTTTGTGGCGGGCTTCGCCGCCTACATTGGCCTCATGCTGTGGCTGCTGTTCATCCGCTGGCGGAGCGTGGAGGTCACGGACTACTGGGCCCAGCTTATGGGGCGGATCAACCTGATCCCCTTCTCCTCCATGGGCAGTATGCTCCGCACGCTGTGGCACAATCCATACCCGGCGGTACTGTGGACAGTGGTCTACAACATCGGCGGCAACATCATCATGTTCGTCCCTCTGGGCTTCTTTCTGCGGGCTTTGTTCCCGAAATGCCGCCGTTTCCGGCGGTGCATGGGTACGGTGGCGGTCATCATGACGGCCGTGGAGCTTGTGCAGCTGCTGACCCTCCGGGGCTTCTGCGAGGTGGACGATCTGATGCTCAATCTTGCAGGAGCCGCCATTGGGTTCCTGCTCGCAAAAAAGAGCGGTGCGTGATGCACCGCTCTTAGTCTGTCGAGAAAGGTAGTTTTCTTGCCCCCCGCGTTTACGAGGGGGGTGCCCGAAGGGCGGGGGGAGTCCTAATATTTGCCATGCAAATATTAGGAAAATCCCGTTTTCACATAAAAACGGGCAGACCCCCTCCGTCGCGATGGCTCCGGGCTCTGCCCGAACCCATCGCGCCACCTCCCCCATAAATGGGGGAGGCAAGGGGTTTTTCGACACGCTGAGAGCGGTGCGTGACGCACCGCTCTTTCATTATGTACCGTTGGTTCCGAACAGCAGGGCAAAGGTGCCCAGGATCACAAAGGCCAGGGGCAGAGCCGTGGCATCGAATTTGCTGATGCGATCCCAATGGATGCTCTGGGGGGTCATCTTCTGCTTCTTGAACAGCTGGATGGAGCAGTAGATGTGCGCCCAGCGGTTTTTGTAGCCGATGAGCTGGTAGGCTCCGAAGACATAGCAGCCCAGCCCCAGGGCGATCAGCAGGTTCCACTGAAACAGCTGTGCCAGCAGCACCGGGCCGAAGACGGCCACGACGGGGAACACATAGCGGTTGCACACGGCGAGCTTCTCGGTATTGGTCATGGCCGCGCCTCCCTTACTGTCCCAGCACGAAGGACAGCATCTCCTCCTTGGCGATGACGCCGGTGTGGAGCTCGGGGAGCTCCTTCAGGCCGGTCAGGTTTGCGGGGATGGGCACACCCGTGATCTGGGACAGCCGCTCCATCTGCTCGAATTCGTCGCCGCTGGTGTCGCCGCCGATGGCACTGAGGACGGCTGCGGGGAACTTGTAGGGGGAGGCAGTGGACAGGACGACCATGGGGGTGTGGTCGCCGGTCTGGTTTACATAATTTTCTGCCACACACCAGCCCACGGCGGTGTGGGTGTCGCAGAGGTAGCCGTGCTCCAGCCAGACCTTGTCGATGGTGGCGGAGGTGGCCTCGTCCCCGGCGAAATCGCCCCAGAACTCGGCATCGATGGCGGCCTTCAGCTCTGCGGGGACGGTGTAGCTGCCCTCGGTGTTCAGCTGCTTCATCAGGCCAGCCACCAGCTCCGCGTTCTGTCCGGACAGCAGGTACAGCAGCCGCTCCAGATTGGAGGAGACCAGAATGTCCATGGAGGGGGAATCGGTCTTGTGCAGCTCCCGCTTGCGGTCGTAGGTGCCGGTGTGGATGAAGTCGGCGAGCACCTTATTTGTATTGGAGGCGCAGATCAGCTTACCCACGGGCAGGCCCAGCAGCTTGGCCAGGTAACCGGCCAGGATGTCACCGAAGTTGCCGGTGGGGACACAGAAGTTGACCTTGTCGCCCAGCTTGACCTCTCCCCTGCCCATCAGGTCGGCGTAGGCCTTGAAATAGTAGGTGATCTGGGGAGCCAGGCGGCCGATGTTGATGGAGTTGGCGGAGGAAAGCTCGATGCCCTTGCCGTCCAGGAGCTTGCCGTCGGCGCAGGCGGCGAAGATGTTCTTCACGCCGGTCTGGGCATCGTCGAAGTTGCCCTCCACGGCGCAGACCCGGACATTCTTGCCCTTCTGGGTGACCATCTGGGCCCGCTGGACGGCGGAGACGCCGCCGTGGGGATAGAACACGCAGATGCCCACGCCCTCCACATCCGCAAAGCCCGCCAGGGCGGCCTTGCCGGTGTCACCGGAGGTGGCGGTCAGGATCAGGATCTCCTTTTCCATGCCCTCGAACTTGATGGCAGCGGTCAACAGCTGGGGCAGCATGCACAGCGCCACATCCTTGAACGCGCTGGTGGGGCCCCGGAACAGCTCCAGGACGGTGAAATCGCCCACCTTGACGGTGGGGGTCAGCTCCTCGGATTCGAATTTGCCGGTGTAGGCCTTCTCCACCAGCTCATCCATGGGCTGGATCTCAGGCAGGAGCGCGCCCAGGATCTGCTTGGCCATACCCTTGGTATCCCTGGTCAGACAGGCCTGCCAATCGAAGGCGGGCAGCTCGTTCATCATATACAGACCGCCGTCATCGGCAAGGCCCTTCAGGACGGCCTGGGCGGAATTGACGGGGCCAGATGCGCCCCGGGTGGACTGATAATACATGGTGATTTCCTCCATTCGTGGATTATTAACAAAAATCCCATTGGTCAACTGTGAATTTTCGGCAATAACCTGAGTATACAAGTATACCTTGGAACCCTTGCAATTTGAATGGGTATATGATATACTGTTCCCGTCAAAAAAGCAAGTGTTTTTCTCAGGAAAACAAACGAACACAGATATGGAGGAATCCGCATGAATGTTGCCCTTTTGGGTTTCGGTGTCGTGGGTCGCGGCGTATACGACCTGACGCTGAACCGTTCTGATATCAATATCAAATACGTTGTGTGTCTGGAGGATGTGACCCTTCCCGATGTCATCGTCACCCGGGACTACCAGCAGATCCTGGCCGACGAGACCGTGGACACCGTGGTGGAGGCCATGGGCGGTCTGCACCCTGCATGGGACTTCGTCAAGGCCGCCATCGAGCACGGCAAGAATGTCGTCACCTCCAACAAGGCCATGGCCGCCACCTTCTACGACGAGCTGCTGCCCCTTGTCCAGGAGAAAGGTGTCCTCTTCCGCTGCACCGCCGCTGTCGGCGGCGGCATCGGCTGGCTCAGTGAGCTGGGCCGGGTGCGCCGCTGCGAGACCGTCCTTTCCGTGGGCGGCATCATGAACGGCACCTGCAACTACATCCTCGACAACATGACCCGTTTGGGCCTTGACTATGATGTGGCCCTGAAGCAGGCCCAGCAGCTTGGCTATGCCGAGGCCAACCCCTCCACTGATGTGGACGGCATCGACACCTGGCACAAGGTCATCCTGTCCTCCAACGTGGCCTTCGGCATTTCCCTGGACAAGCAGAGCGTCCCCGTCTCCGGCATCCGCAACATCAAGGCCTGCGATGTGGCCGAGTTCACCAAGCGGGGCTACACCTGCAAGCTGATCTCCACCGGCAAGCGGGTGGAGGGCGGCTTCAGTGCCTATGTCCAGCCCACCCTGTGCAAGGCGGAGGATCTGGAGGCCCACATCCCCATGAACTTCAACCTCATCACCTTCGAGGGTGCCGCCGCCGGCCGCCAGAGCCTCTATGGCCAGGGCGCGGGCCGGTATCCCACCGCATATAATGTGGTGCAGGATCTGTGCGATCTGCTCCAGGGGAACGGCTACTACGCCCCCTGTGAGGGCACTGTCGCCGCGAAGAATGAAGAAAAGCTCCGCTTCTATGTCCGGGGCAGCAAGGACGCCTGGCTTCAGAGCGTCACCGCCGAAAACTGGGGCGACGGCGTCGCCACCGAGCCCGTCAGTGTGGACGAGATGCACGCCTGGCTCAAGCGCAACCCCGATGCCTTTATGGCAGCCATTCGTTAATCCCAGAAAGGAAGTTTTTCCATGCTCAAAGTAACCAAATTCGGCGGCTCCTCCATGGCAGACGCCGGTCAGTACCGTAAAGTCCGCGACATCATCATGGCGGATCCCAGCCGCAAGGTCGTCGTCGTCTCCGCCGCCGGCAAGCGGTTCAAGGAGGATCACAAGCTGACGGATCTTCTCTACCTGTGCCACGCCCACACCCAGTACGGTGTGGACTGCACCCCCATTTTCAACATGATTACCTCCCGCTATCTGGAGATCCGGGATGCGCTGCAGCTGAACCTGGACTTGGAGAGCGAGTTCGAGGCTCTGAAGAAGCGTCTGGACAAGAAGCGCGTCACCCAGGATGAGCTGGTCAGCCGGGGCGAATACTTCTCCGCCAAGCTGATGGCCGCGTACCTCGGCTACAACTTCGTGGATGCCGCCGACTGGGTCAAGTTCAACATGGACGGCTCCGTCAACCAGCTTGACAGCTACGAGGCCTTCCGGGACGCCGCAGCCGGTCAGGGTGTCGTCACCCCCGGCTTCTACGGCGCCATGCCCGGCGGTCACATCAAGACCTTCTCCCGGGGCGGCAGTGACATCACCGGTGCCTACGCCGCAGCGGCTCTGGATGCCGATGTCTATGAAAACTGGACGGACGTGTCCGGCATCCTGATGGCCGACCCCCGGATCGTGGACGATCCCATGACCATCCCCCAGGTCACCTATGACGAGCTCCGGGAGCTGAGCTACTCCGGCGCCCAGGTGCTCCACGAGGGCACCATCTTCCCCGTCCGGGAAAAGGGCATCCCCGTCAACATCCGCAACACCAACGCCCCTGACCATCCCGGCACCCTGATCCAGGAGGACTTTGAGAAGGGCAACGTGGCGGATCGCTTCATCACCGGCATCTCCGGCAAGAAGGACTTCTCCATCGTACATCTGAGCAAGCGGGGTTTGTCGAACGAGGTCGGCCTGCTGCGCCGGATCCTCTCCATCTATGAGCGGCACAACGTCTCCGTCGTCTATGTTCCCAACGGCATCGACAATGTCTCCGTGGTGGTGGAGACCGATGACATCGAGCCCGTCCTCTACACCATCCTGGCAGAGGTGCAGCAGGAGATCCAGCCCGACACCCTGACCGTCATCGACGAGCTGGCTGTGGTCACCGCCGTCGGCCGCCACATGGCCAACACCCCCGGCATCTCCGGCAAGCTCTTCGGTGCCCTGGGAAAGGCGGGCATCAACATCCGCTTCATCACCCAATCCCCCGACGAGCTGAACATCATCTTCGGCGTGGAGAACCGGGACTTCAAGCGCGCCATCCAGGTGCTCTACGATAAGTTCGCAAAATAAACAACACAAGCCCTCCCCTTTGGGGAGGGTGGCCCGAAGGGCCGGGTGAGGTGCGGCAGCCGTCTGCGTTTTCTGATGCATTTCGGCGAAACCGTACTGCGTACCAACCTCATCCGCCCCTGCCGCGCTATGCGCGTTGGGGCACCTTCCCCAAAGGGGAAGGCTTTGATCTAATTCTTTGGAGGTAATGAAAATGAAACTGTACACTGTTGCCATTCTGGGCGCCACCGGTGCTGTGGGCCAGGAAATGATGCGGATCCTGGAGGAGCGCGACTTCCCCGTGGGCAAGCTGGTTCCCCTGGCTTCCGCCCGCTCCGCCGGTAAGACCATCAAGTTCAAGGGCGAGGATGTGACCATTCAGCTGGCCTGCGACGAGGCTTTTGAGGGCATCGACATCGTCCTGGGTGCCGCCGAAAACGACATTGCCGAGCGTTTCGCTCCCGCCATCGTCAAGGCCGGTGCCGTCTTCGTCGACAACTCCTCCGCCTTCCGTCTGGATCCCAACGTGCCCCTGGTGGTGCCCGAGATCAACCCCGAGGACGTGAAGTGGAACAAGGGCATCATCAGTAACCCCAACTGCTCCACCATCATCACCTGCACCGCCGTCAATGCCCTGAATTCCATTGCTCCCATCAAGAGCATGGTCGCCTCCACCTACCAGGCCGTCTCCGGTGCCGGTGTTGCCGGTATGGCAGAGCTTCAGAACCAGATCGCCGACCTGCTGGCCGGTAAGCCCGCCGAGGTCAAGACCTTCGCCTACCAGATCGCCTACAACCTGATCCCCCAGATCGGCGGCGAGCAGGTCGACGGCTACACTTCTGAGGAGATGAAGCTCCACTTCGAGGGCCGCAAGATCATGCACCTGCCCGAGCTGAATGTCTCCTGCACCTGCGTCCGCGTCCCCGTCATGCGCAGCCACTCCATCTCCGTCCAGCTCCACTTCGACAAGCCCGTCTCCGTGGAGGCCGCCCGTGAGTGCCTCAGCAAGGCTCCCGGCGTCAAGCTGGTGGACGACCTGAACGCCAAGCAGTATCCCATGCCCCTGGACACCAGCGGCCAGGATATCGTCTACGTTGGCCGTATCCGTCCCGACCTGACCGATCCCAACGGTCTGTGCCTGTGGTGCTGCGGCGACCAGGTTCGCAAGGGTGCCGCCACCAACTGCATCCAGATCGCAGAGCTGCTGACCAAGTGATTCAAAAAATCCCGTCGAAAGACGGGATTTTTTAATTGACAATTGACAGTGGACAGTTGATAATTGTAGAAACAGCAGAATCAGTAGGGAACGGCCTATGTGCCGTTCCGGGAACGACACGCAGGTCGTTCCCTACAATAAATATAGAGAGGTATCCCACATGGACAAGACCTTATACAATGCCTATGTTTCCATCTTAAAAGAAGAGCTGCTGCCCGCCATGGGCTGTACCGAGCCCATCGCCGTGGCCTATGCCGCCGCTGTGGCCGCCCGGGAGCTGGGCGCGGTGCCCGAGACCGTGGAGATCGTGGTCAGCGGCAACATTATTAAAAATGTAAAGAGCGTGGTGGTGCCCAACACCGGCGGGCTGCGGGGTCTGGCCGCCGCGGCTGCTGCCGGCATCATCGCCGGTGACCCGGACGCGGAGCTGCAGGTCATCTCCAACGCCACCGCAGCCGATCACGCCCGGATCGCCGCCTACTTAAGCTCCGCCGACTTCCCCATCCGGGAGTCCGACTCCGGCTACATCTTCGACATCGACCTCCGGCTCCACGCCGCCGGACATTCCGCCCGCTGCCGCATCGCGGGCTACCACACCAACATCATCCGCATCGAAAAGGATGGCAAAATTCTCCGGGATGTCCCCTACACCGAGGCGGGCCAGAACTACGCCACCGACCGCAGCCTGCTGAACATCGCCAGCATCGTGGAGTTTGCCGACTGCGTGGATGTGGAGGATGTGCGCCCCACCCTTCAGCGGCAGATGGAGTACAACCTCGCCATTGCGAAGGAGGGTCTGACGGGCAATTACGGTGCCCGGATCGGTCAGGTGCTTCTGCGCAGCTACGGCAACGACGTCCACGTCCGGGCCAAGGCCTGGGCGGCAGCGGCCTCCGATGCCAGAATGAACGGCTGCTCCCTGCCCGTGGTCATCAACTCCGGCTCCGGCAACCAGGGCATCACCTGCTCCGTCCCCGTTCTCATCTACGCCGAGGAGCTGGGCGTTTCCGATGAAATGAAGCTCCGTGCCCTGACCGTCTCCAACCTCATCACCACCCATCTGAAAACCGGCATCGGCCGCCTTTCCGCCTACTGCGGTGCCATCAGCGCGGGCGTCGGCGCGGGCGCGGGCATTACGTATCTCTACGGCGGCAAACATAAGGAGATCGCCCACACCATCGTCAACGCCCTGGCCATCGACTCCGGCATCATCTGCGACGGCGCGAAATCCAGCTGCGCTGCCAAGATCGCCTCCGCCGTGGAGGCGGGACTGCTGGGCATGGAGATGTACAAGCACGGAAGCCAGTTCTACGGCGGCGACGGCATCGTCACCAAGGGCGTGGAGAACACCATCCGCAACGTGGGCCGGCTCGCCAAGATCGGCATGGCCCAGACAGACAAGGAGATCATCGATATCATGATCTCGGATCCCAATAACTGAATAATTCTTAAGAATGCCCCCGAAACCTTGTGTTCAGGGGCATTTTTCGGTATGATAGAGAAAAAGGAGGTGCTCGACATGATGATAAACGGAACCGATTACACACTTCCCCTTCTTGCGATCGCGTCTTTCCTTGTCTTGTTCGTCGTCCAGTTCCTTCTGCTTCAGTTGAAGCATCTGCGCTTCCTGCGGCACCTGCCCTGGATTTGGGTCGCGGGGGTGCTGGCCTTCGCCGTGGCCGGACTCTTTGGCGACACCGGAGGCTGGCTGGATCTGCGTGCCTTCTTCGCGGCTGTACTGGCAGGCTATGCCGCAATTTGTGCCGCTGGCATCGGTCTGGCACATCTGGTCAATAAATTGATGAAGCGTTAAGAATCGGGCCAAATGGCCCGATTTTTCTGATTCTGTAGGGCGGGCGGCATACCCCCGCCGAGCAGTTTCACTGACTACCTTGTCATTGCGAGCCCGTAAGGGCGTGGCAATCTCCTGGAACCACGTGCGACCTTGAAGCCGGTACCAGGAGATTGCCACGCCGCTTTGCGGCTCGCAATGACATGGTAGTCGGAAGCTGGTTCTTCTGATTTGGTTGTGCAAACATCGAAGGTGGTCGGGAGGGTCGTGACCCTCCCCTACGGGGTTATCTTGCCAGCTGGCCGGTGTAGCCCTGAGCGACCAGGACATCGAAGGCGGCGCGGACTTCCTGTGGAATCTCCACCGGCACCTGATATCCCTTCTGCGCGTACAGCTCCATCCGCTGAACGTCGCCTACGATGGTCTCGATGACACGCTTGCGGGTCATGCCGACTTTTTCCGCGTGGGCGATGTGTTCTTCCACAGTTACCTCGGGAGAGGTGCAGACAGCCTGAACATCGGGCCAATAGACCTGCATGGCGGCCCAGAGTCTGCGCTCCATATAGGGCTTGTGGACGGCGATGATCTTCTCTGCCTTCACCCCCGCTTCTGCCAGAACCTTCGGGGTGAACAGCAGATTTTCCGCCGAGTTTGTGGATTTCTTCTCCAAAATGATGCGGTTTTCGGGAACACCTTCACCCATGGCGATGGCGGCGAAGCGCTCCGCCTCGGACTTGCTCCAGAGCTTCGCGGTGTTCCGTCCCAGTCCCCCGGAGAAGCACACGTACGGCGCGTAACCCTTATGATACAGCTCCGCGCACCGCTTCGGGATATCCTCGTCATAACACCCGAAGCCCACGATCACATCGGCCTTTTCCGGCTGCTGACCCATGTGCATGAAGTCCCACAGGATTTGAACGTTTTCCATAGTATTCTCCCTTTTTATCGTAGGGAACGGCCTGTGTGCCGTTCCCCCGGAAGTGCAGTGGAAATCGTGGAACGGCACATAGGCCGTTCCCTACGGATTCTATGTAGAAAAGTGCCCGTTCGGACGAACGGGCACTTCAAAATTACTTGTTGGCAGCCATTTCCTTCAGGGCATCGCGGCGGCTGAAGTTGGCGCGGCCCTTCTCGTCGAAGCCCATGAACTTGACCCAGGTCATGTCGCCCAGGTTCAGGACATCCTCGACCTTCTCGACGCGGCGGTTCTCCAGCTTAGAGATGTGCACCATGCCGTCGTGGCCGGGGGCGATCTCAACGAAGGCACCGATGGGCAGGATGCGCACGACCTTGCCGTAGTACAGCTTGCCCACCTCGGGGACGAAGCAGATGTCGTCCACCATCTTCTTGGCGGCGTAGGCAGCGGCGGAATCGACGGCGGAGATGAACACGGAGCCATCGTCCTCGATGTCGACCTTGGCACCGGTCTCGGCGCAGATCTTCTGGATGGTCTTGCCGCCGGAGCCGATGACCTCGCGGATCTTCTCCACGGGGATCTTCAGGGACAGCATCTTGGGAGCATACTCGGAAACCTCGGGACGGGGCTCGGCGATGCAGGGCAGCATGACCTCGTTCAGGATCTCCAGACGGGCAACGCGGCAGCGCTCCAGAGCGTCGGCGATGATCTCCATGGTCAGGCCCTTGTTCTTCAGATCCATCTGGATGGCGGTGACGCCCTCGGTGGTACCGGCGACCTTGAAGTCCATCTCGCCGTGGAAGTCCTCAACGCCCTGGATGTCGGTGAAGGTTCTCCACTCACCGGTCTCCTGGTCGGAGATCAGGCCGCAGGAGATACCAGCGACAGGACGGCGGATGGGGACACCGGCGTCCATCAGAGCCAGGGTGGAGCCGCAGATGGAGCCCTGGGAGGTGGAGCCGTTGGAGCTCAGAACCTCGGAGACCACGCGGATGGCGTAGGGGAACTCCTCGATGGAGGGGATCACGGGCAGCAGAGCCTTCTCAGCCAGAGCACCGTGGCCGATCTCGCGGCGGGAGGTGGAGCGGGCGGCACGGGCCTCACCGGTGGAGAAGGAGGGGAAGTTGTAGTGGTGGATATAACGCTTGCTCTCCTCGGGATAGATGGTATCCAGCTTCTGAGCAGCGGACAGGGTGTTCAGGGTGCAGATGGACAGAACCTGGGTCTGGCCACGGGAGAACAGGCCGGAACCGTGGACTCTGGGCAGCAGACCGACCTCGGCATCCAGGGGACGGATCTCGTCCATGCCGCGGCCATCGACGCGCTTGCCCTGCAGCAGCCACTTCTTGACGACCTTCTTCTGCATCTTGTACAGGCAGACCTCGATGTGGGTCTCGAAGTCCTCGTACTTCTCGGCGAACTTGTCGGCGAAGTCCAGACGGGCAGCGGTCAGACGCTCCTCGCGGACGTTCTTGTCATCGGTGTCCAGAGCGTACTCGATCTGGTTCATGCCGTACTCGCACAGGTCATCCAGCAGGTCGTGGTTGACAGCGGCCTTCTCGAAGGTGAACTTGGGCTTGCCGATCTCGGCGACGATGCCGTTGATGAACTTGACGATCTCCATGTTGGTCTCGTGGGCGATGCGGATGCACTCGTAGACCATGGACTCGGGAGCCTCGTTGGCCTCGGTCTCGATCATGACCACCTTCTCGAAGGTGGAGGCGATGCAGACGAAGCACTTGGAGGCCTCGCGCTGCTCGGCAGAGGGGTTGATGACGTACTCACCGTCGACGAAGGCCACGTTGGTGGTGGCCACGGGGCCGTTCCAGGGCACGTCGGAGGAAGCGATGGAGATGGAAGCACCCAGAGAGGCGACGATCTCCACGGGGTTCTCGTAATCGTTGGCCAGGACGGTGCAGGTGACGACGGTGTCGTTGCGCAGCTCCTCGTCAAACAGAGGACGCATGGGACGGTCGATGATACGGCTGTTCAGAATGCCGCGCTCGGAGGGCTTGCCCTCGCGGCGGTTGAAGGAGCCGGGGATGCGGCCCACGGAGTACATACGCTCCTCAAACTCGATGGTCAGAGGGAAGTAGTCGATGCCGGCCTTGGGGATGGGGTTGCAGGTGCAGGTGACCAGCACCACGGTGTCGCCGTAACGGCAGATGCACTCGGCATTGGCCAGCTCAGCGACCTTGCCGGTCTCGACGGTAAAGGGACGGCCGCCGATCTCCATCTCATAAACGCGATGGTTGGGATACTGTTTGCGGGTAATCATAGATGTTAACCTCCTTAAATGGTAGCTGTCATTCCGAGGAGCCGCAGGCGACGTGGGAATCCCCCGGATCTTCCGGCCAGCCGGAAACCTTCGGAGATTGCCACGCCAGTGTGCGCACTGGCTCGCAATGACGTGTGATTTTTGTTCGGGAGGTTTAGCACTTGAGTCAGCTGTCGGAGTCCGACAACTCAATCAACTGCTAAAGCAACTCCCGAATTGTTGTAGTGCTGAGTTCTGAGTGCTGAGGGCTGAGTTTTGTGCTTTCATTCAGCACTCAGCACTCAGAACTCAGAACTAAGAAAAAGGGCGATGTTTCCATCGCCCTTTCCAAAATTACTTACGGATGCCCAGCTTGGCGATGATGGCACGATAACGGTTGATGTCCTTACGGGCCAGGTAGTCCAGCAGGTTGCGGCGCTTACCAACCATCATCAGCAGACCACGGCGGGAGTGGTTGTCATGCTTGTGGACGCGCAGGTGATCGGTCAGCTCGTTGATGCGGGCGGTCAGGATGGCGATCTGAACCTCGGGGGAGCCGGTGTCGCCCTCGTGCATGGCGTTCTCCAGGATGACCTGGGTCTTCTTTTCCTTCAGAATCATGGGTATTTCCACCTTTCAAAATTGTTACCCAGCAGCCAAGTCGGGGTCAGTGGAAATCCCATCGGGTTTCTCCCTCAACTGAGCGGCGGGCCATAAAATATGCCGGTCGAAGCCAGCTTGCTTATAATAGCATGAGTTTTCCCAAAAGTAAAGGGAAATTTTCATGTTTTTTCAAAGAATTTGCGGGTCATTTCCGCGTCCCTCAAAACCGCTTCTTTCAGTACCTCCAGCGATTCAAACCGCTGCTCGGGCCGCAGGAAATAGAGGAATTCCAGCGTCACAGCCTTGCCGTAGAGGTCACCGGAGAAATCCAGCAGCCAGGTCTCGGTTCGCACCTGATGTCCCTGAACGGTGGGACGGCTTCCCACATTGCAGACCGCCATGTATGCCTGATCGCCCACAAAGGCCCGGCAGGCATAGACGCCGTGCCGGGGGACGATGACCCCCTCGGGCAGCTCGATGTTGGCCGTTGGGAAGCCCAGCTTGTGCCCCAGCTTCCGTCCGGTGACCACCTCACCCGTCAGCATGTGCCCGTGGCCGAGATAGCGGACGGCGGTGGCCATGTCGCCGGTCTCGATCTGGCGGCGGATGTAGCTCGACGAGATGCGCACACCATCCAGAGTCTGCTCCGGCACGATGACGCAGGGCAGCTTCTGCTCCAGACAAAACTGGCGCAGCTTTTGGGCATCGCCCTCGCCGCGGCTGCCGAACCGGAAATCGTCACCGCAGACGAAGCCCGCCGCGCCGTACTCCATCAGCATCTCCAGGAATGCCCGCCAGGGCATCGACATGACCTCCGGCACCACCGGGAAGGCATAGATGTGCTCCACGCCGTAGCGGCGCAGCAGCCGGTATCGATCCTGAAGCGTTCCGATCAGCGGCGGCGGATCGTCCCGGAAGAGGGACTGGGGATGGCTCTTGAAGGTGATGGCAGCAGTATGCACATCCAGCTCTGATGCCAGCCGGACACATTCCGCCAGAAGGGCCTGATGCCCCCGGTGGACGCCGTCAAAGAAGCCCAGGGCAAAGACTCGTTTGTTGTGCTTCATGCCTTGAACTCCTCCATTTCCATCATGTAGGGAACGGCCTATGTGCCGTTCCCTGTCGGATACGCGGGATTGGAACGGCACACAGGCCGTTCCCTACGAAATAATCAAACCTCAAAAAAGCTCTTGATGGTGCTGACCCTTCCGTTTTCGGCTTTGCACAGGGCCAGGAATTCCCCGTCGGGGCCGTAGACCCGGTAGGTGCCGTCGGAGCACTTCTCGCTGAACGCATTGCCGTTCTTCACCAGCCGGGTCTGCTTTTCGTTCAGATGCAGGGCCGGGTGGCTTGCGAACATGGTGTCCACCGGGCGGAGCAGGTGCTCCACATCCTCCCCGGCTTCGGAGAGATCCAGAAGCTGACGCAGGGGGACGGCGCCCTCCAGGGTGTACTCGCCCGCCTCCACCCGGCGCAGGGCGGCCATGCAGCCGCCGCAGCCCAGAGCCTCGCCGATATCCTTGCACAGGGTACGGATATAGGTGCCCTTGGAGCAGCGAACTCTCAAGCGGGCTTCCCTGCCGGTGAACTCCAGCAGCTGAAGCTCGTGGATGGTGATGGGCCGGGGCTGACGCTCCACCTCCCTGCCCTTCCGGGCCAGGTCGTAGAGCTTCTGACCATTGACCTTGATGGCGGAGTACATGGGCGGGATCTGAAGAATATCCCCCCGGAACTTGGGCAGGACTGCTTCCAGGTCTTCCCTTGTCAGGCTGACTTCACACTCGGTCAGCACTTTGCCGGTGGTATCCTCGGTGTCGGTGGTGATGCCGAAACGGACGGTTGCCTCGTAGACCTTTTCCGCGTGTTCAAAAAATTCCACGCCCCGGGTGGCCCGGCCCACGAACACCGGCAGCACACCGGTGGCCATAGGATCCAGGGTGCCGCCGTGGCCGATGCGGCGGGTGTTGAAGACCCGGCGCAGCCGGGACACCACGTCGTTGCTGGTCCACTCCTGGGGCTTGTCGATGATGATGATGCCGTTCATCAGCTGTTCTCCCACTTGAGCATGGCTTCCATCAGGGTCTTCTCCGCCACGGCCAGGGGCTCCTTGATGAAGCCGCCTGCGGCGCCCGCGTGACCGCCGCCGCCGAAGATGGAGCAGACCGCCGCGGCATCATAGCCGGGGATGGCCCGGAGGGAGATCTTGCAGCCGTCCTCGGCCTCCCGCAGGAGACCTGCCATGCACACGCCCTCGATGGAGCGGATGAAGGCGGACAGGTTGCCCATGTCGTCTTCGTTGACGCCGATGCGTTCCTCAACGGCCTTGGGCAGGGCACAGACCGCCAGCTTCCCCTCGGAGAAGAGCTTGACGTTCTCCGCCATCCAGCCCTGGAGCCGCAGCTTTGCCAGGGAGTGGGTCTCAAACAGGATCTGGTTCCAGCCGAAGATATCCGCACCCGCTGCGGCACAATCGGCAGCGCAGTCGAAGCTGTGGACGTCGGTATTGGCATAACGGAAGCAGCCGGTGTCGCTGGAGGTGCCCACGTAGATGGCGTCGGCCATCTTCTCGTCCAGCTGGATGTCCAGCTCGCCCAGGATGTCCCAGATGATCTCCGCGCAGGATGCGGACTCGGAGTCCACCAGGCTCTTCGGAGTGAACTCCCGGTTGCCGCCGTGGTGATCGATGCGAAGATCCACGGAATTGCGCAGATAGCTGTGGGCCTTGGGCAGCATATGATCCTCTGCCACATCCACAGCCACGATCAGGTCGCCCTCCCGGGGCTGCTTGACCGTCACGCCCTCGAACAGGGGCTCGTACTTGGGGGTGATCTCGGGGTTATGGAGCACGACGGCGTCCTTGCCGATGGCGCGCAAGCCCAGGCAAAGGCCCACGGCGGAGCCGACGGTATCGCCGTCGGGACGGCGGTGGGTCAGGATGCAGTAGTGGTCGTGCTTGTCCAGGTAGTCGGCTACCTCAGCTCTCGTCAGAAACATCGTCTTTCTCTGCCCCCGTATCCAGTGAATTGATAAGCTCCAGCATCTTGGCGCCGTAGGTGATGGAATCGTCCAGCTCCCAGGCAAGCTCCGGCGTATAGCGCAGGTTCAGGGCCCGTCCCAGTTCCCGGCGCAGATAGCCGCCTGCGGACTTCAGACCCTTGATGGCGTCCTTGGCGCGATCTGCCTGCAGGAAGCTGACATAGACCTTGGCCCAGCGCAGATCAGGGGTGGTCTCCACCCGGGTGATGGAGATCATGGTGTCCTGCACCCGGGGATCCTTCAAATTGCGGATACAAGAGGAGAGCTCCTTCTGGATCTCCTCATTGATCCGACCGATACGATTAGAAGCCATTTTGTACTCCTTTCAGTCGTGAGAGTGGAGATTGGAGATTGGAGAGTTGAGATCCTGCCGATCTTCACTCTCCACTCTTCAATCTCCAATCTGTCGTATACTTGCAATTTTCGCCGCACCGCAGTCGCGGTGCGGCGAAAAGAATTGTTTATCGCTTGACTTCCTGCATGGCGAAGCACTCGAAGATATCGAATTCCTTGATATCGTTATAACCGGCAACGGTCATGCCGCACTCGTAACCGGCGGTGACCTCCTTGGCCTGATCCTTGAAACGCTGCAGGGAACCGATCTCGCCCTCGTAGATGACGATGTTGTCGCGGAGCACACGCACCTGGGCGTCCCGGGTGACCTTGCCGTCCTTGACCATACAGCCTGCAACAGTGCCGACGGAAGAAACCTTGTAGGTCATGCGGACTTCGGCATGGCCGATGACGACCTCCTCGAACTTGGGAGCCAGCATGCCCTTCATGGCGGCCTCGATCTCGTTGATGGCATCGTAGATGACGCGGTAGAAGCGCATATCCACGTTGGCACGGTGGCCGGAGGCCTGGGCGGCGGCATCGGGACGGACGTTGAAGCCGACGATGATGGCACCGGAGGTGGAGGCCAGCAGCACGTCGGACTCGTTGATGGCGCCGACGGCGGCGTGGATGACCTTGACGCGAACCTCCTCGTTGGAGATCTTCTCCAGGGAAGCCTTGACGGCCTCGGCGGAGCCCTGAACGTCGGCCTTGACGATCAGGTTCAGGGTCTTCATCTCGCCCTCCTGCATCCGGGCGAACAGATTGTCCAGGGTGACCTTCTGGTTCAGCTTGGCCAGGGCGTCCTTCTGAGCCTGCTTGCGCTGCTCCACCAGCTCACGGGCCATGCGCTCGTCGGTGACGGCGTTGAACTCGTCGCCGGGGGCGGGCACTTCGGCCAGGCCGGTGATCTCGACGGGGATGGAGGGGCCGGCGGTCTTGACGGTGCGGCCCTTGTCGTTGGTCATGACGCGGACACGGCCCACGGCAGTACCGGCGATGACGATGTCGCCCTGCTTCAGGGTGCCGTTCTGCACCAGCAGGGTGGCAACGGGGCCGCGGTTCTTGTCCAGACGGGCCTCGATGACGGTGCCCTTGGCACGGCGGTTGGGGTTGGCCTTCAGCTCCTGCACCTCGGCAGTCAGCAGCACCATCTCCAGCAGCTCGTCCAGACCCATGCCGGTCTTGGCGGAGATGGGCACCACGATGGTATCGCCGCCCCACTCCTCGGGGATCAGGTCGTACTTGGTCAGCTGCTCGGTGATCTTGGCGGGGTTGGCGGTGGGCTTATCCATCTTGTTGATGGCCACGATCAGGGGCACCTCGGCGGCCTTGGCGTGGTTGATGGACTCAACGGTCTGGGGCATGATGCCGTCGTCGGCGGCGACCACCAGAATGGCGATATCGGTGGACTTGGCACCGCGGGCGCGCATGGAAGTAAAGGCGGCGTGGCCGGGGGTATCCAGGAAAGTAATCATCTGGCCGTTCACATCCACGGTGTAGGCGCCGATGTGCTGGGTGATGCCGCCGGCCTCACCTGCGGTGACGGAGGTCTTACGGATGGCGTCCAGCGTGGAGGTCTTGCCGTGGTCGACGTGGCCCATGACCACGACGACGGGAGCACGGGTCTCCAGCTCCTCGGCAGAGTCCACATGGTCGTCGATGATCCGCTCCTCGATGGTGATGGTGACTTCCTTCTCCACCTTGCAGCCCATCTCGGTGGCCACGAACTCAGCGGTCTCGTAGTCGATGGTCTGGTTGATACCGGCCATGATGCCGTTCTTCATCAGCAGGGTGATGACCTGACCGGCGGTCTTCTTCATGCGGCTGGCCAGCTCGCCGACGGTGATCTCGTCGGGGATCTTGACCACGGTGGGAGCCTTCCGGGCCACCTCCATCTGGAGGCGGCGCATCTTCTCCTGCTCCTCGTTGCGGGACTTGTTGCCCTTACGGTTACCCTGCTGTGCTTTAAGCTGCTTGGAACCCTTGCCGCCGCCGATGCGCTGCTTGCCGCCCTGGAAGTTCTGGGCGCGCTCGGAGATCAGGTTGTCCACATCGGCGAAGCGGCCGGAGTTGACCTGAACGGCAGAGGTGTCGACCACGCGGCGCTCACGCTTGCGCTCGGGCTCGGGCTGCTTTGCGGGAGCGGCGGGCTGCTGCTTATTCTCCTGGCGGGGCTGCTGGTTGTTGTTATTGTTCCGGTTCTGACCGGCTGCCTGCTGATTGCGGTTCTGGCCGGGGCGGTCATTGCGGTTGTTGTTATTGTTATGGGCGTTGTCGCGGCCGGCGGGCTTGTCGCCCTGGCGGTTCTGACCGGCGGGAGCGGCGGCCTTGGGCTGCTCCTTGGGCTTGGCCGCGAACACCTGCTCCAGGGAGTCGATCTGATGGGCATGGGTCATGCGGTCGAAGACCACGTTCAGCTCCTCATCGGTCAGCACCTGGGTATTGTTCTTGGGCTTTTCAAAATACTTGCCTACGATCTCGGAGATCTCCTTGGCATTGGTTCCGAAATCGGAAGCCACCTCGCGCAGACGATACTTCTGAAAACTCATATACGCACCTCCATAAATCAATCCTTTTTGGTTCCGGGAGCTCTGCGAACCTTGCCCATGCGCACATTGCGCTCATGGGCCCTGGCCTCGTCCTGGCGCTGGCGAACCCGTTTGGTCTTCAGCTCCAGGGCATCCAGAACTTCCCGGTACTCCTCCTGCCCATCCAAAGCCTTGACGAAGGCCAGGGCCAGGGCAGGATCGGTAAATGCCGCCATCGCAAGGCTGGTGCGGCCAATGGCCAGCCCCAATTCATCCTTGCTGAAGGGGACTTTCAGACACTGCTGGTCGGTACCGGCAGTGTAGCTCTTGGCCCGACGCCAGGTGTGGGGGGAGGCGTCGGAGGCCACCACGATGAGCCGTGCGTGACCGGCCCGGGCAGCAGCGCCGCAGGGCTCCTCGCCCAGCTCGATGCGGCCGCCTCTGCGGGCCAGACCCATGTAATTGAGTGCCTTATGCATCCTTGCCTTCCTCCATTTCCTTTTCCAGTCGGGCATAAATTTCCTCGGGAATGGGCACCTCCAGGCTCCGCTCCAGTGCCTTGGAGCGGATGGCCTTTTTCAGGCATGCCATGTCGGGGCAGATGTACGCGCCCCGGCCGGGAGCCTTGCCCCGGAAATCCAGGCTCACGCCGCCGTCAGGGGCGCGCACCACCCGGATCAGTTCCCGTTTCTCTTTTCGTTCCCGGCAGCCCATACACTGCCGCTGGGGGATCTTTTTCTGCTGCATTACAGACTACCTCCTTGTATATAGATTGGAGATTTGAGAGTGGAGAGTGGAGATCATTTCCCATCTTCACTCTTCAATCTTCACTCTTCAATCTTCACTCTTCAATCTTCTCAGGCTCTGCCTGGCTTGCGGGCTTGATGTCGATCTTGTAGCTGGTCAGGCGGGCAGCCAGGCGGGCGTTCTGGCCCTCCTTGCCGATGGCCAGGCTCAGCTGGTCATCGGGAACGATGACGCGGCAGGCCTTCTGACCGGGGATCAGGGTGACGGAGATGACGTCGGCGGGGCTCAGGGCTGCCTTGACGTACTCGCAGGGATCCTCAGACCAGACCACGATGTCGATCTTCTCGCCGTGGAGCTCGTCCACGACGGCACCGACACGGCCGCCCCGGGGGCCGACACAGGCACCGACGGGATCGACACCCTCCACGGTGGCGCGGACGGCCATCTTGGAGCGGGAGCCGGCCTCGCGGGCGATGTTGCGAACCTCGACCTCGCCGGAAGCGATCTCGGGAGTCTCCAGTTCGAACAGGCGGCGAACCAGGTTGGGATGGGTACGGGAGACCTGCACCATGGGGCCCCGCTGGGCCTTGTGCACCTCCAGCACGTACACGCGCACCAGATCGCCGGGCTCGTACTTCTCGCCGGGGATCTGCTCGCTGACGCGCAGGACGGCGTCATGCTGCTCGTTGCCCTGGCCGATGCGGACGAAGTAGTCGCCGGAGGGATCCAGACGCAGGATGGTGCCGGTCAGCAGCTCCTGGGCCTTGGAGGAGTAGCTCTCGTACATGGCGCCGCGCTCGGCCTCGCGGATGCCCTGGATGACCACCTGCTTGGCGGTCTGGGCGGCGATGCGGCCGAACTTGGCGATATCGACAGGGATGGCGATGGTGTCGCCGACCTGAACATTGGGGTTATAGCGGCGGGCGGTGTCGATGTGGATCTCCAGAGCGACATCCTCCAGCTCCTCCACAACGGTCTTGATCTGATGCATGCTCAGACCCTCTTCGCTGATGCCCACGACCACGTTCTCGGCGGGGACGTCGCGGTGATCCTCCCGATCCTTGCGGTAGGCGTTGGTCAGGGCCTGCTTCAGCCGGTCGACCATGTATTCCACGGGGATGCCCTTGAGCTTCTCCAGTTCCCGGAGGCTCTCGAAAATCTCCTTGCCCACGTTCACTTCGGGGACAGTCTTCGTCTTCTTGGCTCTGGTAGTCTTAGCCATTACTGGTTCCTCCTGTATTAGAATTCCACGCGAAGCCGCACCAGGGCGACCTCGGATTTTTCAAAGGTGATGGTTTCCTTGCCGCACTCGGCGGTGACGCGGCCCTCCTCATAGCCCCGGAGGATACCGGGGATCTCCTTCAGGCCGTTGCGGGGGCGATAGAGCTTGACCATGATGGGGCTGCCCATGAACTGCTCGAAATCAGAGGGACGCTTCAGGGCCCGCTCCAGACCGGCGGAGCAGACCTCGAAATGGTAGCTCTCGGGGATGGGATCCCGCTCATCCAGGATGGGGTCGACGGCACGGGAGATAGCCTCGCAGTCGGTGATGTCCACGCCGCCCTCCTTGTCGATGTACAGGCGGAGAAAAAAGTCACTGCCCTCCCGGACGTATTCCACGTCCCAAAGGGTGCAGCCCTTCTCCTCCACCACAGGCCGGGCAAACCCGGCGACGATCTCGGTGATCTTCATAATTGTTCCTTTCTCATGCAGAAAGAGAGGAGCTTTCGCCCCTCTCTTTCGTAAGTATACGCTAGATTATCTGTATTATAGCACCCAGGTATGGGTTTTGCAAGTGGAATTTTCAGAAAAATCCCATCTTTTTTTGTGCAAAACGGAAACATTCCCCCATCAAAGCTCCGGCGAGACGTATTTGGCGTCCCATTCGATGTCGAAGACCCTGCTGCCCAGCATCATGGGGCAGCCCCGGAACAGATCCTCGGCCAGCTCCCGCAGGACGCTTCCGCACTCGATCTCCTCCTGCCATCGCTCGGGGATGGACTCCTCCCCATAGAGCGCACCCAAAACCGCGCCCGCCACGGCGGCCCCCGCCGGGCACCAGCGCGCGGCGGCTTCCACAGCCTGTTCCGGTTCCTTCGCGGTCAGGCAGCAGTACAGGGCTCCCGCCAGCACCTGGACGGCGGTGTCATGTCCGAGCTGAGCCAGGGCCTCTTCGTGGCCCACCTTCTTCGACCGGGCCAGAGTTCGGGCCTTTTTCAGTGTCTGCCGAACCTGGCGGGCCTGATGGTATTCCCGTCCGAACCGGCGGCGGAGCAGGATGCCCGCCTCCCATACAAGACGCTCCAGATCTTCCTCCCCGTCCCAGACGATGCGGCTGAGGATATGGGCCAGGGCCGCACCGCTCAGGAACGCCGCCGGGTCGCCGTGGGTCAGGGCTGCGGCCTCCGCGCCGAGCCGCTGGAGCTCCTTCCGGGGCAGCCGCTCCGGGTCGTAGAAGAGTCCCACCGCCGCGGCGGTCATCAGGGCTCCGGGGCCGCTGAGAGACCGGGCATGATCCTCCATCGTCCCCAGCTCCCCCGCCGTCAGCACATCCAGCATCCCCGGCTCCGAGCACCGGCGGTAATCCATCCGGTCAGAGCGGCTGATCCAGCATTGGACAGGCTCTGCCCGCCGCCAGAGCTGCAGATCCGCCCATTCCCCCAGGGCTCTGGCGATGTAGCGCACCGGCGGGGCCATGGCCCCGCTGAGCTGCCCATGGGTCAGACCCAGCAGCAGACCGTTGCAGGCATAGGCCGCCAGCTGGGTATAGGCAGAGACCGGCAGGAAGCCGTTTTCCGTTTCCGGCCCGTGACCCAGGCCGTCCCCCGCCGCCAGACCCAGCAGGCAGCCGGTGTATGATGAAAGCCGACGCTCCAAAGGCCACACCCCCTTTCGCAAGATGTTTATCATTATAATTTGGAAAAAATGAAAACGCAAGTCTTGACAGCCCATCTGCACAGAATGTGTATTGCCTTTTTCGCTGAAAAATGCTATGATAGTCAATAATGTCCGTTTATTTCCCTCTGTATCCGAAGGAGGCTACCCCATGCGTAAATTTTTCCAGGAATTACTGGATTTCTTCCGGAAGGGCGATCTTGTCCTTCTGTCCCTGTGTCTGGTCACCACGATTTTCAGCGTCGTCATCCTCTCCAGCGTCACCGCCCACATGGGCGCGACCCGTTTCGTCGTCATCCAGCTTCTGGCTGCGATGCTGGGTGTGTTCCTGTATGCCGTCATCAGCTCCATCGATTTGGATCTTATCATGGAATACCGGCTGTTTCTGGTGATCTTCAACGTGCTGTTCCTTCTGATGCTGATCCCCTTCGGCGTGGACTACGGAAGCGGCAACAAAAGCTGGCTGGACATTCCCGGTCTGCCCTTCGACATCCAGGTGGCCGAGATCCTGAAAACCACCTACATCCTCATCATGGCCTCGGTCATGTCCGCCCACCAGAACCGTCTGAGCAACCTCAAGTCCATCATCCACATGGTCTTCCATCTGGGACTGCTGGTTGGTCTGAACATGGTGCTGTCCAAGGATGCGGGCGTTTCCCTGATCTTCGTGTTCATCTTCGTGGGCATGACCTTCGCCGGCGGTGTCCACAAGGGCTGGTTCATCGCCGCCATTTCCGGTATTGCCGCAGGCTTCCCGATCCTCTGGCAGTTCCTGCGCCCCCACCAGCGCAACCGCTTCATCGTCCTGTTCGACCCCAGCGTGGATCCCACCGCCACCGGCATCCGCTGGCACTCCAACCAGGCCATGCTCAGCCTCACCGGCGGCGGCTTCACCGGCCAGGGTCTGTACAACGGACGGCGTACCACCGTCGGCGCCCTGAAGGCACAGCACACGGACTACATCTTCTCCGCCATCGGCGAGGAGCTGGGCTTCGTAGGCTGCGTGGTGGTCATCCTGCTGGAGTTCGCCATCATCGCCCGGATCGTCTACATCGGCATCCGCACCCCGGATTTCGCCCGACGGGTGGTCTGCTTCGGCGCGGCGGCGGCCCTGATCTTCCAGGTCACCATCAACATCGGCATGAATCTGGGCGTCATGCCCGTCATTGGCCTGACCCTGCCCTTCATCAGCTACGGCGGCTCCTCCATGCTGTCGCTGTACGCCATGCTGGGACTGGTCTCCGGCGTCTGCGCCCGACCGACCCCGGGCAAGCAGGGCCTGTACGTCCAGCCGCCAAGATAACATCCCGGGGAACGGCCTGTGTGCCGTTCCCCTACATTATTATAAGGAAGAGGTACAACCCATGAACAAAGCCGCCATCTGGCACGAGGCCACACAGCGCTACTGCTTCTGCCTGGAGCCCGGGCGTTTTCTCTTCCGGCTCCAGACGGGTGCGGACGCGCTGGGGGCCGTGTATCTGCATACCCGGGACAAATACCTGCCCCTGACCGTGAAGGACACCCGCCGGAAGACCCCCATGGTCAAGGTCGCCTCCGACGGCCTGCGGGATTACTACGAGGCGGAGCTGGCGTTTCAGGTGGTCTGCCTGCGCTATTATTTCGAGATCGTGGACGAGCACGGCGTCAGCTGGTTCTATTCCAACGACCGCTTCACCCGCAATCCCCCCACGGACATCGAGCGGTTCTTCGACTGCCCCCAGAATTTGCGGGAGGAGGAGCGGTTCATCGCTCCCGCCTGGGCCGCCAACAAGGTGGTCTATCAGGTTTTCCCCTCCCGGTTCGCCACCACGGAGGAGGTGCCGGACAAGATCTGGTATCAGGCCCCCATCGGCCATCGGGTCGACCTCAAAGGCAACCTGCCCGGCATCACCGCCCGGCTGGAGCACATCCGTGACCTGGGCGCGGATGTGGTGTACATGACCCCCATCTTCTACTCCCGGTCGTCCCACAAGTACGACACCATCGACTACTACCGCATCGACCCCACCTTCGGCACCGAGGACGATCTGATCGCGCTGGTGGACAGGGCCCATCAGCTGGGCCTGCGGGTGGTGCTGGACGGCGTGTTCAACCACACCTCCATGGAGTTCTTCGCCTTCCAGGATCTGAAGGAGCAGGAAGCTGAATCAGATTACGTCAACTGGTACTACCCCGAGTCCTTCCCCCTGCGCACCTTCCCCGGCAAGCCCAACTACAAGACCTTCAGCTATTTCTTCGGCATGCCCAAGGTGAACCTGCGCTGCGCCGAAGCGGCGCAGTATTTCACCGCTGTGGCCCTCCACTGGCTCCGCCGCACCGGGGCCGACGGCTGGCGGCTGGATGTGGCCGATGAGATTTCCCACGAATTCTGGCAGAGCTTCCGCAAAGCCGTCAAGTCCGAATTCCCCGAAGCGCTGATCGTGGGCGAGGTCTGGCACCACGCGCCGGACTTCCTCCAGGGCAACGAATGGGACTCGGTCATGAACTACCCCTTCTACCGGGCGGTGCTGGATTTCGCCGTGGAGGGCGTGTCCACCGCATCGGAATTTTTGGGGGCTTTGGGCTTCCAGCGGGGCAACACCCATCTGGCGGCCTATCCCCTGCTGTGGAACCTCATGGGCAGCCACGACACACCCCGGCTGCGCCACCTCTGCGGCGGTGACCGCTCCCGCCACCGTCTGGCGGCGGCCATCCAGCTCCTGAGCCCGGGCATGCCCATGATCTACTACGGCGACGAGGTGGGCATGACTGGCAGGAAGGATCCCGACTGCCGCCGGGGTATGCTCTGGGAGGTCAACCGTCAGGACGCTCAGACCCTCGACTGGTACCGCGCCCTCCTGCGCATCCGGAAGGAATGTCCCGCCATCACCGCAGGCCGACTGGTGCGCCAGGACGCCTGGGACGATCTGTCCCTGATCCGCATCACCCGGGAGCTGGATGGTCAGAAGCTGACCGTCCTCTTCCACGCCGCCGACGGCTCTGTGCAGCTGCCGGAGCTGGCGGGCAAGACCGACCTGATTACGGGTGCTGTCTTTGATGGTACCCTCACCGGCTTCGCTGCACTTGTCATGAAAGCCGAATAAAACTCCCAAATTCAACAGATACTACCTCCGAAATCCTATTTTTCGGAGGTAGTTTCATGTTTTTCCACCGAACACCGATCCGTGCGGCCGCAGCCGTCCTCTGCGCAGTCATGCTGACCGCATCCGTATCCGCCGCCGAGTCCACCGCCGGGGACATCTATTGCTTCTCCCCCGCTGATTTTGGCGGGGAGCTCACCGGCATCTGCGTCACCGCTGTCCCGGAGGACGGAGCCGTCCTGCTGGGCGAGCGGGTGGTGCGCGGCGGCGATGTGCTGACCGCGTCCCAGCTGAGCCTGCTGACCTTCACGTCTCCCGAATCCGAGGAGGATGCCGCTGCGGCCATGCGCTATCTGCCCATCCGGGAGGACGGCGTGGACGCGGAGGCGGAACTGGTCATCTCCATCAAGGGCCGCCGCAATGGAGCCCCCACAGCCGAGGACACGAAGCTGGAGACCTACAAGAATCTGCCCAACGAGGGGCTCCTGAGCGTCTGTGATCCCGAGGGCGATGCCATGACCTTCACCCTGACCCGGGCCCCCCGCCGGGGCGAGGTGATCCTCCGGGAGGACGGCAGCTTCCTCTATACCCCAAAAAAGAACAAGGTGGGCACCGATTCCTTCGCCTTCACCGCCACCGACAGCGCGGGCAACGTGTCCCGGGAGGCCACCGTCACCATCGACATCCTTAAGCCCGCCGACGAGAAGCAGTACGCAGACACGACCTCTGCCGACTGCCGCTTTGAAGCCGAGTGGCTGCGCAATACCGGCATTTTCACCGGTGAGACGGTGAACGGCCAGTTCTGCTTCTCCCCCGACGAGCCGGTGACCCGGGGGCAATTCCTGGCCATGCTGATGCAGGTGCTGGAGCTGCCCGTTGACCGCAGCGCGGCAGAGACGGGCTTCCTGGATGACGCGCCCCAGTGGCTCCGACCCTATCTGGCGGCTGCCCTGCGCAGCGGCATCATCGCTGGCTACCCCGCCGAGGGCGGCGCGGAATTCCGGCCCAACCAGAACGTCTCCGCCGACGAAGCCGCCATCATGGTGCGAAACGCCCTGGATTTCGCCGTCCCCGCCGCCGCCATGGATGACCTGGCCCCCGCTCCCCTGGGCCTGGATCCCCTGACCCGGGCCGACGCCGCCGAGACCCTGTATCAGCTCAGCATCCTGCGCCGGGAGCACAGCGGATTTTTCGGGCTTTTCCAATGATCGCATTGCCTCGTAGGGAACGGTCATGACCGTTCCGCAGAATCACATCGTCCTTTTTGCCTCGGTACGGCGAATTCGTACCTTTGTCGGTTTTGGGCCCATCGAGGCCCCAAAATCGACCGGAACGGCCATGGCCGTTCCCTACATAAGCTTTTCAAATTTAATTTACATTCCCCATCATTGACATTTCCCCCCGGAAGTGGTATCTTCTTCTTCAGAAAAACGACACAAAGGAGCAAGATACCAATGAGCTTTACCTACTGCGGCCTGAAGGCCAAGAATGAACGTTATCTGGTCACCGACAAGGACGTCGACCACCAGATCGAGCGTCTGCAGCAGCAGAACCCCCGCATCGCCATCGTCACCGACCGCCCCACCGCTCTGGGCGATGAGGTCGTCCTGGACTACGCCGGCTACTGCGACGGCGTCCAGTTCCCCGGCGGCACCGCCGAGATGCAGACCCTGGTGCTGGGCAGCTGCTCCTTCATCCCCGGCTTCGAGGAGCAGCTGGTGGATAAGGTCTGCGAGGAGAAGGTCGTCGTGAAGGTCACCTTCCCCGAGCAGTATCACGCCGCCGACCTGGCCGGTAAGGACGCCGAGTTCCACTGCACCATCCATCAGATCCGGGTCAAGACCGCCTACGAGCTGGACGACACCTTCGCAAAGGAGATCGGCGGCTGCGAGACCTTCGAGCAGATGCGCGTCAAGCTGGCTGAGAGTCTCCAGGCCTACACCGACGAGCGCGGCGAGATGGATCTGCAGGATCGTCTGCTGCGCCAGGCCGCCGAGACCCTGGAGTTTGAGCCCACCGAGAAGCAGATCGAGGCCGAGCTGGACGAGCAGATGAACAACATGGAGGCCCAGCTGGCCCAGCAGGGTCTGAACCTGGAGATGTACTGCCAGTTCATGCAGACCACCAAGGAGGCCCTGCGGGAGGAAGCCCGGGGCAACGCCGTTCAGTCCGTGAAGATCCAGGCCGCCATCGAGCAGATCGTCGCCATCGAGAACCTGACCGCCACCGAGGCCGAGATGGGCGAGGCCATGGCCGTCATCGCCCGCCAGAACCGTATGACCGTGGAGCAGCTGAAGCCCTACGTGGATGCCGAGTTCACCGCCGCCGTGGAGCGCAGCGTTCTGACCAGCAAGGTCATGAAGCTGATCCGCGACGCCGCCATCATCGAGTAAGGCACCCCGCCAATCGAAACCTGCACCCCAATTCCCCGAAAAGTGGGATTTGGGGTGCCTTTTTTGGCAGAAATATACAAATTCGGAAAAAAGCAGTTTTCTATATTGACTTCCCCACACAACAGTGCTACAATTCGATTGTACCGATAAAACATTATCGATATATGGTGCTGGGCGTCACTTGGGTATTAAGTGCGGCACCATCCATACTTTTACCTACCGCGGGTAATCAAGGCCCCGGAGGCATCTATAAGGAGGAAAACATACAATGGCAATCAATTTTGTTGATGGCAAGTACGTGAATCCCGAGAACGGCCGCGTCACTCTGGATCCCACCATGTACGCTGACTGGCAGATCGCTGAGGAAGCAGAGAAGACTCTGCCCTCCGTCGACTTCTTCCGTGAGAAGCTGGGCCTGCTGCCCGAGGAGATCATCCCCTACGGCAAGACCCCCAAGATCGACTTCATCAAGGTCATGAACCGTCTGAAGGACAAGCCCGACGGCAAGTTCATCGAGGTCACTGCCGTCACCCCCACCCCCTTCGGCGAGGGTAAGTCCACCGTCTCCCTGGGCCTGATCGAGGGTCTGGGCTACATCGGCAAGAATGCCGGCGGCGCTCTGCGTCAGCCCTCCGGCGGCCCCACCATGAACGTCAAGGGTACCGCTGCCGGCGGCGGCAACGCTCTTCTGATGCCCATGACCGAGTTCTCCCTGGGCCTGACCGGCGATATCAACGACATCATGAACGCTCACAACCTGGCTATGGTGGCTCTGACCGCCCGTATGCAGCACGAGCGCAACAATACCGACGAGTGGCTGGCCAAGAAGGGCCTGCGCCGTCTGGACATCGACCCCAAGCGCGTCGAGATGGGCTGGATCATCGACTTCTGCGCCCAGTCTCTGCGTAACATCATCATCGGCATCGGCGGCCGTCTGGACGGCTTCATGATGGAGTCCAAGTTCGGCATCGCCGTCGGCTCTGAGCTGATGGCCATCCTGGCTGTCGCCAAGGATCTGGCTGACCTGCGTGCACGTATCGGCAAGATCGTCGTCGCCTACTCCAAGACCGGCGAGCCTGTCACCTGTGAGGATCTGGAGGTTGCCGGCGCCATGGCCGCCTGGATGCGCAACGCCATCAACCCCACCATGTGCTACTCCGTCGAGCATCAGCCCGTTCTGATCCACGCTGGCCCCTTCGCCAACATCGCCATCGGCCAGTCCTCCGTCATCTCCGACCGTCTGGCTCTGAAGCTGTTCGACTACCATGTCACCGAGTCCGGCTTCGCCGCTGACATCGGCTTCGAGAAGTTCTGGAACGTCAAGACCCGTCTGTCCGGCCTGACTCCCAACGTCTCCGTCCTGGTTGCCACCGTCCGCTCCCTGAAGATGCACGGCGGCGGCCCCAAGGTCACTCCCG
>SVLP01000015.1 GCA_015067895.1 Oscillospiraceae bacterium | reverse complement strand
ACCGGGTGACCATGGACTGCCAGCTGGACGAATACGGCGAGGTCACCAGCTACATCGACATCACCATCGACGGCGACAGCTGGAAGCACGTGGGCTCCACCCTGGTCTTCGCTCAGAAGGGCGTGGATCTCATCACCGATTTCCAGCTGCCCGCCGACATGGACAGCACCGGCCACTCCACCGGACTGATGGCCGTTGACCGGAAGATCAACCACTATGCCAACCTCATTGGCAAGGAGCTGGTGGTGCTGGTCTCCAGCCAGAACGGCACCCCCATCGGCCTGTTCCAGGGCGACGACTGCTACATCGAGATCCCCGCTGACCTGCCCAAGACCACCCTTATCAATATCGATGGCAAGATGGTCTACGTCCACCGGGCCAACGTGGACATCATCCCCGCAGAGCTGTTCGGAGAATAAGCCCAAAAGACCTCCCGGAATTCCGGGAGGTCTTCCAGACTGTCAAAAAACCTGATTCCTGGCTCCCCCATAGGGGGAGCTGTCACGCAAACAGCGTGACTGAGGGGGTGTCCTTCCGTCTTTTGTGGACGAAACCTTCTGTAATTTACAGTTTTCAGCGGAAACCAACGACACCCCCTCCGACCTCGCTGCGCTCGGCCACCTCCCCCTGTGGGGGAGGCAAGTTTCTTTGACACGCTTAAAGACCTCCCGGAATTCCGGGAGGTCTTCGTCAGTTCAGATCAAAACTCGCACTTCTTGGCGATGTAGTCGCGCAGCTCAGCAATGGGGATGCGAACCTGCTCCATGGTGTCGCGGTCACGGACGGTGACGCAGTTGTCGGCCTCAACCTCGCCGTCGCCCACGGTCTGGAAGTCCACGGTGATGCACAGGGGGGTGCCGATCTCGTCCTCGCGGCGGTAACGCTTGCCGATGGAACCGGTGTCGTCGAAGTCCACCATGAAGTCCTTGCGCAGCATTCTGTAGATCTCCTCGGCCTTGGGGCTCAGCTTCTTGCTCAGGGGCAGGACAGCGGCCTTGAAGGGAGCCAGAGCGGGATGCAGATGCAGCACGGTGCGGATGTCGGGGTTGCCCTTCTTGTCCACGCCCACCTGCTCCTCGTCGTAGGCCTCGCACAGGAAGGCCAGAGCCACGCGGTCGCAGCCCAGGCTGGGCTCGATGACGTAGGGGATGTAGTGCTCGCCCCGCTCCTGATCGAAGTAGGTCAGCTTCTTGCCGGAGGCCTCCTGATGGCGGCCCAGGTCGTAGTCGGTGCGGTCAGCGATGCCCCACAGCTCGCCCCAGCCGCCGCCGAAGGGGAACTGGTACTCGATGTCGGTGGTGGCGCGGGAGTAGAAGGCCAGCTCGGCGGGATCATGGTCACGCAGGCGCAGGCTGTCCTCCTTGATGCCCAGGCTCAGCAGCCAGTTCTTGCAGAAGTCCTTCCAGTAGGCGAACCACTCCAGGTCGGTGCCGGGCTGGCAGAAGAACTCGCACTCCATCTGCTCGAACTCGCGGGTACGGAAGGTGAAGTTGCCGGGGGTGATCTCGTTGCGGAAGGCCTTGCCCACCTGGCAGACGCCGAAGGGCAGCTTCTTGCGGGTGGTGCGCTGGATGTTGTCGAAGTTGACGAAGATGCCCTGGGCGGTCTCGGGACGCAGGTAGGCCACGGAGGAGGAATCCTCGGTGACGCCGATCTTGGTCTGGAACATCAGGTTGAAGTTGCGGATGGAGGTGAAGTGGTGCTTGCCGCAGACGGGGCAGACCACATCCTCGTGCTCCTCGATGAAGGCGTTCATCTCCTTGGTGTCCATGGCGTCCACGTTCACCAGCTTGCCGGACTCGGAAGCGGCGATCAGCTGGTCGGCGCGCTGACGGGAGCCGCAGCCCTTGCAGTCCACCAGGGGGTCGGAGAAGGAGCCCACGTGGCCGGTGGTGACCCAGGTCTGGGGGTTCATGATGATGGCGGCATCCAGGCCCACGTTGTAGTCAGACTCCTGCACGAACTTCTTCAGCCAGGCCTTCTTGACGTTGTTCTTGAACTCCACGCCCAGGGGGCCGTAGTCCCAGGAGTTGGCCAGGCCGCCGTAGATCTCGGAGCCGGCGTAGACATAGCCTCTGTTCTTGCAGAGGTTCACGATCATATCCAGTGTCTTTTCACTGTTCTTCATAAAAAAGGTCCTCCCTTTCGAATTTATAAGGAAACTCCCGTTATTATACAGAGGTTTTCCGGAGAAATCAAGCGGTACGGGGCTTTTTGTATACAAAAAACAAATTATTCCGGCTGGGGACGGGGGTTCTTGTGGGGAAAACAGAGGGGATGGGAATATTCGCGTAGGGGCGACCTTTACGGTCGCCCCTACGCGGTGTACTTGTTCAATTCCTCCCGGGAAGCAGGTGATCCCGGATGTATTCCCGCACCGGGATGTCGTCGCCCCGGAGGGCCTTGCCGATGTTGCTCCAGTGCTTTTTGATGATGAGGGCGCTGGCTGCCGCAGTGATCCAGAAGACCTTCCGGCTCTTCGTCCGGAGGGCGGCGAAGAAGGGGAATAGCACCGCCGCCGACATGGGGGCGATGAAGCTGTAGTTGACGATCAGCATCAGCACCATGCCGATGGTCAGCAGCAGGAAAAACAATGGCCAGTGGTGATATACGATCATCCCTGCGAAGCAGGCCAGACCCTTGCCGCCCCGGAAGCCCATATAGAAGGGGTACACGTGGCCGAGGATCGCGCCCAGCGCCGCCACCAGGCCCGCCGCCGTCAGCTGGGGGAAGAACCACTGGGCCATCCGGGCGGCGGTCACAGCCTTCAGGGCATCCAGGATCATGACGGTGAAGCCGTATTTGGGGCCGATGACCAGCATGGTGTTGGTGCCGCCCAGATTGCCGGAGCCGTTTTTTCGAAGATCCACGCCCTTGACCCCGGCGATCATGGCCGCCGGGCTGATGCAGCCGAAGAAATAGCCGATGACGAGACACATGAGATTCTGCATATTACGCCTCCCTCCAGTCGCCCCGGTCGGTGGAGGCCTCAAAGCCGATGTCCGAGAGCCTGCGCCGCAGGGCCGCCAGGGCTTCGCCGCTGGGATCCACGGGATACAGGGTCTGGGCCATCACGTTGGCGCCCGCCAGGATGCCCGCTTCATTGGATGCCATCAGCAGCACATTGGGCCGGATCAGGCGGATGATGGACAGCAGGCAGCTTACCAGCTCCGGGTCGCCGGGCTTCTCGTCGGCCAGGGGGGTGCCGGGCTGGGGGAGGAAGGGGGAGATGTCCACCATATGGGGCTGGAACTCCTCGATGTATTTCAGATCCTTGGCCAGATGCTCCGACGTCTGGCCCGGCAGGCCCACGATGAAGCCGCAGCCCACCTGATAGCCGATGTCCTTCAGGTCGTTGAGACAGTGCATCCGATGCTCCCAGGACATCTCCGCCGGGTGGAGGGCTTCGTAGAGCTGCTTGTCCGCCGCCTCCTGGCGCAGCAGGTACCGGTCGGCACCGGCGTTGTAGAGCCGCTCGTAGCTCTGGCGGCTCCGTTCGCCCAGAGCCAGGGTCACTGCGCAGTCGGGAAATTTGCTCTTGAGCTTGTAGATCAGGGGCTCCAGCAGGTCGTCGTTATAGAAGCTGTCCTCGCCGCCGCGAAGCAGGAAGGAGCGGTGATCCAGGCCGTAGCCCTCCTCGAAGCAGTCGAAGATCTCTCTGGGCCGCAGGCGGTAGCGGTCGCAGCTGCGGTTTGACCGGCGCTGGATGCAGTAAAGGCAGTCGTTTTTGCAGATGCTGCTCAGCTCCACAGCGCCCCGGATCAGGATCCGGGAGCCGTAGATCTCCCGGCGGGTTCGGTCTGCCAGCCGGGCCAGCTCCCGGGCCGTCTCAGGTGTCCGCTCCCGGATGAGCGTTGCGTATTCCGTTGTACTCAGCCAATGATCCCGGGATAGTCTCTGGATCAATTCTGTCATGGCGTTCTCTCCTTTTGCGTGCTTTTATGATTATAGCACAGTTTCCCATGGCTGTCCATGGGAAAAGGAGCTGCCGCAAAATGCAGCAGCTCCGATGAAATACGTCTGACGGCGTGTGAAATATGGCTTGCGCCAAAGTAAAACCGGGCATGCTGCCGCATGCCCGGTTTGTCAATTACTTCAGGATGGTGCCCACGGTGCCGCCGCAGACGGTGGTGAAGGCCTCGACGATGGCGTCGGTGCTGACACCGTACTCGCTGTTCAGCATGACGAACAGAACCAGGTCGCCGCAGACGACAGCCTGCTTCTCGGTGGCCTCGACGCAGACCCACTTGCGGGTGTCGATCTTCTCGAACATGGTCTTGGCCAGAGCCTCGGCAGCCTCGGCGGACTCGCAGCGAACCAGGGAGACGGAGTAGGCCTGGGCGCCGATCATGGACTCGGAGAAGGAGCCCTCGACGATGCCCTCAGCGGACTCGGCGCCGGTGTAGGCGGCAACGGCGAACTCGTCGGCCAGGTCGATGGGCATGGTCATCAGGGGCAGCTCGACGGTGACATTCTCGTACAGCTTGTTCATCAGCTCCTCGGTGGTACCCTCGGGAGCGGTGACGGCGGACTGGGGAGCGGTGGTCTCGGCGGGGGCGGAACCGCAGGCGGTCATGGCACCCATCAGCAGAACCAGGGACAGGATCAGAGCGATCTTCTTCATGTTGTTTGTTCTCCTTTGATTTTGGTTTTAATAGTATATGCAAGGTAAATAACGACGAATCCAAGGGCGAAGCCCGAGGTATCGATCCACACGTCGATCAGGCTGGAAGCCCGGCCCGGCGTGAAGATCTGGATGGTCTCATCGATGCAGGCCACCGCCAGACCGAAGCCCATCAGATGCAGGGGGGTCTCCTTTCGCACCAGCCGATGTCTGCCGCAGAAGAGCAGGCCCAGCAGGGCGAATTCGGAAAAGTGGGCGGCCTTGCGCAGGAAGGTGTGGCCGCTTTCCGTCAGCAGCACCGGGAAGAACCGGCCGATGAAGGCCAGCACACCGCCGCTGACGGCCTCGGAATTCAGTCCCGTCATCATGGAGTTGCCCCAGATGAGGGCCAGATTCAGCAGGATCAGGATGGTGAGGATATGCTTTTTCATGCCATCACTCCCAGATGCTCCAGCAGGATCTTCGCGCCGATCAGGATCAGGATCACGCCGCCGGCCAGCTGGGCCTTCTTCTCAAAGGCCGCGCCGAAAAGGCTGCCGATCTTGACACCGATGGCGGAGGTGGTGAAGGTGGTCAGGCCGATCAGCACGATGGACAGCCAGATGTTGACGCCGCCTGCCATGGCCAGGGAGATGCCCACGGCCAGGGCGTCGATGCTGGTGGCCACGGCCATGACGAACATGGTCTTCACACTTAAGTCTGCATTGTGCTCGTCCTCGCAGCCGCAGTCCTCCAGACCGCAGGTGCGGTCGAAGGCCTCCTTCAGCATGTTCACGCCGATGATGGCCAGCAGGCCGAAGGCGACCCAATGGTCGATGGCCTCGATGGCGGCGGCGAAGAGGGTGCCCAGGTAAAAGCCGATCAGGGGCATCAGCGCCTGGAATCCGCCGAACCAGCCGCCCACGGTGGCCATGCCGCCGAGAGTGGCCTTCTTCATGGCCAGGCCCTTGCAGATGGACACGGCGAAGGCATCCATGCTCACGCCGATGGCCAGCAGGAACAGCTCTCCAAAACCCATAAAAAATACCTCCAAGCCTTATGCTGGGCCCGGGGGTACCGCCAAGGGGTGACCGAGCCTGCCTGCATGCAAGTCTCGTCAATTAAGATACGCCAGAGCGAAGCTCAGTATGTTGACGCATCCCGCACAGGCGGCGACTACTCCCTTAACGGGAAACATTCTAACAAACTTTCAGATGGAAGTCAATAGGTTGAAACGAAGTTTCGCTGAATGAATCGAAAAGTTCACAGTTCCTACATTTTTGAGGGGTTATCCCACCACTGGCACACCAAAATGATGGGTCTGTGTGCGCCAGACGCACAAACTGAAAGAATGATGTATAGGGAACGGTCGGTGCCCGTTTCCTGCGGAATGAAATAGAGGGTGACTTTTAATGAAAAATCAGGTATGATGGTATTGACGAAATGGAAAGGAGAACCGCCTATGAAACGCCTGATCTGTTCCGCGCTGGCTCTTTGCCTGCTGCTGTGCGCCTGCGGCGGCGCACCTGTGGAGACCACTGTGCCCACCGAAACCACCACGCCCGTGGAGACCACCGCTCCCGCCGAAACGACCCTTCCTGCGGAGACCACCGAGCCCATCGAAACCACCGCCCCTGTGGAGACCACCGAGCCTTCTGCGGAGGACAGCGCCTACACCCTCCGGATCGAGGATCCCGAGACCATGCTCTACACCGGCCCTGCCTTTGTGTCCGGCGCGGCCGCCATGGTGGGCGAGACCGGTACCTACACCATCGTGGAGGAAGTTACCGACGCCGACGGCAACACCTGGGGCCGTCTGAAATCCGGCGCGGGCTGGCTGTGCCTGACCGAGCCTGCCATGGCTCCCATCTATGCCGACTATGCCGCCGAGGATTTCAATACGTATCACGCCTACTGGTCTGACGAGACCGACTACATCACCTCCATCGGCTTCACCCCCGCCGAGCGGCTCACCGATGTGAAATTCGGTCTGCTGGACTGGTTTGAGACGGAAAGCTACCAGATGGCGGAAGTCCTGTACACCATCGACGAGATAGATCCGGAGCATTGCTTCCTGGCCCAGGTGGTCTTCTGGGGCGACATGACCACCTACGGCATCTCCTTCACCGATGAGAGCGGCGCGGTGCGCCACTACGCCGTTTCCATCAGCGGCAAGGACGGGAGTCTCGTTTGCACCGAGTACGAGGGAGGCTGAGCCATGCTTGTCAACCTGAAACAGTGGCTCTGTGAATACAGGGGGCCGGAATATGACCACGCCCTGCCCTTCGGCAATGTTCGTCTGGGCGGAAAGCGGCTGTTCTGGAAGAACGGCCTGAAGCTGTACCATGTGGAGCTGGATACGGTCACCCGCGCCTATCGCCAGGAGGAGAATGTCTACGGCAAGCTCTGCTGCGGCGGACGGAGCTATGTGATCCACCGGCTGGTGCTGTGCCTGGAGGACGGGAAGCAGCTCACCATCCACATCGGGGACGACGAACGGGCTGCCGCCGAGGCTCTGCTGGCTGCCATCGCGGAGCGGTTCCCCCGGATCGCCATTGGAAAGGCATGACCCATCGCCGGGACGCAAGTCCCGGCAATTCAGTTTGACAAAGAAGTTGTGATCTTGCCCCCCGCATTTATGAGGGGGGTGGCCGAAGGCCGGGGGGAGTCCGAATATTTGCAAAGCAAATATTCGGAAAGCCCGCTTTTCTCTGAAAAGCGGGCAGAACCCCTCCGACCCGGCGGCTCCGGGCTTTGCCCGAATCCACCGGGCCACCTCCCCTATAAATAGGGGAGGCAAGCATTTTTTTGACAAGCCACATCGCCGGGACGTAAGTCCCGGCGAATTCTTAAGAATTCTGAATCCCCCCAAAGGGGGATTGCTTTTTCTTCTCAAATGGTGTAAAATTACACCAAAGGAAAGGAGTGGTTCCCATGGATCGGAAGGAATTCATTCAGGAAATGGACATCCATCTCAAATTGGTGCGCACGGAGTACGGTTACACCCAGGACATGATGGCATCCATCCTGGGTCTGTCGAAAAAGACATTGGTTGAGATCGAGAAGGGCAGAAGCTCCCTGGGCTGGATGGGCGCGGTGGCCTTCTCGGCCCTGTTCTCCGACAGCCGGATCCTGAGCTCGCTGCTGGGCGGCGAGGCCGACGACATGGTCAAGGCTCTGGCCTTTGAGGGGAAGAAGCCCTATTTCTTCCCCACCATGGGCGGAAAGATCTGGTGGCGGACGGTGGAGACCGCCGAAAAATGGCGCATCCAGCAGAACATCGTATCGAACCACTACCGGGCTCTGGACAGGAATGACCGGCGCATCAGCTTCGGCTTCGACCTGGAGCGCATCCGGGCCCGGTGCCTGGAACTGGAGGGATTGCTATGAAGGAATCTGTGAAAAAGTGGGTCGTCGGCCTTTTGAAGGCGGCATTGGTCATCGGCATCGGCGGCTACTGCGTGCTGGTCATGTCCGTGCTGTTTCTGATGGGACTTGCGCCGCTGTATGTGGCGAAGGTCTTCCCCTGGCTGGGTGGTGCGCTGGTGCTGCTGAGTGCGCTGGCGGTGTCCGGCCTGATACCGAAGAAGTGGACGAAGTGGATGAAGGTGCCGTGGGCGGCGTTCCTGATCGCGGCCATCGGCTGCGGCGTGTACATCGGCATCGGCATCTACAACGACTCCATCCCCACGGTGGAGGATCGGGACGGCCTGATCTACGAGTATGAGCCCTTCGCCGAGGGTACCAAGGCCGTGTATCTGGAGGAGGCGTCCACATTGAAATTCGACACGCCCACCCTGCGTCTGGACGGCGCGACGGCATTGTACCCCGTCTATTCCGCCTTCGTCCAGGCGGTGTACCCCGAGGGAAAATACGACATCTACGATTTCAAATATGATGAAGAGGAGGGCTTCGGCCAGGTCACCTGCACCGGCACCATCGAGGCCTACGAGCGGCTGATGGAGGGAAAAACCGACATCATCTTCTGCGCCGCGCCCTCGAAGGATCAGCTGGCTCTGGCGGAGAACATGGGCGTGGAGCTGCACATGACCCCCATCGGCCGGGAGGCCTTCGTCTTCTTCGTCAACAGCGAAAACCCTGTGGAGGGTTTGACTGTGGAGCAGATCCAGGGGATCTATACGGGAGAGATCAGAAATTGGAAGGAGCTGGGCGGCAAGTGGCAGAAGATCCGTCCCTACCAGCGGGCGGAGAACTCCGGCTCCCAGTCCGCGCTGCTGCGGCTGATGGAGGGTCTGCCCCTGATGGAACCGGAGAAGGAGGATCGCATCGCCGGCATGGGCGGCATCATCACCCAGGTGGCCAGCTACCGCAACCATAAAAACGCCATCGGCTTCAGCTTCCGGTTCTACTCCACCGAGATGGTGGAAAATGACCAGATCAAGCTGCTGGCTCTGAATGGCGTGGAGCCCACGAAGGAGACCATCCGCTCCGGGGCGTACCCCATCTCCAGCAATTTCTACGCCATCACCGCGTCTCCCATCGGCGAGCCCGCCCCGGAGGAACACAACGAAGACCTCCGCGCTCTGATCGACTGGATCCTCTCTGAGCAGGGACAGCGCATCATCGAGGAGACGGGCTATGTGGGGGTGAAGTGACCTATGCACCACCGTAGGGAACGGTCATGACCGTTCCGCGGTAGAATCTTCCAGTGAGGGACAATGTCCGGCGAATTCGAACCGGCTCCCGTCTTCCACTGTCATTGCGAGGCCGCAGGCCGTGGCAATCTCCTGGAACGAACTGCGAATTTGTACGCGGTACCAGGAGATTGCCGCGTCGCTTCGCTCCTCGCAATGACGCGGTAACTTTTGGTTGGTTCATCTGGTCGGGAGGGTCATGACCCTCCCCTGCAAGTGCATATCACGGAAACCGCAGGGGAAACCCTGCGGTTTTTTGCGGAAAAAGTTTTGAATAAATCGTGTCCCGCCGTTCAAAAATAATTTATAAATGTTCCCCTTGACTTTCTGGGGCAGAGGGGGTATACTTTGTTTAGCACTCAAGAGAAAGGAGTGCTAAGCACTCGAACAAACGGAGTGCCAAATCCCGAAGGAGGTGAGCCAGTGGAGCTGACCGAACGCAAGAAAAAGGTTCTGCGCAGCGTCGTGGATCTGTACATCCGCACTGCGGAGCCTGTGGGTTCCAAGGCGATCACCGCCCTGCCGGATATGAAATACTCCTCTGCCACCATCCGCAACGAGATGGCAGACCTGACGGCCATGGGCTACTTAGAGCAGCCCCACACCAGTGCCGGGCGCATCCCCTCTGCGGCGGGCTACCGGCTGTATGTCGACGAGCTGATGGCCGACTACCGGCTGAGCATGGATGAGACCAAATCCATGAACATCGCCATCGAGGAGAAGATGCAGAAGATCGACAAGGTCATGGCTGAGGTCGCCAAGCTGGTGTCCCAGGCCACGAACCTGCCCGCCATCTCCGTGGCCTCCCATCGCGGCGGCACCACGGTCAGGCGCTACGATCTGATCCTTGCCGGAAAAGGCAGCTTCATCCTGGTGGTGATGCTGAGCAACGAGGAGGTCGTGAACAAGCTCATCAAGCTGCCCCTGAACGTGGGGGAAGCGGATCTGAAGCTTTTGAGTGCCGTCATCAATGCGACACTGACCGACATCCCCATGGAGGAGTTCACCCCCGAGCTGCTGGAGAAGACCATGCGCTCCGCCGGTGAGACCGCCTCCCTGGTTCCTGTCATCGTGGAGTTCACGATCCATACATTAAAACAGCAGCAGGAGGCCGACGTCCGTGTGGCGGGCCATATGCGGCTGCTGGGTCAGCCCGAGTTCCGGGATGTGGAAAAGGCCCAGAAGGTGCTGACCAACCTGGACGACTCCGTCATGTCGAATCTGCCCGCGGTGCTGGGCACCGAGAACGGCACCCAGGTGCTGGTGGGCCCCGAGAACGTGGCTCAGGCCCTGAAGGATTCCAGCGTGGTCATGACGAAATTCGACATCGGCGAGGGCATGCACGGCGTGATCGGCGTGGTGGGCCCCACCCGGATGGATTACGCCCAGGTCACCGCGCGCTTAAGCTTCTTCGCCGAGAACCTGAGCCGGATGTTTGCCAAACCCGAACACAATGCACTGCCCGCTCCAGATGCGGAAAGTGAAAAATAACTCCGTAGGGAACGGCCTGCGTGCCGTTCCGCAGTACCACGCAGCAAGTTTGCGGACGGGTACGGCGAATACGGAAAAATGGATTTTGTCCCGGACGGGCCAAAATCCATGGGAACGGCACTCAGGCCGTTCCCTACAGCATCCCCATTACTGATTCGCAAACAAGGAGGACTAAGCCGTGGCAGAAGAAAAGACCACCGAGCGCAGCGAGTTCGACATCGAGCTGGAGGAGGAAGTCACCCCCGCCGAGGAGCCGGCAGCTGCCCCCGAAGAAAATTACAAGGAAAAATACGAGCACGAGCATGACCAGTATCTGCGTCTGGCTGCGGAGTACGACAACTTCCGCAAGCGCAGCCAGAAGGAAAAGGACTCTGCCTACACCAACGGCAAGGCCGACACCCTGAGCAAGCTCCTGCCCGTCTACGATAACTTAGAGCGCGCCATGAACCAGGAGACCACCGACGCCGCCTACAAGAAGGGCGTGGAGCTGACCATGCAGGGTCTGCTGAAGATCTTCGGCGATCTGGGCGTGGAGGTCTACGGCAATGCCGGCGACGAGTTCGATCCGAATCTCCACAACGCCGTCATGCACATCGAATCCGAGGAGCTTGGCGAGAACACCATCTCCCAGGTGTTCCAGAAGGGCTTCAAGACCGGCGACAAGGTCATCCGCTTCGCCATGGTTCAGGTAGCCAACTGAGATAAGAGATATGAGTTATAAGATATGAGATATTAGATAATCTTATATCTTGACATATCTCATATCTAATATCTTATATCTAATATCTATGTAAACAATTAACCTTTATCATATAGGAGGAAAAAACTATGTCTAAGATCATCGGTATCGATCTGGGTACTACCAATTCCTGCGTCGCCGTTCTGGAAGGCGGCGAGCCCGTAGTCATCGCCAACGCCGAGGGCGGCCGTACCACCCCCTCCGTCGTGGCCTTCTCCAAGACCGGCGAGCGTATGGTCGGTCAGGTCGCCAAGCGTCAGGCCGTCACCAATGCTGACCGCACCGTCGCTTCCATCAAGCGTCACATGGGTGAGAACTACAAGGTCACCATCGACGGCAAGCAGTACACTCCCCAGGAGATCTCTGCCATGACCCTGTCCAAGCTGAAGGCTGACGCCGAGGCTTACCTGGGTACCACCATCACCGAGGCCGTCATCACCGTCCCCGCTTACTTCTCCGACGCCCAGCGTCAGGCCACCAAGGACGCCGGTAAGATCGCGGGCCTCGAGGTCAAGCGTATCATCAACGAGCCCACTGCCGCTGCCCTGGCCTACGGCCTGGACAAGGAGCAGGAGCAGAAGATCATGGTCTACGACCTGGGCGGCGGCACCTTCGACGTGTCCATCCTGGAGATCGGCGACGGCATCATCGAAGTCCTGGCCACCGCCGGCGACACCCGTCTGGGCGGCGACGACTTCGACCAGCGTATCATGAACCATCTGGTGGCCGAGTTCGGCAAGGCCGAGGGCATCGACCTGAGCAATGACAAGGTCGCCATGCAGCGTCTGAAGGAGGCTGCCGAGAAGGCCAAGATCGAGCTGTCCGGCATGACCACCACCAACGTCAACCTGCCCTATATCACCGCCGATGCCACCGGCCCCAAGCACATGGACGTGACCATCACCCGGGCCAAGTTCAATGAGCTGACCGCCGATCTGGTGGAGCGCACCATGAAGCCCGTCCGTCAGGCCATGTCCGACGCCGGTCTGAAGGCTTCCGACCTGGATAAGGTTCTGCTGGTTGGCGGCTCCACCCGTATCCCCGCTGTCCAGGAGGCTGTCAAGTCCCTGACCGGCAAGGAAGGCTTCAAGGGCATCAACCCCGACGAGTGTGTTGCTCTGGGCGCAGCCATCCAGGGCGGCGTTCTGACCGGCGATGTCAAGGACATCCTGCTGCTGGACGTCACCCCCCTGTCCCTGGGCATCGAGACCATGGGCGGCGTGTTCACCCGTCTGATCGACCGCAACACCACCATCCCCACCAACAAGAAGCAGATCTTCTCCACCGCCGCCGACGGCCAGACCTCCGTTGAGGTTCACGTCCTGCAGGGCGAGCGCGAGATGGCTGCCTATAATAAGACCCTGGGCCGCTTCCAGCTGGGCGGCATCGCTCCCGCTCCCCGCGGCGTGCCCCAGATCGAGGTCGCCTTCGACATCGACGCCAACGGCATCGTGAAGGTCACCGCCAAGGATCTGGGCACCGGTAAGATGGCTGACATCACCATCACCGCCTCCACCAACATGAGCCAGGACGACATCGAGAAGGCCGTCCGGGAGGCCGAGCAGTTCGCCGCCGAGGACAAGGCCCGCAAGGACGAGGTCGACACCCACAACATGGCCGACCAGATGATCTACCAGACCGAGAAGACCCTGAAGGAGCTGGAGGGCAAGATCGACGCCGCCGACAAGGCCAACATCGAGTCCAAGCTGGAGGCCCTGAAGAACGTTGCCAAGGGCAATGACATCCAGGCCATCAAGGACGCCACCGATGCTCTGCAGCAGGCCTTCTACGCCGCTTCCGAGAAGATGTACCAGCAGGCCAACCCCCAGGGTAACGCCGGTGCCGGTTACAACCCCAACGCCGGCTTCAACGGCGGCAGCGACGACGTGGTCGATGCCGACTACGAGACCGTCGACTAATTGAAACCTAAGCCCAAGGGGCGGCGAACCGCCGCCCCTTTTTGGGTGTGTCAGTAGGGAACGGCCTGTGTGCCGTTCCGTGGCTCCGTACCGGGGAACGGCACGCAGGCCGTTCCCTACATTCATATCCACATACAGTGAGGTAAAATCCATGCAAGGCATGACCAAACGAGAATATCAGGTCACGGACGAAGGCCAGATCAGGGCCATCCTGGACGCGGCGAAGGTGCTGCGGCTGGGCATTTCCGTGGACAACGTGCCCTACATCTATCCCATGAACTACGGCTACACGCTGGAAAAGGGGGAGCTGAAGCTGTACCTGCACAGCGCCGTGAAGGGAAACAAGCTGGAGCTGCTCCGCAAAAATCCCAATGTGTGCTTCGAGCTGGACTGTGACCTTCAGCCCTTCGAGGGCAGGGTGGCCTGCCAGTACGGTCTGGCCTATTCCGCCATCTCCGGCCGGGCGAAAGCCGTCCTGGTGGAGGATGTGGAGGAAAAGATGGAGGCCATGTCCATTCTGATGAAGACCCAGACGGGCGGAGACTTCCAGTTCAGCGAGCGGCTGGTGAGCATCGTGGCGGTCATCCGACTGGATGTGACCGAATTCAACGCCAAGCACCGGCCCATTCCGGAAAATTTGAGGTAAGCATATGGCAGACAACAAACGTGACTTTTACGAGGTGCTGGGCGTCGAGAAGACCGCCAGCGCCGATGAGATCAAGAAGGCCTACCGCAAGGCGGCCATGAAATATCACCCCGACCGCAACCCCGGCGACAAGGAGGCCGAGGCCAGGTTCAAGGAGGCCGGTGAGGCCTACGAAGTCCTGAGCGACGACGACAAGCGTTCCCGCTATGACCAGTTCGGCCACGCGGGCGTGGATCCCAACTTCAACCCCGGCTTCGGCGGCTTTGGCGGCGGCTTCAGCGGCGGCGGCTTCGGTGACTTCGGCGACATCTTCAGCGACCTGTTCGGCGGCGGCTTCGGCGGCGGCGGACGGGCAAGCACCCAGAACGCCCCCCGCCGGGGCGAGAATGTGGCCTCCCGTCTGGAGCTGACCTTCGAGGAGGCGGCCTTCGGCGTGGAGAAGGAAGTCCCCGCAACCCGCATCGAAAACTGCGCCAAGTGCTCCGGCACCGGCTCCGCCGACGGCGCCATCGAGACCTGTACCCGCTGCGGCGGCTCCGGTCAGATCCGCACCACCCAGAATTTCATGGGCATGGCCATGCAGTCCACCTCCCCCTGTCCCGCCTGTTCCGGCCGGGGCAAGACCATCAAGACACCCTGCACCACCTGTAAGGGCAAGGGCAAGGTGCGCCGCACCCAGAAGGTCAATGTGAAGGTGCCCGCCGGTGTGGACGAGGGCCAGATGGTTCGTGTCCACGGCCAGGGCAATGTGGGCGCTAACGGCGGCCCCGCCGGTGACCTGCTGGTGGAGATCCTCATCAAGCGGCACAAGCTCTTCGAGCGCGACGGCGCGGATGTGCTGTGCGAGCTGCCCATCTCCTTCACCCAGGCCGCTCTGGGCGCCACCATCGAGATCCCCACCCTGGACGGCAAGATGTCCTACGACATCCCCGAGGGCACCCAGACCGGCACCACCTTCCGGCTGCGGGACAAGGGCATCCCCTATGTCAACAACCGCACCCGCCGGGGCGACCAGCTGGTGACCGTGGTGGTCGAGACCCCCACCCGCCTGAATAAGGAGCAGAAGGAGCTCCTGCGCCGGTTCGAGGAAAGCCTGGGCGTCACCCCCAAGCGCAAGAAGTTCTTCGATACCATCAAGGATATTTTTGATTGAGAAAAAGCAGGATGCATCTTGTGTGCGTCCTGCTTTTTTGCTATAATTCGAAATAAGATAAACCGTAGGGAACGGTCATGACCGTTCCGCGGTATTCTATGCGTTGCGGAACCATGTCCGGCGAATTCGTACAATGGTTCCGATTCGCCCAACATTGTACACGGGGTCAGTGCATTCTGCGGAACGGTCATGACCGTTCCCTACATTGGTGCGGATGGGCCTTGACAAGGAGGAACCACAATGAAGCGTCAGGACTACATCTCCTGGGACGAATATTTCATGGGCGTTGCCATGCTGGCGGCCCGGCGGAGCAAGGATCCCAACACCCAGGTGGGTGCCTGTATCGTCAGCCAGGACAACATCATCATCTCCACCGGCTACAACGGCATGCCCAAGGGCTGCTCTGACGATGTGTTCCCCTGGGAGCGGACGGGCGAGGAGACCAAGTATCCATACGTCGTCCACGCGGAGCTGAACGCCATCCTCAATGCCAGCGGTCGTGACCTGCGGGGCAGCAAGCTGTATGTGGCATTGTTCCCCTGCAACGAGTGCGCCAAGGCCATCATCCAGTCCGGCGTCCGGGAGGTGCTCTACCTCAGCGACAAGTACGCCGACTCCATGGCCACTCTGGCCAGCAAGCGCATGATGGATGCCGCAGGCGTGAAATACACCCGCCTGGTGCCCAAGGTCACGGAGATCACCCTGGACTTCGTGCCGGAGGAGTGGAAGTAACCCTGTAAAAATTGGGACTGTAAAGAAACGCATAGGTATTCAAACAACATACAGCAGCAGTGACACACAATCAAGTGGGACACTGCTGCTGTTTTCTATGTTGGATCAATCGGATCAGGTGACCACATCCATGTCATCGCGAGGGCGGGAGCCCGTGGCGATCTCCTGGTACGATATGCAGATTTGCGACGCAGTACCAGGAGATTGCCGCGTCGCCTGTCGGCTCCTCGCAATGACAGCGGTAGACGGCAGATGGTTCTTCTGATTGACTCATGTATAACCCGAATCTTTATTCAGGTTTCTTTACAGCCCCTTTTGTCATGTTCAGGGATCCAGCTGCTCCAGGCGGTACAGGAAGGTCACGAAGTGGGCCCGCATGCAGTCGCCGTCGGGATCGAAGGCGGTGCTGGTGGCACCGGTGGTGATGCCGTTTTTCAGGGCCCAGAGCACGGGTGCTTCATACCAGATCCCGGCGGGCACATCCGTAAAGGGATTTGCGGTGTCCTCGGGGGCCTGGGCATCGCGCAGCCGGTACAGGAAGGTGACCACCTGGGCACGGTTGCAGGGCAGCGTGGGGCCGAATTGAGTGGCGTTGATGCCGTTGGTGATGCCGCGTTCCTGGGCCCAAAGAACGGCCTTCTCATAGAAACTGCCCGCAGGTACATCCGTAAAGGGATTGACGGCAGTCTCAGGCTCGGGGCAGCCTGCGTAACGCCACAGCATGGTCACGGCTGCCGCCCGGTTGGTGGGCTGGGTGGAGCCGAACAGGTCGGTGCTGATGCCGTTGACGATGCCCTCCTCCATAGCCCAGCGGACGGGCTCCTCGTAGAAGGCACCCTTGGGGACATCCCGGAAGGGCAGACCGCAGCAGGGAGTGGTCATCAGCTCATAGGGGATGCCGTTGGCTTCGGCGTAGCGGTGGGCGTAGGTATTTTCCCAGCACAGGATGCGGACATCGTTGGTGCAGTCGTTGAAGATCTTCTCGCCGATCTCGGAGACGCTGCAGGGGATGACGACCTCCCGGAGCCGGGGGCTGCGGTCAAAGGCATAGGCGCCGATGGACTTCAGGCCGCAGGGCAGGTCGAAGCGCTCAGCCTGGCTCCAGCGCAGGGCATAGAGGCCGATGGAGGTCAGATTCTCCGGCATATCCAGCCCCTCCAGGGAGATGCAGTTGATGAAGCACCGTTCGCCGATCTCGGTGATGGAGTCGGGCAGGGTGACACGAACCAGGTCGGAGCAGTAGGCGAAGGTATCATCCTCCAGAACGGTGACGCCCTCGGGGATGACGATCTGGGTCAGGCCGCTGTGGTTGAAGGCACCGGCACCGATCCGGGTCAGACCATCGGGCAGGTCGAGGGTCTTCAGGGAGGTGCACCAGCTGAAGCCGCCGTCGATCACCTCCATGGTGTCGGGAAGATGGACGGTCTCCAGGGCATAGCAGTTGGCGAAGACGCCCCCGCTGAGCTGGGTGATGCCCTCGGGAATGGTGATCTCAGTAAGGGCGCAGTCCTTGAAGACGCAGCTGCCCAGGCCGGTCAGACCATCAGGCAGGGTGCATTTGGCCAGGCTGGTGCAGCCTTCGAAGACGTGGCTGTGGATGTCCTTCAGATTGGCGGGCAGCTCGATCTCCGTCAGGCTGGTGCAGCCGTAGAAGGCGTCGTCCGAGATGTTCACCAGGGTCGAGGGAAGGCTGACGGAGGTCAGGCTGGTGCAGTGGCAGAAGGGCCCCGGATACAGGCTGGTGATGCCCTCGCCCACCACGATGGTGGTGATCTGCTTCCGCAGGTGGGCCCAGGGAGCCTGTTTGGACAGAACGCCGTCGCTCTGATAGGTTTTGGTGTTGCCGGTGCCGGTGAGGGTCAGGGTGCCGGTCTCCATATCGAAGTCCCAGGTGATGTCTTTGCCGCAGGTGCCGCTGGTGACCGGCTCCTCGGTTTCCGTAGCCAGCGCAGGGGCGGCCAGAGCCAGAGTCATACACAGGGCCAGCAGCAATGCCAATAAACGTTTCATAATCGCTCCTTTTGAAGATGCCCGGAGCCAGGGCGGCTCCGGGCGGGGTGGATCAGGCGATGGGGTAGAAGTAGCAGGTCATGATGAGGTCATGGGGGATCATGATGAGCTCATACAGGCCGTCGCCGTGCTCGTGGATCTGGATGGTGCTGACGTCGATGGCACCGTCGGGGTTGAAGACACCCACATGATCCAGATAGTAGCCATCGTTGGGCAGGGCGTAGAAGAAGATGCTCTCGCCGGGGGCGGCAGTGGTCTTGTTCTCCACGTAGGCCACGCGGCCATTGCCGTTGTCCCGCAGATCCAGCTCGAAGGTCTGGACAGGCTCGGTGGGGTCGGTGGGATCGGTGGGCTCGGGATCGACAGGCTCGGTGGGCTCAGTGGGGTCGGTGGGAACCTCGGGCTCCTCGGGGATCTCCGCGAAGTAGACCTGGAAGAGCTCTGCAAAATCGGGCATCACGAAGGTGAACTCGGTGTCGCTGATCTGGGTGACCTCGGCACCGGACACGCAGTTGACCGCTTCCAGAACATAGCCCTCGGCGGGAATGACGGTGGCGGTGATGGTCTCACCGGCCTGGGCCTGGGTGTGGCTCAGGGTGACGGTGCCCTGGATGCTGGGGGTCTCCACAGCGCCGTTGATGGCCCAGCGGACTGCATAGACCACGGGGATCTGGGCAGCGCGATACAGGAAGGTGACGACCTGGGCCCGCTGGCACTGGCCGTTGGGATTGAAGTGGGTGGCATCGGCACCGGTGGTGACGCCGTTCTCCAGGGCCCACAGGACGGCCTTGTGGAAGAAGTCGCCCTCCTTCACATCCTCGAAGGGATTCTCCGTGATCTCAGGCTCGGGGGTACCCTTGCTGCGGTGCAGGAAGGTGACCACCTGGGCGCGGTTGCAGGCCAGACCGGGGCCAAACTCAGTGGAGCTGACACCGTTGGTGATGCCGTTCTCCACGGCCCACAGGACGGGCTCGTAGTAGAAGCTGTCAGCGGGCACATCGGTGAAGGGGTTCTCGGTGGTGGTGGGAGCGGGGGAACCGGCGGCGCGCCACAGGAAGGTGACCACCTGGGCACGGTTGCATACGGCGAAGGGGCCGAAGGTCTCGGGGGTCATGCCGGAGGTGATGCCCTCCTCCACGGCCCAGAGGACGCTGTCGTAGAAGAAGTGGGTCTCGTTGACATCCAGGAAGGGATTCTCGTGACGCAGGAACAGCACCTTGATGTCCACAGCCTTGGCGGGCATGACGAAGGTGTAGGTGCCGTCGCCGTTGTCGGTCAGGCCGCTCACACCGGCGATCCGGGCCACCCGGTAGCCCTCCTCGGGGATGCAGGTCAGGGTGACGGTGTCGCCCTCCTGGGCGGTGGTGTGGCTCAGGGAAGCGGTGCCGCCCAGGCCGGTCTCCACGGTGACGGAGACGGGGTTGATGACAGCCACCAGATCCACATGGAAGGAGACGTTGTGGTCGGGCATGACGAAGGTCCACTGGCAGTCATTGATCTGGGTGTAGTCGCCGTGGCCGTAATAGAAACGCTCGACCCGATAGCCCAGATTGGGCTCCACGGTGACGGTCACCTTGTCACCGGCATAGGCGGGGAAGGGGGACATGGTGACGGTGCCGGTCTCATCGGAGTAGGTGCCGACGGTGTTGAACAGCTCGCCGTTCAGGTGGCCGTCAGGATAGTAAGGGCCGTTGCGGGTGAAGGTGAAGTTCAGCGTCACATCGCCGTCGGGCATGAAGAACTCCAGGATCAGCTGATCCTCGCTGTCGCTGACGTCGAAGATGGGAACCTCCTGGTCGGGGTTCACATCGCCCACAACGTCGGTCAGTCTGTAGCCGAAGTTCTCGGTGACCTCCAGGATGATGGACTCGCCGGGCTTGGCGGTGGACTGGCTGAGCTTGACGGAGCCGCCCTCGCTGCACAGAACGGTGACGGAGTGGTTGGAGCCCTCGGTGATCTTCTTGAACTGAACCTCGATCTCCACATCGCCGTCGCCCACGTGGAGGACGTACTCGTTCTTGCCCCAGTATTCCATGGTGGCCTTCTCGTAGGTGTAGTAGTAGGAGTAGCCGATGTCTGCGTAGTAGCCGGGATCGGGGTCGATCAGCATCAGAACATCCTGACCACGGTTGGCACTGGTGGAGTAGAGCTTGGCGGTGCCGTGGCTCTTGCCGGAGGTGACGGACAGGGACACATCGTACTTGCCGTTGGTCTCAACGGGGGCTTCGGGCAGGGCAGCGGGCTCCAGCACCTCCAGGGAGCTGAGCTGGGCCTGGGCCCGGTTGGCAGGGGCGGCGTGGACGGTCATGGGCAGCATGGCAAGAACCATGCACAGGGCCAGAACCAGCGCCAATGCTTTGTTTTTCATGGGATTTCCTCCTTATTTTTGTGCTTATGGATCTCATAAGCGGATTTACGAACCATCAGAGCTTTGATGTACTTGCATGGTATCACAGGGTTACGTGATTGTCAATGGACGTAACGAAACTTCGTATGTATCCACAAAACGAAATCGATACACTTGTACAGATTACATATAGAAAATTTAAGATTTCTAAAGAAATAGTTCCGGGCCGATTTCCTTTGCTTGTGTGGATATTGTAGCGGACAGAATGTCCCATATTTCGGACATATATGAAAACAGGGGACGGTCTTCACCGTCCCCTATTCATCAGACGCAGGTTGGAGCCGTTTTGAAACAGCCTCGGAAAAATTTATACTAATTCTTGGTTAAATGGTTTAAGCGCTTTCCGAGGATAAATTGTGCCAGAAAAGGCCGAGGACGACGGTGGGCTGTCGCCCACCTAGGACGAGAACGCATTATGGCGCAATTTAGACCGGAAAGAATGAAACAGTTTAATCAAGAGTTAGTATTACATGCCCAGATCCGGGAAGGGCAGGGGGTCAGGCTCCGGCTCGGGGATCTGGTCGGACCGGTAGAGGAAGGTGACCACCTGGGCACGGAGACACTGGCCGTTGGGGTTGAAGGAGGTGGCGGATGCGCCGGTGGTGACGCCGTTCTCCAGAGCCCAGAGCACGGGCGCGGCGTACCAGCTGCTGTCCTCCACGTCGGTGAAGGTGTTTTCCTCCAGCTCAGGCTCGGGGGAGCCGTTGGCACGGTGGAGGAAGGTGACCACCTGGGCACGGTTGCAGACGGTGTTGGGGCCGAAGGTGGTTTCGGTCAGGCCGTTGGTGATGCCCTGCTCCACGGCCCAGAGGACGGCGTCGGTGTACCAGGTGCCGTCCAGAACATCCTCGAAGGGATTTTCGGTGGTCTCGGGAGCGGGGGAACCGGCGGCGCGCCACAGGAAGGTGACCACCTGGGCCCGGTTGCACACGCCCATGGGGCCGAAGTGGGTGTCGTCCACGCCGTTGGTGATGCCGTTCTCCACGGCCCAGAGCACACTCTCATGGTAGAAGTGGGTCTCGTTGACGTCCAGGAAGGGGTTGTTCTCCCGGAGGAACAGGACGCTCAGCTCCACTGCTGCGTCCTCCATGACAAAGCTGTAGGTGTTGTCGCCGTTGTCGCTGAGCTCCGCGCCGGTGATCCGGGCCACCCGGTAGCCCTCCTCGGGGACGCAGGTCAGCGTGATGGTCTGGCCGATGGTGGCCGTCTCCGTATCCAGGTACGCCGTGCCGCCCATCTCCAGCTCCAGGCTGACGCTGACGGAATAGACGATCTTCTCGAAGGAAACGTGGACTTCCTCCTTGAATTTGGGCATGGGGAAGGTGTAGACATTCTCCCGAACCCTGGTCACCGGGGAGTGGTAGCAGGTCAGACTGGCGACCTGATAGCCCCGGTCGGGCTTGGCGGTGATGGTGACGGTCTCCAGCTCGTAGGCGGTCTTATGGCTGAGCTCCAGGCTGCCGCCCTCGGTGTCTAAGTAGGTGGCGATCTCATAGGGGCCGTTGCGCTGGAAATCCACCAGGATCTCCAGGTCGGCATCGGGCATGAAGATCTCGTAGAGCTCTGCGCCCGCCACCTTGCCCAGATAGTAGCCCTCCAGCCATGTGCCATTGGCGCGGGCCCGGACGGACTCCAGAGACCAGCCGGGGGTGGGGATGATCTCCACGAAGAGACTCTCGCCCTTCTTGGCGGTCTTCTGATCCACGGAGGCCATGCCGCCCTCGCTGACGGTGAGCTTGACAGCGTGGCTCTTGGTCTCGATGGGCACGAACTCCAGATCCAGCCGCACATCGCCGTCGGGCATGACGATCTCGTAGACATTGCTGCCGATGTAGATCAGGCGCATGTCATGCTGCTCCATGTAGTAGCCGCACTTGGCGAAGCTGACCTTGTAGCCGGGCTCCGGGTCGGCCAGGAAGTAGACGCTCTCCTTCGCACCGGCGGAGGTGGCGTACAGCTCCGCGTAGCCGGGGCCGGTGTAGGTCATCTCGATGGAATAGGTCTTCCCCTGGGGCAGTGCGGGCGCTGCGGGCAGGGCCGCCGGAGCCAGGACGGGGGCAGGGACAGCCTGCGCTGCCGCAGCGGATGCGGAAATGGGCAGCGCGGCAAGCACCATGCACAGCGCAAGGATCAGCGCAAATGAACGTTGTTTCATGTGTGTTCCTCCTTTGATACCGGGCGGGCCGGTAAACTTGGGTTAAGAATACCATTTTCTCCGGGAGAACACAATCCGTTTCGGCAAATTTTTCGGAAAAAGGTGGGGCATATCGATCCGTTCCCCTATGCAGCATAGAAACGAGCCGCCCGGTCGGGCGGCTCAATTTCGTTATACGATGATATACTCCCCATCTCCCGTCACGGTCAGGGTGGAGGAGAAGTAGGCCGTCATGGCCTTTTCCAGGTACAGGCTGTCGTAGACGCCGGCAGTCTCGTAGCACGAGTGCATGGCCAGCTGGGCCAGGCCGATGTCAGCGGTGGGGACAGAGACGTGGGTCAGGGAAACATAGCCCAGGGTGGAGCCGCCGGGGATGTCCGGGCGGTTGTAGTAGGTCTGGGTGGGGACGCCCGCCCGGTTGCAAACGCTGCGGAAGACCGAAGCCGCCACGGCGTCGGTGGTGTAGCGCTGGGAGGCGTTGAACTTGACCACGATGCCGCTGTTCATGACTGGGGCATTGTTGGGGTCGGCCAGCTCGGGGTGGTTGGGGTGAATGGCGTGGGCGTTGTCGGCGGAGACCAGGAAGGACTGGCTCATCATCCGGGCCAGGTTGGCATCCAGATACCGGGCGATTCGGTTCATGGTGGAGGTCAGCATGGTGCTGTCCGCGCCGGAGACGGAGCGGGAGCCCACCTCCTCGCTGTCGAAGATGCACAGCATGGGGACAGAACCGGACTCGGTGGCGTTCAGGAAGCCCTGCAGGCAGCCCCAGGCGCACTGGAGGTCGTCCAGCGCCTGGGCGGAGATGAACTCCTGCTCGATGCCCCAGACGGTGGCCTTCTGCCGCAGGTACAAAAACAGGTCATGGCCCAGAATGCGGCCACCGGCCTGATCGGCGATCATCCGGCCGAACATGCCCTTCACGTCCCGGTCGCCCAGCAGGGGGATGGTGTCGGTGGCGGGGTTGTAGGCGTAGCCCTCGTTGACCTTGCGATTCATGTGGATGGCCACGTTGGGGATAATCATCAGATCCTTGTCGATGTCCACCAGCTTCATCTTCACGCCGGTGGGAGTCTCCACCATCACCCGGCCCGCCACGGAAAGGGGCCGATCCATCCAGGGCGCCATCAGCATGCCGCCGTAGCGCTCGGTGGACAGGCGGATGTACTTGCTCTCCAGCTCGCCGTTCTCCTTGATCTTGAAGCTGGGCCGGTCGGAGTGGCTGGCGGACAGCAGGAAGCCCGCAGGCTCCCCGTGGGGGATCCGGAAGGCAATAATGGTGCTCATGTTGCGGGTGATGTAATACTTGCCGCCGTCCTCCAGCGTCCAGTCGTCGCCCTCGGGCAGGTGGGTATAGCCCTCAGCGTCCAGAATGGCCGAAATATAGGACACTGCGTGATAGACGCTCCGGGATGCATCCAGAAAATCCATCAGCGCACGAATTTTGTCATTCATTCAAAAAATCCTCTGTTTGCGGACAAATGTCCACGTTCTTTCTGATTAATTGTTCCGAACCATTATACAACGGCATTTGGAAATGTCAATGCGTACAGACGAATCTATCGATATTTGGTAATAATAGACAAGACATCAGACAGATCCAAACCGATCCGTAGGGAACGGCCATGGCAGAAAAACGAGGGCGCACCAGGTGCGCCCCCATTTGCTGTTTACTTCTTCTCCACCAGCTGGCAGAACAGGTCGATCTCGTCGGAGAGCATCTGCAAGGCGCTGCGCCAGAAGTCCTTGTCGGTCAGGTCGATATCGGCGACCTTTGCGGTATCCTCGGCGGTGGCCACGGCGGTGGTGTACAGGAGCTTCTTGTACTTGGGCACGAAGGCGGCACCGTCGCGCTCGTACTGGGCGTACAGGCCCCGGGCGAAGAGGGCGCCGAAGGCGTAGGGGAAATTGTAGAAGGTGGGGCCGTAGTAGTGGCTCTTGCAGACCCACATATACGGGTGCATGACCGCATTGTCCAGGCCGTCGCCGTAGCTTTGCTTCTGGGCCTCGGTCATCAGGCCGCACAGAGCCTGCTCACCCATGAATTCCTCCCGGCGCTTCTCGAAGACCATGGTCTCGAAGCGGTAGCGGGAGTAGATGTCGCAAATGACCTGGGTGGCGTCCTGGAGCTGGCTCTCGATCAGGGCCAGCTTCTCGTCGTCATCCTTGGCTGCCTTGATGGCGGCGTTCATGATGACGCACTCATTGAAGGTGGAGGCGGTCTCCGCCAGGGGCATGGAGTAGTCGTGGTTCAGCACCCGGTGGCCGTCGATGCACTGGTTGTGGAAGGCGTGGCCCAGCTCGTGGGCCAGGGTGACCACATCGGTGAACTGGCCGTCGAAATTGGTCAGGATGCGGCTCTCGTGGAGACAGTCCACGCCGGAGCAGAAGGCACCGCCGGACTTGCCGGAGCGGGGATAGAAGTCGATCCAGGCGTTGTCGAAGGCCCGGGCCACCATGTCGGCCAGCTCCTGATCGAAGCCGGAGAACAGCTCCACCAGATAATCCCGTGCCTCCTCGGCGGTGTACTTGCCGGTCATATTGCCCATGGGGGCGAACAGGTCATACCAGGGCAGGCCCTTCTCATGGCCCAGAGCCTTGCCCTTGGCCTTGAGGTACTGCCAGAACTTGGGCAGGTACTCGTCCATGGCGCCCAGCATGGCATCCAGGGTGGCCCGGGACATGTGGGCCTCCTTCAGGGTGCGCTCCAGGGGGCTCTCGTAGCCCCGCAGCTCGCAGTCGGTGATGGTCTCCAGCTTGATGGAGTTCAGGGCGAAGGCCACGGAATCGGCGATGCGCTCATAGCAGGCAAGCTCCGCCTCGTAGGCATCCTTACGGACGGCGGGGTCGGGATCGTAGGCCAGGTTGCGGATGGCGGAGAGGTTGGTCTTTTCGCCCCGGTAGGTGACGGGCACGGTGCTGGTGAGGAACTGCTGCAGATCGCCCCAGGCGCTGCCGCCGGAGAGCTCCATCTTGGCCATGATCTCCTCGCCCCGGCCGCTGAGCTGGAAGCCGCTGGCGTCGCGCATGGTGCTGTAGAGGAAGGTGTACTCCTTCAGCACCTCGTCCCCCGCCACCAGCTCCATCAGGTTCGGGAGCCGGCAGGCCCAGGCCTTGTAGACGGCCTTGGGGCCGGCGATGGTGCTCAGCAGGCCCATGACCTGGCTGGCGCCGGAGGTGGCCTCGTCGTCCAGGGTGTTGGCGGCCTGGCGGAGCAGGCAGTATTCCACCAGCTTATTGCCGTAGGTCAGCAGCTTCTCCAGATAATCGGTGCCGGTCTTCAGACCCTCCAGAGGGTCGAGGGTCTCCAGCGTCTTGACCCACTGTGCATAATCGGCGACGGTCGCCTTCAGATCGGCCAGCTCCTGCTTGAATTCCGGGGAGTCAAAGCCGGGGTAGATCGCTTCAAGATTCCATACTTCGTTCATATGCTTTTCTCCTTTAGCGTGGTGAATTGAATGTGGTCATTGTACACCATCGGTGCATCTTCGTCAACCGGCCACGGATGCGAGTTGTAGGTCGTTTTCGGTCGTTTTGTTCGGAGTTTACCAGCCTGTGTCACTAAAACGCAACTTATGTCGAGCGATTGTTGTGCTTTTTTCTTGCAAAAAATGATACGGCGTGCTATGATTTATTTGTCTCAACTGACGCCGGAAGCGCGCTTCCGGACAAATAACAGCAAGGAGAGGAAGTTCATGGACAAAAGAACGAGTATCTTGATCGCAGACAACTCCGAAGAATTCTGCACGACGCTGACATCTGCATTGCAGCGGACGGAGCGGTTTGCGATCGCAGGCGTCGCCAACGATGGGGAGCAGGCGATGCAGCTTCTGGAGGAACGCAGGCCGGACATCCTGGTGCTGGATCTGATGCTGGCGAAGAAGGACGGGCTCAGTGTGCTCAAGAGCATGGCTGGCTGGGATCGCCGTCCCGCCGTGGTGGCCACCTCCGGATTCATGACCGATTACGTGGCCTCTGCCGCAGCAGGGTTGGGGGTGGCATACCTGATCCTGAAGCCCTGCGACATGGAGGCTTTGGTCGACCGTCTGGAGGAGCTCCGGGGAGATACCGCCCGCAGCATCTCCGTCCGCCGGGCCCCCGGTCAGAGCATCGAGGCTCTGGTCACCGGCATCATCCACGAGATCGGCGTCCCCGCCCACATCAAGGGCTACCAATACCTCCGGGAGGCCATCATCATCGCCGTCAACGATATGGACGTCATCAACGCCATCACGAAGGTATTGTACCCCCAGGTGGCAAAAACATTCCAGACGACCCCCTCCCGGGTGGAGCGGGCCATCCGCCATGCCATCGAGGTGGCCTGGGACCGGGGGGATCTGGATACCTTGCAGCGGTTTTTCGGGTACACCGTGTCCAACACCAAGGGCAAGCCCACCAATTCGGAGTTCATCGCCCTGATCGCCGACAAGCTGCAGCTCCAGCTCAAGGGCGCGGACGCGGCCCAATTTTGAATAAATATAGTATCAAAGACAGATACCCCCCGATCGACAGATCGGGGCCTTTTTTTGCGGCGAGTCGCCGCTGACAAACTGCAATCGGTGCGGTGGAGATCGTTATATGGTACGTGGGGTCGTTACATGGTGCGGCGACTGATCGCCTTGTTTGTTTTCCGGGCGGCGAGTCGCCGCTGACAAACTGCAATCGGTGCGGTGGGCGTCGTTGCATAGTACCATATCATCTGTGGAACGGTCATGCCTCACAGGCGATCTATGCCATTACGACGTCCCGTTCTTCCTCCGACAGCCGCTCCATTGCCGACAGAAAGGGCAGATCCAGCTCGGCGCACCGACGCTGAAGTTTTTGATACGTTTCATCCTGCGCTGCCAGTGCAACAATTTTCAAAAAGCGTTCCTGCGCCGCAGTATCCATCCGTTCACCCCATTGTATTCGAATATCGATATCTAAATAAGAATATGTATTTATTATAGCATATCGAATATAATTTGCAAGAAAGGCGGTGACGGTTTTGGAAAAATTCTTACCCAGAAAGCCGGAGAAAGAAGTGATCTCCATGCGGATCTCCACAGAGGTTCTGGCGCAGATCGACGCCAAGGCCGCCGCGTGTGACATCAGCAGAAACGAGTTCATCAAACAGTGCATCGCATTCGCGCTGGCCCATATGGATGACAACGAAGCATAAAAATTGAGAGCCGCCCGGACGGGCGGCTCTTGGTTTTATCGATCAATCCTCATAAACTGCCTTACAGGCCCGCATGGACATGTAGCAGTCGAGCTTGCTGATGAGCTCCAGGGGGGCATGCATGCTCAGCACGGGGACGCCTGCGTCCACGGTGACGATGTTGCGGTTGCCCATGATGGCGGCCACGGTGCCGCCGCCGCCCTGGTCGACCTTGCCCAGGGTGCCCACCTGCCAGATGACGCCTGCGTTGTCCAGGATCCGGCGGATGTGGCCCATGGCCTCGGCGGAGGCGTCGTTGGCGCCGCCCTTGCCCTTGGAGCCGGTGTACTTGAAGATGGAAACGCCCATGTTCACCGCGGCGTTGTTGCGCTTGTCGGCGGTCTCGGGGAAGTTGGGGTCGAAGGCGTTGGAAACGTCCGCGCTCAGGCAGAAGGAATTCTCGAAGCAGCGGTACATGCTTGCCTTGGTGGCGTGGCACAGGTCGTGCATGAAGGTCTCAAAGGCGAAGGAGTGCATACCGCTGATGCCGACGGAGCCGATCTCCTCCTTGTCCGCCAGCAGGCAGACGGCGGTGTGCTTCGGGGTGTCCATGGTCAGCAGGGGCACGATCTCGTTGTAGGCGCAGACCCGGTCGTCGTGGCCGTAGGCGGCCAGCAGGGAGCGGTCGAGACCCACTTCCCGGCACTTCATGGCGGGGACGACGGTCAGCTCGGCGGAGAGGAAGTCCTCCTCGATGACACCGTACTTCTCGTTCAGCAGCTTCATCACGTGCAGCTTGACCAGGTCGCTGCCCTCACCCTCCAGGGGCTCGGAGCCCAGCAGCACGTTCAGCTGCTCGCCGGTGATGGCGGTGGCTGCGGTCTTCTGCATCTGATCGGCGGCCAGGTGGGGCAGCAGGTCGGTAATCATCAGGATGGGATCGGACTCGTCCTCGCCGATGGTCACATTGACGCAGGTGCCGTCCTTGCGGCAGATGACACCGTGGAGCGCCAGGGGCACGGTGACCCACTGGTACTTCTTGACGCCGCCGTAGTAATGGGTCTTCAGGAAGGCCATGCCGGAATCCTCGTACAGGGGATTGGGCTTGATGTCCAGGCGGGGGGAGTCGATGTGGGCCACGCAGATCCGGGCACCGTCGTTCAGGCTCTCGGTACCAATGACGGCCATCATCAGGGCCTTGCCCCGGTTGCTGCGGTAGACCTTGTCGCCGGGCTTCAGCGCCATGCCGGGCTCCAGCTCGATGAATCCATGGTTTTTCAGCTGCTCGACAGACCAGGCAACGGCCTCCCGCTCGGTCTTGCAGGCGTCGATATATGCGGCGTAGCCCTTGCAGTGGGCCTCCATCTCAGCCCGCTCTTCGGCGGTGAGACGGGCGTAGCCATTCTTGGGTGCGGCCAGCAGGGCTTCTCTGAGTTCTTCAGTGGTCATAATAGGGGTTCTCCTTTGCTTTTCGGTTCTTGCTCTATTATAACCCCACAAATCAAAAATGCAAGTTTTTTTGTATCCAACGGGAGCCCCGTCGGGCAAACGGTTCCCACTGCGGCGGTGATCGTGACGTGATCGCGTGGGGTCGTTTCTTCGGAGGGAAATTGACAGGGACTGTCGGCTGTGCTATAATTGCCCCAATGGAATCTGCCGTACCGAACCACGTGTGAAAGGCCTTAAAAGCATTCCTTCCCGAGTCTGGGGAAGGTGCGCCCTTTCGCCGGAGTTCGGTATTTTTTGTTTGGGAGGACAACATGAAACGATTGATTTTGATTTTAATGGTATGCACCCTGCTTGCCGGGTGCGTCCCGGCGGTGGAGTCCCAGGTGGGCGATACCTTCACCGACGATCTGGGCCGTCAGGTGACGGTGGATCATCCAAAGCGGGTGGCCTGTCTGCTGGGCAGCTTCGCCGATGTGTGGTATCTGGCGGGGGGAGAGGTCATCGCCGCCGCCGATGACGCCTGGGAGGATTTTGACCTGCCCCTGCCGGGTGATGCAGTGAATCTGGGCCACACCAAGGAACTGAGCCTGGAGGCCCTCTTCGCCGCCGAGCCGGACTTCGTCATCGCGTCTGCGAATACCGATGTGGATGTCCAGTGGATGGACACCCTGGAATCGGCGGGGATCCCCACGGCCTATTTTGATGTGTCGGACTTTGACGACTATCTCAGGATGCTCAAAATCTGCACCGATATCACCGGAAGAACGGATCTCTACCAGAAAAACGGTCTGGATGTCCAAAGCCAGATCGACGAAGCTGTGGAGAAATCGAAAACCAGAGGAACGAATCCGAAGGTTCTGTATCTCCGGGCCTCGGCCTCCAGCATCCGGGCGAAGAACTCCCATGGAAGTGTGCTTGGTGAAATGCTGGCGGCCCTCGGCTGTGTCAACATCGCCGATTCCGACAAGACCCTTCTGGAAACGCTGAGCATCGAGCAAATCATGCTCGAAGACCCCGACTTCATCTTCTTCGTTCAGCTGGGTGACGACACCGCCGGGACTCAGGAGAACATCGACCGCTTCTTCGCGGAGAATCCCGCCTGGGCATCCCTGACGGCGGTGCAGGAGGGCCGGGTCTTCCATCTGGACAAGACCCTCTACAATATGAAGCCCAACGCCCGCTGGGGCGAGGCTTATCTGGCACTGGAGGAGCTTCTGCGGTGAAAACAAAACGATTTGCGGCCCTGGCCTGCATTTTGGCGGCGGCGGCCAGCCTGTTTCTGGGCGCGGCCATGCTGTCCCCCCTGGAGCTTCTATCCGGCACAGGCACCGTGGCGGGACGCATCTTCTGGTACGCCCGGTTTCCCCGGACGATGGCCTGTCTGCTGGCGGGAGCGGCCCTGAGCGCGGCGGGCTGCGTGATCCAGAACGTGCTGGCCAACCCTCTGGCATCCCCCAACATCATCGGCGTCAACGCGGGCGCGGGTCTGGCGGTGACGGTCTGCTGTGCCTTTGGTGCCGTTTCCGGGTGGATCATCGCGGGGGCGGCCTTCGGCGGAGCCTTCGCGGCGGTGCTGCTGGTGTCCCTTGCGGCGAAAATGGTGGGCGCGTCCCGCACCACCGTCATTCTGGCGGGCGTGGCGGTGAACGCCTTTTTGGGAGCTGTCAGCGACGCGGTGACGAATCTCGTCCCCGATGCCGCTGTCCTGAGCAGCGATTTCCGGGTAGGCGGCTTCGGCGGCGTGGTGTCCGCAAGGCTGATCCCGGCGGGAGTGCTGATCGTGCTGGCACTCGGCGCGGTCTTCGCCCTGCACAACGAATTGGAAATTTTGTCCCTGGGGGAGGACACCGCCAGAAGTCTGGGCATGAACGCAGCCCGGATGCGCACCCTTTTCCTGGCCCTTGCCGCACTTCTCTGCGGCGCGGCGGTGAGCTTTGCGGGACTGCTGGGCTTCGTGGGATTGATCGTGCCCCATGCCGTGCGCCGGTTCGCGGGGAACGAGTGTCGGCGGCTGCTGCCCCTGTGCGCCCTTTGGGGCGGGGCCTTCGTGACGGTCTGCGATCTGATGGCGCGGCTCCTCTTCCGGCCCCAGGAGCTGCCGGTGGGCATTTTGCTGTCTGCACTGGGCGGGCCCTTCTTCCTGTATATCCTGTCGAAGCGGGGAGGGCGGAGCGATGGTTGAGATCCAGCATCTGACCGCCGGATACGGCGAAAAAACGGTCTTGCACGACATTTCCCTGACGTTCCCCATGGGAACGGTCACCGCCGTCGTGGGCCCCAACGGCTGCGGCAAGAGCACCCTTCTGAAGGCCGCGGCGGGCCTGATCCCCCTTGTCTCCGGTGAAATCCAGACAGAAGCACCGAGGGCACAGCACATCGCCTATCTGCCCCAGTACAGGCGGTTGCCGGAGATGACGGCGGGACGGCTGGTGCTCCACGGCCGGTTTCCCTGGCTGGGCTGGCCCCGGCGGTACCGGGAGGAGGACTATGCCGTCGCAAAGGCCGCCATGGCCCGGCTGGGCGTTTTGGAACACGCCTACACCCCGCTGGCGGAGCTCTCCGGTGGTACCCGGCAGAAGGTTTATCTTGCCATGGCCCTGGCCCAGGATGCGCCGACTATCCTCCTGGACGAGCCAACCTCCTTCCTCGACATTGGCCATCAGCTCCGTCTCGTGGAGCTGTGCCGGGAGCTGGCAGGGGAGGGAAAGGCGGTGGCGCTGGTGCTCCACGACCTGCCATTGGCCCTGCGCTGCGCCGACCGGGTCGCCGTCATGGATGCCGGGCGGCTCCTGGCCGTGGGCACACCGGACGAGATCATGGCGACCGGCATTCTGGAAGAGACCTTCGGCGTCCGCGTCCTCCGCTTCGAGACCCCGGAAGGCGCCCAGTATGTCTGTACGCAGACCCGTTTGTAAAGAAACCTGAATAAAGCTTCGGGTTATACATGAGTCAATCAGAAGAACCATCTGCCGTCTGCCGCTGTCATTGCGAGGAGCGAAGCGACGCGGCAATCTCCTGGTACCGCGTCTGATATTTGCACATCGTCCCAGGAGATCGCCACGCCCTTACGGGCTCGCGATGACATGGATGCGGTCACCTGATCCGATTGATCCAGCATGGAAAACAGCAGCAGTGTCCCACTTGATCGTGTGTCACTGCTGCTGTATGTTGTTTGGATACCTATGCGTTTCTTTACAGCTCTTTTATAGTTTGACATACACCTCATCCCCGTCGGCGCTGTGCACCTCGGCGATGACCCAGCCGGGGAAGCGGCGTTTGCAGTCCCGGAGAACCCGGAAAAGCTTTTTCAGCTGCTCCGGTGTCACGGTCACGCCGCCCTCGGCGGCGGCTCTGGCGGCGATCCCGGCGGTGAAGCGGTTGCAGATGAGCCCCAGGGGGAAGGGGATGAACAGATTCGGCCCGTCCTTGGACTTGATGCGGACGATCATGGCGTCACTCCACGAAGATGCGAACCTTGTCGCCGTCGGCGGAGTCCACCTCCACCAGATTGCCTACCAGACCCTGGCGCACCAGCTCCAGGATCTTATGAAGATCGATGCCCTTCAGGGCATCGGTGCCGTTGATCTGAGGCATCTCCATGCCGATCTCCAGGGCGATCTCCACCAGGGCGATGGGCAGATTGACCCGCACCCGGTCGCCGTCGGCGGAGTCCACGGTGATGCGCAGCATCATGTCCGTCAGGGGCTTGCGTTCGGCCGGGGGCAGCACCCGCACGGCGGGCAGCTCCGCCTTCCCCTCCAGCAGCTCGTCCACGGTGACGCCCAGCAGCCGGGCCAATTTGGGAAGGGCCGAGATGTCCGGGCAGGTCTGGTCATTTTCCCATTTGCTCACCGCCTGGGGGCTGACACCCATATGCTGGGCCAGCTCCTCCTGGGTCAGGCCCTTCTCTTTGCGCAAAAGGGCGATGCGCTTTCCGATGGTCATATCCATATTGATACGCTCCTTTCCTTTGATGGCTCCATTGTACGATCCAGAGCCCCGAAAAGGAATGGATCAGCAGTTGAACCGGCTCAACCGGATGGGGAAAAACCACTCAACCAATAGTTGAATCAACGTATTTTTGTGTAGGGCGGGTGGCATCGCCCCCGCCGACTGGCTCCGACGATTGCTTTTCTAAAACAGAAAGTCCAGCGAAAAGCTGCCACTGTCATTCCGAGGAGCGAAGCGACGTGGGAATCTCCTGGAACTGCCTGCGTATTCGTACAACGTACCAGGAGATTGCCGGAAGGTGAATTGCCCCGAAGGGGCAAGAGAGGCCACCTTGGGGTGCGGCCTGCGGCCTCGCAATGACAGAGGTAATTTGGAGTTGTTTCTTCTGCTTGAGGTCACCGGGAATACTTGTCGATGAAGTTGTTCTCCTCGTCGTAATCCTTCAGCAGCTTTTCGCTGCCGATGAATCTGCCGAACTTCGTGAAGCCTTTGTTCTTGTCGTTATGCTTGGACATCAGCAAGCCCACGAGCACAGCTCCGGCGACTGCCAGCCAAATTGCAGGGTTATCCACAATGATCCCTCCGAACTGTCAACTGTCAACTTTCACGTCCAGTCCCAGCTCCGCAGGCTGGAACCGGGGGCAGACATTCTCGGAGCTGGTGATGACGGACGCCGCCAGCAGGGTACCGATCTGGACGGACTCGCCCAGGGTCTTGCTGTAGGTCAGGCCGATGGAAACGCCTGCGCAGAAGGCATCGCCCGCGCCGGTGGTGTCCTTGACCTGGACGTTCCGGGCAGGGCAGTAGCCGTGGCCGCCTTCCCGGTCGGCGTAGACCGCGCCCTTGCCGCCCATGGTCACCACCATGGCGGGAATGTTGGCCCGGACGACCTTGTCCGCCAGGATGTGCTCCATCTCCTCGATGGACTTGCCCTCATAGTCGTCCAGGAAGAGCATACCGGCCTCCAGCTGGTTGCAGATGAAGCAGTCGAACTTCTGCAGGAAGTCCCGGCGCTCGGCGGCGATGGACATGTTGGAGACCAGGGCGAAGAGCTTGGTGTGGTGCCGCTCCGCCAGCTCGAAGACCTTCTTGACGATGTCCTTGTGCAGATCCACCTGGAGCACCACGGAGTCGGCCTCGGCGAAGATCCTGTCACCCTCCCGCTCCAACAGACCCACCAGGGGGTAGGCGTTGGGACGCTTGGAGATGGAGCCGGCCACGTCGCCGTCATTGTCGAAGACCGCCAGCCAAAGACCCAGACCGTCGGGCCGGGTCAGCACGTGGTCGCAGTTGACCTTGTGCTTGACGAGCTTTTTCAGAACGTCCTGACCCATGGGGCTGTCGTCTACGATGCTCAGGTAGGTGGGGCGCAGCTCCACATTTGCGATGTCCTCCACCACGTTTCTCGCCACGCCGCCGTGGATGTACTCCACCCGGCCCACGTTCCGTCCGGTGGGGATGTACTGATCCTCCGGGAAGCCCTTGATGTCCACGAAGGAAGTGCCGATTACTACGATGCCCATATTTCTTTCTCCTCTCTGTTATAGAACGAATCTTGCCCCCCTCATAAATGCGGGGGCAAGGGGTGCTTACTTTTTCTTCCGGGTCATCCACAGCCAGCCGATGCTGAGGATGGACACGGCGCAGACCGCCGCCAGGATGCCGTTGAGGCTGATGCCCTGGGGCTTGATCTGGGGCAGGGGCGCGTTCTCCTGCTTGACCGGGTGGGTCACCTGCTGGGGCTCCTGCTCGGCATAGAGGGTGCGGTAGTCCGCCGTGGGGTCGTCCAGGCAGACCCAGACATTGCGCAGACCCATGTGGTAGCCGATGTGGCCCCACCTGCGGCCCGCGTCGTCGGTGAAGGTTTCGTAATACTCGGGCAGATAGTCCGGCTCTACCGGCATATCGGCCTGGAGCGTATCACTGCCGGGGTAGCTCCAGAAGTGGAACCGCCCCTCGGCGGCGGACGGAAGGGTGCCCTCCTCGGCGGTGATCCGGGCGGCGAACTCCTCCTGGAAGGAGATAGAATCGTATTTGAGCAGCAGATAGTCCATGGGCACCCAGCCGGCCCAGCCTTCCTCATAATTCTCACTGTAGCCCCAGAGGAAGCCCTCGGCATCCTCCCAGATGTAGCTGATCCACAGCTCCAGACCGTTCTTCACCCGCTCCACCACGGCGGAGGACAGGGGGCTGCGGTAGATCACCGCCACATTGTCGGGGCCGTCGGCGTAGTAGCTGCGGCTGTGGTACTGGCACTCGCCCCGGTGATCCCAGTAGAAGCTGTCCCCGGGCTCGAAGATCACATCCGCCGAAGCGGCGGGAGCCAGGGACAGGCAAAGCAGCAGAGCCAGAAGCAGACAGATCGTACGTTTCATGATGGTTCCTCCTCACAGTTGTATCAGAATTCCGATGCCCCAGGACAGGGCATTGCTGATGATCGCCAGCAAAACAGGTTTTTTCTCAAAATGAAGCGAATAGGCCGCGCCCTCAGCCAGCACCACGCCCAGCTCGATGGGCAGCTGGGGGATGCCCCACAGGTGCAGAGCCACCGCCAGCGGGTTGGTCATCACATTGGCCACGGCCACCGTAACCAGCTCCCGGCCCCGCAGACCCCAAAGATAAGCGATGGGCAGCTCGATGGCCAGCGTCAGCAGCAGGCTGACGGAAAAGATCTCAAGCATCGTCCACCGCCTTCCACAGCAGGAGCAGGGACAGGATACTTCCCAGAACGCCGCCGATCGGGAGATCGATGCCGAAATAGGTGGGCAAAAATCCCAGAAACAGCGCCAGGGTCAGACAGCCGAAGCATGCCCCGGGATACTCCGGGAACCGCCGCCAGAGGGCGTAGAGGGTCAGGGGCATGGTCATGTTGAAGCACAGCAGAGCCAGAAGGCCAAAGGCCGGGATGCTGCCAAGGGCAAAGCCCGCCGCCGCGATGGTCAGGGAAAGCACGGTCACCCATCCCGCGCCGAATCGGGCCGCGAGGACGCCGCCCGCCATCTTCCCCAGCACCACCGCCGATACGGCGGCAAAGGCCAGGAACCCGGTCTTCCAGGGGAAGACCACCGCCATGCCCACATGGCTGCGCAGAACCACCACCGCAAAGCAGCTCAAAGCGAGGGGGATGGGCAGCTTTTGCGAGGGAGCTGTGGAAATCTCCCCGGGACTGCGGATGGGGAGCAGCAGCACTGCCATCAGCACCGCCGCCGGAAGCAGGACAAAGCCAACGCCGCCCCTGGCGAGCAGCGTGCCCAGATACAGCCCCATGGCTCCCGGAGCCACGAAGATGCCCAGGGCCTGTCCCCGGAGTCCCCGCTGACAGTCGGCCCGGATTACATCCACGCCGCCGCCCACATGGAACGCCGCGTTGCCCAGACCCAGCACCGCCGGGCCGGTCACCGCCCCCAGCAGGGTCAGACCGCAGCCCGCCGCCGCGAAGGCCAGGGGCATTTTCCGCCCGCCGACCTGATCCAGCACCGCGCCCAGAGGAAATTGCAGGGCGAAGGCGCAGAAATTGTAGATCAGGATGCCGGTGTAATCCCCGGCGAACCGCCCGAGCATGGCCCAGGCGCAGACCCCGTCCACCAGGAAATGGAGGATGGAATACAGACTGGTCATGGCCCGGCTCCTTTCGGCTCGTTTCCTACATTATACGATGTTTTGAAGGCTGCCGCAACCGCTTAAGATATGAAATTTGTGTTGCAAACAGAGGGAATCTCAAATTTAGCACCAATCCAACGTAGGGAACGGTCATGACCGTTCCGCAGTGAAAGCTGACAATATGGAACCATGTACGGCGAATTCGTAATATCCTGCCACTTCGCCCAACAGCGTACGATATCGTAAGTGCATACTGCGGAACGGCCGTAGCCGTTCCCTACAGTTGCGCGGTAAAAATGGAAAAAGCGGGACGCATTTGCGTCCCGCATAGGGTTTTATACCGCGTGGCCCTTGCGCTTGATGGCAGCCACCACGTAGTCCACATATTCCTGGCATGCTTCCTCGGTCTCGGCCTCGACCATGACCCGCACCAGGGGCTCGGTGCCGCTTTCGCGCACCAGGATCCGGCCGGAGTCGCCCAGCTTGGCGGCGACTTCACTGACGGCGGCCTGGACGTCGGGGTCATCCTGGGCCAGGCGCTTGTCGGTGACCCGGACGTTCTTCAGCACCTGGGGGTAGATGGTCAGATCGGCGTGGAGCTCGCTCAGGGGCTTCTTCTTCGCCATCATGACCTCCATGATCTTAAGGCTGGTCAGGATGCCGTCGCCGGTGGAGGCGTACTTGCTGAAGATGATGTGGCCGGACTGCTCGCCGCCGATGCGGCAGCCGTTGTTCATCATGTACTCGTAGACGTACTTGTCGCCCACGGCGGTCTTGGCGTAGTCGATGCCCAGCTCATCGAAGGCCTTGTACAGGCCGAAATTGCTCATGACGGTGGTGACCACGGTGTTCATCAGCAGCTTGCCCCGCTCCTTCATGTAGCGGCCGTAGATGTAGAGGATGTGGTCGCCGGTGACGATGTTGCCCTTCTCGTCCACGCACAGGCACCGGTCGGCATCGCCGTCGTAGGCGAAGCCCACGTCCAGACCGTTCTTCAGGACGAAGTCCCGCAGACCCTCGATGTGGGTGGAGCCGGCGTTGGTATTGATGTTGTAGCCGTTGGGCTCGGCGTTGATGACGTAGGTCTTGGCGCCCAGGGCGTCGAAGACGGATTTGGCGATGTTCCAGCTGGAGCCGTTGGCGCAGTCGAGACCCACCTTCTTGCCCTTGAAGGAATACTGGGCCATGCCGATCAGGTGGCCGATGTAGCGGTTGCGGCCGGAGACATGGTCGACGGTGCGGCCGATCTGATCCCGCTGGGCCAGAGGCAGCTCCGCCCATTCCTTGCCGAAGGCCACCAGCTCGCCGTCGAGATAGGCCTCGATCAGATTGATGACGCTCTCGTCCATCTTCTCGCCGAAGCTGTTGATGAGCTTGATGCCGTTGTCGTAGTAGGGGTTGTGGGAGGCGGAGATCATGATGCCGCAGTCGAAATCCTCCGTCCGGGCAACGTAGGCCACGGAGGGGGTGGTGGTGACATGGAGCAGGTAGGCATCCGCGCCGGAGGCCACCAGACCGCCCACCAGGGTGTACTCAAACATGTAGCTGGAGCGGCGGGTGTCCTTGCCGATGACGATGCGGGCGGGGCCGTCCCTGCCGCTGCGGCGATGGAGCTGGGTGAAATACCAGCCCAGGAAGCGGCCCACCCGAAAGGCGTGATCCGCAGTCAGATTCACATTGGCTTCCCCGCGGAAGCCGTCGGTTCCGAAATATTTGCCCATTTAGATAAACTCCTTATAAATAGGATGTAGAGCGGGGTCATGACCCCGCCGAGCGAGTTGGATGATTGGTGCACGTAACCAGAAGAACCAACTGCAAGCCAGCTCTGTCATTGCGAGCCGAAGGCGTGGCAATCTCCTGGTAAATTGTACGAATTTGAACGCAGTACCAGGAGATTGCCAGAAGGTGAATTGCCCCGAAGGGGCAAGAGAGGCCACCCTGGGGTGCGGCCTGCGGCCTCGCAATGACATGGTTTCGTTACATGGCTGCACAGAATTGGCCTGGTCACTCGACGAACGTGGTCGGCGGGGGCGATGCCGCCCGCCCTACGGCTGCGTTTTTTATCGCTTTTCCACGACAGTTCCGTCGTTCTTCCAGATGCATCCCTCATCGATCATGCCCCGGACGCAGCTGGTGGGGTAGACGTTGGAATGTCTGCCGATGACGGTGCCGGGGTTGAGGACGCTGTTGCAGCCCACCTCCACGAAATCGCCCAGCATGGCGCCGAACTTCTTCAGGCCGGTCTCGATTTTTTCGTCGCCGTTCTTGACCACCACCAGGCTCTTGTCGGACTTGACGTTGGAGGTGACGCTTCCTGCGCCCATGTGGGATTTGTGGCCCAGGATGGAGTCGCCCACATAATTATAGTGGGGCACCTGAACGCCGTCGAAGAGGATCACGTTCTTCAGCTCCACGGAGTTGCCCACGACGCAGCCCTCGCCCACCAGGGCGGAGCCCCGGATGAAGGCGCAGTGGCGCACCTCGGTGCCCGCGCCGATGATGCAGGGCGCGCCTAAGTAAGCGGAGGGGAAGACGGTTGCGGTCTTGTGCACCCAGACGGTGGGGGAGACCTCGGTGTAGTCCTCGCCCAGGCTCGGGCCCAGGGTCAGGATCAGATCCTTGATGCCCTTCAGGGCCTGCCAGGGGTATTCATACGCTGCCAGATAACCGGCAGCCAGGGTGTGTGTCAGATCGTAAAGGTCACAGGTCTTAAGCATGAAATGCACTTCCTTTTTCGGGCTGGGCCCGCAGAATCTTGGACGGATACACTATACACCGGTGGAAGGGCTTTGTCAATGGAAACGATTATTTCCTTGCATAAAACGACTGTTTCACCAAAAAGAAGCGGCTTTTCGCCGGGGAATGTTGGTCAATCTGGAAATCCTTGCCACAGGGTCAGCAAAACGGAATGACCGTCTCCGATTCCGGACAAACTAGCCCGGAAGGAGGCGGTCTTATGGTGGTATCGCGTACATTGCTCTTCTATTTCGCCCTGATCGTGGTGATCCGGCTCTTGGGCAAGCGGCAGGTGGGGCAGATGGAGCCCTCGGAATTCGTGGTGACCATGCTCATCGCCAATCTGGCGTCGGTGCCCCTGGAGGACTGGGACATGCCGGTCTGGGGCGGGCTGGTGCCCATGGGCATCGTGTTCGTCTGCGAGCGGGTGATCTCCCAGCTGTGTCTGAAGAGCATCCGGGCCAGGAGGCTCCTCTGCGGCAAGCCGGTGATCCTCATCGAAAACGGACGGCTGCTGGAGGAGAATCTGCGCAAGACCCGTGTAAACTTAGACGAGCTCAGCGGCCACCTCCGGGAGGAGGGGGTGCTGGCCATCGAGAAGGTGCAGTTCGCCATCCTGGAGACCAACGGCTCCATCACCGTCTTTCCCTACCCGACGCCCCCGGAAAAGCAGGAGCTGCCCTACACGATCATCTCCGACGGACGGGTATTGACTGGGAATCTGTCGCTTCTTGGCAGGGATGAAAATTGGCTCCGGAAGAAGCTCCACGGCAAGGGGCTGACACCGGAGAAGGTGCTGCTCATGACCCTGACCCATTCCGGCCAAATCGCCATATTTCCACGGCAGTAACCAGATTTAGTGGAAAATCCTTGTTTTTGACTCCCACATCTTGTGTTTCGACAGCATTCTTGCGGAGAACGTGGTATTATGCAGATGCGTCGGAGGCACGGAGCCGCACCACCGCCACCGTGGCGTCGTCCCCCTCCTTTGCGCCATGCTCTACGATCGCCGCCGCCATCTCCCCGGGCGACGGCTCCGGAGCCGTCCATGCCGTGCGCAGGAGCATGTCCTCTCCCGCGCCGTCGCTGAGCAGAATCAGCACCTCTCCCCCTCCAAGGGACAGCCGATCCACCGTTTCCCGGCCATACACGCTCAGGCCGGGCGGGGGAGAGGCTGTCCCGATTTTTCTTAGCTGGCCGTTTTTCAGCAGATAGCTGCTGGCGGCGCCCCATTTGTAGATCGTTCCCCGGCCCGTGTCCAGCTGGATGCGCACCAGATCCACCGTGGTGCAGCCCCCCAGCTCCCGCAGCACCGCCAGGGAATTGAAGCTGCGCAGGGCGTACTCCGCCGGGAAGCCCGCCCGGAGCATTTGTTTCAGCACAGAAGCGGCCTCCCGGCTCTCGTGGGCCGCACCGGTGCCGGTGCCCATGCCGTCGCACAGGAGGATGTAGTAGTCGTTGCCCGTGCCGGGGAACCAGACGCATTGGTCGCCGTTCTCCTCCCGGTGGCTCCGGGAGGACAGGGCCACCTCGGGGGTGAAGCGGGGCGGGCGATAGTCCCTTTTCGACCCCAGCTCCTCTGAGAGATTTTGCAGGAAGTCGGCAAGGAAGGCGTACTGATCCCGGGCGGCGCACTGGTAGCTCTCCAGCCGACGCCGGTCGCCTTTCATCCGGCGTAGCTGCTCCTGACCCCGGCGGAGCTCGTAGAGGAGCCGGTTGGGCTTTTTGCAGCCCTTTGGAAGATCGTCTTCGCTCAGGCCCGGCTGCTCCAGCAGCTTATCCGGCAGGGGCTCCAGCCGTCCCCGGCAGCCCCGCCGCTCGGGGCAGAAGTCGCAGGCCGCCCGCTGGGCCCGATCCGCCACCGCCGCCCGGTCGGGCTTCACCGGAGCCGTCAGCAGCAGGGTCTGCTCCATGTGCCGCAGGGCAGCAGCCATCTGCTCCAGCCGTAGCTGGGCCACCGCCGCCTCTCCGCGCCTGCGCCGGGGCTCCAGCTTCCCAAGGCCCGGCAGCAGGAGCCGTACCGCGCCGCCCAGCAGAAGTCCGGGGAGCGGGGACAGGTCAAACCGGCCCGACAGCACCATCACCGGCACATAGGCCATGGCGGGGGCCGCCGCGTCCAGCCATCGGGGCCTGTTCGGGATCAGCCGCAGGCAGAAGCCCAGACAAAGCACCCCGGTCATACCGATGGGCCGGGTCTGGGCCAGATCCAGCCCCAGTCCTGCCATCACGGCGGAGGCCAGTGCCCCCTGGGCTCCCAGATACCCGGCGGCCATATGGCCCAGATTCACTCCGAGCACCGTGATCTGGGCCAGAGAGAGCACCAGCAGCCCCTGGGCCAGCCAGTCGGCCCAGCTGCCCCGCCGCTCCAGCCACAGCCGGAAGATCAGGGTCGCGGCCAAGGCCAGCCCCACCCGGAGCAGGTAGATGGGCACCGGCGTCTCGTCCCCATACCGGAACAAAAACAGCACCCCGCCGCCCGCCGCCACCACCGCAGCGCAGGCCGGGAGCATGAGCACCTGCCGCTGGCTGATCCCCCGGTCGCCCAGAAGCAGGCTGATGACCAGCCCGCCCAGCATCCAGAACACCCCCTGCCAGGCCCCGGTTCCCCAGAACCACAGGTAGCCCAGGACTCCGCCCGCTGCCGCCGCCGCCGCCCGCCAGCCTCCCCGGCAGGCGCAGACCAGTCCCAACGCCAACGGCTGGAAGCTGCGCTCCACCGATGCCGCCGCCAGGGCAAAGCCCCCCAGGAACCATCCCGCCGCCGTACCGGCAACTCGCCCCGGCTGGCTCACGATCAGCTTGCCCAACCGCCGCCGCAGGGCCGTCCTCGTCATGTGCTTCATCATATGTACCACTGCCTTTCCTGTTCGTGAATTTGTTTTGGCTGTCCGCAGGAATGGAACCATCTGATGTAGGGAACGGTCATGACCGTTCCGCAGTACTGCGCCAGAAAACCATACAGCTTCCGGCGAATTCGAACCATTGTCGATGATGCGCCCATCGAGGGCCCATCATCGACCGGAACGGTCATGACCGTTCCCTACACTGGGTCGTGGGATTCCTTCCGTGCACGAAAAATCCTACCACTTCCCCCGGAATAATGCTGTCGGAAACGCCAAAGGCCGAAGAATAATCTTGCCTTTGGGCAGCTGTGCGTGTTATAATGAAAATGACCGTGTATGCGCGTTACTTAGATACATTGGAGGGACTGCCATGGCAGTTGAATATGAACTGAAATACCGGGCCACCGAAGAAGTCCTGGATCGCATCCAGGCCGACTTCCCCGGAGATTATACCGTCACCGAAATGACCACCACCTACTACGACACCCCCGGCGGCGACCTGGCCAAGCTCTTCTGGACGCTGCGCCACCGCCGGGAGGGCGACAAGCACATCTGCACCCTGAAGACTCCCGCCGGCATCGACGGCCGCAGTGAATACGAGTGGAACTGCGAGGACATCCACGAGGCCATCCCCCACCTGTCCCGGCTGACGGGCAGCAATGCGCTGAACCAGCTGGTGGAGCGGGGTCTGGTGGAGACCTGCGGCGCCCGGTTCACCCGCACCGCCCGGAAGTTCACGGCAGGCTCCACCGTGACGGAGCTGGCCCTGGATCGGGGTGTGCTTACCAACGGCGAGAAGGAGGAGCCCTTCGCCGAGCTGGAGATCGAGCTGAAGCGGGGCTTCCGGGAGGAAGTCCAGGTCATGGGCCACCTGCTGGCCGCCGCCTATGAGCTGGAGACCGAGACCAAGTCCAAGTTCCAGCGCTCCAAGGAGCTGGGGGCTAAGAAATAATGGCATTTGAGACGCTTTTTGAACGGTACGACCGTCTGGTGATCCTGGACACCGAGACCACCGGCCTGAACTACAGCCGGGACGAGGTCATCGAGTTCTCCGCCGTGGCGGTGGAACGGATCGACGGCACCCACAAGGTGGTGCAGGAATATGACCAGCTGGTGTCCTTGAGCCCCGGCGGCTTCGTGCCCCCCAAGATCCAGCAGCTCACCGGCATCACCACCCAGGACTTGCGGGAGAAGGGCGTGGCCAAGACCCGGGTCTGCCGGGACATCGCGGAGCTCATCGCAGGCAACACCCTGCTCCTTGCCTACAACGCCCATTTTGATCTGAGCTTCCTCTTTTACATGCTCCTGCGGGACGGCGACCCCCGAATTCTGAAGGGCAAGGACAAGCTCGACCTGCTGACCGTCTACCGGGATCGCCACGACTATCCCCACAAGCTCTGCAACGCCATCGAGGTCTATGGGCTCAGCGGCAAGGTGGTCAACTCCCACCGGGCCATCGACGATGTCATCGCCACCGTGGCGGTGATGGAGCAGATGGAGCGCGAGCGGCCCGACCTGGAGAAGTACATCAACCTCTTCGGCTACAACCCCAAATACGGCGTCGAGGGCAAGCCCATCGGCTCCGTCACCTACAAGCCCCAGCCCTACCGGCCCGCCAGGCCGCTGTACGAAGTCTGATTGAGATATCAGATAAAAGATATGAGGTATTAGATATTAGATATGTAACGTCGAAGGATCATCTTATATCTAATATCTCCGCATCTACAAACAGGAGGTTTCTATGGAAAAATTCCTTCTCGAAATTTGTGTCGATTCCTTTGAATCCGCCCGCCGGGCATCGGAAGCCGGTGCCGACCGGCTGGAGCTTTGTGCTGACCTGCTGGTGGGCGGCGTGTCCCCCAGTCCCTTCCTCATCGAGCAGGTGGTCAGTCGGATCAGGACGCCGGTGAACGTGCTCCTGCGGCCCCGGTTCGGGGATTTCTGCTTCACGGAGGAGGAAAAGGAAGTGCTCCTGCGGGAGATCGAGTTCTGCGCGAAGGCGGGTGTCAACGGCGTGGTCATCGGTGCGCTGACGCCCAACGGCGAACTGGACGTGCCCTTTTTGAGTCGCTGCATGGCCGCCGCCGAGGATCTGGAGGTGACGCTGCACCGGTGCTTCGACGTGTGCCGGGACGGCTTTGCCGCCATCGAGACCGCCTGTGACCTTGGCATCCAGACCATCCTGACCTCCGGCCAGATGGCCACCGCCCCCAGGGGTGTGGAGAATCTCAAGGCCTTCCGGGCCTTCGCCGCCGACCGGATCCACCTGATGGCAGGCTCCGGCGTGGGTGCCGCCAATATCCCCATGCTGTATCAGGAAGCGGGCATCTGCCACTTCCACCTGTCCGCCAAACGCAGCGAGCCCGGCCCCATGACCTTCCGCCGGGAGGGCGTGTCCATGGGTCTGCCCATGGCCAGCGAGTTCGACCGGCAGTATGCCGATCCCGCCGCCGTTCGTGCGGCCAGGGAAGCCATCGACAGCCTGAAATAAAACCAAGCCCGACTCAGAACGAGTCGGGCTTTCTGTTTGTGTTCATTGCTCGCCAGCCAGCTTGACGATGGCTTCTCCCAGCTCCCTGGCCGCCAGCTTCGCCTGCTCCAGGGTGTTCCCGGCTGCGCCGATCTCCACCAGCAGGGCCAGATCCCCCAGGTGCTGGTTGTAGCGGTTCCGGGTCAGGTTCAGATCCCGGCAGATGCCGGGGTTTTCTTTTTCCAATAATACCTGGAGCTTCAGGGCCAGGCTCAGATTCCGCTCCCAGTCGGGATGGTTCAGCCGGACGTCGGTGCCCATGACGAACATCAGCTGGGCCGCCGTCTCGCCGCCGAGCGCGCATTTGGTCACCAGCTGGCCCGTGGGGGTGTCCGCTGCGTCCCGGTGCAGATCCAGGATCAGCTCGATGGAGGAGTACTGCGAAAGAATAGCCTTCGTGGAGGATGCCGCGTGGCTGTAGGCGCCGTTGTAGCTGGGGTAGTCGTGGAAGGTGGTGTCGTGGATGACCCCGATGCCCGCCTCCTCCAGGATATCCGCCACGATCTCCCCCAGGGCGAGCATGTTGTGCCCGGGATCCAGGGTGCGGTAGGGGCTGGTCTCCTCGTAGCGGTCTCCCGACTGGGCGTAGCTCTCGGTGGTGTGGGAGTGGAGGATCAGCACCTTCGGCTCCGTTCCCGTCAAATCCAGCTCCAGGGGCTCGGTCAGCAGCATTTCCACATCCGGGTCGCGGTCGCAGCCCAGGTCGATGGTGATGAGCTCTGCGTCCTCCGCAGTGAAGGCCGGCTTTTCCGGCTGAGGGGGAACCGTCTCCCGGATGGGCTGGGGCTGGGCCGACTCCTGGGGCACCGTCCGCACCACCCGGCCCGTCTGGAGGTAGAGAAGGAAGGAGGCCGTCCCGGGCTGGGTCAGGGCCTGTCCCACCCCTGCCAGGGCACCTCCCGCCAGCAGCCGCAGCGCGATGGCCGCCGCGATCATGGCTCCGCACAGGCGGATGCACCGCTGCTCCCAATCCATAAAACGCCCCCCTTCAGATGGTAGAAAATACTCGTTACCCGACGTTACCGGACTTTCTCCCAGCGTGTCAAAATAGTTATTTTGACACGCTGCTCAGGCTTTCAAACTTTTTGCAAAAGTTTGAAAGTCATCTTTTATTGAACGCGAGGGGGGCCTTTGCCCCCCTCACACTCCCCCCGCTGCTCAGTTATCCGACGCAGTGGGAGTTATGTTCGACGGTCTGCGCCATTTCTTTCGGTTCGGCAGTGTCAGCCGCAGCTGACGGAAAAATTCTTTCAAAAGGCCTGCGCACTCCTCCTCCAGCAGGCCCTGCTCCACCGTTGGGTGGTGGTTGTAGGCCATGTCGAAGAGACTGCAAACGCTGCCGCAGGAGCCGGCCTTGGCATCCTTCGCGCCGTAGACCACCCGGGGGATCCGGGCGTTGATGATGGCCCCTGCGCACATGGGGCAGGGCTCCAGGGTCACGTAAAGCTCGCACTCCCAAAGCCGCCAGCCCCCCAAATTGGTGCAGGCGTCGTTGATGGCCTCCAGCTCCGCGTGGCACAGGGCGTTTTTGCCCTTCTCCCGGCGGTTGCGGCCCCGGCCCACGATCTCGCCGCGGCGGGTGATGACGCAGCCCACGGGGACTTCCCCGTCCGCCGCCGCCTCCCTCGCCAGCTCCAGAGCGGCCAGCATGTAATCTCTGTCTTCCATATTATCCTCTTTCTGTAGGGCGGGCGGCACTGCCACCCGCCCTACGGTACTTTCCTTAACAGAATACCGCAACTTGTCCGCTCCGTCAAGCGTCCGTCAGCATGGCAGCAAACAGCGCCGCCAGCTCATTCCTTGTGAAGGGCTTGTCCGTCCGGGTGGACAGGGCCGTCTGGGCCGACTCCAGGGACGAGCGCATGAGCCGGGTCACGGCCTGCTGGTCGGGCGCGGCGATGGGCCTGCCCTTCAGCAGATAATCGGTGGTCACATCAAAGATCTCCGACAGGGCGATCAGCGTATCCGCCGAGGGCTCTCGGCGGCCCTGCTCATACATCCCCACGGCGCTGGCGCTGACCTTCAGCCGCCTGCCCAGCTCCGCCTGGCTCCAGCCCGCGTCCCGGCGCAGGGCGGCGATCCTGGCTCCCAGCATATGCTCACTTCCTTCCGACTGGTATGGCAGCACTATAGCATGTCCCCAATAAAAAAACGGGGGAATCGTGGCGTACGCCACGTTCCGCTTTTTTTCACACGTTCCGTTTGGTATGATGCTTTTGGAAAATGGTGGAACATCCTTCCGGGCTTTGGTCGGGGGACGACCACTGAGGAGGGGAACCATGACACTTGAGCAGATCGGCCTGGGATATGAAGCCTCGGCTGAGCCGCTGCGGCGACGGCTGAAGGAGCTGCGCACCGCCCTGAAGACGGCCAAAGATCCCGAGGAGGTCTGGCATCTGAAGCGGCGCATCGCGGAGCTGACGCCCATGCTGACCCAGTGCAACGCCCTGGCGGCGCTGTGCCGACACTATTATGAGAGGGGGTATTACCGGGATGAAGCATACACTTTATGACGGCTATGAGGGGCCGCGTTTGCCGCCAAACATCCAGATGCAGCGTATCCGCCGGGTCATCGAGCGGGAGCTGACCCAGAAGCAGCGGGAGATCATCATCGCCTACTATTTCCAGGACAAGAACATTCCCCAGATCGCCGCCGAGCGGGGGATCCACAAATCAAGCGTCTGCCGCTGTCTCCGCCGGGCGGAGCAGCGGGTACGGATGTACCTGAAATACTGACCCCATCCGGCACGAAAGTGCCGGATTTTTTTCGTGCACATCCCGAAAATTTTTGCTATAATGGGCCCAGAAAGGATGTGACCGATATGCGCAGAATGCTCGCGCTGATCTTGTCGCTGGTGCTGCTGTGCGGCTGCAGCGCCGTGGCCCCGACCCATACCAATCCCTCTCCCATCGAGGGCGGAAGGCCTGTGGGAAAAGAGGGGAATCTGTGGTATCTGCCCAATGAGACGGTGGAATCCATGCCGATCCGGCAGCTCCTCGGCACGGAGGAGGGACTGCTGCTCTGTGCGGGCGGAGCGCTGAAGCTCCTGTCATGGGAGGAGCTGTCCGTCAAGGCTGAAGTGACCCTGGAGGTCAGCGGCCTGGCCTATGTCCGGGTTCTGGAGGAGGGGATCGGTGTTGCCGACTCCGGACGCGGCAGTGTGACCAGGCTCGATGCCGATCTTGTGCCGGTGGGCAGCGCTGCCGGTGAGACCGGGGAGGAGCTCTGGCTCCTGTCCCCGGACGCTGATGGCCTGTATGCCCTCTCTGCGGCGGAGCTCCGGCTCCGGGATCTGGAGGACGGTACCGACCGGGAGCTGCTGCGCTGCCGCAGACTGTCCGTCGAAGCCCTGACCGAAGAGCGGATCTGGCTGTCCATGGTGCCGGAAACGGATCTGATGACCCATTGGTACGAGCTGGAGCTGACCGGCGGTACCCTGACGGAGCTGACGGATGCTCCGCTGATCGCCCTTCAGGAGGGCCTGCGGCCCCAGTCCAACGGAGTCTACCTCCGAGTGGACGGTCAGACCGTGACCCAGTACGGCGTGGATGGCGGCTTTGTCAGTGTCTGCGCTGTCCCCGACAACCTTGGAATTCCCGGCAGGGAATTTGTCTGGAGCGAAGGGTGGCAGGGCTGGTTTTTCCTGGCCTATGGCAAGGAGGGCTGCCGCCTGCTGTTCTGGGATCCCAGCCGGGAGACCACGGGTGAGGATATCGACATCCAGCCGGAGCAGATCCCCGAGGGGGAGCTTCTGCCCCGGGAGCTCTACGACCGGGCGGCGGAGCTGTCGGAGCGGTTCGACCTGGACATCCGCATCGCGGAGCAGGTCGGCCGGGACTACAACAGCTACACCGCCGAGGTGCTCACAGACCCCGAGGTGACGGCCCAGGCCCTGGATGTGCTGGAGGCCACCCTTTCCGTGTATCCGGAGGGCTTTTTCTCCCAACTCAAATATGGCGACCGCCATACCGTCCGCATCGAACTGGTGGACGCCCTGGCGCCAAAATCCAACAAGGATGTCAGCTCCGGCACCTCGGCCTTCACGACCCGGCGGGATCGCTATTCCATGCTGGTTCTGAATGCCCGGCGGATCCGGGAGTCGGTCATTTTCCATGAGTTCTCCCACATCATCGACAAATGTCTGGACTGGGATGCGGAGCTCCGCGAGGACGCCCTCTACAGCGAGGAGGGCTGGATGGCCCTTCAGCCCGAGGGCTTTGCGTATGCCGATTCCTACAAGAATGCCCCGGACAGCGTGAAGCAGTTCTATGATTCCGGCTATTTCGTCCGGGATTACTCCTGCGTCTCCGCCTCGGAGGATCGGGCCATGATGCTGGAAAAGGCGATGGTGGGCGAGTGGGCCGTCTTCGAGGCCAACCCCCACCTGATGCCCAAGCTGGAGTATTACTGCGCATGCATCCGCGATACCTTCGACGACACCGATTGGCCCGAGGTGACATACTGGGAGCAGCTTCTGCCATAAACTTCCTGTAATTTCTAGTTATTGGTAATTATCCGGCGTTTTTCCGGAAAAACCGGATCTTTTCCCAATACGTTGTTGACAAGTTTGCCGAAATCGATTATCATCGTACACAAGAGAATGGGGCGTTGTGCACCTGTCTTTATGCACCATGCCCGCTCTGGAGTACATATACCCAAACATATCAGGAGGAATTTCAAATGACTGTAATGGAAAGACTCGCCAACTCCGTCGTCGTCCCCGTTGTCGTTCTGGACAAGGTTGAGGACGCTGTGCCCCTGGCCAAGGCCATGGCCGCCGGCGGCGTTGACACCATGGAGATCACCTTCCGCACCGCCTGCGCTCCCGAGTGCATCAAGGCTGTCGCGGAAAGCTGCCCCGACGTTCTGGTCGGCGCCGGTACCATCGTCAACCTGGATCAGTGCAAGCTGGCCATCGAGATGGGTGCCAAGTTCATCGTCTCCCCCGGCTTCTCCGATGAGATCGTGGGCTACTGCGTCGCCAACGGCGTCGCTGTCGCTCCCGGCTGCGTCACCCCCACCGAGATCATGGGCGCCCTGAAGCACGGCCTGAAGATGGTCAAGTTCTTCCCCGCCAACGTTTACGGCGGCCTGAAGGCTCTGAAGAACCTGGCTGGCCCCTTCGTCGGTCTGAAGTTCCTGCCCACCGGCGGTGTCAACAACGACAACATCAAGGAGTTCATCGACACTCCCTTCATCCATGCCGTCGGCGGCTCCTGGGTCTGCCCCAAGGCTGATGTCGTGGCCGGCAACTGGGACAAGATCACCCAGCTGTGCATCGACGCCCGCAAGGCCGCCAAGGGCGAATAAGCGGGGATGCCCCCGCGGGCAAACTCGTGTGCGCCCTGCGGTGGAAATCGTTCCTTCAGGTGCCCGGTACGTTACCTCGTCGGTGATGTTCCGGGAAAAACCTGGGATGCCCCCGCGGGCAAACCCGTGTGCGCCCAGCGGTGGAAATCGTTCCTTCAGGTGCCCGGTACGTTACCTCGTCGGTGATGTTCCGGGAAAAACCTGGGATGCCCCCGCAGGCAAACCCGTGTGCGCCCTGCGGTGGAAATCGTTCCTTCAGGTGCCCGGTACGTTACCTCGTCGGTGATGTTCCGGGAAAAACCTGGGATGCCCCCGCGGGCAAACTCGTGTGCGCCCTGCGGTGGAAATCGTTCCTTCAGGTGCCCGGTACCTTACTCCGTCAGTAACGGTACGAACAACGGCACCTTGACGGTAAACTGAAATTTAATTATGAAAGGATTCTGATTCCAATGGCCAAGATCATTACCTTCGGTGAGCTGATGCTCCGTCTGCAGCCCTTCAACTACGAGCGTTTCGTCCAGGCTTCCACCTTCGAGGCCACCTTCGGCGGCGGCGAGGCCAATGTGGCCGTCTCCCTGGCCAACTACGGCATGGATGCCGAGTTCGTCACCAAGCTGCCCGCCCACTCCATCGGTCAGATGGCTGTCAACTCCCTGCGCAAGTATGGCGTCGGCACCGGCAACATCACCCGCGGCGGCAACCGCGTGGGTATCTACTACAACGAGAAGGGTGCTTCCCAGCGTCCCTCCGTCTGCATCTATGACCGTGCCCACTCCGCCATCGCCGAGGCCAAGCCCGAGGACTTCAACTGGGATGCCATCTTCGAGGGCGCCGATTGGTTCCACTTCACCGGCATCACCCCCGCCCTGGGCCCCAACGTCGTTGAGATCTGCAAGCAGGCCTGTGTCGCCGCCAAGGCTCACGGTGTCAAGATCTCCTGCGACCTGAACTACCGCGGCAAGCTGTGGACTCGCGCTGAGGCTCGCGAGGCCATGACCGAACTGGCCAAGTACATCGACGTCTGCATCTCCAACGAGGAGGACGCCAAGGACGTGTTCGGCATCGAGGCTGAGGCCACCGACATCTACGGCGGCACCATCAACCACGAGGGTTACAAGTCCGTCGCCCGTCAGCTGATGGAGAACTTCGGCTTTGAGAAGGTCGCCATCACCCTGCGTGAGTCCCATTCCGCCTTCGACAACGGCTGGTCTGCCATGCTGTACGACGGCGAGAACTACTGCTTCTCCAAGAAGTACGCCCTGCACATCATCGACCGCATCGGCGGCGGTGACTCCTTCGGCGGCGGTCTGATCTACGCCCTGCTGTCCGGCAAGTCCAGCCAGGATGCCATCGAGTTCGCTGTTGCTGCTTCCGCTCTGAAGCACTCCATCGGCGGCGACTACAACCACGTGACCGTGGCTGAGGTCGAGAAGCTGGCCGGCGGCGACGGCTCCGGCCGCGTCCAGCGCTAAGGTCGGCAGCGCCGACAAGCAAACTGTTCGCACTGCGGTG
>SVLP01000058.1 GCA_015067895.1 Oscillospiraceae bacterium | reverse complement strand
GCTCGCGATGACATGGATGTGGTCACCTGATCCGATTGATCCAACATAGAAAACAGCAGCAGTGTCCCACTTGATTGTGTGTCACTGCTGCTGTATGTTGTTTGGATACCTATGCGTTTCTTTACAGTCCCAGACCCCCTCCGACCTCGCTTCGCTCGGCCACCTCCCCCATAAATGGGGGAGGCAAGGGGGTTGACAAACTGAAATGACCCCTGACCACATCGGTCAGGGGTCATTTCAGTTCCTTGGGTTCGATCATTGGGTAACCTCGCTTTCTGCTGGATCGACCGGGCTTTTGGTTTGGTTGGAATCCCTTCCGCAGCATTCATGTTCTTCAGCTTCCATTGCGATTGGCATTTATGTAAAACGGAAGAATTGGAAAGCCCAGCCGGCAGGTGTACTTACCACATTTGGTATCACCTTTTTTCGTACCATCAGTCTACCATGTTTCAATACTTTTTACAAGACGGGATATCGTACAAATAACTTCCGTAAAAATGGTATAAAACGGAGAAACGACCGCTTTCTGATATTGAAATGTTGACTTCGCTTCGCGGCTGTGATATGATATTCATGTTGGGGCGCTCTGAAAAGGAGTACCCATTTTGCATTTCTGGCTGTAGGGAACGGCTATGGCCGTTCCGCGGTACGATATCCCGGATCAAAACAATGTCCGGCGAATTCGTAACATCCTGCCGCTTCGCCCAAATGCGTCACTTTGGTAAGTGCATACTGCGGAACGGTCATGACCGTTCCCTACATTGGTGCGGAGCAATAAAAAAGAAGCCGCTCCAATGCGCGACCCCACGTACCATATCACGACCACCAACGCAGTACGACCAGTTTGTCAGCGGCGACTCGCCGCAGAAAATGACCCTTGGCGATTCCGTCAACAATCGTCAAGGGTCATTTCCATTCAGTTTTGGTATCTAACATCTTTGTTTACCTCACTTTCTGTTGGATCAGACATGGGCTTCAAAATGGCAAGCTGACAAAACTTGTAAATTAGGAGGATTTCTGCCGATGTCTGTTTTGGCTCTTATTGTCTTGGGAGCCGGTTACTTACCTGTACATTGGTATCACCTCTTTGTGCCTATAGAATACCATCATATGACCCCATTTGCAAGACGGGATATTCCATAAAAACGCCGCAAAACTTGTGTTGAAAACGCAGAATCCGGGATTAATGCCCATTTTCCCGTTGACATTGGGATGGGACTGTGATATTCTGAAAACGATGGGGCGCATGGCGTCCCTTTCTGTGTATTACCATAGGAGGCCGCTATGATCATTTTTGTCGCGGGCAGTTCTCACACCGGCAAGACCAAGCTCGCCCAGCAGCTTTTGGAGCGATACCATGTCCCATACCTGTCCATTGACCATCTGAAAATGGGTCTGATCCGCAGCGGTCAGACCGCTCTGACCCCCGTCGATGATGATCTGCTGACCGACTATCTCTGGCCCATCGTCCGGGAGATGGTGAAGACCGCCATCGAGAATGGTCAGAGTCTTATCATTGAGGGCTGCTACATCCCCCACAGCTGGCGGAGCGATTTTGATGAGGACTATCTGAAACACATCCATTGCTGCTGGCTCATCATGACGAAGGCCTACATCGAAACGCATCTTGACCAGATCCGCGTCCACGCCAACGATGCCGAGCAGCGGCTGTATGACGACCTGGATCCGGAAGAGCTGATCCGGGATAACCAGCGGAATCTGTCACTTTGCAGCAAATTCGGCAATGATTTTGTGCTCATTGACAAAGAATACCCTCATTGGGAGGAACTGTATGACCATCCAATTATCTGACCACTTTACCTACTCCCGTCTGCTCCGCTTCACCCTGCCTTCCATCGTCATGATGATCTTCACATCCATCTACGGCGTGGTGGACGGCATCTTCGTGTCCAATTTTGCGGGCAAGACCGCCTTCGCCGCCATCAACCTCATCATGCCCTACCTGATGGTCTTCGGTACCCTGGGCTTCATGGTGGGCACCGGCGGTACCGCCCTGGTCTCCATGACATTGGGCATGGGCGACAAAAAGCGGGCCAACGAGCTTTTCTCCCTGCTGACCTACACCGCCCTCATCGGCGGCGGCATCCTGACGGTGCTGTCCATGGCCTTCATGCGCCCGGCGGCCATCGCCCTGGGCGCCCAGGGTCAGATGCTGGAGGACGCGGTGACCTACGGCTATATCGTCCAGTCGGTGCTCACCGCCTATATCCTCCAGTATGCCTTCCAGAGCTTCTGCATCGCTGCGGAAAAGCCCAACCTCTCCCTCGGTATGACCGTGGCGGCGGGCTGCATCAACATCGTCCTGGACGCCCTGTTCGTGGGCGTTTTCCGCTGGGGCCTGATCGGCGCGGCCTGTGCCACCGCCATCGCCCAGACCATCGGTGCGATCATCCCTATCGTCTACTTTGTGCGGCCCAATAAGAGCCTCCTGCGGCTGGGAACGTGCAAGTTCGACGGCAAAGCGCTGCTGCGCACCGCCACCAACGGCTCCTCGGAGCTCATGAGCAACCTGAGCATGAGTCTGGTCTCCATGCTCTATAACCTCCAGCTCATGGCCTACGCCGGGGAGGACGGCATCGCTGCCTACGGCGTCATCATGTATGTCAACTTCATCTTCATCGCCGTCTTCGTGGGACTGTCCATCGGCGCGGCTCCGGTCATCGGCTTCAACCACGGTGCTCAGAACCACCCGGAACTGAAAAACGTCCTGCGCAAGTGTCTGACTCTGCTGGCCGTCTTCGCCGTCGTGCTGACCGGCGCGGCGGAGCTGGTGTCCCGGCCTCTGGCGGGGGTGTTCGTCAGCTATGATGCCGGCCTGTGGGATATGACCACCCGGGGCTTCCGGATCTATATCCTGAGCTTCCTGCTGTGCGGCTTCAACATCTTCGGCTCCAGTTTCTTCACGGCGCTGAACAACGGCCTGATCTCCGCGCTGATCTCCTTCCTGCGTACCCTGGTCTTCCAGATCGCGGCGGTCCTGGTGCTGCCCATGCTCTTCGAGCTGGACGGCATCTGGTGGTCGGTGCTGGCGGCGGAGCTGGGCTCCCTGACTCTGACGGCCTTCTTTATGGTCAAGTACCGGAAGCGGTACCACTACGCATGAGGGCGGCGCTGACAGACCGGCGCATCCAACGATGCTTCGATGCCGCTGTGGACAATCTGCTTTGCATCAACTCCGTCCCCTGTGACCACAACCTTTATAATTCCACCGGCCTTCTGAAAGGGAAGCGGATGTTCCGGGCGGGCGGGGACTATTCCACCCCCTGGACCCGGGACGCGGCGGTGAACACCTGGAACGCCGGGCGGCTCCTGGCCCCCGAGGTGGCCCGGGATACCCTGCTTGCGGTCTGCACCCCGGACGAAAACGGCCTGCCCATCATCCAGCCCGACTCCCAGAAGTGGGATCGGGTGGTGTGGATCATCGGCGCGTGGCAGTATTACCTCAGCACCGGCGACCGGGAATTTCTGGAGCTTGCCAGGGGCATTACCGAACGCTCCCTGAAGCAGCTGAGGGAGGAGCGGTTCGACGAGACCTTCGGGCTGTATCGCGGCGGCTCCTTCTTCAACGACGGCATCGCCGGGTATCCGAAGGAGCTTTACGAGCCGGGGGTGGACTCCTCCTTTGTGGGCGATCACCCCAGGTGCGACCGCATCTTCTGCCTGAGCACCAATGTGCTCTACTGCGAGGCCCTGCGGATCCATGCCCGGATGGGCGGGGACGAGGGGGAATGGCTGGCCCTCCGGGAGAACCTGCGCCGGTTCCAAAAGCCGGACGGCTCCTTAAGCTACATCCTCTACCCCGACGGCCGCCGGGACGATTCCAAGGAGCTGGCGGGCTACGCCTTCGGTGTGCTCTTCGGCCTGTTCCCCGGCGAAGTTCTGGGGTATCTGGAGCGGGAGCGGTACGGCATCCCCTCCATTATGCCGCCCTTCCCCGGCCTGTTCTCAAAAGACCGGCCCGGACGGCACAACAACCTGGTCTGGCCCTTCCTCAATGGCTTCTACATCCAGGCCGCCGCGAAAAGCGGCATGATAAACGAGGTCGAACGGGAGCTGGACATCCTGACGGAGCTCTTTTCCGGCGGCTTCCGGGAGATCTACAGCCCCTATGACGGCCAGCCCCACGGCGGCTGGCAGATCGGCGGCGACGGCTGCACCGGCCACCTGTGGCACTCCTGCGTGGATCAGACCTGGTCTGCAACGGGCTATCTGGGCGCGATCCTCCATGGCGTGTTCGGCATTCAAACCGAAGAAGAAACCGTCGAATTCCGGCCCTGCGTCCCCGAAAGATTAGCGGATTCCGCCCTTTGCGGTCTGACCCTGCGGGGCTGGACGCTGAACATCCGTCTGCACGGCCACGGCACATGCATCGAACGCATGACCCTGGACGGCATGCCCGTCCACGACCCCATCCCCTACGGCACCCCCGGCACCACCCAAACCCTGGAACTCTGGCTCAGGAGGTAACGCGATGGAACGATTTCTGGAAAAAGTCGCCGCATGGCTGGAGCGCATCCGCAGGGCCCCGGTCATCGGCAATCTGGTGGAGGATCTCATCACCATGACGGAGCTGGTCTCCGACTGCTTCAAGGGCATCTACGAAAATCTGCCCCGGGGCACGGTCATCGGCATCCTCGCCGCCCTGTTTTACGCCTTCAGCCCCATCGACCTGATTTTGGACATCATCCCCTTCGCCGGTTTTCTGGACGATGCGGCGGTGGTGGGCCTGATTCTGGAGCTGGGTCTGGCCCGGGATCTGATGCAGTACCGGGACTGGAAACGCCAGCGGCGCAATGAGGAGATCGAGCGGTATCGGGAGACGCTGGTGCAGGACTATCTGGAGCAGCTGGACGGCAGCGAGCTGGCCGCCGCCTATCTGACCGAGGATCTGCACATCAAGCTCCTGCTGGCAAAGCCCGGCGACACCGCCCGGCCCCTGCCCTGCAAAACCAAGCGGGTGCCCATCGACCAGACCCGGATCGCGGAGCTGGAGCTGAGCGAATGGGAGCAGATCGGCGAATTCTACGCCCAGGTCTTCCGGGACACCCGCTTCCCCTGGACGCGGTTCGGCAGACAGCCCTTCCGGCCCGAGTACGCAGTCGAGATCGACGAGGCGTTTGAGATCGTGGATTAAGCGAAAAGGAATGTGGTTTTCTTGCCCCCCGCATTTATGAGGGGGGTGGCCGAAGGCCGGGGGGAGTCCTCATATTTGCGAAGCAAATATGAGGAAATGCCCGCTTTTCGACGAAAAGCGGGCAGCCCCCTCCGACCCGGCGGCTCCGGGCTGTGCCCGAATCCACCGGGCCACCTCCCCCATAAATGGGGGAGGCAAGGGGTTCTTCGACTAACTAAGCCCTCCCGGAAACGGGAGGGCTTTCGTGCGTTTATCCGATATAATCCCGCTGGGTCTGGGAGTCCAGGATGGACTTGACCACGTTGGCACAGCAGCGGATCAGGTCGTCGCGGCTGGTGCGGCCATCCTTCAAGCCCGCCAGGATGTCCTTCTTGAAGCTGCCGCCGCCGGGCATGATGAGATCGTTGCCCGCCGCGATGGCGGTGGCGGAGCTGGCCTGACCCTTGTTGGTGGAGAACCAGTCGGTCATGACCACGCCCTCGAAGCCCCACTCGCAGCGCAGCACCTTGGTGCACAGGTCGTAGGAATTGGGGGAGTAGATGCCGTTGACCCGGTTGTAGGAGGTCATGATGGCCTTGGCCCCACCGTGGCGGACGGGATACTCAAAGGCCCGCAGATATATTTCGCGCAGGGCCCGCTCGGAGAGGTTGGAGGAGACGAAATTCCGGTTGTCCTCCTGGTTGTTGCAGGCGAAGTGCTTGACGGTGACGTAGAAGCCGGGCTCGCGCTGGACGCCCCGGGTGATGGCGGCGGCGAGGTAGCCCGTCAGCCGGGGATCCTCGGAGTAGTATTCGAAGTTCCGGCCGCAGAGAGGATTGCGGTGGATGTTCACCGCCGGAGCCAGCCAGTAGGTGCAGCCGTACTCCTTCATCTCCCGGTAGATGGCATTGCCCACCTCCTCCAGCAAGGGCGCGTTCCAGGTCTGGGCCAGGGCGGCGGTGACGGGGAAGGCAGTGGTGAACTGGTAGAGGGACTCCTCCTTGTTGGGGTCGCCGGTCATGAGCTTCTTGACGAAGCCGGGGGCCGCCTCGAAGATGGACATGGCCATCTCCACGGGCTTGATCTTGCCCTTCTTGTCCACGGTGGAGTGCTTCTGGATGCGCAGGCCCGCAGGGCCGTCGCAGAGGGCCACGTTGGCAAGGCCCCGATCCCAGAACTTGCTGGTGGTGTTGCCGACAGAGCCGGGCAGGTCGAACTTCTTCTCGCCGCCGAACATGCCGATGCCGACGACGATGTCCACCAGCTCCTCGTCCGTCAGCTGCTCCACGAATTCCCGCGTCCGGTCGTCGGGGTAGAGGGGACGATCCTCATAGGTGTAGGCCGCGGTAACGAAGGCGTCGGCGTCCAGGGGGATCCGGGGCAGGCCGGGAGCCAGGGTCTCCCGGGCTCTTGCGGGAGCCTGGAGCTCTTTGATGGGCTGGAGGGTGGGGCAGATGTGGTCGTGGCGGGAGACGATGACCGTGTTTGCCAGATTCAGCACCGCCGCAGGCTCCGTGTTTCGGGAGGAATTGCCAAGCCGCAGCACATAGTCGCCCGCGTCCAGCACGAAGGCACCGTCGGGCTCCCGGAAGCTGGCCAGCTCCCGCAGGTCGAAGGTCAGCTCCAGCGTTTCCGTTTCACCGGGAGCCAGCTCCTTCGTCTTGGCGAAGGCCGCCAGGGACTGGTATTCCTTGATGAGCCCGTCCTCCGGCGCGGACACGTAGAGCTGGGCCACCTCCTTGCCGCTGCAGCTGCCGGTGTTGGTGACGGCGGCCTTCAGGTGCACGGCCGTGCCGTCCGCGTGGACTTCGGCGCACTTGACGGTGAAGTCGGTGTAGCTCAGGCCGAAGCCGAAGGGGTATCTCGGTTCGATGCCGAAGGAATCGAAGTAGCGGTATCCCACGTAGATGCCCTCGTTGTAATATTCGTTCTCCAGGTCAACCTTCAGGGAGCCATACTCCATGGCGAAGGGGATGTCCTCGTAGCTTCTCGCCCAGGTGTCCGCCAGCTTGCCGCTGGGATTGACGCTGCCTGCCAGGATATCCGCTACCGCGTTGCCGCCCTCGGTGCCCAGCTGGCAGATGTAGAGGATGGCGTTGACGCCGGGGATGGTGTCCAGGACGGACAGATCCATGGAAGAGCCGCAGTTGATGACCAGCACGAACTTTTCGTAGCTGGCGGCGCAGACCTGGATGGCCGCCACCTCATCGTCGGTCAGCAGGTAGTCGCCCTGCTCGGCCTTCCGGTCGCCGCCCTCGCCCGCCTGGCGGGCCACCACGTAGATGCAGGAATCGGTGTCACTTTGGTTGACATAATTTTCGGTGATGGCGGGGCCTGCGGGGGTGCGGAAGTTGTCGAAGAGCATCTGCATGATGGAGTTGGGCTTCAGCAGATTCACCCGCTTGCGCTTTTCCACCCTGTAGGCGGCCTCGGCTTCGGCGTAGAATTTCTCGAAATCCGCGATCCAGTTTTCGGTGGTCACGGTGAAGCCCCTGTTTTTCAGGCCCTCCAGGATGGTGACGGAGTGGCGCTCGTTGACCTCGCCGGAGCCGGTGCCGCCCTTGATGGTCATGGACGCGCCGGGGCCGTAGAGGGCCACCTTTTTCGTGGAAAAGGGCAGCGCGCCGTCGTTTTTCAGCAGCACGACGCCCTCGCAGGCGGCCCGGTAGGCAACCTGAAGATTCTCCCGCTCCCGGTCGGTGACAGCATTGGAGCGGCTGGCTTTGGTTCGCAGTTCCATAATGACCCCTCTTTCTGTAATAGTGCTGAATGCTGAGTGCTGAGTTCTGAGTGATGCGTGTTTTCCTGTCGTCAATATATCACAAAATGTCTCAGAAATAAAGGAATATGCAGAAATACAGGAAAAAAACTCAGCACTCAGCCCTCAGAACTCAGCACTTTTGTATTGCAGCATGGAAAAAGGGCGGCCCTTTCGGGCCGCCCGGGGTGTTATGCGGGATCAGGGATAGGTGACGCCGGTGCGGGAGAAGACCCACTCTGCGATGACCACGACGTTGGAGTAGTCCACGTCGGTCAGGCTGGAGCAGCCGTAGAAGGCGCCCTCGCGCAGGACAACGACCTTGTTCAGGTCGATGGTGGTCAGGCTGGTGCAGTTCTTGAAGGCGTAGTTGCGGATATCATCCACGGAGTCCGCCAGGACGACCTCGGTCAGGTTGGGCAGGCCGTAGAAGGCCATCTGGCCCACGGAGTTGACGCCGCTCTCAATGACGATCCTGGTGATGTCATTGGTGTAGGCCTCCCAGGGACGGCCCAGGGTGCCGGGCATGTCGGGGTTGGAATTCCAGTGGTAGTTGGCCATGTTGCACTTGCCGTTGTAGCGCTCCTCGG
>SVLP01000014.1 GCA_015067895.1 Oscillospiraceae bacterium | reverse complement strand
CAGCGTATCCAAGTCTATGATTACCGGCTCCCGCCGTGCGTTGTTTTTCCATGCTTCCATAAAAACACCCCCGTTTCGTCTAGTATACACGAAACGGGGGCGTTTGGATAGTTCTTTGACAAGCTGACGGGACGGCAAATGCCGTCCCGTTCCCTATACCGCGATCAATTTCCGCAAATGGAAGAAATACAGATACGTTCCCTTGACCGGTGTTTCGTAGATCCGCTCCAGCGCCCGGGAATAGGTATCCACCTGGGGACGGTAGCGGGCCAGAACCTCGCTGAGGGTCTCGTCCGTTACATAGTCGGTCTTGAAGTCCACCACGGTGATACCGTCGTCCTCGACCAATGCGCAGTCCACAACGCCCTGAAGGAGGATCTGCTCGCCGCGGAGCTCCTCGCCATAGATGCCCGCGTCCTCCAGGATGGAGAATTTGAACTCCCGGATGTGCTGCTGGGTCATGAGCTTGCGGCCGATGTCCGTTTCGAAGAAGGCCAGGATGGCGTTTCGGTTCAGCTTGGGGGCCAGCTCCGCCGGGATGATCCGGGCTTTGGTCAGCCGCTGGAGCTCCCCCTCCAGCCCGGCCCGGGTGGCGCAGGCATCGAAGCGGACGTACTGCATGACCGTGTGCATGGCCACGCCGTACTCCATGCCCCGGCGGGCGGAGCGGTCACCGAAGCTGCGCCAGGTGCGCTGGCGGGGCTCGGGGGCCGCGTTGTCCTTGATCTCCTCGTCCTTGTCCCGGCCCTTGAGCTGGGTGGCAGTCTGCTTGGAGGGGGCCACGGTGGCGGCCTCATGGAGGTAGCGGAAGGTCAGCTGCCGGTGCAGCTTCTCCACCGTTCCCTCCGGCATGGACATGGTCTTGGTCTCCTCCTCCCCTGCTGCCGCAACGGCATCGGGGCAGTCGAAGGCGGCGATCCGCCAGGGATGGTCAGACAGATGGGTCTGGGCAGGCCGGGCACCGGCCATGGAGAACAACGCTCCCGCTTCGGTGCGGCACATGGCCTCCATCAGCACCCACTGACCGGGACTGGAAACCTCGGAGGAAAGCAGCTCCGTGCCGCCCAGATCGATCCGCTGGGCGATGTCCGCCAGGGTGGCCTCGGGCTTTTTCTCGGCGTAGGTCATGATGAGCCGGTCACGGGCCCGGGTCATGCCAACATACAAAACGCGCAGCTCCTCGCTCAGGCTCTCCCGGGCCGTCCGGGCCACGATGGCCCGCTTGGCGATGGTGGGATAGCGGACACGGTTCTCCCGATCCACGGCGGACAGGCCCAGACCCAGCTCCTTTTCGCAGAGCACCTGGGCCCGGAGATCCTCCTTGTTGAAGCCCCGGGAAAGGCCGGACAGGAACACCACGGGATATTCCAGGCCCTTGGATTTGTGGATGGACAGGATCTGGACGGCGCCGCCGGTGGGGGTCTCCTGGATGGTCAGGCCCTTCTCCTCCAGCAGCTGCAGGTGCTCCAGAAACTGGCTCAGATCCCGTCGGGACGCAGACTCGAAGTCCAGGGCCAGCCGGTAGAATTCCCGCAGGTTCGCCGTCCGCTCCACGCCGGAATCCATGGCGGCGTAGATGCTGTCCATGCGGGTGATGCAGAAGATCTCCTCCAGCAGCCGGGCCAGGGGCAGCTGCCGGGCGCACCGGCGCAGCAGCTCCAGGATCTCCAGGAAGCTCAGGGTCTTCGCACTGTCGTCCAAAAGCAGTGCGTCATAGAAGTCGCCGTGCTTCTGTCGGGAGCGGATCCGGGCCAGGTCGTCAGCGGTGAAGCCGAAAACGGGGCTGCACAGCACCGCGATCAGGGGGATGTCCTGCCGTGGATTCGACAAAATCTGCAGCAGGGAGCGCAGGACGCCGATCTCGCCGGTCTGGAGCAGATCCCGGCCGCTGCCGAAGCTGCTGCGGATGCCGCGAGCAGACAGGGCGTCCTGATAGCACTGGCCCACGGAGCCCGGAGAACGGAGCAGGATGGCGATGTCCTCGGCCTCGATGGGCCGCAGGCCGTCCTTGCCCCGGATCATATGAGTTCCGTTCAGGAGCTCCGCGATCCGGTCGGCCACGAAGGCGGCCTCCTGGTTGTAAGTATCGTCGGTGGTCTTCAGCACATGGAGCTCCACCTCCGGCTCCCCCAGGGGCTCGTGGGGGATGCCCTCCACCAGGGCCTCGTCTTCCGTATAATTCAAATCGCCCACGCTTTCGCTCATGCAGCGGTAGAAGACATCGTTGGTGGCCTCCAGCACCGCGCCGCCGGAGCGGAAATTCCGGCTCAGGAGGATCTTCCGGCCCTGGCCCTCCTGGGCTTCCTCAGCGGGGACATAGGTGCCGTACTTCTCCAGAAAGATGCCGGGGTCGGCCAGGCGGAAGCGGTAGATGGACTGCTTGACGTCACCGACCATGAAGCAGTTGCCCTTCTCCCGGGTCAGGCTGCCGAAAATGGCATCCTGGACGGCGTTGGAGTCCTGGTACTCGTCCACCAGGACTTCGCGGAAATGCCGTCCCTCCTCCCGGGCCACGGCGGTGGGGGCCGAGCGGCTCTTACCCAGCAGCAGGTCGAGGCTTCTGTGCTCCAGATCGGAGAAATCCAGCACCCGCCGCCGCTGCTTGAGCCTGGTATAGCGATCCCCAAAGGCCCGGGCCAGCTTCACCAGACCCCGGACGGCACCGGCTGTCTGGCCCAGGTCGGCAAGGACTGCTTCGGAGGGGTCGCAGAAAATCTTCAGTTTTTTCGCCAGACCATCCTTGCAGCCGTTGCGGACAGCCTTGATCCGGTCGCAGAGCTCCTGATCCGGCACCTTTTTCGAGAAGGTCAGGCGGCCATAGTCGATGCTGCGCCGGGCCACCACCTGATCCCAGGTGGTCGCCTCGTTCAGAAATTCCAGGGCGACCAACGTCTGCTGCAGCAGCGCGGCGGGCTTGGCCAGGGTCTCCTCCTCCTCGGCCAGCGCCAGACAGCCCCGCATGGCGCTGATCTGCATGTCCAGATACCGGTGCAGATCCTCCAGAAGATACCCGCCCCAGACGGTCTGGGCGGCATCGGTGGTCTCGCTGAGGTCGGAGCTGGTGACGCAGTGCTCCAGCCATTTTTCCGGATCCAGATGGCACCGGGCGGAGTCGTAGACCTTCTGGACGATCTCCGGCACCAGCCGGTCGTCCCGTCCCAGGCCCTGGGTGTCCACGAAGGCCCGGAAATCCGCGTCCTCCATCCAGCTTGCGTAGGCCTCATCCAGCAGCTCGTTCATGACCTGCTCCCGCAGCTGGCGGCACTCGTTCTCGTCGCCCACCCGAAAATCCGCCGCCAGGTCAAGCTCATGGGCATGCTGGCGCAGCAGATCGGTGCAGAAGGAGTGGACGGTGGAAATTTTCGCCAGATACAGCCGCTGCATCTGCCGCTGGAGATGCCGGTTGTCCGGATCGGCGGCCAGATGCTCGCTGAGCTTGGCGGCGATCTTGCCCCGGAGCTCGGCGGCGGCGGCCTTGGTATAGGTAATCATGAGAAAATCGTCGATACTGCAGGGGGAATGGGGATCCATGATGTACTTCATCAGCCGATCCACCAGCACCTTGGTCTTGCCGGAGCCCGCCGCAGCGGACACCAGCAGCATACCGCCCCGATCATCCACAGCCTGCTGCTGCTGGGGCGTCAGTTTTTCAGCCATGCTCCCCCTCCTTTCCGATCTCTTCCCAGAACCGCTGGGCGGTCATGGCCTTGTAATTCCGGCGGCCCGCCTCCTTGTCCCTGGCGCAGACGCTCCCGTAGGGGCAGAAGGCGCAGGCCGAATGGCTGGTTCCCCGGGTATAGGGATTGGGGTCTACCCTTCCGGCGGCGATGTCGTCCACCAGGTTCCCCAGATAGTCAAAAATGTAACGCTTGAGCTGGCGAAGCTGGGCGGCGTCCGCAACATCGCCCAGGATCTCGCCGTCCTTGTTCAATTTGCAGCTGAGCCGCGTGATCTCGCCGCCGGGCTCCATGGCCTCGATGACGTCCTCGTCCTTCAGGATCAGGCCCCGGCGTCTGGCGTTCTTGATGTGCTCCTTCCGGGCCTCCTCCTCGGTCAGGTGGCCGTCCTCACTCAGGTAGGGGAACCGGGCGGGGAAATACTGGACGCCCGCCACGATGGGCCGTCCGCCGAAGAGCTGTTCTCCTCCCTGCTCCAGGGCGAAGAGGTAGAGAAGCATCTGCAGTCCCACGCCGTTGAACACATCGCAGTAGTCGAAATCCTTTTTGCCGGTCTTGTAGTCCACCACCCGGATGAACCGCCGGAAGCCGTCGCACCAGGCGTCCACCCGGTCGACGAAGCCCCGGAGCTGAGCCTCCATCCGCCGTCCGGAGATGGGCACGGCGGGCATCTCGCCGTCGCTGCCGAAATTCAGCTCGGTCTTCACCGGCTCGAATTTGGAGACGGAGAGCTCGTTCCACAGCTCCCGCACCACCATATCCAGCTCCAGGCCGTTGCGGCGGAAAAGGTAGTTCAGCCGCTCGGAGTCCAGATCCTTAAATCGCTCCGCAGCGTATTCCTCGGCGTACTTGTGGGCGATCTCCAGGGTCTGCTCCTGGGTGACGGCATGGAAGCCGCCCAATTCCATGACCTCGTCCACGGTCTGCTCCAGCACCGCGTGGACGAAGGTGCCGAACTCCGCCGGATCCACGGTGACCTCCCGCCGTTCCTGGGCCCGGAGGCCGTAGCGCAGGAAGTAGCTCAGGCGGCACTCCGCCTGCCGGTCGATCTGGGAGGCGGAGAGGGTCAGCTTTTTGCCGTAGAGGGAGCGGATGTGCTCTGCGGAGACGGTGCCCAGGCCATGGTCGGCCCGCTTTCTCGCATCGGCGTAGCCGGGGTGCACCAGCAGCTCCTTGGCTGCTTCCGCTTCCCGGAACCTTGCCAGATACGCGCCCGCCTCCCAGCGGTCGGTCATGCCGGGGCCGGGGCCCGGCTCCAGGCTGACACCGTCCCGGATGCCCAGCATTTCGCAAAGTCTTCGATAAACGAAGGCACTCTGTCCCGCCGGACAGGTGACGGTGATGGTCTCCGTCGCGGCGCAGAAGCAGCCGTAGATCTCGGCGAATTCCGCCGCCACGCCCTCCATGGCGCCGCCGGTCAGGGGCACGCCCAGCTTGCGCAGCTCCGTCCGCTCGGCATCAGAAAGAACACCCGCACTGCCGCCGTAGGTGGGCAGGTTGCCTTCACTGGCACCGAGCACCATCAAATGCTTCACCTGCTGGCAGCGCATGGCGGACACGCCGCCCACGGTCACTGCGTCCAGCACCGTGGGGATGGTGCCCACATCGTACTGGCTCAGCAGCAGCCGCAGCAGCCGGGAAAAGGCCTCGGCATCCCAGTGGGTCTGGCCGAGAACGGTGTCCAGCTGCTCCAGGGCTCCGATCAGGATCTCCCAGAGCTGGTTGTATTCCTGCGCCGCCCGGTTGTCCCCGGCGGCATCCGCCTGGGCCGCGAGCTGCTCCAGCCGCCCGGCGAGGTTCGTCTCCCCCAAGAAGTCCAGCAGGGCCTTGATCTGGCCGGAGAGGTCTTTTGCCACCCGCAGTCCGGCCCGGAGCTCCACCAGGGGCGCGATGCCCGCCTGACGGGCTTCGTTCAATTGGGCAAGAAGGGCCTCGCTGGCTTCGTCCCAGTCCCTGCCCAATCCGTCGGGATGGAGGGTAAAGGGCCGGTTCCACTTTTCGCCCCGGATACCCCAGGTAATGGCGTAGTTTTCCAGCTTGTCGCAAAGCTCGGGTTCCACAGGAGACAGCAGGGATTTGAGGTAGCGCAGCACCTCCCGCTGCTCCAGACCCTCCATGGCCGCATCCAGGGCGGAAAGCACCGTGGCAATGGCGGTCTTCTCCAGGATATCGTCGGTGCCGCTCAGATAAACGGGCAGACCGCACCGGTGGAAGATCAGCGACAGGACGCCCTCATAGCCCGGGTCGGCGCAGACGATGCCGATGTCCCGGTAGCGGCAGCCACCGCGCACCAGCTCCATGACCTGCTCCGCCGCGCTCTGGCATTCATCAAAAATGCTGTCGCTGCGGCCCAGGAACAGGTGCTTCTCCAGTCCCGGCTGGGGCTGGATATTGCCCTGGAAGAGCCGGTGGCGGACATAGCGCAGGGCATCGGGCCGCTGGGGCACGGTGACGATCACCAGCTTCACATCCATCTCTTTGCAGGCCAAAACCAGCTCCTTGGCGGTCTGGCCCGCCTTTTCGAAGGCCGGGTGCTTCGAATCGATACAGTCAGCGGTCAGGCTCACCGTGACCATGGGAGCCACCCGGATCAGGTGGCAGAGGATCGCCATGTGCTGGCGGGTCAGATCCGGGAAGCCGTCTATGTAAAATTCGTGTTTTTCTGCAAAATCGCAGCGCTCCAGCTGCTCCAGCAGCCAGTTCATCTGGTCTCTGGGGTCGGCCTGGCTCTGGGCGCAGACGCTGTCGTAGCTCTCCAGGATCAACGCCAGCTCCTCCAGCTTCTGGGCCAGGGAGCCGGTGGTCTGCTCCGATGCCATGCGCAGATCCGCAGGGCTGATGCAGCAGCGCTTGAATTCGTCCACCGCATCCAGCAGACCCGACAGGAACTCCGGCCGGGTCTCCACGGAGGCGTAGGATTTGAGCTTGCTGGACAGCTGCCGGGTGGCGGCGGCCATGGCGGTCAGCCGTCCGCCGTTGTCCAGGCATTCCTCGGGCATATACTGGGTCTGCTCCGAGACCCGGCGCAGCAGCCGGGGGAAGGACAGGACTTCCGCATATCGGCTGGCGGTATCACCGGCGGCAGCGCAGAGCCGCCGCTCGGTGTCATGGCTGATGAGCTCCGGAACCATTAAGATCTGATTGGCGCGGCGGGCACGGACTTTCTCGGCAACGTCATTCAAAATTGCCTCCCGGCCCGCGATCCAGTCGGTGGACAGGATCAGGCGAAGCATACATCTCACCCCTTTTTCTTTATTTGAATTTGTATTATATCATAGTTTGCGGTCATTCGGAAGACTGAAAAAAGTAGTTCTTCACCTCGCCAAGCTTTTCCAGCAGCCAGAAGCGAAGCTCGTACTCCCCCTCCAGCGTTTCCGTCAGCTCCTCGGACAGGCCCGCCACGCTGGCGGTCTCCACGAAGTCCGCTTCCGTGCCCATGCACAGCTGAGGGAAGACCACGCACCACCAGTTCCGCCCCTCCCCTTCCCCGATGACCACCCGCAGAGCCTTATAGACTCCGGCGGGCAGGGAGAAGGTGTCGTACTCCCTCGTTGGGAAGGCTTCCTCCTCCAGGGTCACCGTGGCGGTATCGGAGAAGCCCGCAGCCTTCAATGCGCTGTTGGCCGCAGCCTCCACCTTCGGAAGCATCCGGGAAACGTAGTCCACCGCCGCGTCCACATCGGTCAGATCCTCCAGCCCCTCCTCCAGGGATGCCAGCACCGCGTCCCGGACAAGGAGCTTCACATCCTGATCCTCCTGCGAGTCGCTGGCTCCCACCACGTGGAGCCGCAGCAATTCGTCATGCAATCGGTTCGAATCCGTCACGATCCCCCATGTCCAGATACACACCACCGCAAAGGCCACAAGTGCGATGCGCTTTATCTGCCGTTTCATAAAAAATCACCGTCCATACTGTCATTTCTGAAAGTATGGACGGTGTCTGGGGAATTTATACAGGCATTGCGATGAAAATGGAGGGGTAATTCTCTCTGAGCATGTTGCACACCACGGCGGCAAACTCGAAATCGGGCATGATGGCAAAAACCGCACTGCCGGAGCCGGTCATCTGGTAGGCCAGTGCGCCGTAGGAGTTCATGATGGACTTGATGTAGTTCAGCTCCAGATGCTCCTCGGTGACCAGGGGATCGAAGACATTGAAGACATTCTCGGCCACCTTACCCAGGTCACCGGCCAGCAGGGCGACCTCCATGGCGTTGTTGTCGGGCCGCTTGGGGATGGCGACGGAGTCGATCTTCTTATACAGCTCGGGGGTGGAGACACCAAACTCGGGCTTGCAGACCACGAAGATGCACTCGGGCATGTTGGGGAGCTTGCGCAGCCGCTCGCCCCGGCCCTCGCACATGCAGGTGCCGCCGATGACGCAGAAGGGGATGTCGCTGCCGATCTGGCCGCCCACCTCTGCCAGAGCGCCGATGGACAGGGGGGCACCGAAATGCTCATTCAGGGCCCGGAGCACCGCAGCCGCATCCGCGCTGCCGCCGCCGAGACCAGCCTGGCTGGGGATGCGCTTGGTGATGCGGATCTCGATGCCGCCCAGGTCGATGCCGGTCACATCGGAGAAGAGCTTCGCGGCCTTCCATGCAAGATTGGTCTCGTCGCAGGGCACGCCCTCCTTGTCGCAGGTCAGAACCCAGGGCTTGCCGGTGCCCACGTCGATCTCGATATCGTCCCGCAGGGAGATGGTCTGCATGACGGTCTTCAGGTCATGGTAGCCGTCCTCCCGCTTGCCCAGCACATCCAGAGTCAGATTCACCTTGGCATAGGCCGGTTCAAACAAAGTAGTCATAGCAAAAATTCCTTTCTCAGCAATTTTCCCCATTATACTGCTTTCGGTCAAAAAAAGCAACATGGATAATTTCACGGCACCCGGGAATACTGCCATCACCACGAAAAAGGAGGTAACATTCCATGGACATGATCGCGCTGATCCTCTCCATCGTCGGTTCCCTGAACTGGGGACTGGTGGCTCTGTTCCGGTTCGACCTGGTGGCCTGGCTCTTCGGCGGGCAGACGGCTCTGCTCAGCCGCCTGGTCTACGCCCTGGTCGCCGTCGCGGGCGTGTGGTGCGCAACGTTTTTGTTCCGCAGGAACGCAGTCACAGGCGAGAATTGAGAGTGAAGAGTTGAGAGTGGAGATTGGAGATTGCTTTTTCGCAGGAATGATTGTAGAATTACTACATCTCCACTCTCCAATCTTCACTCTCCAATCTCAGACAGGACGTGTTACATATGAGCATCCAGATCGACATCATCGCAAAAATGCGCAGTGATTTCCCCACCAAGTTCGGCATCCCCCGGCAGCCCCATCTGGTGGAGGAGCTGCGCTCGACCATCGTTTTTGAGCCGGAATACCGCAATGCCGACGCCCTGCGGGGGCTGGAGGGCTTTTCCCATCTTTGGATCATCTGGCAGTTTTCCGAGGCCGTCCGCTCCGGCTGGTCGCCCACGGTACGCCCGCCCCGGCTGGGCGGCAATGCCCGTATGGGCGTCTTCGCCACCCGCTCCCCCTTCCGACCCAACAATTTGGGGCTGAGCTGCGTAAAGCTGGAGGGTATCGAGCAGACAAAGGATCTCGGCACCGTGATCCATGTCTCCGGCGCGGATCTTATGGACGGCACCCCCATCTTCGACATCAAGCCCTACATCCCCTACGCCGACGCCCATCCGGAGGCCCTGGGCGGATTTACCGACACCGCCGGAGAATTTCTGCTGGAGGTGGATTTTCCCGAAAAGCTGCTGGCCCTCCTGCCCGAGAACAAGCGCACCGCCGCCGTGGGCGTCCTCAGCCACGACCCCCGGCCCAGCTACCAGCGCAAGCCCGGCAGAGTCTACGGTCTGCCCTTCGCGGGCTTTGATATCCGGTTCACCGTGGAGGAGGACAGCTTGACTGTCTGCGAGGTCGTGCCCCTATAACAAAACCGCCGCTTCAACCGAAGCGGCGGCAGCGCGTCGAAAAACGTGTCATTGCGAGCCAGTGCACACACTGGCGTGGCAATCTCCCATATTTTCGAACATTTTCAGTTGATAATCTTGCATTTTTCGCTCTTTTTAGGAGATCGCCACACCAGTCTGAGGACTGGTTCGCGATGACATCCAAATTTTGAGGTTTTTCTATAGTCTGAACCGCCGCTTCGGCTGAAGCGGCGGCAGCGCGTCGAAAAACGTGTCATTGCGAGCCAGTGCGCACACTGGCGTGGCAATCTCCCAGATTTTCGAACATTTTCAGTTGATAATCTTGCATTTTTCGCTCTTTTTAGGAGATCGCCACACCAGTCTGAGGACTGGTTCGCGATGACATCCAAATTTTGAGGTTTTTCGATAGTCTGAACCGCCGCTTCGGCTGAAGCGGCGGTTTCCATTTTACTTGACTCTGACGATGCAGGTGACGGTGACACCGTCCACGGTGGCGGTCAGGGTGACCGTGCCGGGGGCGCGGCCGGTGACGGTCTTGCCGTCGATGGAGACCACACCGTCGATGCTCATCGTCCAGATGGCATCGGCGGTCTCGCCGGAGTTGTTGGTGACGGCGAGCCGGAAGCTCTCGCCCACGGCCAGAGTGACATCGGCAGCGGAAGCCTGCCAGGATGTGTCGTCGAAGCGGCAGCGGACGACGCAGGTGGCCTTTTTGCCCTCATACTCGGCGGTGATGGTGGCAGTGCCCTTGCCCACGGCGGTGACCTTTCCGTTCTCCACCGTCGCCACACCCGGATCGCTGGACGTCCAGGTGACCTTGGAGCGGCTGACGGAGGTGCTGCCCAGCTTGACGGACAGGGTGAAGACCTCATTCTGGGTGAAGCAGGAGACGTCGGTCAGATCCAGCTTCAGCGTCGCGGGCTCCGTGGCCTTGGTGGCTTCCGTGGCCTTGGGAGGCTCGGGAGCCTTGGTAGGTTCGGGGGCCTTGGTGGGCTCGGGGGGTGCAGTGGTCTCGGGGGGAGCTGTGGTCTCCGGGGTGAACCAGCAGACCACGGTGCACTCCCGGGTGACTGCGCCGCAGGTGATGGTGACCGTCGTCTGACCGGAGCCCACGGCAGTCAGCAGGCCCGTCTCCGTGACGGTGGCCACCGCAGGATCGGAGGACACGTAGGAGACAGCATCGGTGGTGCCCTCGGGCATCAGGGTCAGCTGGATCTGGTGCTCCTGACCAATATCGTCCAGCGCGATGACGGCAGTCTCCAGGCTGATGGCCGCGCAGGGCACGGTGGGCACTTCCGTCGTCTCGGTGGGCAGCGTGGTGGGCGCGGTGGTCTGGATGACCTGAAGGGCGTCCCGGCCCCGGAAGAACCGGACGCCGATGTACAGCGACACCAGCAAAATGGCGATGAGCAGGATGATGATGACAATCCACAGGGGCTTGTTGGGGTTGCCCTGACGCTCCTCCGGCTCGGCTGCCGCAGCTGCGGCCTTGCGCTGGGCCTTCCGGCGTTTTTTGACGTTCTTCGCAGAGAAGCGGCCGCCCTTGACCTTGGTCTGGGCCGCCTCCGCCACGGACGCCGCCGCGAGCTTCTCGCTGCCCTGGCGGGCGTAGCTGCAAATGGGGCAGCGGTCTGCGTTCTCGGGATACTCCGAGCCGCAGATATCACAGATGATCCGATTCATGAAATTCCTCCGTTTCGACACGGACAGATGTCCGTGTCACAGTTCAAAACCATAATACCAAAGATTGTTTACAATTACAACCGCTAAATGGAAACAATCCTGTTGCAATTTCGTTCATTTTATTTTATGATATAGTAGTATCACTATCAAGGAGGTGATCGTTTTGTCAGAACCCCGATACGTATCCCCGATGCTGGACGGCTTCTCCCTGGGCCAGGCCATCTCTGACCACAGCGGTGTCGAATGCTATCCGGCTATGCGGGATGATTCTGAAAAACGATATATCGTGAAAAAGATCTCCCTCCCCGCCTCCCAGGTTCAGGTCGAAGCCCTGCTGCTGACCGGCGTCTACAAAAACGCCGATGCTGTGCGGGCTTATTACGAGGAGCTGGCCCAGGGAGTCCGCAGAGAAGTCCAGACTCTGGATGCCCTGGCGGGTCAGAGAGGTTTTGTCCCTTATTCCGATCATCAGATCGAGCCCATGGAAGCGGGTGTCGGCTACGAGGTGCATCTGGTCAGCCGCTACCGCATGACCCTGGAGCGGTTCCTGCGCAAAAACACCATGACCCATCTGGGTGCGGTGAATCTGGGCATCGATATGTGCGCAGCCCTGGCTGTCTGCCGGGAGGCCGGATGGCTGTATGTGGATCTGAAGCCGGAGAACATCTACCTGTTCAACGACCAGGAGTACCGCATCGGCGATCTGGGCTTCGTGCCCATGGACATGCTCAAGTATACGTCCCTGCCCGACCGCTACCGCAGCGTCTACACCGCACCCGAGGTGCCCGATGCCTACTCCAGCCTGAACGCCACCATGGACACCTACGCCCTGGGCCTGATCCTGTACCAGGTCTACAACCAGGGCAAGCTGCCCTTCGGCACCGCCGAGGAGCGCAAGGCCTGGCTGGAGCAGCTGGCAGACGGCGAGCCCATGACGCCCCCCGCCTGCGCGGACGAGGAGATGGCCGGGATCATCACCAAGGCCTGCGCCCTGGAGCCTGCCGACCGCTGGCAGACCCCCGCTGAGATGGGTCACGCCCTCATCAGCTACATGCAGCGTAACGGTGCCGACGACATCCCCATCGTTCCCCCCGCCCAGCCCGAGCCTGAGCCCGTAGAGGAGGAGACTCCCGCCGAGGAGCCTGCTGCCGAGGAAGCTGTCACCGTGGAAGCCGCGGAAGAGATCCCTGCCGAAGCAGCCGCTGAGGAGTCCGTTTTGGAGGAGCTCCCCGTCGAGGATCCCGTGACCGAGCCCGTCGTGGAAGATGTCCCCGTCGAAGTGTCTGCTGAGGAGTGTGCCGAAGAGTCCGTTGTGGAGGAAACTCCCGCCGTGGAGCCTGTCGAAGAGCCCGTTACGGAGGAAACTCCCATCGAGGAGCCCGCAGACGAGCCCGCTGTGGAGGAAGCTCCCGCTGAGGAAGCTGTTACGGAGCCCGCTGCGGAGGAGAATCCCTTCGAAGGACTTGTGGAGCCTGCGGAGGAGTCCGCCGTGGAGGAAGCTGCCGCCAATGAGGAAGCTCCCGCCGAGGAGCCCGCTGCCGCCGAGGACAACGCCGAGTCCATCGCCGCCGACTGGATCGACCTGATGGACGCCTTCCTGGCAGAGGAGGAGGACGGCACCGAATCCGAACCCGAGGAGGACGAGCCCACCCTACGCGACCTTCTGGGCGACGAGGAGGAGTACCTGTCCGAAGCCGAGGAGCTGACCGAGGAGGACATCTCCGACGAGACTGCCGATATCCTGAGCTTCGCCAATGCCCTCATCGAGCACGAGGCCCCCACCCCCGTGGTGGCCCCGGAGCCCATCGACGTGCCCATCCCCGAGCCCATCCCCATCGAGCTTCCCGAGGAGGAGAAGCCCGAGGAACCCGAGCTCGATCTGTCTGTCGACGACGAGCCCGAGGAGGCTGCGGAAGAGGAAGAGACTCCCGCTCCCGCCCCCATCCCGGAAGAGAAGCCCAAGTCCGGTCTCTGGAAGAAGCTGCTGGGCGCAGTGGCCGCCCTGGCTGTGGTAGCCGGTCTGGCCTTCGGCGGCTGGTACTATTATCAGAACATCTATCTGCAGACCATCGACGCCATGACCTACGAGGGCTCCGCCCGGGAAGTCACCGTCACCGTCGATACCGCCATGGATCAGAGCCAGCTCACCGTCATCTGCAAGGACACCTACGGCAACGCCGTCAACGGTGCCCTGGAGAATGGCGTCGTGACCTTCACCGATCTGGTTCCCGGCTCCCAGTACATCATCACCCTGGAGCCCCAGGGCTTCCACAAGCTGCTGGGCACCACCTCCGTCACCTACTCCACCCCCGCTGAGACCCAGCTCATGCATCTGGCCGCCGTCACCGGCCAGGAGCCCGGCTCCGCCATCGTCAGCTTCGGCGTCGAGGGCAGCGACAGCGACGAGTGGACGCTGACTTATACCGCCGAGGGCGCTGAGCCCCAGTCCGTCACCTTCACCGGACACACCGTCACCCTCACCGAGCTGACCGTTGGCACTACCTACACCATGACCCTGACCGCACCCGAGGATGTGCTGCTGGTGGGCGAGAACGTCATCACCCACACCGCCAGCGAGCTGGTGCAGGCCAGCGATCTGGCTCTGTCCGGATACGCTGACAGCGTCATCACACTTTCCTGGAAGGCTCCCGAGGGCGTTGACCGCTGGATCGTCCGCTGCTATGACGATGCGGGCTACGATCAGCTTCAGGAGGTCACCGGCAATACCGCTTCCTTCGCAGACATCACCGAGGGCGGCAAGTACACCGTGGAGGTCACCGCCGCCACCCAGACCCTGGGCATCCGCGCGGAGATCACCGCCGATTCCAACAACATCTCCGGCTTCGCCGCCGCTGTGAACGGCAGCACCATCGAGCTCAGCTGGAACTACGGCGGCCCCATCCCCGAGGGCGGCTGGAAGATCGCCTGGAGCGCCGACGGCGGCGCCGAGCAGATCCTCACCGCCGAGGAGAACAAGGCCACCCTGCCCGCCGCCGCACCCGGCAGCAGCTACAGCTTCACCATCCAGCCCCCCGAGGGCTCCAGCCTGATGGCTGCGGCCACCTCTGTGGAGATCCCCGCAGCCGGTACCTTCAGTGCCAACAAGCTGAGCAGCGATTCCATCATCGTGGAGATGTTCGAGGTTCCCTCCAAGAACAATTGGGGCTACTCCAGCCTCCTGCGCGCCAGGGAAAAGGATTCCTTCAAAGCAGGCGGCAGCCTGGCCCTGCTGTACACCGTCACAAAGCCCTACAGCTATGACAAGTCGGAGTTCGAATCCATCTTCGTCATCCACGATGCCGAGGGCAAGCTGGTCAGCACCTCCTCCCGCACCCGGGTTTGGGACGATATGTGGGACAACGGCTACTGCACCGAAACGGTCAGCAATCTGCCCGCCGCGGCCGGTGATTATACCCTGACCATCTACATCGCAAATGGCAAGCTCGCCGAGCTGCCCTTCACCATCAAATAAGCCAATGGGCCCGGAATGAAAATTCCGGGCCTCAGCGTGTCGAAGACCCCTTGCCTCCCCCATTCATGGGGGCACCCCAGGGTGGCCTCTCTTGCCCCTGCGGGGCAATTCACCTTCAGGTGGCCCGGTGGATTCGGGCAAAGCCCGGAGCCGCAGGGTCGGAGGGGGTCTGCCCGTTTTTCACAGAAAAACGGGCTTTTCCGAATATTTGCATTGCAAATATTCGGACTCCCCCCGCCCTTCGGGCACCCCCCTCATAAATGCGGGGGGCAAGGAAATTGCCTTTCTCGACAGTCTGGGGCCCGGAATGAGAATTCCGGGCTCTTTTGTTGATTTCTGCCATGCATAACCGGTTGCGCTTCCGGATAAAATGAAGTATATCCGTTTTGCACGGTTCTGTCATATGGATGCGGTAATATTTGGTAAGATTGTCAATTGATTCGGGCGGCACTGAATCGATATAATAATACCGTAATACTGAAAGGAGCAATGCACATGAAAATCGCATTTTTTGATACCAAGCCCTATGATATCCCCGGTTTTGAGCAGTTCTCCGCCAACACCGATCTGGAACTGAAGTTCTTCGAGACCAAGCTCAACGCCGATACCGTTTCCCTGGCCGCCGGCTACGACGCCGTGTGTGTCTTCGTCAATGACAACGTCAACGAGGAGGTCGTCAACCGGCTCCATGAGCTGGGCGTCAAGGCCATCGCCCTGCGCTGCGCCGGCTTCAACAATGTGGACATCAAGGCCGCCGCCGGCAAGCTCAGCGTCTTCCGCGTCCCCGCCTACTCCCCCTACGCCGTCGCCGAGCATGCCATGGCCCTGCTGCTGACCATCAACCGCCGCACCCACAAGGCCTACCTGCGTACCCGCAACTTCGACTTCTCCCTCAACGGCTTCGCCGGTATGGATCTGCACGGCAAGACCGTGGGTCTGGTGGGTACCGGCAAGATCGGCCGCATCTTCGGTGACATCTGCCGGGGCTTCGGCATGAAGATCCTGGCCTACGACAAGTTCCCCAACCCCAACGCGGGCCTGGACTACGTGGAGCTGGATGAGCTGTTTGCCAAGTCCGACATCATCTCCCTCCACTGCCCCCTGACCGAGGAGACCCACCATCTGGTCAACGCAGAGTCCATCGCCAAGATGAAGCCCACCGTCACCATCATCAACACCTCCCGCGGCGGTCTCATCAACACCTACGATCTGATCCAGGGCCTGAAGGAGAAGCGCGTGGGCGCCGCCTGCCTGGACGTCTACGAGGAGGAGGGCGACTTCTTCTACGAGGACTTCTCCGGCCACATCGTCCGGGACGACAAGCTGGTGCGTCTGATCGCCATGCCCAACGTGCTGGTCACCAGCCATCAGGCCTTCCTGACCGAGGAGGCTCTGAGCAACATCGCCGAGACCACCATCGACAACCTGCAGCGGTTCTTCCGGGGCGAGCCCAACCCCATGACCGAGGTTCGTTACGAGGACGTGGCTCATATCTAAATCCGATCCCCCAACGGCACAGCCAAACGGCTGTGCCGTTTTTTCATTGTACAGACATTAATATCTTAAGAATCCCCTGCGCCCCTTGACATTATCGATGTTCGATATTATAATGAAATCAACAATATCGAACATCGATAAAAGGAGGTGGCCCAATGCCGAGAGAGAAATTCCAGGCTCTGACGGAGCAGATGTTCTACATCCTGCTCAGTCTCAGGGACGAATGCTGTGGTATGGACATCATGACAAAGGTGGATCAGCTCACCCGTGGCCGGGTGAAGGTGGGCCCCGGCACCCTGTACAATCTGCTGGAGCAGTTCGCCGCCGCCGGATTCATCCGCCAGACCCGGGTCGAAGGCCGCCGCCGCAGCTACATCCTCACGAATCAGGGCCGCGCCGCCCTGGAGGATGAATACCGGCGCATTTGCCATCAGGTCGACGATTACCGCCGCTTCTTCGGAGAGGAGGATGGAAATGAAGCTCAAGCGTGAATTCCCCCACTTTGCCCCCTGGGATGCCGCCGGGATGGCGGAGCATCTGGAGGCCATGGAGGCCAGGGGCTGGCAATTCCGGGGCACCGACTGGCTGGGCCGGTGGGAATACGAGGAAAATCTCCCCCAAACAGTCCGCTACGCCGTGGCCTACGCCCCCAGCCGCCGGGACTGGCGCGTCACCCCCACGGAGCCGGAGCGGGATCTGGAGGACATCTGCTTCGACGCGGGCTGGCGCAAGATCGCCGCCCTTTCCCGGTTCCACATCTACCGCAACCCCGACCCCAACGCCACCGATCTTGAGACCGACGAGCTGACCCGGCTGGACACCCTGGAGCGGGCCCTGACGAAGTCCCTGCTGATTCAGTCGCTGCCCTTCCTGCTCTGGTCGGTGCTGATCCTTGGGATCCTGGTCTGGGCCTTCGGCGATCATCTGCCCCGCACGCTGGCGCTGCCCTCGCTGCCCTTTACGCCGGTGTTCTCCCTGTGGCTGATCGTGGATCGGGCGGTTCCGCTGATCCTCTACCGCCGCTGGCTGAATAAAGCCCGGCTGGCGGTGGAGACCGGACTTCCCTGCCCCGCCGTTACCCACTGGCGGCAGTTCTCCCGGCTCAGCCTTGGCATCTGCGTGGTGCTCCTGCTTGCGATGCTGACGGAGGGCCATCTGCCGCTGATCCTCGTCTACGCCGCCATCGTGCTGGCATTCCACGGCCTGCGCTGGTATCTGGAGCACCGGATGGAGGACGAAGTCCTGGCTGAGCGGCTGTTCCGGGTGTCACTGGTGGTGGTCTTTCTCCTGATGTTCGCCGCGAACCGGGGCTTCCGGGCCGCCAAGACCCTGGAAGTCGAGCCCGTGCCCCTGGCGGCTCAGGATCTGGTGGACACCTCGGACATGAAGCTTGCCTTCTTTGAGATGAACACCACCGCCGGGCCGCTGGCCAGCTATCGGGACTACTGGCAGCCGGACAACAACAGCGACTTCAGCCTGCGCTGCACCGTCTTCGATCTGCATCTGCCCATCCTGGAGGACAACTGCCGGGACTGGTTTGCCGAGGATTTCCAGGCCATGGCCAAACGCATGGATTCGACGATTGAATCAACCGACCCGGCCTTGTGGAATGCAGATGACGCCCGCAGGACAGAAAACAGCTGGCTGATCTTCTACGACAGCCGCGTCGTGGAGCTCCACGCCAGCTGGGAGCTGACCGAAGCCCAGATCGCCGTTGCCGCAGAAAAGCTGGCTCCCTGAAAGGAGGAACCGAAATGAAGGATGTAACATACCGTCTTATTGACGCATATCTCTATGACTATCCCTACATCGAGCGTTTTCTGACGAACCAGGCCGCGAAGGGGTGGCATCTGGAGAAGGCGGGCGGCATTCTGTGGAAATTCCGCCGGGGAGAGCCAAAAAATGTCCGCTACGAGGTCACCTACTCCCCCGCCGCCTCGGCCTTCAACTCCCGGCCCACGGAAGCCGAGGAGGATCTGGCCGACCTCTGCGCCCAGGCTGGCTGGGTTCGGGTGGCCACCGCCGCCCAGCTCCAGGTCTTCCGGAATGAAGACCCCAACGCCACCCCTCTGGAGACCGACGAAGCCGAGCGGCTGAAAAACATCAGCAAGACCATGCGCAAGCATTTCTTCCCCCAGTACGCCCTGATGGTGTTCCTGTTCCTGTTCCAGTTCGCCATGCATGCCAGCAATCTCCTGCGCTGGCCCTCCCGGACGCTGTCCTCCGGGCTGACGGTCTGTACCCTGACCATGCTGCCCATGGTCAGCCTGTTGTATCTGATCCTCATGACCGACAGTCTGCTCTGGCTGCGCCGGGCTCGGCGGGCTGTGGAGGACGGCGAGCCCATCCCCGCCAACCGGTTCTACCGCCGGTTCCGCTGGGTGCTCTGGGCGGGGCTGATCGTCTATCTGTGGAGCCTGTTTGCCATGGCGGGCATGAACTTCGCCTGCGCCATCCTGGGCATCAGTGCCATCACCATCGGCTGTGTCTACGGAGCCATCAACGCCTGCAAGGCCATGAACGCCCCCAGGTGGGTCAACATCGTCGTCCCCACGGCGGTGACCGCCATCGCCATGGGCTTCCTGCTGACCCTCTTCGCCATGGGCATGGATCAGATCGTCATGGAACGGGAACCCGAACATCCCGACACCCTGCCCCTGATGCTCTCCGACCTGGGCGATTTCGAATCCACCGAGCGCACCATCCTGGAGGAGGATTCCTCTCCCCTGTCCTCCTACGGCCGCTATTGGGATGAGGCCGGGGAGGAGCGGATCAGCTACACCATCGTGGATGTCAAATGCCCCCTGTTCTACAACATGATCCAGGCGGAGCAGGAACAGCAGTTCCTCCAGTCCATCAGCTACCTGACCGGCGGCGAGGTCGCCGTCCACGCGGAGGCCTTCGGTGCCGAATACGCCCGCCACGCACAAAACGACCTGCGGGATCGCTGGCACATCTGCTGGGACGACCGGATCGTCAGCCTGACCGCATCCTGGCCCCTGACCGACGAGCAGATCGCCACAATCGCAGAAATTCTCAAGCCCTGACAAAAACCGCGCCGGTCTCCCGGCGCGGTCAGACTGTCGAGAAAGGCAATTTCCTTGCCCCCCGCATTTATGAGGGGGGTGCCCGAAGGGCGGGGGGAGTCCGAATATTTGCAACGCAAATATTCGGAAAAGCCCGTTTTTCTGTGAAAAACGGGCAGACCCCCTCCGACCCGGCGGCTCCGGGCTTTGCCCGAATCCACCGGGCCACCTCCCCCATGAATGGGGGAGGCAAGGGTTCTTCGACACGCTGACCGCGCCGGTCTCCCGGCGCGGTCTTTCATTCAGAAATGCTTCTCCATCATGGACAGAATGGTATCCAGATTCCCCGGCAGATCCTCCGGCTCGTCGTAGACGCAGTCGCCATAGCTGCATTTTTCGGCCTGCTGTTTCTCCTGCTCCGTCATGAAAGCAGAGCTGACCCGCAGGATACACAATGCGCCGCACTCCCCCATGCGGGCTTGGGCCGTTTCAAAATCCGCGGCCCAGGCCGCTGCACAAAAGCCATGCTTGCGCAGACATTTTTCGATCTGCTTCCTGTCCGCGTCTGCGGCGATCACCACCAATCGCTTCAGCTCCCGGACACGTCCCAGCAATTCGTCAGTGGTAACGCCGAAAAAGTCCGCGATGGCGCAGACCATCAGCACATCAGGCAGCGTGGCTCCCTTCTCCCACTTGCTGACCGCCGCAGCGGTGACCCCCAGCTCGGCGGCCAGCTCCTCCTGGGTGATGCCCTTTTCCCGGCGCAGCGCATAGATCTTCTTTCCCAAATCCATATTGATTCCTCCAAAATCGATATCAGGTACCTGTGACACGATCATATCACGCAGGGGGAAGAAACGCAATCGCGCGTCCCGACAGAACTTGACCGGCAGTTGATTCTATGGTATTCTGAAGAAAAGGAGGGGTATCATGGAACCGATCTATGTCATGGCAGGCATTTATTTCACCATTAGCGGTGTCTGTCTGCTCCTGGCCCTGTGGAGCCGGAACCCGGCGCATCTGGGCACCGCCGTGGGAAAGCTGGACGAGTCCAAGCGCGTCATGCGCCGCCGCTATCGATACAGCGAAAAGAAATATCCCGCCACGACCTCCACCTATCTCTACGAGGTGAACGGCAGAGTCTACAAGCTCAAGCGATCCGGTTTCTTCGCCCGCAGCTCGCTCATGCGCCGGGTGACGGTGGTGTATCTGAAGGGCTTCCCACGGTTCGGCTATCTGGAGAAATACCCCGCCGGGCAGTTCACCATGGTCGGTGTGTTTACCCTTATCTGCGGGATCATGATCCTGCTGGCTCCCTATTGGTGATAAAAAAGGGGCTGTAAAGAAACCTGAATAAAGATTCGGGTTATACATGAGTCAATCAGAAGAACCATCTGCCGTCTACCGCTGTCATTGCGAGGAGCCGACAGGCGACGCGGCAATCTCTTGGTACTGCGTTGCAAATCTGCACATCGTACCAGGAGATCGCCGCGCCCTTACGGGCTCGCGATGACATGGATGTGGTCACCTGATCCGATTGATCCAACATAGAAAACAGCAGCAGTGTCCCACTTGATCGTGTGTCACTGCTGCTGTATGTTGATTGGATACCTATGCGTTTCTTTTCAGTCCCTTTTTTGATTCAGATGAATTCCAGCTTTCCGTTGATCCCCAGGGTTCTCGGCGTGGGGATGGTGTCGAACTGGATGATGTAGCCCTCCCGATCCCGGGGGACGCCGATGACCGTGCCGGAGCCGAAGACGCTGTGCCGTACCCGCCTGCCCACGCACTCGGGCTTTTTTTCTGCCCGTTTTTCCATGGACTCGGTGCGGCTGATCTGCCTTGTGGCCTCGTCGACGAGGGCGGGATCCAGCTCCACCACGTAGTCGAGGTTCTCCTTTTCCGCGTTGAAGAGGAACCGGCTGGGGCAGCGGGCGGTGCCGTCATAGTTATTGCCCGCCGCGTCGCTGAGGAAAAGGCGGTCTTTGGCTCTTGTGAAGGCCACGTAGGCCAGTCTTCGCTCCTCCTCCAGTTTTTCCCGGGTGTCCGCCCGCTTGCCGGGGAAGATGCCCTCAGAAAGGCCGCAGAGGAACACCACCGGGAACTCCATGCCCTTGGCGGCGTGGATGGTCATCAGCTTCACCGCGCTGGCCCGGTCGGTCTGATCCATGTTGGTGAAGAGGGCCGCGTGATCTAAGTAATTGCCCAGGGTGACCTCCTCCCCGGCCTTGCGCTCAAAGTCGAAGATGGCCTGCTTCAGCTCCGCCAGATTGTCCAGACGATCCTCCTCGCCGGAGCTGCGGAGCATCTGCTCATAGCCGCTCTCGCTGAGCACCGCTGCCAGCAGGTCGGTCAGCTCCATCTGGTCGAAAATGGCCCGGTATTTTTCGATCATGCGCACATAGTCCAGGGCTTTGGAGCGTTTGATGAGGTCGGTCTCCAGATTCTCCTTCAGGGCATCGTACAGACTGCACCGGTACTCGGCGGCATAGCTTTTCAGTGCCGCCAGCCGCGTCCGACCCACGCCCCGCCTCGGCTCGTTGACGGTGCGCAGGAAGCTGACATCATCCCCGGCGTAGATCATCCGCAGGTAGCAGATGATGTCCTTGATCTCCTTGCGCTTGTAGAACTCCACGCCGGAGTAGAGCACGTAGGGGATCTTGTTTTTTATCAGGGATTCCTCCACCGCGCGGCTGACATAGTGGGCCCGGTACAGCACACCCATCTGGGAGTAGCTCCGCCCGCCCTCGTTCATGGCCCGCATCTGGGCGGTGATCCAGTCCGCCTCAAGCTGGTTGTTTTTCGCGTGGAAGTACAGGGGCTTCTTCGCGTCGGGACGGACGGCGGTGAGATTCTTGTCCAGGCGATCCCGGTTCTTGGCGATCAGGGAGTTGCTGGCTGCAAGAATTTCCGGCACCGAGCGGTAATTGGTGTTCAGGAAAATGGTCTTGGCTCCCGGATGGCGGCTTTCGAATTCCAGGATGAACTTCACATCCGCGCCCCGCCAGGAATAGATGGTCTGATCCGGGTCGCCCACCACAAAGAGGTTGCCATGGTAGCCCGACAGGATATCCGCCAGGGAATACTGATCCTTGTCGATATCCTGGAACTCATCCACCATGATGTACTCCAGCCGTTCCTGCCACTTCCGCCGGGTGGGCTCGTCCCGCTCCAGGATGTACAGGGCAAAGTAGACCAGATCGTCGAAATCCAGTCCGTAGCACTTGCGCTGCTCGTAGAAATAGCGGTACATGACCTTATCCTTGAGGGTGTTTGCGCTGGCAGTCAGCTCCTCCAGATGGCGGACATTCATATCGATCAGGGTCTTGACATAGCCCCGTCCGCCCTTGCGCCAGCCGATGTAGTCGATGGCGTCCTGGATGGTCAGATCCCGGCTGGTCAGGCCCAGATCCTCGAAGACCGTGCGCAGGATGGAGGCCTTGTCCTCCTCGTCCAGGACGATGAAGGTGGAGGGATACTGGACAACGTGGCAATCCTCCTTCAAAAGCCGGACACAGAAGCCGTGGAAGGTGGTGATCGTGCCCAGATCCCCGTCGGGAAGCTGGCGGCGGATGCGCTTTTTCATCTCCAGGGCCGCCTTGTTGGTGAAGGTCACACACAAAATATTCGCCGTGGAGATGCCCAGCTCCTCCACCAAGTAAAGATACCGGCTGGTCAATGTCTTGGTCTTTCCGGAGCCCGCGCCCGCGATGACGCGGATGTAGCCTTCCGTCTCGGTGGCCGCCGAAAGCTGCTCGGCGTTCAGCTCAGATAAATAAGATTCCATCAAACTTCCCTCTTTTCTATGGACAATTTCCTGTTTGTGCAATATAATAGCGCAGAAAGGATCCGTTCCTAATCGAACATATTTTCGTTATTATACGATATCCTGATGAAAAAAGCAATACGAAAGGAGCAACCAATTTTGAATCTTTGGAAACTCTACCGCACCTTCGCCGAGATGGGCGCGGTGTGCTTCGGCGGCGGCTACGCCATGCTGAGTCTCGTCCAGCGGGTGGTCGTGGAGGAGCACGGCTGGGCCACCGAGGAGGAGCTGATGGACTACTACGCCATCGGCCAGTGCACCCCCGGCATCATCGCCGTCAACGTCGCCACCTTCATCGGCCATAAGCTCCTGGGCATCCCCGGTGCCATCGCCGCATCCCTGGGCTTCATCAGCCCCTCCATCGCCATCATCACGGTCATTGCAGCATTTCTGGAGAGCTTCGCCAGCAATGTCTACGTGGCCCACGCCCTGGCGGGCATCCGGGTCTGCGTCTGTGTGCTGATCCTGAACTCCGTCCTGGCCCTGGGCAAGAAGGCCATCAAAAATAAGCTGTCCTGGATCATCTTCGGCGTCAGCACCGTCCTTGCCGCCTTTACGGAAGCCCCCACCGTTGCCATCGTCCTGGGCGCGGGTGTGGTCGGCTACATCCTGTACCTGAAAGGAGCGGTGAAGAAATGATGACCATTTTCCGTCTGATCGTGGAATTCTTCAAGACCGGTCTCTTCGCCGTGGGCGGCGGTCTGGCCACCCTGCCCTTCCTCTACGAGATGGGCGAGAAGACCGGCTGGTTCACCGCCCAGGATGTGCTGAATCTGCTGGCGGTGTCCGAATCCACACCCGGCCCTATCGGCGTCAATATGAGCACCTACGTGGGCTTCATCACCGCCGGCATCCCCGGTGCGGTGATCGCAAGTCTTTCCCTTGCAGCTCCCTGCATCATCGTCACCCTGCTGGTGATCCGGGTGCTGGACAAGTTCAAGGGCTCCCCCCTGGTCGACTCCATCTTCAAGGCTCTTCGCCCCGCCTCCATCGGCATGATTACCGCGGCTCTCATCGGCGTGGTGCGGGAGAGTCTGCTCCATTTGGAAAACTTCGCGGGACTGAACACCATTTTGTCCGTCTTCAACTGGAAGGGCATCGTCCTGGCGGTGGTGCTCTGGTTCATCATGAAGAAGTGGAAGACCCACCCCATCGCCTACATCGCCATCGCGGCGGCGGCGGGTGTCGTATTCTCGTTCTGATACAAAAAGTGCGTACCGTTTTGGCGGTACGCACTTTCCTTATTTCTCGTACTGGCACACCTCGTAGGCGATGCCGTTCTCCTCGCCGGATTCGATGATCCCGGTGAGCTTCCATTCGGGCAGCTCGTCCAGGTTGGGGAAGAAGGTGTCTGACTCCGGGGTCACGTGCACCTTGGTGATGTAGGCCCGGTCACACATCGGGAGCATCTGGCGGTAGATGCTTCCGCCGCCGATGACGAAGACCCGCTCGTCATCCTTACACAGCCCGGCTGCTTCCTCGGGGGAATGGGCCGTCTCAAAGCCGGGGATGGTGATGTCCTGCCGGGACAGGAGGATGTTTCTGCGCTTGGGCAGGGGCTGCTGCCCCGGGAAGGAGCCCACCGTCCTGCGGCCCACGATCACCGCGGAGCCGGCGGTGGTGCGGCGGAAGAACTTCCGGTCAGCACTGAGCGCGATAGGCTGGTCACCGTCGGCGCCGATGCCCCAGTCGTCATATACTGCTACGATCAGATCCATATTTCTACCTCAAATCGCGATGGGAATCTCGAAATCGAACTTGTTGCACTGATAGTCCACCATTTTGAAGCTGTCCTTGGTGAAGGCGTAGAAATCGGTGACGGACTTATCGATTTCGAAACGGGGAGCGTCATAGGCGGGGTTGTCCAGCATCCGCTTGACCAGGTCAACATGGCGGTCGTAGATGTGGCAGTCGGCGATGACATGCACCAGCTCGCCAGCCTCCAGGCCGCTGACCTGGGCGATCATGTGCAGCAATGCCGCATACTGGCAAACGTTCCAGTTGTTGGCGGTGAGCATATCCTGGCTGCGCTGGTTGAGGATGGCGTTCAGGGTGGAGCCTGTGACATTGAAGGTCATGGAATAGGCGCAGGGAGCCAGATTCATCTCGTTCAGGTCGGCGTGGTTGAAGATGCTGGTCAGGATCCGGCGGGAGGCGGGGTTGTGCTTCAGGTCATAGAGCACCCGATCCACCTGGTCGAATTCGCCCTCGGGGTATTTGTGCTTGACGCCCAGCTGGTAGCCGTAGGCCTTGCCGATGGTGCCGTCCTCGCCTGCCCACTCGTCCCAGACATGGCTGCCCAGCTCCGCGATGCGGTTGGACTTCTTCTGCCAGATCCACAGGATCTCGTCGATGGCGGACTTCCAGTAGGTGCGCCGCAGGGTCATGATGGGGAATTCTTCCTTCAAATTATAGCGGTTCACCACGCCGAATTTCTTGACGGTGTGGGCGGGAGTGCCGTCGGCCCACTTCGGGCGCACCTCCAGATCGGTGTCCCAGAAGCCGTTCTCCAGGATGTCCAGGCACGTGGCGCGATAGATCTCGTCTGCTCTGCTCATTGTGAAGCCTCCTTTGTTTTCTGGGGAGATTGTATCATGAACGCCCCGCTTGCGCAAGAGGATTCCTCCACTGACGGACATTTTATTTCATGTTGCGCAACTTTATGCCGTGATCCCCCGCCGCGTTTTGGAAACGATTCCAAACTTTTTGCACCGTTTTGGAAACGTTTCCGAATATTTTTTGCTTAGAAAAGTCGGTTTTGGTGAACTTGAATCCGTTTTTGGTCTGCGCAACCGATTGACATGCTTTTGTGCGTCTGCTACAATATCGTTGCGCATTTGCGCACAGGTTTTCCAATTTTCTCTGCACAAAACGTCAACATCTGAAGGGATAACAATATATGACGATCAAACCCAGTCTTACCATAGACGACATCGCCCGGGAGCTGGGCGTGTCCAAGACCACGGTCTCCCGGGCCATCTCGGGCAAGGGCCGGATCTCCGCCGCCACCCGGGAGCGGGTGCAGGCCTACATCGAAGAACACAATTACAAGCCCAACGCCTCCGCCAAGAGCCTGGCGGAGAGCCGCACCTACAACCTGGCCCTGGTGCTGCCCCGGGACTTCATCAAGCTGGACGTCCCGTTCATCCGGCAGACCATGAGTGCCATCGCCGATGTGGGCTTCCTCATGGGCTACAACGTGATGCTCTGTCTGGAGGCAGACACCGACCATTCCTCCCTGATCCGCACCCTGGACTACCGGAAGGTGGACGGTGTCATCCTGACCCGCACCGTGGAGGAGGATCCCGTCGTGGAGATGCTCATCCGCCGGGACATTCCCTTCGCCACCCTGGGCTCCCTGCCCGCCAAGTATGCAGGCAAGGCCATCGTGGAGGCGGATCACGACCAGACCGGCGGCTGCTGTGCCTTCTCCAAGGCCGTCCTGAACGGCCGCTCCGGCCGCACCGCCCTGCTGGGCAACGACCTGAGCTACATCGTCAACCAGAGCCGCCTTTCCGGCTTCCGCAAGGCCTGCCAGGAGCTGGGCCTGAGCATGGAACAGACCCCCATCCGCATGGGCATCAACGATCTGGAAGGTTGCCGCGAGGTGGTGGAGGAGCTGCTGGCCCAGGGGATCCGCCGGTTCCTGTGCATGGACGAGGATGTGTGCGTACGCACCATGACCGTCCTGAAGGACAACGGCCTGACCATCCCCGGCGATGCCCAGGTGGCTTCCTTCTCCGACACCGACCAGATGAAGACCGCCGTCCCCCCTGTCAGCGCCCTGTATTTCGATGCCGCTGAGCTGGGCCGGGCCGCCTGCCGGGAGTTCATCCACGCCCTGAACGACGACCCCTACGACCCCAAGCCGCTGCTCGGCTACAAGATCCGCCTGCGGCACAGCATGATCTGACACCAACCGACTCCCCGGAGAGATCCGGGGAGCTTCCATCTTGTCAAAGTGCATGATTGCCCCACATATTCCCGGCAAAAACCGCCGATTCTACCAAATCCACCCGCTCCTCCTTGACATTCGGAGCGGTTTTTGCTATTGTATGCGGGTGTGAAAAGTTTGAAAAGTATGAAGGAGTGATCGAATGCCCGGAGGCAAGCACATCCTCGGCAAGCGCAGACAGCAGCGCGTCTTCGGCACCGCCAAGGTCGGCGACCGGGGACAGATCGTGATCCCCAAGGAGGCCCGGGAATTCTTCGGCATCCAGCCCGGCGATACCCTGCTGATCCTGGGCAAGCCCGAAACGGGACTCATTGTGACCAAGCCCGAAACATTGAATGATCTCGCAGCGCAGATCTTCCAATCTGTAGAGAAAGAGGACTGAACATGAACGAACTTACTGAACTGTATACCCAGATGGGCATCTCCCCCGCCGTCTACGCCTATGGCGAAGCCGCCCTTGCCCGCCTGCGGGAGCGTTTCGATGCCATCGACCAGGTGGCCGAGTATAACCAGGCCAAGGTTCTCGCCGCCTTCCGGAAGAACCGGGTGTCTGCCACCTGCTTTGCCGCCTCCACCGGCTACGGCTACAACGACGAGGGCCGGGACAAGCTGGAGCAGGTCTACGCCGATGTGTTCCACACCGAAGCCGCCCTGGTGCGCCCCCACATCACCTGCGGCACCCACGCCCTGACCATCGCCCTGAGCGCCAACCTGCTCCCCGGCGACGAGCTGCTCTCCCCCTGCGGCCTGCCCTACGACACCCTGCAGGAGGTCATCGGCATCCGCCCCTCCCCCTGCTCCCTGGCTGAGTACGGCGTTTCTTACCGTCAGGTGGATCTGCTGGAGGGCGGCACCTTTGACTACGAGGGCATCCGCAAGGCCATCAACGAGCGCACCAAGATGATTACCATCCAGCGCTCCAAGGGCTACGCCACCCGCCCCACCTTCTCCGTCAGCCAGATCGGCGAGCTGATCGCCTTCTGCAAGAACATCAAGCCCGATGTGATCGTGATGGTGGACAACTGCTACGGCGAATTTGTGGAGACCATCGAGCCCAGCGATGTGGGCGCGGACATGATCGTGGGCTCCCTCATCAAGAACCCCGGCGGCGGCCTGGCCTCCTCCGGCGGCTACATCGCAGGCACCCGCAAATGCATCGACCGCTGTGCCTACCGGCTCTCCGCTCCGGGTCTCGGCCAGGAGGTGGGTGCCAACTTCGGCCTGATGGGTCAGCTGTATCAGGGCTTCTTCCTGTCCCCCACCGTCACCGCCAGCGCGGAAAAGGGTGCCATCTTCGCCGCCAACCTCTATGAGCCCCTGGGCTTCAAGTGTGTGCCCAACGCCACCGAGAGCCGCCACGACATCATCCAGGCCGTGGAGCTGGGCAGCGAGAAGGGCATGGTCGCCTTCTGCAAGGGCATCCAGGCCGCAGCCCCCGTGGACTCCTTCGCCACCCCCATCCCCGGCGATATGCCCGGCTACGACAGCCAGGTCATCATGGCCGCCGGCGCCTTCGTCCAGGGCAGCACCATGGAGCTCTCCGCCGACGGCCCCATCCGCGCGCCCTACGCCGTCTATTTCCAGGGCGGCCTGACCTGGTACCATGCAAAGCTCGGTATCCTGATGAGCCTGCAGGAAATGGTCAACGCAGGACTTGTTCAGTTATAAGATTTATAGATATCAGATATTAGATACCTCCGGCTTTATCTAATATCTCATATCTACTATCTAATATCTAAGTAAAAAGAGGTAACAAACATGAATTGGTTATTCTTTTCCATCGCCACCGCCCTGCTCTGGGGTACTGCCGAGCTGTTCTACAAGAAGGGCGCGCGACCCGATGAGAAATACTCCCACCTGAAGATCTGCGTCTGGGTTGGCGTGGTCATGGGTCTGCATGCCGTCTTCACCCTGCTGACCCAGGACATCGGCTACAATCCCGTGAACCTGCTGGTCTATGCCCCCGTTTCCTTGTTCTACATCATCTCCATGGCCTTCTCCTATTTCGGTATGCGCTTTTTGGAGGAGTCCATCTCCGACCCCATCGAGAACACCGCCGGTGTGATCTGCGTTCTGCTGTTCGCCATCTTCATGGGCGATGAGTTCTCCGTCCTGACCTGGGTCGCCGTGGCCGTCATCACCGTCGGTGTTGTTGGCGTCAGCTTCCTGGAGAACAAGGGCGAGACCCCCAGAAAGAAGAAGTACGGCAAGACGCTGGCTGTGGTGGCCTTCATCATGCCCTTCCTGTACGCCCTGCTGGATGCCTTCGGCACCTTCCTGGACGACGCCTTCTTCCTGGTGGAGGACATTTCTGCCACGCCCCTGATCGATGTCACCGAGGAAACCATCGAGGCCGTGGCCAACACCAGCTATGAGCTGACCTTTGCCCTGTTCGCTCTGATCCTGTTCCTCTTCATGAAGAGCAAGAAGGTCAAGTTCGGCCCCGTGAAGCAGCACAAGGACAAGATCCTGGCTGCCGTCTTTGAGACTGCCGGTCAGTTCACCTATGTCTACGCCCTGGGCGGCGTGGATGCCGTTGCGGCTCCCATCCTGTCCTCCGTGTGCGTTGTCTCCCTGGTGCTCTCCCGGATCTTCCTGAAGGAGAAGCTCAGCTGGAAGACCTACGCCTTCATCGCCGTTGTCATCGTCGGTATCCTGATGCTGGCAGTGGCTGAAGAGCTCTAATGCAAAAGCTCCCGTTTCCACGGGAGCTTTTTTCATTGCCCAATATGAATGCTGCAGGGCGCGGTCAGAAGCACCGATTTATACTAATTTTTGATAAAATGGCCTTAAGGCTCGTCGAGGATAAATTGCGCCAGAAAAGGCCGACGACGACGGTGGGCTGTCGCCCACCTAGGAGGAGAACGCATTCCGGCACAATTTAGACCGGCGAGAATAAGGCGATTTTATTAAAAGTTAGTATTACATTGATCCTCCAGTCATCGCGAGGAGCGAAGCGACGCGGCGATCTCCTGGTACGATGTACGAATTTGCGACGCAGTACCAGGAGATTGCCACGCCGCTTTGCGGCTCGCAATGACGGTGGATGCTTTTGCTTGCCACTTCTGGTTTGCCCGGGCGATCCACCGTCCTACCGTGTTGGTCTGTTTCCGCTAATTCAGAACCCACACGCCCCAATTCAGATAGGCCGCAAAGCTCACCCACAGCAGATACGGCACCTGCAGCCATGCCGCCAGCCGATCCGTCTGCCGGAAGGCTCCGATCATCCACACGATCAGCACCCACAGGATCCCCAGCCAGAGCAGCGCGAAGCCATAGGCGCGGAGGTTGAAGAAGATCAGGCTCCAGAAGAAGTTGACGATCAGCTGCCCGATGAACAGGTTCAGTCCCAACGACCGCTCCCGGCTGGGTTCGGTCAGGCTCACCCGGGCCGCGCCGATGCCCATGAGGGCATACAGGATGCCCCAGACCACCGGGAACACCCACCCCGGCGGCGACAGGGGCGGCTGCTGGACATACTGCCGGTACCATTCGTTGCCGTCTCTCGTCAGCCAGCCCGCCAGCGCCCCCACGCCCTCCGCCAGCGCGATCCAGAAGAGGTATGTTTTCCAGTTGCGTTTCATATCATCACCCGCTGGTAGTGTATGCAAAAGCCCGCCGGAAATTCCGGCGGGCGTTCGTTTACTTTGCAGACAGATCCACAGATCGTCTGATGATGGATTTTGCGGGAACGGGCTTTTCCAACTGCATGGTGAATTTCATTTCGGGCTTTCTGGGCTCGGTCAGCTTGCTGCCCTCCTCGTCCCACATATCTCCCGCTGTGAAGGCGAAAGGCCGGGTGTTGGGGCCCACCAGCTCCAGCTGGTCTCCCCGCTTGAACTTGTTGCGCAGGGAGCAGACGGCCAGGCCGTTCTCGTCGCAGGATTCGACAATGGCGCAGATCTGCCATTCCCGGATGTACCGGGAATTCTGGGTGTACTGGCCGGGATAGCCGTAGTAGAAGCCGGTGGAGTAGATCCGGTGGGAGACGTGCTCCACCTCGTCCCGCCAGACGGGATCCACAGGCCGTCCGGCACACAGATCGTCGATCACGTGGCGGTAGGCTCCGGTGACGATGGCGGCGTAGTAGGCAGACTTGGCCCGGCCTTCGATCTTGATGCAGTCCACGCCCGCGTCCATCAGCTCATCCAGATGGTCGATCATGCACATATCCCGGGAGTTGAGGATGTAGGTGCCCTGCCCGTCCTCGAAGACGGGGAAGTATTCCCCGGGCCGCTTCTCCTCCATCAGGGCGTACTGGTACCGGCAGGGCTGGGCGCATTCGCCCCGGTTGGAGTCCCGGCCGGTCATGTAGTTGCTGAGCAGGCACCGGCCGGAGTAGCTGACGCACATGGCACCGTGGCCGAAGGTCTCGATCTCCAGCTGGGGATCGGTCTTGCGGCGGATCTCGGCGATCTCAGGCAGGCTGCATTCCCGTGCCAGCACCACCCGCTTGGCACCCAGGTCGAACCAGGCCTGGGCGCACTCGTAGTTGGCGATGGACTGCTGGGTGGAGATGTGCCGCTCGCACTTCGGTGCATACTTGCCTGCCAGGGTGAAGGCTCCCAGATCCGCCAGGATCAGGGCATCCACCCCCGCGTCCTGGAGCTTCTCCAGATGGGCGGGGAGGGCCACCACCTCGTCGTTCCGGGGCATGGTGTTCACCGTTGCGTGGACTTTCACACCGTGGTCATGGGCGAATTTCACCGCGATGGGCAGCTCCTGATCGTCAAAATTACCGGCGAAAGAGCGCATGCCGAAGCTGGTGCCCGCCAGATACACGGCGTCCGCACCGTAGCGCACCGCCATCTCCAGCCGCTCCATATCACCCGCAGGGCTCAGAAGTTCCAGTTTCGCCATCTCAGCCCTCCAGGGAGTTGATGAAGTTCACGTGCTGCTCGTAGGTCTCGGAGAAGTGGTGCTGCCGCTCCTCAGCCTTGGTGTCCAGAACGTAGTAGTGGTAGTTGGTGCTGTCGGGGTTCAGGGCGGCGTTGATGGAGTTCAGGCCGGGGTTGGTGATGGGGCCGGGGATCAGGCCCTTATTGATGTTGGTGTTGTATGGGCTGTCGATGGCCAGATCCTCGGCGGTCAGGGCGTCCTTGTGGCCCAGCACGTACATCAGCGTGGCATCGATGTTCAGGTAGGGATGCTCCTTCTGATTGGTCAGACGGTTGTAGATGACGGAGGCGATCTTGTAGCTCTCGTCGGAGTTGGCAGTCTCCTCCTCGATCAGGGAGGCCACGATCATGACCTTGCGCACATCGAACTTCTGGGACTCGATGTAGGCGTCGTCATAGCCGTTCTCCTTCATCATGGCGGCCAGCTTGACATTCAGGGTGTCAATGGCGGCCCGGTGATCCTCGGAGAAGCGGTACTCGAAGTCGTCCAGCAGCTTCTCCAGCACGTTGGCGGCGGAGTCATTCAGATAGAACTGGTAGGTATCCGGGAACAGGAAGCCCTCCAGGCAGTTGGGGGTGCCACGCTCCACGCCCTCCAGGAACCAGTAGTCGTCCAGCTCTCCGGAAGCAGCGTACTCCCGCAGATACTCGGCCTTGCACACGCCCTTCTCCTCCAGGAGCTTGAACATCTGCTCGCAGTTGTAGCCCTCGGGGATGGTGACCTTGACCACCTCACGGGAGCTGGAGTGGGAGGCCATGTGGTTGACCAGCGCCATGTAGTCGTAGATGGTGTTCAGGCTGAAGGTACCGGCGGAGATGTCCTCACGGGCATCGGTCAGGGTACCATAGGCCTTGAACAGCTCGGGATAGCGGATCAGACCCGCTGCCTTCAGCTTCTGGCCGATATCGTCCAGGGTGTCGCTCTCCTCGATGGTGACGGAGACGATCTGCTCCTCCCGGCCGAAGGCCAGCACGTCCGTGGCGCAGACCCAAAGCACCCGGCCCAGGGAAACACCGACCCAGAGGATGATGGCCAGCCACACCACGGTAGCCAGCATGTGGGGGATGCCGAAGAGACCGTAGCCCTTCTTCCGGGCAGGACGACCCTTCCGGGTGGGCTTCTCCTCGGTCTGGGCGGGCTCCTGGACGGGAGTCTCCACCACGGGAGTCTCTTCCACCGCGGGCTCCGGTTCCTTGTCGAAGGCCTTCTGGAATTCCGAACCGTCACCAAAGGTGTCCCGGAAGTCCTGATCCTGGAACTCCCCGGGCTGGTTGTTCTTGTTTTCGTCCATAAATATCTCCTTTCGGGATCAGCGGATCACGATCTGATCCGCGATGGCCCGGGCCGCGTCGGAGCCCCGAAGGGCCTCGATCAGTGCCAGGGCGAAGGGGACGGCGGTTCCGGCAGAGGTGCCGGTGATGACCTTCCCGTCGGTGACGCAGGCGGCGTTCTCCACCACCACAGCGTCCTTCATGTTGGGGATCTGGCCGGGGTAGCAGGTGGCCTGTCTGCCGGTCAGCAGCCCCAAGTCCGCCAGCACCGTGGGGCCGGCGCAGATGGCGGCAACGTAATTTCCGGCTTCATAGACGCGCTTCACAGCCTCCAGAGCCTTCCGGCAGCCCCGGATGGAGGCCACGCCGCCCAGGCCGCCGGGCAGCACGATCATCTCTGCATCGGCAATCTCCAGCTCGTCGATGACCATGTCGCATTCCACGCCGATGGCGTGGCCGCCGTAAACAGTCTTTCCGTTCAGGCCCACAGTTTTGACCTCCACACCGGCCCGGCGCAGCAGATCCACAGGGGTCAGGGCCTCGATCTCCTCAAAGCCCGTGCCTAGCAAAACATAAACCATATTCATTCCTCCAGACAGCGCACAACATGGGCGCAGATCTCTTCGTGGATGTCTTCGATGGAGCGCATCACGCCGCCCCGGACGCAGTCGATGACCGTCCAGCCGTAGAACTCGGCGGCCTTTCTGCCCATCCTCCGGCAGGTGGCCAGGTAGCCCAGATCCTGCTCGTGGATATCCGCCTTGGTGCCGGTGGCGGCCTCCCGGGAACGCAGGAGCTGCTCGGTGTATTCCGTGGGCACATCCAGATAGATGGTCAGATCAGGCCGGGGCAGGCCCAGCTTGTCGTATTCGAATTCGTAGAGCCACCGCAGGAATTCCCCCTGCCGCTCCTCGGGCTCCTTGGAGGCCTGGTGGACGGCATTGGAGGTGGTGTAGCGGTCAGAAAGCACCAGGCCGCCCTGCTCGTACCACTCGCCCCAGACCTTCTTGTAAGAGGCGTAGCGATCCACAGCGTAGAAGGCCGAGGCCGCGTAGGCGTTGACGTCCGAGGGTTTGGTGCCGAACTGACCGCCCAGGTACATTCGGATCAGGGCCGAGCTTTCCTCCGCGTATTGGGGGAAAACCAGCTTCCGGAACTCGCAGCCCATCTTCGCCACGGCCTCCGTCAGAAGCCGGAACTGGGTGGACTTGCCGGAGCCGTCGGTGCCCTCGATCACGATCAGCTTACCCATTCTTCTTCCTCCGGAGCTTTTCGCCGGTGCAGGCCGCCACGAACTTGGGCAGCCGCATCATCCGGCCCAGACGCTTGGGCTCCTTCAGCAGCCGGTACAGCCACTCCAGGCTCAGGTCGATCATCCACTTGGGGGCCCGCTGGGCAACGCCTGCGTAGCCGTCCAGGCTGCCGCCCAGACCCAGCATCAGGGTCACGTTCAGCTCCTCGAAATGCTCCTTGATGAACTTCTCCTGCTTGGGTGCGCCCAGGCAGACGAAGAGCACATCGGGGTCAGCGGCGTTGATCTTCTCGATGACCGCCTTCTCGTCCTTGAAATAGCCGTCCGCCGCGCCGCAGATGACGAGACCGGGGTACTTCTGGGCCAGCTTCTCACCGGCGGACTTGGCGATGCCGGGCTTGCTGCCCAGCAGGTAGAGCTTGCCGTTGTTTTTCGCCAGGAGCTTGCAGACCTCCTCGCCGAACTCGATACCGGCCACCTTCTCCTTCAGGGGGGTGCCCAGGATCTTCGCGCCCAGCACCACGCCTGCGCCGTCGGGCAGCACCATGCTGGCATCGTTCAGGAGGGCCCGGAAGCCGTCGTCCTGGATGGACTCATACACGATCTCGGCATTGGGGGTCACCACATAGCCGCGCTCCTTGTTCCGGAGCATATCCTCCGCTTTCGCGGTAAATTCCGATTTGGTCAGGTTGTCAAAGCCGACACCCATAACATCAATTCTCAAGGTTCACACACCTTTCCATAGTAATTCATGATAATCTTACCACATTATAACTGGTTTGTCCACCGAAAGACTATTATGTTTTCTGAATTTTCACAAAACCCATGAAATTGGTTGCAAAGTGACAGAAAAACTGATAGAATATGTAAGATTTGAACATATACAAAAACGAGGAAGATATTATGAGTGAAAGCAACATTACGTTCCGGGATCTTGGTCTCAGCGATGCCATGCTCAAGGCCCTGGAGCAGAAGGGCTACGGCTGGCCCACCACCATCCAGGCCGAAGCCATCCCCCATTTTATGCAGTGGCGCGATGTCATCGCCAAGGCCCCCACGGGCACCGGCAAGACCTTCGCCTTCGGCATCCCCATGATCGAGCACATCGACGCCGGCTCCGACGCTGTCCAGGGTCTGATCCTGGCCCCCACCCGGGAGCTGGCCATCCAGATCGGTGACGAGCTCAGAAGCCTGCTGACCTACTACCAGAACATCCGCGTGGCCGTCCTCTACGGCGGCGCAGGCATCGGCGGACAGATCAAGGCTCTGGAGAAAAAGCCCCAGATCGTGGTCGCCACCCCCGGCCGTCTGATGGATCACTACAACCGCAAGACCATCCGTTTTGACAAAATTCAAACTGTGGTTCTGGACGAGGCTGACCGGATGCTGGATATGGGCTTCTTCAAGGACGTGACCCGGATCCTGGACAAGGTCAAGAACCGGAAGAATCTGGGTCTGTTCTCCGCCACCATTTCCCAGGAGGTCATGACGGTGCAGTGGATGTACCAGCGGGACGAAATTGAGATCACCGTGGAGCCCAAGCAGGATGACCGTCCCGACATCGACCAGTTCTGCCTGACCGTCTCCCCTCTGGCCAAGGCCGAGACCACCCTGCGGCTCATCAAATCCCAGGGCTTCGAGCGGGTCATCATCTTCTGCAACACCAAGCATATGTGCCAGCGGCTCAGTGACGAGCTCCAGCGCACGGGTCTGGACTGCGACTGCATCCACGGCGACATCCGCCAGAGCCAGCGGGAGAAGACCATGCTCCGCTTCCGCCAGGGCAAGCTGCCCATCCTGATCGCCACCGACGTGGCATCCCGGGGCATCGACGTGGACGATGTGGACTGCGTCATCAACTTCGACATCCCCGACGAGAACGAATATTACGTCCACCGCATCGGCCGCACCGGCCGCGCCAAACGCAAGGGTCAGGCCTGGTCGATCATCGGCAACTTCCCCGAGAAGGCCAAGCTGGACGAGATCTGCAAGTTCTGCAAGTTCACCGTCCAGCCCATGATCCTGGGCGAGGACGGCAGTCTGACCGTGGAAGAGGTCAAGCCCACTCCCCCGCCCCAGAAGCGGCGGCGATTCCGTTGACCGGGGCCGAGCGGGGCTGGCTGCTGCTGTGCTCCCATCTGGGCAACCCCCAGCGGCGGCCCCTGACCCCAGCCCAATTTCGGAAGCTGGCCAGACGGGTGCGGGATGCCGAAAGATCCATGGAGGATCGGGAGCTGGAAGAGCGGGATCTGACCACCATGGGCTACGGAGCTGAGGAGGCCGGACGGATCGTGGCGCTTCTTTCGGAAGAGGAGCTTTTGGATCGATATTTGGCGAAAGCGGCGAAATTCGGCTGTGTGCCGCTAACCCGGCTGACCCCCGGGTATCCCCGGCGCATTCTTAACGCCCTGGGAGATGATGCCCCCGGCTGTCTTTGGGCCCGGGGCGACCTGAGTCTGCTGGAGCGGCCCGGCATCGCCCTGGTGGGAAGCCGGGAGCTGTACCCGGAAAACCAGGCCTTCGCCCGTCAGGCGGGCGCACAGGCGGCGAAGCAGGGACTTACCCTGATCTCCGGCAACGCCCGGGGCGCCGACCGCACCGCCCAGAACGCGGCTCTTGCGGCCAACGGCGGCGTCATCAGCATCGTGGCCGACAGGCTCACCGACCATGTCCCCGCCAGGAACATCCTGTACCTGAGCGAGGAGGACTTCGATCTGGAATTCTCCGCCCAGCGGGCCCTGAGCCGGAACCGGTGTATCCACGCATTGGGCATCGCGGCCATAGCGGCTCAATGTTCCCTCCGCACCGGAGGCACCTGGGACGGCAGTGTCAAAAACCTGCGCTTCGGCTGGTCACCCCTGTATGTCTTCGACGACGGCAGCGAAAGCGCGAAGCTGCTGGAACAGATGGGCGCGGTGCTCATTAGCTTCGAAGAGTTGGAAAAACTGTCTGAACTCCCCTGCCCCGCACAACAATCGATATAAAAAATCCCGGACTTTCGTCCGGGATTTCCTTATTTCACGAACTGGGCGATCAGCTCCGCTGTCCGGGCGATCTGTTCATGGTTGGTCATGGATGCGGTTCCATCCCCATCCTGCGCGCCGTACAGACCGAAGCCCGCGTGGCTGCCGCCATCGATCACATGCTCTTCGAAATCAGCGGGCAGATTGGAGCGGTACTTCTCATACTTCTCCATGTTCAGCACGCCGTCCTCGCTGCCGTAGATGCTGAGCACCGGCACCTCCAGCGGCTCCGTGGAGTAGGCCGCCAGCAGGATCAGGCCGTCCACCCAGGCGGTGTTCTCCGCCGTGAAGGAGGCCGCCATGCTGCCGCCCAGGGAGTGGCCCGCCATGTACCAGTGCTCCACCTCGGGAAACTGCTCCGGGATCCCCTCCGCCGCGTCCTTCGCCAGCACGGCCAGGTTGAAGGGCATGGGCATCAGCACCGACAGTATGCCCTCCTGGGCGCAGTGCTCCATCAGGGGGATGTAGGCCGTGGCCTCCACCTTGCCGCCGGGGTAGAAGATCACGGCGGTGTCATATTCCGCCGGATAGAACACCAGCGAGCCGTCCTCCAGCCGCTCCATCTTCTCGTAGTCCATGCCGATGGACAGGGCGTTGATGGCTTCCAGGTCTGCGTGGTAGTAGTCCCCTGCGTAGAGCCCGAACACGATCGAGAACACCAGGAAAACGGCGAAGGCGATCAGCAATCCTTTTTTGATCTTTCGATACACATTTCATCATCCTTTCTGCCCCCTATTCTATGCCAACACCGCCAAAAAAGCAAGAAAAAGCGGCCCCCTTCGGAGCCGCTTAGATGTAAACTTTTTATACTGATTTTTGATTAAAAGCTTTAAGGACTCGCCGAGGATAAATTTCGTCAGAAAAGGCCGACGACGAAGGTGGGCTGTCGCCCATCGAGGAGGAGAACGCGTTCTGACGGAATTTAGACCGGCGAGGGTTAAAGGTTTTCATTAAAAAGCAGTATTATACACGGACGGCGTACCGGCTGGGGATCAGTCCGGCGCGGGTCAGCGCCACGATGAGGGTGGGGATCAGGATCAGCTGGATGGAGATGCCGGGCAGAGCCGTGACGAAGCTGGCGGTGGCCCAGGCGGCGAAGCTGGTGCCGGGGGCGAAGATCAGAGCCTTGGCGATGCCGGACAGGACGCGGCCCGCCAGCATGGCGACAGGAAGGCTGATGTACAGGTCGGCATACAGACTGCCGGTGCGGACACGCTCCATCATCAGGCCACCCACGCAGCCGTACATGCCGCACTCCACCATCATGCCGGGCAGGATGGCGGCGGGGGGCATGCCCGTCAGGATCGAGGACACCAGAGGGCCCAGACAGCCGCAGAGCAGGCCGTACTGCCATCCGCAGACCAGACCGCACAGCAGCACGGGGATATGCATGGGCAGCATCACAGAACCGGCATTGGGGATCACATGGAAGGCCATGGGCAGCACCACACACAGGGCAATGCACAGAGCGGACAGGGTCAGACGCTTGATGGGAGACAGTTTCATGGGATTCGCTCCTTCTTAATCGGTATGGCCATATTATAACGCATACCAAATGGGAACGGAAGCCGGGTGGGGGGATAGAATTTGAATGAAAAATGAAGTATTGCTTACGCAATATGAAGTGTCCTTCGGACATGAAGTTGCTTCGCAATGAAGTGAAATTTGCCCATCATGTGCGTCAGCACACTTCATAGCGAAGCTACTTCATATCGCGCCAGCGATACTTCACTTGCCGCAGGCAAATTTCATTAAAAAAAGAAGCCGATGCTTTTGCATCGGCTTCTTTTTTCTGGAGCGGGTGACGAGGCTCGAACTCGCTACCTCCACCTTGGCAAGGTGGCGCTCTACCGGATGAGCTACACCCGCAGGTAATGGTGCCTCCGGTCGGAATTGAACCAACGACACGCGGATTTTCAGTCCGCTGCTCTACCAACTGAGCTACAGAGGCATATATTAGACCAGAGCCGAAGCTCTGGTCTAATTTTGGCGACCCCGAACGGACTCGAACCGTCGACCTCCAGCGTGACAGGCTGGCGTGCTAACCGACTGCACCACAGGGCCATTTCGCTTGCCGCTGTACCTCAGCGACGAGATGAATTATACACGACCACCCCCCATTTGTCAACACATTTTTTCAAAAAATCCAAAAAATTTTTGGGGGAGGTTTCCCTCCCCCAAAACGGTGCTTGCTATTCGGTTTTTTCCCAACCTGCGTAGAGGGTCATATCCGTCTCAATGGTTCTGGTCTCCAGGATCCAGGGGATGTCGCAGGATGCATCCGTGTACCAGCCCGTAAACTCGTAGCCTTCCCGGGTGGGCGGCTCCGGAACCTCCAGATGCTCGCCGTACATCTGCGTCTGGGCGGGCACATCGGTGCCGCCTCTGGAATCAAATGTGACGGTGAAGCCGGGATCACGAAGCTCAAACGCCACCACGATCAGAATGACCGCGATGCAGGCAACGATGACCCAGTCCAGAGCCTTGACGGAGATCTTCACATGCCGGTACAGTCCCCGGAACGGAGGGAGCTTCTCCTCGGGCACGTCGGGATTTGCGCGGGGCTCTTCCATTACTTCTTCACCAGGTACTTACGCATATCCAGTGCAACAGCGCAGAGGATGATGGCGCCCTTGATGATGTACAGGCTGGAGGAGCTGACGCCCAGCATGGTCAGAGCGATGAAGATGATACGCAGGATGAACACGCCCAGGACGATGCCGCTGATCTTACCGGTACCACCGACGAAGGAAACACCGCCGATGACACAGGCTGCGATGGCGTCACACTCATAGTTGGTGCCGGTACCGGCAGCGATGGAGCCGGAGCGGAAGCCCTCAACGAAGCCGGAGTAGCCGTACATGGCACCGGCCAGGGTGTGAACCAGAACGGTAGTCCAGAAGACATTGACGCCGGAGACCTTGGCGGCCTCGGCGTTGGAGCCGACGGCGAACATGTTCTTGCCGAAGGTGGTCTTGTTCCAGATGAACCACATCAGAGCAGTCAGCAGCACGGCGTAGAGCACGTACAGGGGGATGGGGGTGTTGCCCATCTTGAACATGGTGGTGCCCAGGAAGTCCTTGTACAGGCTGTCCAGGCCGCCGATGGGGGCGCCGTTGTTGCCGTTCAGATCGAAGAACCACAGGATGATGCCGTAGGTAATCAGCTGGGTGGACAGGGTGACGATGAAGGGATGCAGGCTGAACTTGGCCACGAAGAAGCCGTTGACCAGGCCGATGACGGCGCCGATGGCGACCACGGACAGCAGGGTGACAGCCATCCAGAAGGGGGTGACCTCGGGCAGGAAGGACAGCATCTTGTTGGCGTAGTCGGCCTTCTGCAGGAAGGCGCCGGTGATGGCAGCAGTCAGACCGACGGCACGGCCTGCGGACAGGTCGGTACCGGTCAGAACGATACAGCCTGCGATACCCAGAGCCATGGGCAGGTAGGCGGCGACCTGGACGATCAGGTTGCCCAGGGAGCCCAGGGACAGGAAGTTGGGACGCTGGATGGCAGTATAGACACAGAACACCGCCATCAGGATGTACAGAGCATTGTTCAGGACGCTGTCGATCATATAGCGGCGCTTGTCCTTTGCATCCATCTGCTTGAATTCAGCAGCGGTACGCTGCAGGTTTGCTACAGGATTAGCCATTGTTTATTTCCTCCTTATACATACTTGGCGGCCAGGGTCATGATTTCTTCCTGGGTGGTATTCCGGGCGTCGACCTCACCGGCCACACGTCCGCCGGACATGACCACGATCCGGTCACACACGCCCAGCAGCTCCGGCATTTCGGAGGACACCATGATGACGGTCTTGCCCTTGTTTGCCAGATCCAGGATCAGCTGGTAGATCTCGTACTTTGCACCGACGTCGATGCCGCGGGTGGGCTCGTCCAGGAGCAGCACCTCCGGCTCAGTCAGCAGCCAGCGGCCGATGATGACCTTCTGCTGGTTACCGCCGGACAGGGCGCGGATCTTGGTCTCCTGGGAGGGAGTCTTGGTGTGCATGGCGTCGATATAATGCTGGGTATCCTCCCGCTGGGTCTTCTCGCTCAGGTAGATGCCGAAGCGCAGGTGACGCTTCAGGCTGGAGATGACCGTATTCTCCCGGATGCTCAGGCCGCCGAAGATACCGGTGGCGCGGCGCTCCTCGGTCAGCAAGGCGAAGCCATTCTTGATGGACTCACCGGCACTGCGGTTGAAGCAGGGCTGGTCATCCAGGGAGATGATGCCATCCTTGCGGGTACGGATACCGAAGATGGACTCCAGGGTCTCGGTACGGCCGGAGCTGTCCAGACCGGCCAGACCCAGGATCTCGCCCCGGCGGGCGGTGAAGGACACGTCCCGGAGCTGGTTGTACATACCGGTCAGGTGCTCCACCTGCAGGTACACATCGCCGGGGACGTTGGTCTTGGGCGGGAACTGGTTGGTCAGCTCACGGCCGACCATCAGGCGGATGATGTCGTTCATCTCCAGCTCGGCGGCGGGCTTGGTGGCCACCCACTGGCCGTCACGCATGACGGTGATGTAGTCAGAGATCCGCTTGATCTCCGCCATCTTGTGGGAGATGTAGATGATACCCACGCCACGGTCGCGGAGCATGTTGATGATCTTGAAGAGGTGCTCGACCTCCTCCTCGGTCAGAGAAGAGGTGGGCTCGTCGAAGACGATGACCTTGGAGTTGTAGGAGACGGCCTTGGCGATCTCCACCATCTGACGCTGGGAAACGGGCATGGTGCTCATGATGCGGTAGGGATCCACGTTGATCTCCAGTTCCTTGAAGACCGCCATGGTGTCCTTGTACATCTTCTTCTCGTCCACGGCGATGCCCTTGGTGGGATACCGGCCCAGCCAGATGTTGTCCATGACGTTGCGCTTCAGAGCCTGGTTCAGCTCCTGGTGCACCATGGCCACACCGTTGTCCAGAGCCTCTTTACTGCTCTTGAAGTTGATCTCCTGGCCCTCCAGGTAGATGCTGCCCTTGTCCTTGGCATAAATACCGAACAGGCACTTCATCAGTGTGGACTTACCGGCGCCGTTTTCGCCCATCAGTGCGTGAACGGTACCTCTATGGACAGTCAGGGAAACATTGTCCAGAGCCTTGACACCGGGGAATGACTTACAGATGCCTTCCATTCGCAGGAGAACATCCTGTTCCATATTTTATTCCTCCCTTGCTTTTTATTCTGCGGTCGTTCCGATAGGGAACGGACGGCATTGCCCGCACAGGGCCGCGCAGTGCCCTCCGCTCCCTACCGAACCGCGCGGTACTTTGAAAAAAGGGGCAGCTGCCGCCGGAACGACAGCTGCCCGGATGATTAAACGCTTATATGCTTACTCGCCGGTGTAGGGAGCGTAAGCAACATACAGCTTGGCGGCGCAGTCGCCGGAAACGGTCAGACGCTCGTCGGTCAGGGAAGCCAGAGCATCAACGGGGGTCTTGCCGCCAGCGATGGCCTTGACGGTCTCGCAGATGGCGACGGCCATGCCGTTGGCGTCCTGCTTAACGGTGCCGATCATGGCGCCATCAGCGATCAGAGCCTTGGCAGCGTCGGTGGCATCAACGCCGAAGACGGGAACAACGTGAGCACCCTCAACGTTGTAGCCAGCCTGCTGCAGGGAAGCAACAGCGCCCTCAGCCATGCCGTCGTTGTTGCAGATGACCAGCTCGATCATGTTGCCGGCGGACTCGTTGTAGGTAACCAGGTTGGTGTCCATGTAGTCCTTGGCAGCCTTGGCGGACCAGGCACCCTCGGGGTCGGTCTGCCAGTTCTGGGAAGCCTGAGCGTCGAAGTAAGCCAGAGCGGGCTTGCCGGCAGCGGTCAGGACAGCGTCAGCGTCCTCAACGCCGAACTGGGTACGGGCGATAGCCTCAGCATTGCCCTCCTCGCCCTTGAACATGGCGTAGGTGATGACGCCGTCACCGTTCAGGTCGACGGTCTCGTAGTTGGCCAGGACGTACTCGCCGACCATCTTGCCCTGCATGTGACCGGCCTCGGGGGCGTCGGTGCCGATGAAGCAAGAGGTAGCGTTGTCGTTCAGCAGAGCAACATCAGTGGTGCCGTCGCCGATGGCGCGGTTGAAGAAGATGACGGGGATGTCGCCGGCAGCATCGATGATGGACTGGGCGATGTCGGGGTCACCGGAGGTGACGACGTTGACGACCAGCAGGTTGGAGCCGCCAGCGATAGCGGTCTTGACCTGCTCGATCTGCTTGGCCTGATCCTTGCCAGCGAACTGGTTGTCGTAAGCAACACCAGCAGCCTCCAGAGTGGTGTTCAGCTCAGCACGGACAGAGGACAGATACACGTCAGCCTCGTCGTACCAGAACACGGAAACCTTGGTAGCAGCATCGGAGCCGGCATTGCCGCCCTCGCCGCCGCAGGCAACCAGACCCAGGACCATGACCAGGGCCAGAGCAAGTGCGAGAATCTTTTTCATTTGTTTTTCCTCCTTGTTATTTTGGACTATAGTCCAATGCTGACAACAGTATACCACCCTTTTCCAGTTTTGTAAAGGTGTTTTTAGATAAAATCACGGATAATGTTCATCCGTAACGCAACCGTTTGCGCACTCTGCACAAGCGCCGTTTCCCCTTCTGCCGCAAAATGCCCCGCATCCATTGGCGGATGCGGGGCAGAATTGGGCATTACATATTGTAATATGCGTCGAATTCGGCGGGATGGGGAATGGCGGCGATGCGGCGGCACTCCTCGCGCTTCGTCTTGATGAAGTTGGCAAGCAGCTCCTCGGGGAAGACATCACCGGCGGTCAGGTAGTCGTGGTCGTTCTCCAGGGCGTTCAGAGCCTCCTCCAGAGAGGTGGGCAGACCCTTGAGCTTCTTCTTCTCCTCGTCGCTGAGGTGGAAGAGGTTGAAGTCATAGGGGCCCCAGCCGTTTTCATGGGGATCGATCTGATTCTGGATGCCGTCCAGACCCGCCATCAGGATGGCGGCGTAGCAGAAGTAAGGGTTGCAGGTGGCATCGGGGTTGCGCAGCTCGAACCGGCGCAGCTCGGGCTTCTTTGCATAGGCGGGGATGCGGATGACGGCGGAGCGGTTGGAGGTGGCGTAGCCGATGGTAACGGGGGCCTCGAAGCCGGGCACCAGACGCTTGAAGGAGTTGGTGCTGGGGTTGGTCAGGGCGCACAGGGAGGCGATGTGCTTCAGCAGACCGCCCATGAACCAGTGGGCTTCCTTGGACAGGTGGGCATAGCCGTCGTCATCGGAGAAGACGGGCTGGCCGTCCTTCAGCAGCAGCATGTGCACGTGCATGCCGGAGCCTGCCTCGCCGTAGACGGGCTTGGGCATGAAGGTGGCGCTCTTGCCGTACTTCAGGGCCACGTTGCGGATGATATACTTGATGAGCATGGTGTCGTCAGCCAGCTTGGACATCTTGCCCAGCTTGGGCTCGATCTCATACTGACCGGAGGCGCTGACCTCGGGGTGGTGGTAGTTGATCTCGATGCCCATGTCCTCCATGATGAGACACATCTCAGAGCGGGCCTCGTAGCTGGTGTCGAAGGGCTTGGCGATGTGGTAGTTCTTCTGCTTGGGGACGATGACGCCCTGACCCTGGTCATAGCTGTTCCAGTGGGCCATGTCGGCATCCACGGTGGCACCCACGTGATGGGGAGCCACCTCCCAGCCCGCGCTGTCAAAGAGGTAGAACTCAAACTCGGGCAGGATCAGCATGGTATCGGCGATGCCCAGCTCCTGCATATAGTCCTCGGCGGCCTTGACGATGTTCCGGGGATACTGCTTCAGGGGGCGGTTCTCGGGATAGTCGATAATCATGGCGTTGCCGGTCATGGACAGGGTGGGGATCTGGCAGAAGGGGTCGATGACGGCGGTGTCAGGGTCGGGGATGAAGACCATGTCGCTCTTTTCCACCACGGCGTAGCCATAGTTGGAAGCGTCGAAGCCGATACCATTCTTCATGGTCTCCTCAGAGAACTGCTTGGCGGGGATGGAGACATGGCGGTAGGCACCGTTGATGTCCACCATCTTGAAGTCCACCATCTGGATGCCGTTCTCGGCGATCATATTCAGGATGTCCTGTACAGTCTTGGGCATGGGGGTATTCCTCCTGTTGTTTTATTTGTAGTGTTTACAGGTTTTCTTTCATTATAAGGGAAAACGGACGGTTCGTCAATGTTCCGGTTCGATTTCCGTCCACACCAGCTCCACATCCGTGCATTCCACGGTCAGCTCGAAGGGCTCGTCCCGCCACAGCAGGGCGTGGATCTCGCAGCCCCGTTCGCACCTGTGGATCTCGTCGTAGAGCCACCAGGTGTTTTCCACGGACTTCTCCTGGGTCAGGATACGGGCATCACGGAAGCGGATGCCCTTGATCTCGGGCCAGTCGCAATCCTCCCGCTCGAACTCGATCCACAGATCCTCCCCTTCCCGCTCCATGGACAGGATCACGGAATCGTGGAGGGAGTGCTCCAGCGTCCAGATTTTGTCCAGGCCCTCGGCCTCACAGGCATTCCAGGCATCTTCCATGGTCTGCTCCGTACGGATCCGACAGTCCCGGCGGAAGTCCTCAAGCTCCTGCCAGACCTCCTCCGTGCAATAGCCCAGAGCCAGCACCCGCAGGTCAGCTACCTTCGACAATATGTGCTCCGGCATCCGGGTTCGGTAGTGCTCCAGCTCCCGGGCACAGAATTCACCGAAGCGCCGCTCCTCCTCTGCAGGGTCGAAGGGCTCCTCCAGCACCTCGCAGACCTCCTCCCGGTCACGGAGCCACTGGGCCAGCTTCCGGGCCCGGAGGGTCTGATAAATTTCTTCGGAGCATTCCGCCGCCCGCGCGTCCGTCTCCAGACAGACACCGAGACCGGTGTCCGTCATGGTGTGGTACCATTCCTTTGTCAGATATTTCATTGCACACGCTCCTTTTGATCCCAAACAGCAACTGCGACCCACACAGCACCGATCACAGCAAACAGGGGCAGCACAACGGGATTCATTTGGGGCAGCTGAACCACTGTTTCCAGTGCCTCCCCCGGCTTTGCCCGGTTGATCTGGTTCGCTTCTGCGTTGTAATAATACGTGTACCCGCTATCTGTAACGGGGTTGGGTTCATCCACAATTTCGTCCTCATTGGGGACATCTGCTGATGCCAATTCCGTTCCCTTGAATGCGAAAACACCATTGCTCCTGCTTCTCAGATAGAAGATACCATCGGCATAGCCAATGCCGCCAACACCGTTCTTACCCGGAGCCACCTGATAGCTCCACTGGTATGCTCCTTCGGTGGTGTAGACATTGACCAGCCCGAAGTCTTCATAATAAAGGTACACCGATCCGTCTGCCGCCAGCAGCTCGTCTGCTTTTTCGCGCGGGATCTTCTCCTCAGCAAAAATCTGATAGACCAGACCCCTGCCGGGCTTCGCCACGGAGGAAAAACCATCTTCCTCCATAAGCCAGGCGATCACAATGAGCAGGATCGCCGTGATGCCGATGGCGATTTTAAGGATTCTGTCCCTGTTCATTTCCGTTCCTCCAGGATCTCCTCCAGATGATCCAAAATCATCCGCTGGATATTCGCGTCATAATACACCGCAAGGTATTCTCCGTTCTGACCCATGCGCCGGGCGGTGCTCAGGCCGGCGCGGAGCCCGGCTTCCGTGGGGAGTCTGCGCTGCTTGCCCTCGGGATCGGTGGTCAGCTCCATCAGGCCCCGGTTCATGAGCCAGGCGGTGATCTTGCCCACATTGGGTCTCTTCATGTCAGGATTTCCGGCAGCCACCCGGATATTCTCTGCAAATTCATTGATGCCCACCGGGAACTCCGTGAGCCTGATGTGAGCCATCTGGGCTCGGGTAATGGAAAATTCGATGCTGCGCTCCTTTTTGCCCACGGTGCCGCCGTTGTCGATGACCTGCTGCAAAACGCCGGACACATAGTGGAAGCACCGGCACAGGCGCACATTGTTCAGCACCGTATCCTCCGGCAGCTCCTGACCCGTGATGGGGTCGATGCCCCGGGCCAGCTTGTCCAGGTATATCTTCGCCCGCTGCATGGTCTCCAGTTCCGTCATGAACATCAGCTCCTTTTTCTTTTGATTATAGCACAGGCCGGAAAAATTGCAATCATCTTTCATTTTGTCGCATTTTGTTGACTTTCCGCAAATTCCCTGTTAGTATAAAAATGTACCGCAAAAACACAAAAAGGAAAGGAAGATCCCCATGAAGCGACTGATCGCCACGCTGCTGTGCATCGCCATGCTGACGGCCCTCTGCGGCTGCGGCTCCGGGAGCACACCCACCACCGTCCCGCCCACCACCACCGAGCCCGCGCCCCAGGCCGCCGAGGTTTATGCCGAAGCCGCCGCGAAGCTGGAGGCCCTGGAGAACGTGGAGCTGGAGATCACTTATATCGAGGAGATGACCCTCGGTGATTCCAGCTTCAAGACCACCACCCGCCAGACCGTCACCGAGCTGGGCATCGGCACCGATGCCTTCGCCGCCTTCACCCAGGAGGAGCACTACACCGGCTCCCTGCGGGTCTACACCGACGAGACCTATCTGGACGGCACCGTCTACTCCCAGATGAACTACGATTACTACAAATCCGACATGACCGCCGAGGACTACGCCGCCCGGCTCCTGCCCGCCGTGCTCCTGGACGAGACCCTCTACGAGACCGTGGAGCAGACCTCCGACACCGAGTTCACCTTCACGGGGGCTGAGGTGCTGGAGAGCTGGTGCGACAATCCCTACGCGACCCTGGACACCGTCACCGCCACCGCCAGGCTGGGTGAGGACGGTCTGCCCGCCCAGTACACCTACAAGGCGGCCTACGCCCAGGGTGCCGCCGACATGTCCATCAGCGTCACCGTCGATGTGCGCACCCCCGAGCTGACGGAGATCGCCGTGCCCGCCGGTGCCGACAGCTTCCAGGCCGTCGACGACATCGACGCGCCCTTCCTGGTCATCATGGCCGCGGGCTATCTGGAGCAGGCCACCGCCCTTCTCTCCTCCACCTCTGAGACCGTCGCCTCCCAGGCCGCAGGCTTCACCGAGACCGCCGTCACCACCCTGGCCGCCCACGGCAAGGATGCCACCCAAATCGGAGCCTTTGACACCACCTACCTTTTCGCGGATCTGTCCGCCGGCACCAGCGAGGGCTACACCATGCAGGAGACCTTCTGCGACGGTGCGCTGACCACCGTCATCGACGGCGGCGCACCCGAGATCACCCAGGGCTACACCGGCTACGACATGCAGGACGCCGTGGATGCGGAGGTTCTGTACCTGGTTCCCGCTCTGAGCACCATCGCAGGCTTCGAGCTGTCCGTCATGGGCGACACCGCCCTGCTGGAGTACACCTTCACCGAGGATACCACCCTCCTGCTGGAGCAGGAGCTGTGCACCACCTACTTTGGTGACGGCAATATCCTCCGGGCCGATGCCTCCAACGTGACCATCAACGAGCACGGCGGCTGCATCGGCATCGACCTGACCACCGGCATGCCCCTGTCCCTGGGCCAGACCTTCACCATGACCCACACCATCGACGGTCAGGACTACGTCCTCTCCTCCGTCCAGCAGTCCTCCGTCCAGCTGGGCGCCAAGGATGCCTACGAGACCATCACCGGCGAAAAGCTGCCCCTGGAGGAGCCCGAAGAGAAGGCCACCCCCGTCTTCTACAAGGTCACGGGCGAAAACGGCGAGCAGCTGTGGCTGCTGGGCACCATCCACGTGGGCGACGAGCGCACCGCCTTCCTGCCCCAGGAGATCTACGATGCCTTCGCTTCCTCCGACGCCCTGGCCGTGGAGTTTGAGACCGAGAGCTACACCGCATCCCTCATGGAGGATCCCGAGGCCATCCAGGCCTACATTCAGGCCCTGCTCTACACCGACGGCACCACCCTCAAGGATCACATCCAGGACGAGAAGCTCTACGAGGACACCCTGAAGCTCCTGCGGGCCACCGGCAACTTCTCCAACGAGGCCACCATCCTCCTGACCAAGCCCGTCTTCCACTTCCAGACCCTGCAGAACTATTTCATGGGCAACGGCTTCCGCCTGAGCGGCGATTACGGCGTGGATCATCAGCTGGAGCAGCTGGCCTATGAGCAGGAGAAGGAGATCCTCAGCGTGGAGTCCGGCGAATTCCAGATGGATCTGCTGGGCGATCTCTCCGACGAGCTCCAGGAGCTGATGCTGAAGGACACCGTCGAATACGGCCAGTTCGCCTACAACCATGGCACCGAGGAGCTCTTCGAGCTGTGGTGCACCGGCGACGAGGCCGCGCTGATCGCCTACCTGACCGAAGAGGAGGACGACTCCGACCTGACCGAGGAGGAGAAAGCCCTCTACGCCGAGTACGAGAACGCCCTGGGCGGCGACCGGAACGTGGATATGCTGGCCGCTGCAAAGGACTATCTCTCCAGCGGCAAGACCGTGTTCTACGCCGTGGGCCTTGCCCACCTGCTGGCCGAGGACGGCCTGGTGAATACCCTGCGCGATGCGGGCTACACCGTGGAGCTGGTCTCCTACGCAGGCTAACTTCCATAAGCACGACCGCCGGGCGTTTGCCCGGCGGTTTTTGTGTTGTCTTTTTCCCCTGCATCCGCTATAATGGGACACAATCAAACCAACGAGGTAGCAGCTATGGCATCTGTACGAAATATCGGCATCTTCGCCCACGTGGACGCGGGCAAGACCACCCTGTCCGAGGGACTTCTGGCCCACGCCGGAGCCATCCGCAGCCGGGGCAGCGTGGACGCGGGCACGGCCCACACCGACACGCTGCCCATCGAACGGCGGCGGGGTATCTCCGTCAAGAGCAAGTGCGTGACGCTCCGCCACCGGGACACGGACATCCGGCTCATCGACACCCCCGGCCACGTGGATTTCTCCGCCGAGGTGGAGCGCTCCGCCTGGGCGTTGGACGGCGCGGTGCTCATCGTCTGCGCGGTGGAGGGCGTACAGCCCCAGACCGAGGTGCTCTTTGAATGCCTGCGGCAGCAGAACATCCCTGTCGTATTCTTTCTCAACAAGCTGGATCGGGCGGGTGCAGATCCCGAGGGGGTGCTGGCCCAGATCAAACGGCTCCTGACCCCCGGCGCAGTTCCGGCGGCGGATCCGGACGCCGTCACCGAGGCCCTGTGCGATTTGGATGACGAGCTTGCCGAGCGGTATCTGCGTGGCGAGGAGCTGTCCCCCGCCCTGCTGCGCGGGAAGCTTGCAGCCTTCTCCCGGAGGGGAGAGCTGTTCCCGGTGCTGATGGGCTCCGCGCTCCGGGACGAGGGTGTCGCGGAAATGCTGGACGCCATCGTGGACTTCCTGCCGGAGCCTGCCGATGCCGGATCCTTAAGCGGCGTGGTCTTCGCCACGGACTCCAATCGGTCTCTGGGCCGGGGCGTGTGGGTGCGGCTCTTCGGCGGTGCGCTGGAGAACCGCATGAGCATCCCGGTGCCCGACGGCATCGACCCCCTGACCGGCGAGCCGAAGACAAAGACCGCCAAGATCTCCCAGATCATGGCTCCGGACGGAACACCCCTGGGCCGTCTGGAGCCCGGCGGCATCGGTGTGCTGTACGGTCTGGGGGAGCTGCCCATCGGCCATGTGCTGGGCGATGCCTCCCTCCTGCCCCGATCTGTGGCACCCGGCAGTCTCCGGGCTCCCCTCATCACCGTCCAGGTCATCCCGGAAAAACCGGAGCAGATGACCGCACTGCAGGCCGCCTGCAATACCCTGGCGGACGAGGATCCCCTGCTGAAGTCCACCTACATCCGCGCATTGAATGAATTGCACCTGCAGGTCATGGGCACCATCCAGCTGGAGATCCTGGAGGAGACCCTGAAGACCCGGTTTGGCCTCAGCGTCACCTTCGGCCTGCCCGCCATCCTCTACCGGGAGACCATCGCCCAGGCCGCCGAGGGCTATGTGGCCTACCTGGCCCCCAAGCCCTGCTGGGCGATTTTGAAATTCCGCATCGAGCCCGGCGAGCGGGGCAGCGGTGTCCAGTTCAAGTCCCTGGTGCCCGTGCGCACCATCCAGGCCCACTATCAGAATCAGGTGGTCCAGGCCCTGCCCCTGGCTCTGAACCAGGGCAGGCTCGGCTGGCCCGTCACCGATGTAAAAATCACCCTGCTCGACGGCGGCGAGCACAAATTCCACACCCATCCCCTGGACTTCATCGTCGCCACCCCCATGGCCATCCAGGACGGTCTGGAACGGGGCGGCGCGAAGCTGCTGGAGCCCATCCTGGCGGTGCGCTTCTCCCTGCCTTCTGAGTGCGTGGGAAAGGTCATGACGGACATCAACACCATGCGCGGCGAGACGGTGGACAGCTTTGCCGACGGCGAGCGCATGATCCTCAACGCCCGCATCCCCGTGGCGACGAGCCTCGACTACGCCTCCGCCCTGGCCTCCGCCACCGGCGGACGGGGCAGCATGAGCGTCCGCCTGGACGGCTACCAGGAATGCCCCCTGGAGCTGGGCGCCACCACGCCCCGGCGCAGCGTGGATCCCCTGGATACCAGCAAATACATCCTGGCCGCAAGAAGCGCCCTGGAGGGCGGGATCTTCAATCTGGAATGACAAATTTCGCCATCGGGACAGGCTCCCGATGGCGGTTTTTGTTGACGGAGGTCGGATGTTCGACTATAATGGTAGATAAAGGATGGTGGTATGTATGGCGTTTCCCGAATCCCGAATCTTAACCAGCTCTGATCTTATTGAAATTCTCTATAACGGCAGAAAAACCCGGCATTTCTGTTTCATCCTCGGCTCCGGTGCCTCTGTGGAGTCCGGCATCCCAAGCGGCAATACCTTGGAGATGGAGTGGATGAACTGCCTGATGGGTCTATCCAATGACCGTGGCACCCGGGCCAGGAGGCCCGACCGAACCGAACACTTTGCAGACGAATTACTGAATGAAAAGAAGATCTCCCATTCCTTCAAGGAGATCGTGACAGAGTGGGAACAGGCCAGGGCCGAAAAACGCTCCATGTCCAGCGATTACTATTTTGATGTCTACCGCCTGCGCTTCCATCCCGATGTCCGGGAGGGCTACCGGTATCTTGAGAAAATTATGGATCCCTGTAAGCCCAGTCTGGGATATCACCCTCTGGCTCTGATGCTCACTGAGGGCAACCAGAACAATCTGGTCATCACAACAAATTTCGACAGTCTGGTGGAGGATTCCCTGTTCCTCTATACGGACAAGAAGCCCCTGGTGGTCAGCCACGAGTCCCTGGCAAACTTCATCGACCCGGATGTCCAGCGGCCCATCGTGGCGAAAGTCCACCGTGGCCTGATGTACGGCCCCTTCAACAGTCCTGACACCACCGACGATCTCAAGCCCGAATGGAAGGAAACGCTGGACTATGCCTTCAAGACCTACACCCCCATCGTCATCGGCTACGGCGGCGGCGACGGGAGCCTGATGAAGGCTTTGCAGGAGGCCAGCTTCCGAAACGGCATCTACTGGTGCTTCCGCGAGGCCTCCGGCCTGCCTGATCCAAAGATCCAGGACTTTGTGGAAAAACAGAACGGCTGTCTCGTTTCCATCGACGGCTTTGATGCACTGATGATGGAGATGGGCCGGGAGCTTTTTGGTCAGCGCATCGCCCCCAGCGAGACCCGCCATTACTTACAGAGCCAGTCCGATCTGCGGATGCGTACCTACACAGAGCAATGGAACAAGCTGGACAAGCAGCCCCATATGGAGGCCGTTCTGGAGCCCCTGAACCAGGCCGAGGAGGAAGCCCGAGAAAAGCGCGCCGAAGAGAATGCATTAACCTATTGGGACTACTTTGACCGAGCCTACAAGGCCGCAGAAGAAGGACGTCACGAAGATGCCATCCGGGATTATACACTTTGCATCAACCTAGACCCCAGCAATCCCGCCGCATACAACAACCGGGGCAACAGCTTTGCCGATCTGGGACAGCACGAACTAGCCTTCCAGGACTACGACAAAGCCATCGAGCTAACCCCCAACAATGCCATCGTATACAACAACCGGGGTAACAGATTTTCCGATCTGGGACAGCACGAACTAGCCTTCCAGGACTACGACAAAGCCATCGAGCTGAACCCCTACTATACCGACGTATACATCAACCGGGGCAACAGATTTGCCGATCTGGGACAGAACGAGCGCGCCATGCAGGACTACGACAAAGCCATCGAGCTGAACCCCAGCTACGCTCTCGCATACTACAATCGGGGTAAACACTATGCCGATTTGAGACAGCACGAGCGGGCTATTCAGGACTACGACAAGGCCATCGAGCTGGATCCCTACCATGCAAACGCATACAACAACCGAAGCAATGCATACCTTGCTCTTAAGCAGTACGATAAGGCAACGGATGACTGCAATGTTTCATTGAGATTGCAACCAATTTATCCAGAATGTTATCACACACTTGCTTCTATCTATCTCGATTTACAACAATATCAAACTGCTGTGGATTATTTCACAACTGCCATTAAGCAGTTCATTGAGACCCACGGAAATAAAGACAACCTAGCCACCACCTACAGAGACCGCGCCAAAGCCTACCGCGCCATCGGCGAAACCGCCCTCGCGGAAGCCGACGAAGCCAAGGCCGCCGAGCTGGAAGCTGAAGAGAAGAAGAACAACTCCTAACTTTCACGAGATTGCCACGCCAGTGTGCGCACTGGCTCGCAATGACATATATAACCGAACCGGGCATCCAAAACGGATGCCCGGTCATTTTTCTGATTCACTTTTTGGGCTGATAGCTGACCTCATTGGCGGAGTAGACCGTCACGAAGGCCTTGGGGTCGGTTTTGCGGACGTATTCCATGAGCTTGCGGTACTCCTGCTTGTCCACGATGGTGACGATCTCCCTGCGCACCGCGCCGTCGTAGGCGCCGTAGAGGTCATAGTGGCTGGCGCCGCTGTGGAGCTCGTGGAGGATGAATTTGGTGATCTCGTCGTATTTGGGCGACAGGATGCAGACCTTGCGCTTGATGTCGATGCCGAAGATGAAGTGATCCAGCACGATGCCGCCGAAATACGTACCCAGCACACTGAGCACCACGGTCTTCTTGTCATAGCACAGGGCGGAGCTCAGGGCCACCAGGATGCCGGCGGTGGACATGGCCTTGCCCAGCTCCATATGCAGGAATTTGTTCATCAGCTTCGCCACGATGTCCAGGCCGCCGGAGCTGGCGTTGGCGGTGAAGAGCTGGCTCAGACCCACGCCCACCAGCAGGATGTAGCAGATGACGTCGATCAGCGGATCGCCGGTCAGGGACTGGAAGTTGGGGAAGATCCACTCCAGCACACCAATGACGGCGGGCAGCAGCACCGCGCAGTAGACGGTCTTCGCGCCGAACTCCGGGCCGATCAGCAGAAAGCCGATGAGCAGCAATCCCACGTTCATAATCATGGTGATGGCGGAGACGCTCAGGGGCACGAATTCGCTGATGACCAGGGCCAGACCCGCAGCAGAGCCCACGGTGACATGGCTTGGCATCATGAAGAAGAAGACCGCACAGGCGGTGATGATGGTGCCGATGGTGATGGTGCAGAATTCCCGGAGGCTGCGTTTGTTGAGCATGGCTGATCCCTCGTTTCTTAGTCTTGGACACTGCACATAATAGTATCCTGTTTCGACGGAAAAAGCAAGACCCCCGATCCCGGAAATTCGGGATCGGGGGTCGTCATTGCTTAACCTTCCTCAGAAGACTCGGTGGGTGCGGTGGGGTCGGGCTCGGTGGGCTCAGGCTCGGTAGGCTTGGGTTCGGTGGGCTCAGGCTCCGTGGGCTCAGAGGGTTCGGTGGGCTGGGAGGGCTCCGTGGGCTGGGAAGGCTCGGTGGGCTCGGAGGGCTCCGTGGGCTGGGAAGGCTCGGTGGGCTCGGAGGGCTCCGTAGGCTCGGAGGGCTCCGTGGGCTGGGAAGGCTCCGTGGGCTGGGAAGGCTCGGTAGGCGTGGTCTCGCCGCTGTCCTTGACGGTGATGGTCACCTTCAGCTCCGCGCCGGTGTAGAAGTCGAAGGCGGCTGCCTTGACGGTGATGGTGGCGGTGCCGGTGCCCTTGACGGTGACGGTGCCGTTGGAGGAGACCGTCACGACGGAGGTGTCGCTGGAGGTGTAGGTCAGCTCCGCGCCCTTGTACTTGGCCTTGACGTCCAGCTTGAAGGGCTTGGCGTCCTGGGTCACGGTGTAGGAGGTGGTGCCGGTGAGCTGCTGCTCCAGATCGGGAACCTCGGTCTTGCCGCCGTAGAGGATGACCTTGGTGCCGACGGAGACGTTGTTGTAGATCTTCTTGGCGGCGGAGGAGGGCAGGTTCACGCAGCCGTGGGAGCCATCGTAATAGTAGATGGTGCCGCCGAAGGAGCTGCGCCAGCTGGCATCGTGGAGGCCGTAGCCGCCCAGGAAGGGCATCCAGTACTTGACGAAGGAACGGTAATCCGCGCCGGTCAGGTAGCGGTCAGTCTGCTTGGAGTAGATGCTGTAGATGCCGGTGGGGGTGCGATGGCCCTCGGCCACGGAGCCGGAGACGAAGTCGGTGGAAACGACCCGCTCGCCGTTCTTGTACAGCCACAGGTGCTGGGAGCTCAGGTCGATCTCCACATAGCTGCCGCCGTAGGGCTTGGAGCTCTTGGAGCTGTAGGGAGCCGTCCGGGTGCCGGAGGTGCCGCCGGTGACGCACTTGTAGATGTCGTCGGCCAGGGCGGACTTGTTGACCTTCTGGCCGTAGTAAGTGACGCTGTAACCCAGGGTGCTGCCGCCGGTGGTGACGAAGCTGCCCTTGTAATCGCTGCCGCTGTGGCGGTCGTACATCTGGGATGCGTAGCTTTCGATCTTGGACTTGCTGATGCTGACCTCCATCTTGTCGGAGATGCTGACAAAGCCGGCCAGGGTGGTGATGCCGATGGTCTCGGTGGCGGACTCGCCGCCCTCGGGGCTGTAGGTGTAGCTCAGGGAGACCTTCAGATAGCCGTTGGCGGTGTTCACGGCGGACTTGGCCTTGTCGCTGGAGGCGGTGATCTCAGGGGCCACGGAGGTGGTCTTGACCTCCACCTCGGCGGTGGGCATCAGCATGCCGATGGCGGCGGCAGCGGCATCGGCGGCGGCGTCCGCATCGTAGGAGGTGCCGTTGGTGCCCTCATTGGCCACGAACTGCTTCTTGGAGCTGCTGTAGGAGACGGTGGCGTTCTTGGGCGCAACGTCCAGCTTGCCGCCCAGCAGGCTCTTCAGGGCAGCGCGGTCATAAGTAAAGAGCTCAGCGGGAGTCTCGGTGCCGTTGGCGATGGCATCCAGATAACGGCCCAGAGCCTCCTCGTCCAGCTTCACGCCCAGCTCCTCAGCGGAGAAGGTCAGCTTCTTGCCGTTGACGGTCAGAGAAAGCTTGTAGTTGGGAGCGACCTCGTTCAGCGCCTTGGCCGCTTCGTTGACGGTCAGGCCGCTCAGATCGATGCCGCCGACTACAGTCTCATCCGCAGGCTCTGTGGGCGCGGTGGTGGGAACGGTGGTGGGTTCGGTGGGGACGGTGGTCGCCTCGGTGGAGGGCTCCGTCTGGGGAGGGGTGGTCTGCGTGGAGCCGGAACCTGCACAGGCCGCAAGGCCAAATACCAGGGTCAGGATCGTCAGCAGAACGAGAACTTTTTTCATCGTGGGTTCCTCTCTTTCCTGATGATGATTGCTTGTTATTATATCAGTGCTGATTCAGTTTTGCAATAGTACGGAGACGGTTCGTACAAACTTAAGAAATGAAGAAATCTTACCAATCATATGCGTCAGCATATTTCACATCGCGCAGCGATATTTCACAGCGAAGCTATTTCACTGGCCCGCAGGGGCAAATTTCATTGAAAAAAGACCGATGCAAAGCATCGGTCTTTTTTCTGGAGGTACCGGCCAGATTTGAACTGGCGAATGAGAGTTTTGCAGACTCTTGCCTTACCACTTGGCCACGGTACCATATTGGAGCGGGTGACGAGGCTCGAACTCGCTACCTCCACCTTGGCAAGGT
>SVLP01000057.1 GCA_015067895.1 Oscillospiraceae bacterium | reverse complement strand
CTTCGTGGATGTGAAGGAGACCGATTTCTTCTACAAGGCCGTCCTGTGGGCCGTGGAGAACGAGATCACCAACGGTCTGACCACCACCACCTTCGGCCCCTACGCCGAGTGCAACCGCGCTCAGGTGGTGACCTTCCTGTGGCGGGCCATGGAGAAGCCCGAGCCCACCGCCGCCGAGCATCCCTTCACCGACGTGGCTGAGGATCAGTTCTACTTCGTGCCCATGCTGTGGGCCGTGGAGAACGGCATCACAAACGGTCTGACCGAGACCACCTTCGGCCCCAACGCCACCTGCAACCGGGCCCAGGTCGTGACCTTCCTGTATCGTACCTACGTTAAGTAATCCCTAAGCAATTTGGCCCCCGGCTTCAAGCCGGGGGCCTTTTTCAGAAAGAATCTTCTTTAATACGAACTCTTGATTAAACTGTTTTATTCTTTCCGGTCTAAATTGTGCCATAATGCGTTCTCGTCCTAGGTGGGCGACAGCCCACCATCGTCCTCGGCCTTTTCTGGCACAATTTATCCTCGGAAAGCTCTTAAACCATTTAACCAAGAATTAGTATAACAAAGCAACAGGCCCGCCAAATGGCGGGCCTGTTCAGACTGTCAAAGAACCTGATTCTTGGCTCCCCCCTAGGGGGAGCTGTCACGCGAACAGCGTGACTGAGGGGGTGTCCTCCTGTCTTTTGCGAACGAAACCCTCTGTAATTTACAGCTTTCAGAGGAAACCAACGACACCCCCTCCGACCTCGCTGCGCTCGGCCACCTCCCCCTGTGGGGGAGGCAAGCGTTTTTTGACACTCTAAACAGGCCCGCCGAATGAACGGCGGGCCTGTTATATCTTGCGTGATTAGTTCTCGGAATAGCCCATGGGGTTGCTGCTCTGCCAGCGCCAGGAATCCCGGCACATATCCACCAGGGTCTTCTCGGCCTTCCAGCCCAGCTTCTCGGCGGACTTGGCGGGGTCGGCATAGCAGGTGGCCAGGTCGCCGGGGCGGCGATCGACGATCTTGTAGGGCAGGTTCAGGCCGTTGGCCTCGTTGAAGGCCTTGACCATGTCCAGCACGGAGTAGCCGGTGCCGGTGCCCAGATTGAACACATCGCAGCCCAGATTCTCGGCGGCGTACTTCACGGCAGCCACATGGCCCTTGGCCAGATCGACCACATGGATGTAGTCCCGGACGCCGGTACCGTCGTGGGTGTCGTAGTCATTGCCGTAGACGCTCAGGAACTCCCGGCGGCCGATGGCGACCTGGGTGATGTAGGGCATCAGGTTGTTGGGGATGCCACGGGGATCCTCGCCGATGCGGCCGGAGATGTGGGCGCCGATGGGGTTGAAGTAGCGCAGCAGCACGATGCTCCACTCCTTGTCGGCAAAAGCCATGCCGGAGAGGATCTGCTCGGTCATGTACTTGGTCCAGCCGTAGGGGTTGGTGCAGTTGCCGGTCTTGCTGGTCTCCCGCAGGGGCATCTCATTGTCGCCGGAGTACACGGTGGCGGAGGAGGAGAAGATGATCTTCTTGCAGCCCACGTCGGCCATGACCTTGGTCAGCACCAGGGTGGAGTTCAGGTTGTTGTCATAGTAACGCCAGGGCTGGGCAACGGACTCGCCGACAGCCTTCAGGCCTGCGAAGTGGATGACGGCGCCGATCTCGTTCTCGGCGAAGATCTTCCGCAGCAGAGCCTCGTCACGGACGTCGCCCTCATAGAAGCGAACCTTCTTGCCGGTCAGCTCTTCCACGCGGTCAAGGCTCTTGGGATTGGAATTGCACAGATTGTCGATGACGACGACGCCGTAGCCGCTGTCGAGCAGCTCGACGCAGGTGTGGGAGCCGATATAGCCGGCACCGCCGGTAACCAGAATGTTCATAACAGCAAATCTCCTTTATTATAATAGTATGTGATCCTCGGGCGGAATGCCTTCTTACAAATTTTAGTATAGCATAGAACACTGGTGCTTGCAACCGATTTTGTGACCCAAAAAGCCTTGTATTTTTGTACAAAACAGAACCCTTCCCTTTGTCGAAATATCTGGTTTTTATGAAATGTGCATAAGCTGAAGCGGCGGGAAGCCGCCGCCCGATTGACTTCACTGGAAAATGTTGTATACTAACGATAGGTTCGAAGGGTTGTATTTCCCTGTATTTTCAAATGGAGGTTATTTATTATGAAAGCACCTGTTCTTGTGGTCATGGCCGCCGGTATGGGCAGCCGTTACGGTGGTCTGAAGCAGATCGATCCCGTGGACGAGCACGGCAACATCATCATCCATTACTCCCTGTTCGACGCCTACCGGGCCGGTTTCCGGACGGCGGTGTTCGTCATCAAGCCCGAGCTGGAGGAGACCTTCAAGGAGGTCATTGGCCCCAGGGTTCCCGAGAAGATGGAGATCAAGTATGTCCATCAGGTCATCACCGACCTGCCCGAGGGCTTCACCGTTCCCGAGGGCCGCACCAAGCCCTGGGGTACCGCCCATGCGGCTCTGGCGGCCCGGAAGGTGGTGGACGGCCCCTTCGCCATCATCAATGCCGACGACTACTACGGCGTCGGCGCCTTCAAGACCATTTACGACTACCTCAGCACCCATCCCGACAGCGAGGGCTGCTATGAGTACACCATGGTGGGCTATCTGCTGAAGAACACCGTCACCGAGAACGGCAGCGTTGCCCGGGGCGTGTGCACCACCAATGCCGAGGGCTATCTGGACAACGTGGTCGAGCGCACCAAGATCATCAAGGGTGAAGAAATGCCCCGGTTCACCGAGGATGACGGCGAGACCTGGACGGATCTGCCCGGCGACACCATCGTGTCCATGAACATGTGGGGCTTCACCCGCAGCTATCTGGACGAGGCTGAGGCCCGGTTCCCCGCCTTCCTGGAGGAGACTGCCAAGACCAATCCCCTGAAGGGCGAGTACTTCCTGCCCTCCGTGGTCAGCCAACTGCTGACCGACGGCAAGGCCAGAGTCCGCGTCCTGTCCAGCGAGGACAAGTGGTACGGCGTCACTTACAAGGAGGACAAGCCCGTTGTGGTCAACGCTTTGGCAGCCATGCGCCATGACGGCACCTATCCCGAAAACCTCTGGGGCTGATCGGATATTCTCAGAAGGGCCTGCTGTATCTTACGGCAGGCCCGTTTCCTTTGCCGGAAGGCGGGATCCCGGGCGCGGCAGGGGACGGTGTGTTAAAAAATGACAAAAATTAAGCGGATAGCGGATTGATTTGTAGCAAAATCGATGATAAGATAAATATATGCAGATGCCCTACAGACATGTGCAGGCAAATTAAAAGGAGGAAGCAGACATGAAAAAAACCGCAAGAAGAATTCTGAGCCTGATTCTTGTGATGACCATGATCCTGAGCTGTGCCAGCGGGATCGCGGTCGCTGCAGGAAACAGCGGCAGAAAATGGTTCTCCCTGACGGGCGGAGCCAGCAATGCCGGCGGCCACAACTATTCCAGTGGCTCTGGCCCTCTGTTCTATCTGGACGGAGACAAGACCATGGTGAGCGGAGGTACCATCTCCCTCGCCCTGAAGCCCAACACCAACTGGGGTGTCTTCTACAGCTACATCGATGACAGCAACTGGCTGTACATCGGCTGGGATCCCTCCAGCCACTGGTACTATCAGTACCGCTGGAATGGCTCCGAGAACTGGCCCCAGATCTCCGGCCTGCCCGATCCCGTGGAGGGCGAGGAGATCAGCCTGACCATCTCCCTGAGCAACGAGACCCTGGCCGTTACCGTCAACGGCACCACCGCCTACGCCACCAACCAGACCCTGAAGAACATGGCAGAGAGCTTCACCTCCTCCTATGGTGATCTGGGCCGCTTCGGCGTCATGGCCAAGGGTGCCGGTGCTCACATCGAGTTCGCCGACTTCACCTATGACGGCGTGAACTGCATGGATGACGCCTGGCGTTGGTGCTGCGAGCGCAGCGGCCAGACCGTGGAGATCATCGAGACCGCCATGGCCCCCGTTTCCGGTACCGTCACCGATACCGAGGGCAATGCCGTCGCCGGTGCCACCGTCCGCGTGGGCAATTATTCCACCGAGACCGACGAGAACGGTGCCTACTACTTCGAAGGCATCCAGATCGGCGAGTATTCCTTCTCCGTCAGCAAGCCCGGCTACCAGGCCTACTCCACCACCGTCACCGTCGAGAACATCGAGATGAACGTGGTCGATGCCGTCCTGGAGTCCAAGGCTGACCTGGATCTGAGCGGCTACGACACCATCGAGTCCGACGACATGACCGTCTACGTGGGCAAGGAGTTCCCCGTGGTCGCCCGCTATGTTATGAAGTCCGACGCCACCGGCAAGACCTTCTTCCGGGGCAACGAGACCGCACTGAACGAGATCGTCATCAACGGCAACGCCATCGTGCCCGCTGTCCTGAACACCGTCATCGACGGCAATGTCAAGACCTACGATCTGCATGTCGAGGGCGGCAATGTCAACCTGGACATGACCGTGGCCATCACCGTCGAGGGCCGCAACCTGACCTGGCAGGTCACCGAGCTGCAGAAGAACGAGGGCTGCGCCCGGATCGCCACCATCGACATCCCTCATCTGAACATCCTGACCGTTGACGCCTCCGAGGAGGAATCCGTCTTCGCCGGTGCCCAGATGTCCACCACCACCACCGCCAAGGCCGATACCTACATCACCTTCGACGAGGGCTTCATCCCCTCCAACGAGGACGGCTACCTGTACGCCTTCCTGACCAACGGCAAGCTGTCCGCCGGTATCGACTCCAACTCCGAGCGCGAGGGCGACAAGCGTGTCGAGCGCATCAACGGCGCCGACACCATCAGCCTGACCAGCGCCGTGTGGTATTATGAGTCCGGTGACTCCACCGGCCAGGCCTCCGCCTACTACTATGAGTACCAGACCTCCGAGCTGCCCTGCATCAAGGTCGCCATTGCCGAGGACGACCTGAACGGCGACGGCGAGATGGACTGGAACGACGGCGCCATCGCCTTCCGCGAGGTCATGCACTACGCCCAGGGCAACGAGGGCATCAAGGATATGGTCAACTACCGTATCGTCATGAACTTCGAGTCCGCCGCTCCCAACCCCTTCCTGGTGACCGCTGACAACGTCAAGAAGGTCTACTTGGCCACCGACGGCCTGCCCCAGGCACTGCTGCTGAAGGGCTACGGCAACGAGGGCCACGACTCCGCCAACTCCGAGTACGCCGATGTCGGCGAGCGTCTGGGCGGCATCGAGGACTTCCAGAAGCTCCTTGAGATCGCACACGACTACAATACCGAGGTCGGTATCCACGTCAACGCCCAGGAGGCCTATCCCGAGGCCCGCTCCTTCAACGAGACCATGATCTCCGGTCCCACCGGCAACCGCAACGGCAACGGCTGGGGCTGGCTGGATCAGTCCGTGGTCATCAACAAGCTGTGGGATCTGTCCTCCGACGCCCGCCTGAAGCGCTTCGTGCAGCTGTACGACCGCATCAATGAGACCGACTTCCTGAGCCTGGATTGGGAGAAGCAGGAATACGTCAAGGATTCCCAGGGCATCCTGACCAATGGCGACGGTGTCACCGAGGTCACCCGTGAGGAGCTGCTGGAGCTGGTTCGCGCCGATGCAGCCACCCATGAGCACAACATGGACTTCATCTACCTGGACGTCTGGTATCAGGACGCCTGGGAGACCAGACGGATCGCCGAGGAGATCAACTCCCTGGGCTGGCGCTTCTCCACCGAGTTCTCCGGCGAGGGCGAGTATGACTCCACCTGGCAGCACTGGTCCACCGACACCACCTACGGCGGTGCCGGTGCCAAGGGCCTGAACTCCGACATCATCCGCTTCCTGAGAAACGACCAGCGTGATTCTCAGGTTCTGAACTGGCCCGCCTTCGGCGGCACCGCTGACAACCCCCTGCTGGGCGGCTTCCGTCTGTACGGCTTCGAGGGCTGGGGCGGTCAGCAGAACTTCAACCAGTACATCGAGGGCACCTTCAACGAGAATGTTCCCACCAAGTTCCTGCAGCACTACCAGGTCATCGACTGGGAGAACTACGCTGAGGGCGAGTCCCCTGTCGGCAACACCGAAAAGCAGATCACTCTGACCAACGAGGCTGGCGACATCGTCGTCGTCACCAGAAATGAGGAGCAGCGCTCCGATATCGAGATCGAGCGCGTCATCACCCTGAACGGCAAGGTGGTTCTGAACACCGACGTCAACGAGTCCACCTATCTGCTGCCCTGGATCGACAACCAGGACGGCTCCGAGAAGCTGTACCACTGGAATCTGGACGGCGGCACCACCACCTGGGAGCTCCAGGACGACTGGAAGGCTCTGGAGAACGTGGTCGTCTACAAGCTGACCGACCAGGGCCGTGTGGAAGAGACCTCTGTGGCCGTTGTTGACGGCTTCATCACCCTGACCGCTGAAGCTTCTGTTGCTTACGTTGTTGTCAAGGGCGCCGAGTCCAAGGAGCTGAAGGCTGACTTCGGCGAGATGGACTACGTGGTCGATCCCGGCTTCAACGGCTATGCCGACGGCGCCAAGCTGGATGCCGCCGACTGGTCCGGCGACATCGACGCTGAGGGCGTTGAGATCAACGTCACCAACCTGGGCGACCAGCAGCTGTACCTGTCCAACACCGACAAGGACATCGCCATTTCCACCACCATCTCCGGCCTGACCGCCGGTGAGGACTACGTGGCCGAGGTCTACATCGCCAACGAGTCCGACGCCAAGGCTGCCCTGACCGTCAAAGCCGGCGAGCAGGAGAACACCTCCTACACCTACCGCTCCATCGTCCGCAACACCATCTCCTCCGACTCCGAGCACGGCACCAACATGCAGCGCATGCTGGTCACCTTCGTGGCCGAGGGCGAGACTGCCGAGCTGACCATCTCCCGTGAGGCCGGCTCCGGCTACACCACCATCGACGACATCCGCGTTGTCCAGAAGACCCTGGGCAACTACAAGGAGGACGGCTCCTTCGAGCAGGGCTTCGAGTCCGTGGTTCAGGGCCTGTATCCCTTCGTCCTGACCTACAACGCAGGCGGCGACTCCCGTACCCACCTGGCCCAGGACAACTCCCCCTTCACCGACCGTGGCTGGAACGGCAAGGCCGTTGACGACGTCATCGACGGCGAGTGGGCTCTGAAGCACCACACCAACATCACCGGTATCGTCTACCAGACCATCCCCCAGAACTTCCGCTTCGAGGCCGGTAAGGCTTACCAGGTGGAGTTCGACTACCAGACCGTTTCCGGCGGCTACCAGATGGTTGTCGGCGACGGCAAGACCTACACCGCTCCTTCTGAGTACCTGCCCACCGCCAGCACCACCCGTCACGCCACCATGGAGGTCGTCGGCTCCGGCTCCGGCCAGACCTGGATCGGCCTGTACATGAACGGCAGCCGCTGCTACTCCGACACCGCCACCGGCACCGTGGACTTCATCCTGGATAACCTGAAGATCACCGAGCTGGAGGGCGCGGAGATCGTCACCGTCAGCAAGACCGATCTGCTCCTGGGCGAGACTGCCAACATCTACGGTAGCAGCCTGGACAAGATCGTCTGGACTATGAGCGTTGAGGGCGTTGTGGAGCTGGATCAGCAGAACAACACCATCAAGGCCATCGGCGCAGGCACCACCGTCCTGACCGCCACCTTCCCCAGCGGCAAGGTCGAGGAGTTCACCTTCACCGTTGAGGACACCATCGTCAGCGACATCGACAGAAGCGAGTATCCCGACATCTCCGCCGAGGCCAACACCGATGCCATCGGCAGCGAGACTGCTCCCAACGGCGATCCCAACGCCGCCGTTGACGGCAACAGCTCCTCCTTCTGGCACTCCAGCTGGTCTGGCGGCGTCAGCCCCAGCAACCCCGCTGTCATCACCGTGGATCTGGGCACCACCCTGACCATCGGCGGCTTCAAGTTCCAGCAGCGTCCCTCCGCCAACAACGGCATCGTCCAGGTCTACGGCTACCGCATCCTGGATGCCGAGGGCAATGTCCTGGCTGAGGACACCAACATCGCCGTTCCCGGTGCAAGCCGCACCGGCGGTGCCTGGACTGTCCAGAAGCTGGCCGAGAACGCCGACGCCCGCTACATCGAGATCTCTGTCCTGGAGGGCCAGGGCGGCTTCGCAGCCATCGCGGAGATCGTACCCATCCGTGTGACCAAGATCACCCTCTGCGACCATGAGAACACCGAGGTCTACGACGTCAAGAACCCCACCTGCACCGAGGACGGCTACACCGGCGACACCTACTGCAATGACTGCGGCGAGCTGATCGCCAAGGGTGAGCCCATCCCCGCTCTGGGCCACACTGCTGCTGAGCCCGTGATCGAGAACGAAAAGGCCGCCACCTGCACCGAGGCCGGTTCCTACGACTCCGTGGTTTACTGCTCCGAGTGTGACGTGGAGCTGAGCCGCGAGACCGTCACCGTTCCCGCTGTCGGCCACACCGAGGAGATCATCCCCGGTAAGGACGCCACCTGTACCGAGCCCGGCCTGACTGAGGGCAAGAAGTGCTCCGTTTGCGGCGAGATCCTGGTTGCCCAGGAGGAGATCCCCGCACTGGGCCATGACTGGAAGGGCACCGGCTGTTCCCGCTGTGACGCCACCCGTGAGAACCCCTTCGTGGACGTTCCCGAGGACAGCTTCTACATCGATCCCGTCCTGTGGGCTGTGGAGAAGGGCATCACCACCGGTGCAACGGAGACCACCTTCAACCCCAACGGCGTCTGCCAGCGTGCCGCCGTGGTCACCTTCCTGTGGAGAGCTGCCGGTTCTCCCGAGCCCACCTCCACCAACAATCCCTTCGTGGATGTGAAGGAGACCGACT
>SVLP01000013.1 GCA_015067895.1 Oscillospiraceae bacterium | reverse complement strand
CATCAAAGCATTCATCCGCAAAACAAATTACTTTTTTTATCTGAGAATTACTCTGTTTGATAGGTTCGGACAAATGGGCAAATTCCTCCGAAACGAATACGGTATCCACATCACCCATTTCCAGAATGTTCAGCATCTCTTTTGAGGAAAGCATTTTGTCCACGGGGACAACAACGTTGGCACTGCACAGTATGCCAAGAAACGTCGTTACCCATGGATAGGAGGTTGATCCTATGATGGCAATATGTTTACCGGAGTAACCGTTCTTTACCAGCCACGAAGCAACAGCGTGTATATCTTTTGCCAATTCTGCGAATGTTTTGTCGATGAGCGAATCATCCGCGAGATATCGGTATGCAACTCTGTTTCTGTATTCATTTTCAATTCTTTTTACAAACATTTGTAAATCATTTAGATTTTCAACCATATGATTTATCCTTTCCGTCATGTTTATTTTTTCTCACAACGATACAAGCGTTGAGATTAAGTAATTTGCTGTAACCGAGGTGTAGAAGAAAGCATCTATCACATGATCTCTTTTCAATTGCGTGACTTTGCGTGCTATCTCCGGGGCTGCAGTATCATCACATAGGATTACAAACTTACATTCCGGATTACTACTGCGCAAATTATGAATTTCGTTCAATCTCTGGTTCATGGTTGCGCCGGGAAGATAGGAAATTTCCATTAGAAAAATATCCGCATGCATTAAATCGAATGGCTGTGTTATGCTTTTTGCAGAATCCGGCGAAATACGATCAACTACAAATTCTCCACATTCTTTTATAGTACGAATAACGGCTTCGGACAGAAGTTCGTTTTTGATACTGACAGGAACTTTCTTCACATGCACTCCTCCTCTCTGAAGAAGCTCCTCTCTAATTCTTATATATATTATATCATTCCGGCAGGTTATCCACATCGTACTTTCGTGCATAAATAAAAGAAGTACCGTCGATTTGACTGCTCCAATGAAATACGCCTGACGGCGTGTGAAATATGGCTTACGCCATGTGAAATACAGCCTGCGGCTGTGTGAAATCGCCGCTTGGGCGGCGGTTATGGTGTCCCTTCGGGACGATTGAATTGATTTGGGCGCGTTGCAAAGCTTTTTGCAACGCGCCCTTTTTTGCTGCATATCGTAGGGAGAAACGAGAAATGACCCGACGCAGCTCGTTATCAAACCCCTAATAACGGCTGTCCGGGTCATTTCCCAATGCTCTTGGGTTCCATCTTTGGTTAACCTCGCTTTCTTCAAGATCGAGGATACACGTTCGGGATGCTTGGACTCATCCCTATTTCTATCCTTATGATAGCATTGCTTACCGCTCCGCGCAAGACGGAAAAGCCCATAAGAAAGTTGGAGAGAAACTGTGCAGAACGGAGAAGTCACAATTATTGCTGCGCAGAATGTTGACAGCTGTATAAAATCTATGATATATTGTAAGTGAATTTTGGCGGCTTTTTGAGCCGCCTTCCTTTTTTCGGAGGCAGACATGTTATTAGCGGCAGAGCATCTTTCCATCAATTTCGGCACCCGGCAGCTTTTGCAGGATGTGAACTTCTATCTGGAGGAGGGCAAAAAGGCCGGTGTCATTGGCATCAACGGCACGGGCAAGTCCACCTTTCTCAAAGTCCTGGCGGGGGTGCTGGAGCCCGACGCGGGGCGGATCACGAGAAATCCCAATGTTCAGATCAGCTACCTTCCCCAGAATCCCGTCATGGACGACAATGCAACTGTCCTGGAGCAGGTCTTCCTCCATTTCCCCCGGGAGTTCCGGGACTTGAGCGAATACGAGGCCAAGTCCATGCTGACGAAGCTGGGTCTTTCCAACTTCGACCAGAAGGTGGGCACCCTCTCCGGCGGCCAGCGCAAGCGAGTGGCTCTGGTCTCCGCCCTGGTGCATCCGGCGGACATCCTGATCCTGGACGAGCCCACGAACCACCTGGACAGCGAGATGGTGGCCTGGCTGGAGGAGCGGCTGCGCGCCTTCCGGGGCGGCATCGTCATGGTCACCCACGACCGCTACTTCCTGGAGCGGGTGGTGAACCAGATCACGGAGCTCAGCCGGGGCAAGCTCTACCATTATGAAGCCAATTACTCCAAATATCTGGAGCTGAAGGAGCTGCGCGCCGAGATGGCCGAGGCCAGCGAGCGCAAGCGGCAGGCGATCCTGCGCACCGAGCGGGAGTGGATCATGCGCGGCTGCAAGGCCCGCACCACCAAGTCCAAGGATCGCATCCAGCGCTACGAAGACCTCCTGAACCAGGATGCCCCCGAGACCGACGAGGTCTTGCAGCTGAGCGCGGCGTCGAGCCGCCTGGGCCGGAAGATCATCGAGCTCCACGGTGTTTCCAAGGCCTTCGACGGCAGAAAGATCATCGGGAATTTCTCCTACAACCTCCTGCGGGACGACCGCATCGGCATCGTCGGCGCCAACGGCGCGGGAAAATCGACCCTGCTGCACATGATCGCGGGCACGCTGGAGCCCGACTCCGGCGCGGTGGAATTCGGCACCACCGTCAGGATCGGCCACTTCTCCCAGGAGGGCCGGGAGCTCGACCTGAGCCAGCGGGTCTACGACTTCATCCACGAGATCGGCTCCACGGTGCATACCTCTGAGGGAACCTTCACCGCCAAGCAGATGATGGAGCGGTTCTTATTCCCCAGCGATCTGCAGTCCGTGCCCATTGGGCGGCTGTCCGGCGGCGAGCGGCGCAGACTCTACCTGCTGTCCGTGCTGATGGAGGCACCCAATGTCCTCCTGCTGGACGAGCCGACGAACGATCTGGATGTGATGACGCTCTCCATCCTGGAGGACTACCTCCAGTCCTTCCCCGGCCCCATCGTCACCGTGTCCCACGACCGCTTTCTGCTGGACAAGCTGGCGACAACGGTTTTTGAGGTAAAAGGCGGCGGGCCTGTGGAAATGTTCACGGGAAACTGGAGCGACTGGGCCGCCAAACGGCGGGAGGAGCAGACCGTCAAAATCGAGAAGCCGAAGGCCACCCAGGAGCGCGTCCGGGAGAAGAAGCTGAAGTTCTCCTACAAGGAGGAGCGGGAGTTTGCCACCATCGACGAGGATATCGCCAAGCTGGAGGCCGCCATCGAGGAGAATCAGGCGCAGCAGCTGGCCTGCGGCGCGGATTTCGTGAAATTGCAGGAGCTCCAGGAGCAGCTGACCGAGCTGGAAGCCCAGCTCGAATACAAGACGGAGCGGTGGATGTACCTGACGGAGCTGGCGGAAAAAATCGAGGCACAAAAGAAATAACATTCCCCTGTAGGGCGGGCGGCACCGCCCACGCCGACCCGCTGGGATGACTGCGCAGCTACAATAGAAAAACCATCCGAAAGTTACCACTGTCATTGCGAGGAGCGAAGCGACGTGGCAATCTCCTGGTACTGCGCCCCAATTCGTACCCGGTACCAGGAGATTGCCACGGGCCGTTGGCCCTCGCAATGACAGCGTTTTTTGGAGTCGCTCCTTCTGCTGTTACCCTGGAAATTGTCCAACCTGGTCGGCGGGGGCATGCCCCCGCCCTACAGAAGTGCAATAGAAAAGGCCCTCCCGGGAAACCGGGAGGGCCAAAATGATGTTTCTGCCGCGCTAACGTACCGGGCACCTGCAAAAGCGATCACCGCCGCAGGGCGTACACGAGTTTGGCTGCGGGCACTGCCCGCTTAGATACGGGCAACGCCGGTGGCGCGGGCGGCCTCGGCGACAGCCTTGGCGACGGCGGGGCCGACGCGGGGATCGAAGGCCTTGGGGATGATGTACTCCTCGTTGAGCTCGTCGTCAGAGATGAGGCCCGCCAGAGCCATGGCGGCGGCCATCTTCATCTCCTCGTTGATGTCGCTGGCGCGGACGTCGAAGGTGCCGCGGAAGATGCCGGGGAAGGCCAGGACGTTGTTGATCTGGTTGGGGAAGTCGGAGCGGCCGGTGGAGATGACCCGGGCGCCGCCAGCCTTGGCCTCGTCGGGGTAGATCTCGGGGGTGGGGTTGGCGCAGGCGAAGATGATGGCATCCTTGTTCATGGTGGCGACCATCTCGCGGGTGACCTGACCGGGGGCGGAGACGCCGATGAACACGTCGGCACCCACCAGCATGTCAGCCAGCTTGCCGGACTTCTTGTCCAGGTTGGTGACCTGAGCCATCTCCTCCTTGATCCAGTTCAGACCGTCGCGGCCGGCGTAGATGGCGCCCTTGCGGTCGCACATGGTGATGTTCTTGAAGCCGGCGGACAGCAGCAGCTTGACGATGGCGATGGCAGCGGCACCGGCACCGGAGGTGACGATCTTGACCTCCTCCTTGGTCTTGCCGACGACCTTCAGGGCGTTGGTCAGACCGGCCAGGGTGATGACGGCGGTGCCGTGCTGGTCGTCGTGGAAGATGGGAATGTCGCACTTCTCCTTCAGCTTGCGCTCGATCTCGAAGCAGCGGGGAGCGCCGATGTCCTCCAGGTTGACGCCGCCGAAGGAGCCGGAGATCATGTAAACGGTGTTGACGATCTCGTCAACGTCCTTGCTCTTGATGCACAGGGGGAAGGCGTCCACGTCGGCGAAGGCCTTGAACAGGGCGCACTTGCCCTCCATGACGGGCATACCGGCCTCGGGGCCGATGTCGCCCAGACCCAGGACGGCGGTGCCGTCGGTGATGACGGCGCACATGTTGTGGCGGCGGGTCAGCTCATAGGACTTGTTGACGTCCTTCTGGATCTCCAGGCAGGGCTGGGCAACGCCGGGGGTGTAGGCCAGGGACAGGTCATCCTTGGTCTTGCAGGGAACGGTGCAGACAACTTCGATCTTGCCGCCCCACTCAGCGTGCAGGCGCAGAGACTCTTTTGCGTAATCCATAATACAAAATCTCCTTTACAATAACAGAAATACCATTGGGAATGAGGGTGACGGATGCATCGTCGCCCTTGAGGATGCGGGCCTTGGCCATGGCGGCCTCCAATGTGGGGGCGTAGTCCAGCTTCATCTCCCGGAGGGTCTGCTGCATCTCGGGCCGGGAGACGAAGATCACATGGTGCTTCATCAGGATCCGGGCCAGGATCTGGCTCTCCCACTGGTCGGGGATGGTCTTGTGCTGGGGGGTGGCCACACACTGGGCGAAGTGGTCAGCGGGGGTCAGGCAGTCCCGGAGGGACTGGTAGAAGCCCTCGCCGCCGGTGCCGTCGGCCAGATCCGCGCACATGATGAGCACAGCGCCCTTCTTTGCGCTGGCCTCGGCGGCGGTCAGGCCCTTGACGCTCTGGTAGATGTTCTGATCCAGGGGCGCACCGCCGTTACTGGTGATGACGATGTCCGCAGGGATGGCGTCCACCTGGCAGTAGGGCCGCAGGAAGGCGACACCAGCCGCGTGGGCGGCCTCCAGGTCGCCTGCGAAGGCGGCCACGGTCTTCTTCTCCTCGTCGATGATGACATTGACGATGAATTGGAGCTTCGCCATCCGGGCAGCGGCCACCATGTCGATGTGCAGGGGGTTGTTCTCCAGCACACCGGTGCGGGCGTAGGGGGAGGCGATGAACTTGCCGCAGTGGTTGCCCAGCACTGTGGTCTTGTCGCAGACACCGGGCAGCACGCTCTTGCGGCCGCCGGAGAAGCCCGCGAAGAAATGGGGCTCGATGAAGCCCTCGGAGATCAGCAGATCCGTCTCCACGGCCACCCGGTCGATGACCAGGGGCGCGCCGGAGGGCAGAACGCCGATCTCCACATTGGAGCTGGCATCGAAGGCGTCATGGACGACGATCTTCTCGCGCTTGGCGATCTCCTCGCCCAGCTTGGCTTCCAGCTCGGCGGTGGTGGTGGGCCGGTGGAAGCCGGTGGCCACCAGCAGCGTCACGTCGATGTCGGGGCTGCCCTTGCGCAGCTCCGCCAGCATGGGGGGCAGGATATCCCGGCTGGGGACGGGACGGGTGTGGTCGGAAATGATGATGGTGCAGGTTTTCTTACCGGCAGCCAGCTCCCGAAGGGGCTTGGAGCCGATGGGATTGGCAATGGCCTCCTCCACGATCTTCACACCGGGCCGGTCAGACTTCAGCGTATCGATCCGGGAGGTCAGAAGACCATTGTAGGGGACGGTGCACTCGATGTGACCCTTGCCGTAGGGAATGAGGATGGGGTTGCTCATAGGCATACTCCTTTCCGTCTGGCAGTGCCTATGCCTTCACTCAGAACTCAGCATTCAGCACTCAGCACTTAAATTAATAGTTGCCCTTGAAGACGTCCTCCTTGACGGGGGGACGGTAGTCGCCGAAGTAGGCGCCGAAGTCCATGCCCAGATAATTGCACAGATCCAGAACCTCGACCATGGTGTTGTCGTTGACGGGGATGCCGTTGGCCTTGCGGTCAGCGATGGCGGCGACTTCCTTCTCACCGTGGGTGTAGATGCGCTCCTGGCCGTCGGCCTTGGGGGACTCGCGCAGCTCCTGCAGGTAGGTGGAGAAGTGCTCCTTGATGGCGGCGGGATCGCCGAAGAAGGCGGGGTTGATGGCCATGAAGCCGTGGCAGATCTGGCCCTTGCCGCCGGTCATGCAGTAGTTGGAGGTGGCGCCCATGGACAGGATGGAGGAGAAGATCTCGCAGAGCATGCCGTAGCCGTAGCCCTTGTGGGAGCCCAGCTGCTCCGTATTGCCGCCCAGGGGCATGATGCCGCCGCCGTTCTTGGCAACGATGTTGGCCAGGACGTCGGGAGCGTCGTTGGAGGCATGGCCGTCCTTGTTCAGAGCCCAGCCGTCGGGCAGGGGCTTCTCCATCTTGTTGTACATCTCCAGCTTGCCGCGGGTGACGACGGTGGTGGAGCCGTCGAACAGGAAGTCGTAGGGCTCAGCGGGGAAGGCGCAGGCGATGGGGTTGGAGCCCAGCATGGCCTTGCGGCCGAAGGTGGGAACCATGATGGCTTCGGAGTTGGTGCAGGAGAAGCCCATCAGGCCTTCCTTGCAGGCCATCTTGGCGTAGTAACCGGCGATGCCGTAGTGGTTGGAGTTGCGCACGGAGACGATGCCCACGCCGCTCTGCTTGGCCTTGGCGATGGCCAGCTCCATGGCCTGGTGGGAGACCAGCTGACCCATGGCCTCATGGGCGTCGATGACGGCGGAGATGGGAGTCTCGAAGACCACCTCGGGCTTGGCGTCGATCTGGATCATGCCCTTCTCGATGCACTTGTGGTAGCGAACCATGCGCTGCATGCCGTGGGACTCGATGCCGAACAGGTCGGAGGTCAGCAGCACGTCCTGGATGATGTCAGCCTCGGCCTCGGAGAAGCCGAACTTCTGGAAGGCATCCATGCAGAACTGGTGGAGGGTCTCATAGGACCAATACTGATAAGCCATAGTAAGATTCCTCATTTCTAAATATTCTCCGTGCGTCCGTGGGCGCACAATAAGTCATTGTCTTTATACATTTTTTTGGTACAGAAGTCAATTCGCAGGATATGGAAAAATCACCCAAATTTTTGGGCAGGTTGACAACATGGCCGATCAGACAAAAAACCTGCCCCCGGAGGGGCAGGTCGTTCTGGCGTGTCGAAAAAACACTTGCCTCCCCCATTTATGGGGGCACTCCAGGGTGGCCTCTCTTGCCCCTTCGGGGCAATTCACCTTCAGGTGGCCGAGCGAAGCGAGGTCGGAGGGGGCCTGTCCGCTTTTTCGTGAAAAGCGGGCATTTCCGCATAGTTGCTTTGCAACGATGCGGACTCCCCCTGGCCTGCGGCCATCCCCCCTCATAAATGCGGGGGGCAAGGTTCGGGCTTATGCTGTGGGCTGCACGTTCATGAAGTAATTCGCTCCCGGGATGATGGCGAATTCGGTGGTCAGCTCCCCGGCGATGAGGGTGCCCTGGAAGGGCTGCCGGTCAAAGCCGCCCTGGGGAGGCGTCACGCCCTCGGGAAGCTCCGGGATGGGCATGTTTTCACCCCGCTCGGACATGTCGGGCACCGGCATCTGGCCGGGATCGCCGGTCATGGGGGGCACGGGCATATCCGCAGGCTGCTCCCCGGCGGGGGGCTGAACGGTGCCGTGGGTCACGACGGGATTGGTGGGCTGGGGCGGGATCTCCACGTCGCCGTCTCCCCTGCCGGGCCAGTCGGGCCGCTCGATGATCTGAACGCCGCCGCTGACCAGGCCCGCGTAGCCCTGGTACTGGGTCTTGCCGCTCCAGAGGGTGTAGGTGCCCTCGGCCAGCTCCGGGGAGGACAGGATCAGGTACTGGAAGGCATTGTCCGCAGCGCACTCAATGACCGCTTCTCCGGCGGCATTTTTCAGGGTATATACACCCGGCTCCTGACGCTGGGCGAAGGAGAAGACAACGTGGGTCTGGTCGCCCTCGATCCGGTCGAGCATATTGCCGGTGGCGATGACGGTGCCGCCGTTCAGCTGGATGCCCATGTCGGCATCGATGCCCGCGTCGCCGCTGGTGGGGCAGGCGAAGGCCTCCACGGTGCCGCCGTTGATAATCAGCCAGCCGTTGGAGTCGATGCCGTCGCCCTCGCCGGTGGTGCCGGTGACGGTGATGCGCAGGTGGCCGCCGTTGATGGTGGTGACGGAGACGCCGTCTTCGTTGGTGTTGATGCCGTCGTTGCCGGATTCGATGGAGATGTCGCCAGAGTTAATGGTCAGGTGCATCTCGCTGTCCAGACCCTCGTTGTCGGCTTCGATGCGCAGCTTACCGGTTCCGCTGACGTTCATGGACATTCTGGAGTAGAAGGCACCGTCGTACTTGTGGAGCTTCTCCTCGGTGCCGGGCTGGTAGATCTTCGCCACATGGGAGCCCCGGACGGTGTTGACGGAGCCGTCGGCCAGGATGACGTTGGCACCGGCAAGGCCGTCGGCAACGCCGCTCTCATAGACATTGTAGAAGATGATGGCAGGGGCCACGGTGCAGGTGATGTCCGCGTCCGCCAGGATCAGGGTGACGACCGCATTGGGATCGGTTTCCGCGTCCTCGCCCAGATCCACGGCGATCTGTCCGGCGGAGAGCTTGCCGGTGACGCGGTAGGTGCCGGGCTTCGTGATGTGGACGACGGTGTGCGCCGCCGCCTCCTCGGCAGAGTGGGCCTCCCAGGCTTCGCCCTCGCCGTAGGTTTCGTCGTGGCCGTCCTCATAATAAATGATGTCGTTTGCGGTGTGGACACCCTCGCCTTCCCAGGTCACGCCCTGGTCGGACAATTCGATCAGAACCTCCCCGGCGGCCGGGCCGGTGGTTTGGGCCGGAGCGGCGGTGCAGCCGGTCAGCAGCATGACCGCCAGAAGCATACAGAGCCATTTTTTCATAGGAAACGCTCCCTTCCTTATAATCGTGTTCAGTATACCATGGATCACTGAATAGGGCGTGAAAAAAATCTGAAGGAATTGTGACGGGGCTGTAAATACCTCCCGTGTTGTCGGCATTCGTTCGTTTGTTCGGTGGAAAACCCCGGTATTGCTTGTGGAAAAACCTGTGGACAATGTGGACAACTCATGCCGGTGGTTGTGCACAACTGTGGTACCCGTGGAAAAGGACTGTGGACAACCCTGTGTACAACTGTGCATAAGTGGCGTTTTTGCACAGGAAAAACCGGTTTTTGATAGCGGCGGACAGACAAACACCCCTGTGGAAACTTATCCACAGGGGTGTTCAAATCAGTTGTGCACAGCCTTACTTGAAGCTGAAGGGGCTGCCGTCGGGGGTGATGGCTACGTAGGTCTTGCCCACGCCGAAGGAGATGGGATTGCCGTCGAGGTCGGTGTAGACATAGTGGGCGGAGTTGCTCTCACGGCTCCACTGGATGGGGATGATCTTGCCATCCCGGGCGTAGTAGCCCTTGCCGGTGCCGGTCATCTGCACCTCCAGGTGGCCCTTCTTGTCCTTGACATGGGAGTCGGCCTCCAGAACCAGGACGTTGCGGAAGGTGATGGGGGTGTCGTCGTTGCCGTCGACGGAGGCGGCGCCGTGCTGGGTCATGGCGTACAGGCCGGTGGTTTCGTCGTAGTTCATGACGGTCTTCTTGCCGTTGCTGTAGAACCAGACGGTGATCTCATTGGCGGTCTCGCCGGTGGTCATGGTCTCGTCGGTGAAGCGGAAGCCATAGTCCACGGCCTCCATGGCGGTCTCGATACCGGCCTTTTCGGCGGCCTTCATCAGCTTCTCGCCGGTGGTCATCAGGGAGTGCTCGAAGCCCCGGTTGGAGCGCCGCCACTCGTCACGGTAGAAGGCGCTGCCCGCACCGGCGATGCCGTTGAGGTAGTCGTAGCCCTCCTTCTTGATGAGGTCGATGGCCTCATCGGAGCCGCCTGCGCTGGAGAGGACGGCACCGTAGTGCTGGGCCACCCGGAAGAAGTAGGGGCGGACGGAGCGGACGGGGCCAATGACGTCCACATCGCTCAGGTCATGGAAGATGGCCATGAAGCGGGTGACGGAGCCCTCGGCGATGATCTCGTAGATCATGTCGGCCTTGCTGATGCCGCACTGGGGCACGGCCTTGACCAGGTTGTTAATCATGATGGCGTAGGGCCGCAGGGCGGTGACCTCCTCCAGGGCTTCACCGGTCAGGGGGTTGGTATCCACGGGAGGGGCTTCCGTGGGCTCGGTGGTGGGGGGAACGGTGGTGGGAGGTACGGTGGTCTCTGCAGGTGCGGTGGTCTCGGGTGCGGTGGTGGGGACGGTGGTCTCGGCGGGCTTGCTGCCGCAGGCGCAAAGCAGCAGGCTCAGGGCCAGGATCAGCGCAAAGGTTCGTTTCATGAGTTCCATTCCTTTCCGAATGCCCCGGCGGGCATTTGATTTTAGTATTATAACATATTTTGTAAAAAGATACAAGATACAGAGATATCAGATATCAGATATCCGGATCGTATCGTTTCCGGAATATCGGATATCTCCTGTCTGATCTCTTTATATCTTGAAATCAATTCCCATATTCCGGAAAAACCACCTCTTAAGGGGGTATTTGTTCACAGAAAGCCCCGTTAAAATTCGTTCTTTTTGAACAAAATGCCGGAGGAGAAGATTTTCCTGTTGCACATGGCACCAAAATCGACTATAATGTATCTGTCAAAAGACAAACTGTACCACTGTCTATTTTATTTATGGAGGTAATCTATCATGCTTAATCTTCCCCTGACTCATGATTTCACCGGTAAGGTCGTCGTCGTCACCGGCGCCGGCGGCGTTCTGTGCGGCGATATGGCTCGTGCCTACGCCCAGGCTGGCGCTAAGGTCGCCGCTCTGGACCTGAACGAGGCTGCTGTCCTGAAGCTGGCTGAGGAAGTCACCGCTGAGGGCTTCATCATGAAGGGCTACAAGGCCAACGTTCTGGAGCTGGAGGCTCTGGAGGCTGTCCATCAGCAGATCCTGGCCGACTTCGGCCCCTGCGACATCCTGGTCAACGGCGCCGGCGGCAACAACCCCCGTGCCACCACCGACAACGAGTATCAGCATGAGGCCAAGGAGGGCCAGAAGACCTTCTTCGATCTGGATCAGTCCGGCATCGACTTCCTGTTCAAGCTGAACTTCCAGGGCACCCTGCTGCCCACCCAGGTCTTCGCCAAGGACATGGTTGAGCGCAAGTCCGGCAACATCCTGAACATCTCCTCCATGAACGCCTATATCCCCCTGACCAAGATCCCCGCCTACTCCGGCGCCAAGGCTGCCATCTCCAACTTCACCCAGTGGCTGGCCACCCACTTCGCCGGCACCGGCATCCGCTGCAACGCCATCGCCCCCGGCTTCATCGTCTCCAACCAGAACCGCGCTCTGCTGTTCAACGAGGACGGCACCCCCACCGCCCGTACCGCCAAGATCCTGGCCGGTACTCCCTCCGGTCGTTTCGTTGACTCCAACGAGCTGCTGGGCGGCATGCTGTTCCTGACCGACGACAACTTCGCTTCCGCTGTCACCGGCGTCATCCTGCCCATCGACTGCGGCTTCGCTGCTTACTCCGGCGTGTAATCTGCATTTGACCCAATCTGGAGCCTGTCCGAAAGGACAGGCTCCTTTTTGGCGCATTCCTGAAATGTTGATGCGATCGAATCAGATAACCACTACCACTGTCATTGCGAGGAGCGAAGCGACGTGGCAATCTCCTGGTATAACGTTTCATTGCGATACAACGTCGCAAAAGGTGTATCGCAGCCGTATCTCCATCTGCTGCTTCGGTAATGGAGCGGCTGTACCTGGAGATTGCCACGGCCTGCGGCCTCGCAATGACAGCGTTTTGTTACGCTTCAGGAACAAATCAGCAGTATCGGTCAATGAACGTGCTCGGCGGGGGCAGTGCCGCCCTCTCTGCATTTTTCTGTTGACAAGTCGGCGATCCTGTGCTACCCTATATTTAACAAATAACTTAAATGTTAAACAAGGAGGGATCCAACATGAGCCTGCAGCGCACACTCAAGGCTCTGGCTGACCCAATCCGGCGGGAGATCCTGAACCTGCTGAAATCGGGAGCCATGGCCGCCGGGGATATCGCGGCGCATTTTGATGTGACCGGTGCGGCGGTGTCGCGGCATCTGTCGGTGCTGAAGGAGGCGGAGCTGATCCGGGACAACCGGGAGGGAAAATTCATTTTCTATGAGCTCAATGCCTCGGTTTTGGAGGAAATTCTTCTGTGGATTTCCGATTTGAAAGGAGAAGAAGCATGAAAAACAAGAAATACTGGATCATTACGTCCCTGGTGACGCTGCTGCCCATCCTCTTGGGTCTGCTGCTGTGGGACAAATTGCCCGATCAGCTGCCCACCCACTTCGGCGTGGACGGTGCCGCCGACGGCTTCAGCGGCAAGCCCTTTGCCGTCTTCGGACTGCCGGTGATGATGCTATTTTTCCACATCGTCATCTTCTTCGCCATCCGGCTGGACAAGCAGAACCGGGGTCACAATGAGAAGGTGATGAATCTGGTGGGGCTGATCTTCCCTGCCATGAGCATCGTCAGCTCCGTCGTCATCTACTCCCTGGCTCTGGGCAAAGAGCTGAACCTCAGCTCCCTGCTGTTCCCCATGCTGGGTCTGCTGTTCATCGCCATCGGCAACTGGCTGCCCAAGATCAAGCAGAACTCCACCCTGGGCATCAAAATCAAGTGGACGCTCTACAATGAGGAAAACTGGAACAAGACCCACCGGTTCGCGGGCTTTGTATGGGTCATCGGCGGCATTCTCTTCTGTCTGATGGGCTTCGTCCCCGAAAAGAGCCTGCTCTTCCTGCTGCCCCTGCAGGTCATTCTGCTGGCAGTTGTGCCCATGGTCTATTCCTGGAATCTGGCGAAGAAGCAGCAGGCGGCGGGCACCTATACCGAGTCCCAGGTCAATAAGGATCTGAAAAATCACCCCGTCATCATGGCTGTGTCCATGACCCTGGCGGCGGTGATCCTGGTGGGCGTGGGCATCGTCCTGTTCACCGGTAATATCGACTACACCTGCACCGACACCGCCCTGGTCATCGACGCCGATTACCACAACGACTCCACCGTCCCCTATGAGAAGATCGATTCCATCGAATTCCGGGATTCCGCCCCGGAGGGCATCCGGGAGTGGGGCTTCGCCAGTGCCAGGCTGATGATGGGCTTCTTCTCCAATGAGGAGTTCGGCAATCACACCCGCTACAGCTACACCGGCACGGATGCCTGTATCGTCGTGTATTCCGGTGACGATGTGCTGATCCTGAACGATAAAGACGAGACTGCCACCCGGGCGCTGTATGAAGCACTTCTGACGAGACTCCCCTGATTCCGTAGGGAACGGCCTGCGTGCCGTTCCCTCAGACTGTAGAAAACCTTCAAAATTTGGATGTCATCGCGAACCAGTCCGCAGACTGGTGCACCCCAGGGTGGCTTCTCTTGCCCCTTCGGGGCAATTCACCTTCTGGCGATCTCCTAAAAAGAACGAAAAACGCCAGATTACCAACTAAAAATGTTCAAAAATCCGGGAGATTGCCACGCCAGTGTGCGCACTGGCTCGCAATGACACGTTTTTCGATACACTGCGGGAACGGCACATAGGCCGTTCCCTACAGATATGCTTGGACAAGGAGGATTCTCATGAAACGCGAACCCATCATCCTCGGACAAAACACCCGCTTCCCCCTGAAGGGTATCCTGACCCTGCCGGAGGGGGACGATCCCTTCCCCGGCGTAGTGCTGGTCCACGGCTCGGGAAGCAGCAATATGGACGAAAAAGTCGGAAAGCTGACCCCCTTCCGGGATCTGGCGGAGGGACTGGCGGAGCGGGGCATCGCCTCCGTCCGCTATGACAAGCGCAGCTTCGCCCACGGCCTGAAAATGGTGCTGGACAAGAAGCATCCCATCACCGTTTGGGAGGAGACCATCGAGGACGCCCTTCTGGCGGCGGCACTCCTGCGGGCAGACAGCCGCATCGACCCCGGTCGGGTCTTCCTGGTGGGGCACAGCATGGGAGCCATGCTGGCGCCCCGGATCGAATGCGAGGGCGGCGATTTTGCTGGCCTGATCCTGCTGGCGGGCACCCCCCGGCGGCTGGAGGAGGTGCTGCTGGAGCAGACCGCGGAGGCCGTGGCGGGGATGAAGGGGCTTGCCCGAAAAATCGGCCAGAAGCAGCTGGCCCAGCTCCGCCAGACCTTCGCCGGGCTCTATGATCTGTCTGACGAGGAAGCCAAAAGGAAAAAGGTCGGCAACGGTACCACATTGTACTATTTCAAGGAGATAGGCCAGCCCACCGTGGCCGACTGGCTGGCTTCGACCCGCAAGCCCATGCTGATTATGCAGGGTGAAAAGGATGTCCAGGTGAAGGCGGCGATGGATTTCGCGCTGTATCGCCAGCTTCTGGGGGATCGGGAAAACGTGACCTTCCGGCTTTATCCCGGCCTGAACCACGCCTTCGTGCCCGCCGTCTCCGACTCCATCGCCGATGCAAAGAAGGAATTCGCCGCAGAACGCCACATCGGCTCCGACGTCATCGGCGATCTGGCTGGATGGATCCTGTCCGTCCAAGAAAGGGATTGATTTTTCCCCGGACTGCTGATATAATGACTCCGTTATGGAGCAGTACTCAAGCTGGTCGAAGAGGCGTGACTCGAAATCTCGTAGGGCGTGAAAGCGTCGCCAGGGTTCGAATCCCTGCTGCTCCGCCAAGAAAAAAGGACTTGCCGTTGGCAAGTCCTTTTTTCAATGAAATTTGCCTGCGGCAAGTGAAGTACACCTGCGGTGTATGAAGTTGCTGACGCAATGAAGTGTGCTGACGCACATGGGGCAAATTTTACTTCATATCCGAAGGATACTTCATTGCGAAGCAACTTCATATTGCGTCAGCAATACTTCATAAAAAACGCAGAACCATCGCCGGTTCTGCGTTTTTGCATCAAATGAGCTCTGCGATCTCCTTGACCAGCCATTCGGTGTCGTTCCAGCCGATGCAGGGGTCGGTGATGGATTTGCCGTAGATGTGCTCTCCGATCTTCTGGGAGCCGCCCTCCAGATAGCTTTCGATCATGAAGCCCTTGACCATCCTCCGGATGCGGGGGTCGTGGCGGCAGGAGTGGAGGACTTCCTTGCAGATCCGGGGCTGCTCCGCGTACTTTTTGGCGGAGTTCGAATGGTTGGCATCCACGATCAGGGCCATATTCTGAAGATTTCTTGCGGAATAGACCTGATACAGGTGCTCCAGATCCTCGAAGTGGTAGTTGGGGATGGCCTCGCCGTGGCGGTTGACATAACCGCGCAGGATGGCGTGGGTCAGATCGTTGCCGGTGGTCTCCACCTCCCAGCCCCGGTAGATGAAGGTGTGGGACTTCTGGGCCGCCAGGATGGAGTTGAGCATGACACTGATGTCGCCGCTGGTGGGGTTCTTCATGCCCACGGGCACGGCGATGCCGGAGGAGGTCAGCCGGTGCTCCTGATTCTCCACGCTTCTCGCGCCCACGGCCACGTAGGACAGCAGATCGCTCAGATAGCGGTAGTTGTCGGGATAGAGCATCTCGTCGGCGGTAGAAAGGCCGGTATTGGCCAGCACGTTGGTGTGGAGCCGCCGGATGGCGATGACGCCCTCCAGCATATCCTCCCGACGCTCGGGGTCGGGCTGGTGCAGCAGGCCCTTGTAGCCCTCGCCGGTGGTGCGGGGCTTGTTGGTGTAGACTCTGGGGATCAGGATCAGACGATCCTTCACCTGCTCCTGTAAATTAGCCAGCCGCTCGCAGTAGTCCAGCACCGCGTCCTCCCGGTCGGCGGAGCAGGGGCCGATGACCAGAGCCATCCGGTCGCTCCTGCCGGTGAAGATGTCCGCGATTTCAAGGTCGCGGGTCTCCTTGATGGCGGCCAGGGAGGCGGTCAGGGGGTACTGCTCCTTGATCTCCTTGGGCACGGGGAGCTTGCGTTTGAAGTTCATGTTTTTCATGGTAAGCCTTCTCTCGAAAAAGATAAATACACTTTACCACTTTCCTGCCCGGATTGCAACCGGTTTTTCAAGGTGAGGAACATAAAAAGGGCGGCCCGAAAGGGCCGCCCGGTGCTTAGGGATTATGGAGCATCAGGGATAGGTGACGCCGGTGCGGGAGAAGACCCACTCTGCGATGACCACGACGTTGGAGTAATCCACGTCGGTCAGGCTGGTGCAGCCGTAGAAGGCGCCCTCGCGCAGGACGACGACCTTGTTCAGATCGATGGTGGTCAGGCTGGTGCAGTTCTTGAAGGCGTAGTTGCGGATATCATCCACGGAGTCCGCCAGGACGACCTCGGTCAAGTTGGGCAGACCGTAGAAGGCCATCTGGCCCACGGAGTTGACGCCATCCTCGATGACGACCTTGGTGATCTGCTCGGCGTAATCGCTCCAGGGCAGGGTCAGGACGCCGTTCACCTTATGGTAGTTGGCCATGTTGCACTTGCCATTGTAGCGCTCGGCGGTGGGGGACACGGTCAGGGTGCCGTCGCTGGTCAGCGTCCAGGTGGTGTAGCCGGACCAGCCGGAGGCGATGACCTCGGGCTCAGGCTGAGCCTCGGTGATGATGCCCCAGGAGGTGTCGATGCCGTGGGAGACGGCGTCAGCGGGGGTGACGGTGCCCATGTGGGCCACATACTCGCCCAGCTGGGTGGGAACGGGAGCCCGGTCGGAGCCCAGGTACTGGGAAGCAGTCCAGCAGCAGTCGGCCTCGGTCAGGCCGGTGGCCTCGAAGAAGCCATAGCCGCCGGACAGACGGTAGGAGTTCAGGGTGCAGCGGATGGAGCCCTCGTAGCTCTTCAGATCCTGACCCTGGTACAGGGCCTTGACCAGACGCTGGCCGTAGGGCTGGGTCAGATCGATGACATACTCGACGCCGTAGAAGGTATCCACGCCGAAGACGGAGGAGTTCAGATAGACCTCGCCGTCCTCGTTGACATCGTAGTAGTCGGCGACTTGGTTCATCCAGTTCCACAGCTGCTCGCCGGTCATGTCGATGGCGCACAGCAGGTTGTTGGAGTAGCGGTACAGCTTGTTCAGCTCCAGGGTGGAGATGGTGTCGCCGTCCTTGGGAACGAAGCCCAGAATGCCGCGGTTGCCATTGCTCCAGTCCTCAGCGAAGACGGCGGAGCCGATGGAGACGGTGGCACCCTCGATGCCCAGCTCCTCGTAGGACTGCCAGGAGCACCAGATCTGGCCCTTGTGGACGAAGTCCACCAGAGCGTTCTGGAAGGTGACCATCTGGTTGTTGGTCTTGCCCTCGAAGTCGGCGGCCAGTTCAGACCAGCCATTGTCGAAGGTACCCAGAGGTGCGGAGGCCCACTCGTAGGTCTCGTCGTACCAGTGCTGGGTCTTGGCAGCGGTCTCCTCGTCGCCGGCCACATTGGCCAGAGCGATGTTCTCGGCCTCGATGGCAACATCGGCAACGCCGCCATTGGCATCGAAGGTGACGGTGACGGTGTTCAGGTTGACATTGGAGCCGCCAGCGTTGACCACGTGGACAGCCTCGCCGTCAGCGTTGTTGACGGTGGTGATGCGGGCGGTGTGGTCGTGACCGGCGATAACCAGGTCAGCACCGACGGAGTTTGCGGTGGCGTACTGGGTCTGGTTCTCCAGAGAGGTACCCTCGGCATTGCCGTAGCCGTTGTGGGAGGCGATGACGATGACGTCAACATCCTCGTTCTCGTTCACGATGTCGATCCACTTCTGGAACTCGTAGCTCAGGTCGCCCTCGGGATTCTCCAGGGAGCTGAACTGCATGTTGGGATAGTTGGAGGCCAGATCCCAGGTGGCGTTGGCGGGGTTGCCGAAGCCGATGACGGCCACGTTGACCTCACGGCCAAAGTCGTCGGTCAGAGTCTTGACCACGTAGGGAGCGTAGAAGGGATCGCCGGCCTTGGCGTCCTCACCGAACATGTTCACGCCGTCAGAGAGCAGGGTGATGTTGGCGGCCAGGGCGGTCATGCCGGACTCCAGAGCAAACTGGGCCTGGGTGTCGCGCTGGTCAGGGTTGAAGTTGAACTCGTGGTTGCCCATAGTCCAGGTGTCGTAGCCCAGATCCAGCATGATCTCCATCATGGGATTCAGGACGTCGGTCTTCTGGTTGATGGCGTACTGAGCCACCAGGTTGCCCTGAATGGTGTCGCCGTTGTCGACGAGCACCATGTCGTCGCCGTACTGCTCCCGCAGACCCTTGATGACGGTGGCGGCGCGAACCATGGAGTTGACATCCTCCTTCTGGGTGGCCACATCGAACTTGGTGGAGCGGCCGTGCATATCGGTGGTGGAGACCACGGCGAACTCGAAGGTCTCGGGAATGCCCTCGATGAGCTTCCAGGTGGAGGTGATCTCGGGCGCGATGGTGCCCTTCGCGCGGATGTAGTTGGCTAGCATATTGCGGGCCTGGCCCTGATCCTCGCCCTGGATCATGTCGTACTGGGTGGAGTAGATGATGCGGTCGGGATCGTTGGGGATGAACTCCACGCCCTGCTCGTTCAGATACTCCACATAGCCGCCGCCGCCGTTGAAGCGGTAGTTGTTCAGGACCACGGTGAAGACCTGGTCATCGGTGACGGGAGCGCCGTTGTAGGTCATTTTGACGATGCGGCTGTGCTCGGGGGCGGTGGTATCGACCTCGTAGTGGAAGCCGTCGCCGTAGATGACATCGTGGTAAGTGGAGTCGAGCTTTCTTCTGTCGGTGGCAGCATATTCCAGCCAGGTCTTGACTTCCTTGCCGGACATGGTGATCTGGTAGAACCAGTTCTCATAGCGGTACAGCCGGAACAGGTCGCCCAGGACGATATCGCCTGCGGGGATGATGTTTTCGGCGGAGCCGGAGGTCAGCGGAGCGGAGATGGAAAGCTGCGCCATCTGATCGTCAGAAGGATCGTCGGGGGTGTTCAGACCGTTGTAGTCGTAGGTGTAGGCCAGCTGGACCCGGTTGATCAGATCCATGAAGGCGGAGGGGGCGATGCACATATCCTTGGCGGAGAAGTCACCGGAAGCAGTGCCGATGGGCTGGAGCATGTAGTCGTTCCAGGTGGCATCCTCATAGGGCTTCAGGATGGTCTCCAGCTCGGAGTCGATGGCGTAGTTGCGCATGGAGACGTTTTCAGCCTCGATGGTGTAGGTGCCGTCGGCCTTGTTGTAGGTGATCAGAGCCTGGCCGATCTTGTTGCACTTGGTGGAGGGGGAGACGACGGGGATGACCTTGCCGGACTTGTCGGTGATGTTGGTGACGCCGTCCCGGTGCTCGTGGCCGGAGAAGACCAGATCCACGGAGTCGTGGGTCTCGACCAGCTGGCGGATCCGGCCGGTGCCGTCGCCCACGTCCACGCCGGAGTGGGACATCAGGACGATCAGGTCAGCCTTCTCCAGCATCTCGGCCTCGTAGTGGTCATAAGTCTCGATGGGGTCGGCGAAGTAGATGCCCTCCCAGTTGGCGGGCACGTCCCACATGGGAACGCCGTGGTTGCCGATGCCCATGATGGCGACCTTGACGCCGTCATACTCGCGGATGACGTAGGGCTCGAAGCCGCGCCAGGTGGCCCAGTCCTTGCTCTCATCATTGTTGGTCTCGGCGGCCAGGTAGTTGGCCATGGACATGGTGATCTGGCTCTCCGTCTCGGTGGACTCGGAGATGGCGTAGTCCACCTGCTCGTTCAGGACGGTCATGCCGTAGTTGAACTCGTGGTTGCCCAGGACCCACATGTCGTAGCCCATGGTGCGCAGGGCCTTGACGGTGGGGTCTTCCATGGTGTGCTCTTCGAAGGCGAAGTAGTAGGTCATGGGAGTGCCCTGGACGGTGTCGCCGGTGTCGGCCAGGAAGACGTTTGCATACTGCTCACGCATTTCCTTGACGTAGGTGGCGACGCGGGTCAGACCCTGGCGGTAGGTACCGGAGGCACTGACGTCGGCGGTGTAGTCGGTGGCGTAGAGCTGACCGTGGATATCAGAGGTATCCAGCATCAGGATCTCTACGGTGTCGTCGGTCTCGGCGGCCCAGACGGAGGGCATCAGAGACACGACCATGCAGATTGCCAGAATGACCGACAACATGCGGGACACGGTGTTCTTCTTCATTTGTACACGCTCCTTGTTTTTATTTGCATAATTTTGGTCATGCAGGGTTATTTTAGCAAAGGTCGGGACATTTGTCCAGTATGGCGCATGAGAAACGGTATACTGTGCGGGATTTTGTGAAATCTGGCGAAATAAAAGGAGAAAATTGGGAATATCCGTGCAGAAGCTGCGGCATGGACGGAACGGGTGTGGATCTTCAGATAACGTGCAATTCTACACCAGACCAACGTAGGGAACGGCCGTAGCCGTTCCCTACAAAAGGTGTATCCCACCATGTAACGCCCCCCGCCGCCAAAATTGTAAAAAAAGTGGTTGACCTATTCTTCCTTTTCGGTTATAATACATCGGTACGACTGTGTTCGTGCCTGAAAAACATGGATTGCTATGGCGGGCTTCCCGCTATTGAGCATAGAATTTCATCATAGGAGGTGTATCCGAATGAAGCGTACCTACCAGCCCAGCCGCCGTCACCGTTCCAAGGTTCACGGTTTCCGTCAGAGAATGGCTACTTCCAACGGCCGCAAGGTTCTGGCCCGTCGTCGTGCCAAGGGCCGCAAGGTTCTGTCTGCCTGATTTAGGTAAGAGCGTTTCGTCGGCTGTATGAAGCCGGATGCGCAAAACAGGAGCGAAAGCGGGGCGAATTTCATGATTCGCCCCGCTTCCTGTCTGTTCAGAACAACGTAAGGAGGATAGAATATGCAATTCTCCAAATCCCTCAAGCTCAACCACATCTTCCGCCGACTCTACGCCGCCGGAGGCCACGGGAACAAGTTCCTTGTCCTCTACGCCCGGAAAAACCGGCTGAATGAAAACCGGGTGGGTGTGACCGTGAGCAAAAAGCTGGGAAAGGCCGTCGTCCGGAATCGGGTGCGACGCCGTCTGCGGGAGGTCTATCGGCTCCATGAAAGCCGTTTCCTGCCCGGGTGGGACATCGTTGTGGTGGCCCGCGGCCGCGCTGTGGACGCAAGCTTTTCCGACCTGACCAGGGCATACCTGTCCCTGGCGAAAAAATGCGGTATCCTTCAGGAGGAGCAGCCATGAAGAAATTCATGCTGGTCTGCATCCAGTTCTACCGCAGACGCATCTCCCCCCTCTTTCCGCCCTGCTGCCGTTACCGACCCACCTGCTCCGAATACGCGGTGCAGGCCATCAGCAAGTACGGAGCCTGGAAGGGCGGGTGGATGGCCTTCAAGCGGATCTGCCGCTGCCATCCCTTCTCCAAGCGGGATTACTATGATCCCGTCCCCTAACACATAAGGAGGAAAAACCATGTTTTTAGCATTTAAGCTTACCGACATCATCACCGTGCCCTTCGGCTGGCTGATGGGCTGGCTGTACCAGATCACCGGCAACTACGGCGTTGCCATGATCCTGTTCGCCGTCTGCGTCCAGATGGCTCTGATGCCCATCACCGCCAAGAGCAAGAAGAGCATGATGAAGATGTCCCGCATCCAGCCCCAGATGCAGGATATCCAGCGTCGCTACGCCAGCGACCAGCAGAAGCAGGCCGAGGCCATCCAGCAGCTGCAGCGCGAGGAGGGCGTGAGCCTCTACGGCGGCTGCCTGTGGAGCTTCGTCCCCATGTTCATCCTGTTCCCCCTGTTCACCGTCATCCGCGAGCCCATCACCTACATCCTGGGCTGCTCCGCCGAGGTCTCCACCCAGATCGTGGAGCTGCTAAAGGGCCTGGCTCCCGACCAGTTCGGCTCCAATGTCTACTACGCCCAGGTCACCGCTGCCCAGTTGATCCCCCAGTTCGCAAATGAGATCCAGTCTGCCCTTCCCACCATCTCCGACACCGTCCTGGCCGGTATCAACTTCGATTTCATGGGCATCAACCTGGGTGCCATCCCCAACTTCCAGTTCTGGGCATGGGATGCCTACAGCTGGGCCAACATCGGCCTGTTCCTGATCCCCCTGCTGTCCGCCGGTACCCAGATCCTGCAGACCAAGATCATGCAGAAGATGAACAACTCCGTGGTCACCGACAAGAACGGCGTCCAGGACGAGGAGACCGCCAAGAACTCCCAGGCCAACCAGACCACCCAGTCCATGATGTGGATGATGCCCCTGATGTCCCTGTGGATCGGCTTCACCGTCTCCGCCGGTCTGTCCGTCTACTGGTTCGTCGGCGGTATCGTCCGCACCATCCAGGACGTGATCCTGACCAGCCGCTACCGCAAGATCTACGATGCCGAGGACGCCGTCAAGCTCCAGCGCAAGATGGAGCTCGATGCCATCGAGGCCGAGAAGGAGCGCATCCGCGCCGAGCGCCGCGCTGCCAACCCCGAGGGTCAGACCCAGAACACCAGCAAGAAGAAGCTGCAGAAGGCCGAGGCCGCCAAGCTGGCCGCCGAGAAGGCCGCCGCCGCCCGGGAGTATAATGCCAAGCGCGGCATCGTCGAGGAAGAGGAGGAGGAAACCTCCAACGTCATGTCCGGCATCCCCGAGCGTCCCTGGTGCAAGGGCCGCGCCTATGATCCCAACCGCTACAACCGCTGATTATTAGAGGTACAAACATGGAAAAGAGTATCATCACCACCGGCAAGACCATTGATGAGGCCATTGCCGCTGCGCTGGCCAAGCTGGGCATGGATCGCGACAGCGTTTCCGTCACCGTGCTGGAGCAGGCCAAGGCCGGCTTCTTCGGCATCGGCCGCGTGGACGCCAAGGTTCAGGTGACCTACGAGGCCCCCGACCTGAAGCCCGCCGCCGAGCCCAAGGCCGCTGCCCCTGTCAACACCGCTCCCCGGATCGCCCTGAGCTCTGCCTCCCGCTCCAAGCCCAAGGCCGCAAAGCCCGCTCCCAAGGCTGAGCCCAAGCCTGTTGAGAAGAAGGCTGAGGCCCCCAAGGCAGAGGCTGCCCCCAGGCCCGTGGAGAAGAAGGCTGAGGCCCCCAAGGCAGAGGCTGCCCCCAGGCCCGTGGAGAAGAAGACCGAGGCTCCCAGGAAGCCCGCCGAGAAGAAGGCAGCGGCTGCCCCCAGAGCAGAGCGCGCCCCCAGAGCCCCCAAGGCAGAGGCTGCCCCCAGGGCTGAGGTCAAGGCCGAGCGTACTTACGCCCCCGCCGAGCCCGGCTCCAACGAGGAGAAGATCGAGCAGTTTATCAAGGGACTGCTGGAGAACATGGGTTCCAAGGCCGTGCCCCACTGCTGGTCTGAGGCCGAGGGCAGCTACCGGGTCGACCTGACCGGCGAGGGTCTGGGCTTCCTGATCGGCCGCCGGGGCGAGACCCTGGACGCCATCCAGCACCTGGCCAACTACGCCGTCAACCGCTCCATCGACGGCCACGTCCGCATCAATGTGGATGCCGAGTGCTACCGGGAGAAGCGGGAGGATTCCCTCCGCCGCTACGCCCGCAAGAAGGCCCAGCAGGTTCTGAAGAACCGCCGCCGTACCACCCTGGAGCCCATGAACGCCTACGAGCGCCATGTGATCCACGCCTCCCTCCAGGACATGGACAACATCACCACCCACTCCACCGGCACCGAGCCCAACCGCCGCGTGGTCATTGAGTACGTGAGATAATCGCAAAAGCCGATGCGGACAGAAGCCCACATCGGCTTTTTTGCGTTCATAATACAGTTAATCCCGTAGGGAACGGCTATGGCCGTTCCCTCAGACTGTCGAGAAAGGTAATTATCTTGCCCCCCGCATTTATGAGGGGGGTGCCCGAAGGGCGGGGGGAGTCCAAATATTTGCAACGCAAATATTTGGAAAAGCCCGTTTTTCACAGAAAAACGGGCAGACCCCCTCCGACCCGGCGGCTCCGGGCTTTGCCCGAATCCACCGAGCCACCTCCCCCATAAATGGGGGAGGCAAGGTTTTTTTCGATACACTGTGGGAACGGCTATGGCCGTTCCCTGCGAGAGAATCATCTATTTACCAGAAACCTTTCCTTGACATGTCCCCATGCATCCGGTATACTAAATATATGCTTAACAAAGATAAACTTTTGCTTAGGAGTTGATACCCATGACCCAGCGGGAGCGGCAGATCCTGGAGCTCATCGCCCAGAACCCCATGATCTCCCAGGCGGAGCTGGCGGACACCCTGGGCATTGCCCGTTCCAGTGCGGCTGTCCACATCTCCAACCTCATCAAAAAGGGCCACATCGTCGGCAAGGGCTACGTCCTGCGCACCGGCAGCTATGCGGTGGTGGTGGGCGGCGCCAACGTGGACATCGGCGGCCGATCCCGGGGCGCGCTGGTGGCCGGTGACTCCAACCCCGGCCGGGTGGGGCTCAGCATCGGCGGCGTGGGCCGGAACATCGCCCACAACCTGAGTCTGCTGGGCGCCGACGTGCGGATGCTCACTGCCTACGGTGACGACCTCTACGGCGAGAAGCTGGTCTCCGTCTGCACGGCGGCGGGCATCGACATGAGCCACGCCCAGAAGCTGCGGGACGAGGCCACCTCCACCTACCTCTACATCGCGGGCCCAGACGGGGATATGTCCCTGGCGGTCAGCGATATGGCCATCTGCGACCGGATCGACCCCGATTACCTGGCCAGCCACTACGCCCTGCTGCAAAATGCCCGGGTCATCGTCTGCGATGCCAACATCCCCGCCGAGTCCCTGGGGTATCTGACGGAGCAGTTCCACGCCCCCATCTTCTGCGACCCGGTCTCCACCGCCAAGGCGGAGAAGCTGCGGCGCATTTTGGGAAAGTTGCACACCCTGAAGCCCAACCGGATCGAGGCGGAGCTGCTGTCCGGCGTGAGGATCGAATCCCGGGCCGATGTGGAAACCGCCGCCAGGGCCCTGCTGGACACGGGCCTTCAGCGGGTCTTCATCTCTCTGGGTGCCGACGGCGTCTACGCCGCCAGCCAGGAAGAGCGCTGCTGGATGGAGAACCTCCCCGCGAAAATGGTCAATACCACCGGCTGCGGCGACAGCTTCATGGCCGCCCTGGTCTGGGCGTACCTGGAGGAGCTGAGCCTGGAAGACAGCGTCCGGGCGGGCCTGGCGGCCAGCTCCATCACCATCGAATCCGCCGAGACCATCAGCCCGGACATGGGCGAGGAGCTGCTGCGGGAACGAATGAAACACAAGAGTGAAGATTGAAGAGTGGAGAGTGGAGATCCGCTTCCTCTTCACTCTCCAATCTCCACTCTCAACTCTCATAATAAAAAGGAGAAATTGATATGATTCTGAACAAATATCTGGACATCAAGCCCGAGGTGGCCGAGGCTCTGGCTGCCGGTAAGCCCGTGGTGGCCCTGGAGTCCACCATCATCTCCCACGGCATGCCCTACCCCCAGAACGTGGAGACCGCTCTGGCCGTGGAAGCCATCATCCGGGACAACGGCGCGGTGCCCGCCACCATCGCCGTCATCGAAGGCCGTCTGAAGGCCGGTCTGACTGCCGAGGAGATCGAGTACTTTGGCAAGAAGGGCCAGGCCATCACCAAGGCCTCCCGCCGTGACCTGGCCGTCCTCTGTGCCCGCGGCATGGACGGCGCCACCACCGTCACCACCACCATGATGATCGCCCACATGGCCGGCATCAAGATCTTCGCCACCGGCGGCATCGGCGGCGTCCATCGCGGTGCCGAAACCACCATGGACATCTCCGCCGACCTGGAGGAGCTGGGCCAGACCCCCGTCATGGTGGTCTGCGCCGGTGCCAAGTCCATCCTGGATCTGGGCCTGACTCTGGAGTACCTGGAGACCAAGGGTGTGCCCGTGCTGGGCTTCGGCACCTCCGAGCTGCCCGCCTTCTACACCCGCCAGTCCGGCTTCAAGGTGGACTACCGGGTGGACACCCCCGCCGAGCTGGCCGCCATCTTCAAGGCCTCCCACGACATGGGTCTCAAGGGCGGCATGCTGGTGACCAACCCCATCCCCGAGGAGTTCGCCATGCCCAAGGAGGTCATCGACGCTGCCATCGCCCAGGCCATCGCCGAGTGCAACGAAAAGGGCATTCACGGCAAGGAGACCACTCCCTTCCTGCTGGCAAGAGTCGCCGAGCTCACTGGCGGCGATTCCCTGGCCTCCAACATCCGCCTGGTGTTCAACAACGCCAAGGTGGCCGCCCAGACTGCGGTGGAGTTCTGCAAGTAAAGTGCTGAAGGCTGAGTGCTGAATGATTTGGAAACGACCGATCCCTGTTTTGGGGGTCGGTCGTTTTTGCATATCCGCCCTACGCGAACTGTGTGCGGAATCTTACATCGTCCCGATGAGCTCCAGCAGCAGGCGGCACTGACATCTCTGCCGCTCCCGCAGGGTCTCGAAGACCGGGCCCAGTTCTGCGTCCCGGCTAAACTCCGTCAGCTCCCGGAGGAATTCCTGTTCCCCGGCATGACAGCGCAGCAGATCCACCGCGCCCTCGGCAGAGCGGGGCGGGGCGATGGTCTGGCCGGTGAGCACCCGCAGCACCCCCCGCAGGCAGGCGATCTGGTTCTGCTTCTGCTCATACAGCTGGCGGCCCTTTCCGCCCCGGCGGCTCAAGGCCCGGTATGCCCCCAGCAGCTGCCCCTGTTTGGCCAGACAGCCGCGCAGCCGCTCCGTCTGATCCTCCGCGCCCCGCACCCGCTGCCAGATCCGGCGTTCGTCCATGGCTTCCATGATACCATCCCCTTTTCAAAAATCATCTCGCCCCCCTCGTAAACGCGGGGGGCAAGATGGCATATCTCACAATATAGGCTCCTTGCTCCATAAGAATATGCGCCGGGACAGTCCTTTTTCCAGAAAAAATAGATAGCATCTTGGAAAAAATATGTTATAATGAAGGGTAGTCAACACCGAGGGAGGGATACGATGGGCTTCGACGCGCTGCTGGGCAACGACCAGCTGAAGGAAAACCTGCGCTCCGCCCGGCAAAAGGGCCGCATGTCCCACTTCTATCTCCTCTCCGGCCCCCGGGGGTCGGGCAAGCACACCCTGGCCGATCTGATCGCCGCCGCCATGCTCTGCAAGGAGCCGGATGGCCCCTGCGGGGTCTGCCGCTCCTGCCGCAAGGTGCTGGGCCGCAGCCATCCCGACTACATCACCATCGACGATCCCAGCAAGAAGACCGTCCCCGTGGATCTGATCCGGGAGGCCAGAGCCGACATCTTCGTCCGGCCCAACGAGGGCGAGAAGAAGATCTACCTCTTCCCCCGGGCCCAGGATATGGGCATCCCCGGCCAGAACGCCCTGCTGAAAGTCCTGGAAGAACCGCCCCCCTACGGCGTGTTCCTGCTGCTGACGGACAATCCCGAGAAGCTGCTGCCCACGGTGCGCTCGCGCTGTGTGGAGCTGAAGCTCCGGGCCCTGCCTGACGACCTGCTCCGTCGGAAGCTCCGCTCCGAATTCCCCGACGCGGAAGCCAGCCGGCTGGAGGCCGCCATGCTCCGAAGCGGCGGATATCTGGGTCAGGCCAGGGAGCTCCTGTCCGGCGAGGGCCTCAGCGAGAACGCGAAATGCTTCGCCGCCGCCTATGCCGCCCGGGATGTCTTCGCCCTGCAAAAGCTGCTGACCCCCATGGAGAAATGGAAGCGGGACGCCCTGATCCCCGCCCTGAAGGAGTGGCTGGAGCTGCTGGAGCAGGCTCTGCTCGTCCGAAATGGCCTTCCCGCCGTCACTGCCGAAGCCGCCGCCATCGGCACCAGCCGGTCACCCCGGGATCTGATGCGCTGCTGCTGCTCGCTGAAAAAGGCCATGGAATACGCCCAGGGCAATGTCTCCTGCGCTGCCGTCTGCGGATGGCTCAGCTGGGAGCTTAGATAGTGCTGAGTGCTGAATGCTGAGTTCTGAGTGAACGGAAACAGCATTGGTGCAAGGTACGCAGAAAATTGATTGTGGGTGCAAAAGCGGGTGCGATCATTCAGCACTCAGCCCTCAGCACTCAGCACTTGCAAATAAGGAGAATAGCATGGAAGAAATCATTCAGACCCCCGAAGTGGAGGAGGTCATTGAGCCCGCTCCCGAAGTTCAGGAGCCGGAATATGTGGAGGTCGTGGACGTCCAGTTCCGTCCCGGTCAGAAGGTCTACTACTTTGACCCCGACGGCAGATCGATCAAGCAGTACGACCACCTCATCATCGACACCGCCCGGGGCCCCGAGTACGGCATCTGCTCCGGCGGCAACCATAAGATCCTGGCCCGCGACGTGGTGGCACCCCTGCGCAAGGTGCTCCGCTTCGCGACCGAGGCCGACGAACGCCAGATGATCGAGATGCGCAACAAGGAGAAGAAGGCCTACCAGGTCTGCCTGCAGAAGATCGCCGACCACAACCTCGACATGCAGCTGGTCTCCGCCGAGTATTCCTTCGACGGCAGCAAGATCCTCTTCTTCTTCACCGCCGACGAGCGTGTGGACTTCCGGGAGCTGGTCAAGAATCTGGCCTCCATCTTCCACACCCGCATCGAGCTGCGCCAGATCGGCGTCCGGGACAAGGCCAAGATGGTGGGCGGCCTGGGCATCTGCGGCCGGCCCTTCTGCTGCGCCAGCTTCCTGGAGGAGTTCCAGCCCGTGTCCATCAAGATGGCCAAGACCCAGAACCTGTCCCTGAACCCCACCAAGATCTCCGGCACCTGCGGACGGCTCATGTGCTGCCTGAAGTATGAGCAGGAGGCCTATGAGGATCTCATCAAGACCGCCCCCAAGAACGACTCCTTTGTCGACACCCCCGACGGCCGGGGCACGGTCATCGATGTGAACCTGCTGCGCCAGAGCGTCAAGGTGCGGATGGAGAACAGTCCCGAGACCGTGGGCTGCTACAAGAACTGCGACATCTGCGTCCTGCGCAGCGGCAAGGCCAAGAAGAACGATCCCCCCATCCCTGCGGATCTGGCTCCCATCTCCGGCTCCGGCAAGAAGCCCCGTCCCGCCGAGAAGAAGGAGGAGACCGCCTTCCTGGAGCCCGTCAAGTTCCGCTACAGCACCGAGAGTCTGGTGGAGGAGCAGGCCATCCCCTCCGTCCCCGAGACCGAGGAGGTGCGCGAGGAGCCGAAGCAGCGCCGCAATCGGCCCAACCGGCCCAGGAAGCCCCGCCACGAGGAGCCCCAGGCCAACGCTGCCCCCAAGGCCGAAAAGGCCGAGAAGCCCGAAAAGCAGGACAAGCCCCGTCCTCCCCGCAAGCCTCGGCCCGAGCGCAAGCCCGAGGAGCCCAAGGCAGAAAAGCCCGAGCAGCACGAGCAATTGAAGACCGAGGACGCCCAGGAGAAGGTGCGCCGCCGCCGTCCCTACTACCACAACCGCCGCCGCAAGCCCAAGGGCGATGGCGGTGCCCCCGCAGGTGAATAATTCATCATGTATCCCGCCCCGTTTCACCCGAAACGGGGCGGTTTTTTGCACTGCGGTAAAGCGGTTTACCCTGTAGGGAACGGCTATGGCCGTTCCCTGCGCGAGGTTTCTGATGGACAAAAAGAACCGCACCTTGCGGTGCGGTTCTCCTGTTAGATTCGGTAAATCAGGCCAGGATGGGCTTCAGAGCGGCAGCCAGGACGTCCTTCTGGGCCTGGGCCTCGGCCAGATCCTTGCCCAGGGTGGTGAAGTAGGTCTTGATCTTGGGCTCGGTGCCGGAGGGACGGACGATGACGGTGGCGCCGCCTTCCAGGGTGTAGACCAGAACGTTGGCAGCGGGCAGACCGGTCTCCTCGGTCTTCTTGTAGTCGACGACCTTGACGACCTTGTAGCCGCCGATCTCGACGGGGGGCTGCTCACGCAGAGAAGCCATGATGCCAGCCATCTTGTCCATGCCGGACAGGCCGGGGAACTCGAAGGAGTCGACCTTGTTCAGGTAGCGGCCGTACTTGGCATAGATGGACTCCAGGCGCTCCTTGATGGAGGAGCCGATGGAACGCAGGTAAGCGGCCATCTCGCAGATCAGCATGGAGCCGACGACGGCGTCCTTGTCGCGGACGTAGGGACCGGCCAGGTAGCCGTAGGACTCCTCGAAGCCCAGGATGAAGCGCTCGACCTCATTGTCGTTCTCCAGGCGGGCGATCTGATCGCCGATCCACTTGAAGCCGGTCAGGACGTTGCGCATCTCGACGCCGTAGTTGGCGGCGACAGCGTCAGCCAGGGGGGTGGAGACCAGGCTCTTGACGGCGACGGCGTTCTTGGGCATGGTGCCCTTCTCGATGCGGCCCTCGCAGATGTAGTCCAGCAGCAGGACGCCGACCTCATTGCCGGAGACCAGCTCGTAGGAGCCGTCGGGACACTTCATGGCGATGCCAACGCGGTCGGCATCGGGGTCGGTGGCCAGCATCAGGTCAGCACCGGTCTCGGTGGCCAGCTTCAGACCCAGCTCCAGAGCCTCGAAGATCTCGGGGTTGGGGTAGGGGCAGGTGGGGAAGTTGCCGTCGGGGTACTGCTGCTCGGGGACGATGGTGATGTCATCGATGCCGATGTCGTTCAGGATGCGGGTGACGGGAACCAGACCGGAGCCGTTCAGGGGGGAGTAGACCAGCTTCAGACCGGCGGTCTTGCACAGGCCGGGACGAACCTGGCAGGCCTTGATGGCGTCGTACAGGCCTTCCTTGCAGTCGTCGCCGACGTACTCGATCAGACCGGCGTCAACGCCCTCTTCCCAGGAGATCAGCTTGGCACCGGTCAGGATGTCGGTGTTCTGGATCTCGGCGTAGACAACGGCGGCGGCATCGTCAGTCATCTGGCAGCCGTCGGGGCCGTAGGCCTTGTAGCCGTTGTACTTGGCGGGGTTGTGGGAAGCGGTAATCATGACACCGGCGTTGGCCTGGTAGTAGCGGGTGGCGAAGGACAGTGCGGGGACGGGCATCAGAGCGTCGTAGATACGAACCTTGATGCCGTTGGCAGCCAGAACACGGGCGGTCTCCTTGGCGAAGACGTCGGAGTTGATGCGGCTGTCGTAGGAAACGGCGACCAGCTGGTTGCCGCCCTGGGTCTTGACCCAGTTGGCCAGGCCCTGGGTGGCCTGACGGACGACGTAGATGTTCATCCGGTTGGAGCCGGCGCCCAGAACGCCGCGCAGACCGGCGGTACCGAACTTCAGAGCCACGGCGAAGCGATCCTTGATCTGCTCGTCGTTACCCTCGATGCTCTTCAGTTCAGCAGTCAGAGCCTCGTCCTCGAGCTCTGCGGCCAGCCAGCGCTTGTAATCATCCATGTACATTTTAACTCACCTATCCTTATCAATATTTGCAAGTTTTTCGTAAAATTGCCCAAATACAGTATAGCGAATGAATCGCGGATTGTCAATGTCATACGTTGGAAAAAATGGGGTTTGTCGAAATCGACGATGCGCGTACAGATTGTGGGAGCGGGGCAGCCGTCAGGTGATGTCCGTCATCCGCCGAAGTGCTCCGCCATCAGCGCCCGGACATCGCCAACTCTGTCAAAGGGGCTGTGAAGCCCTGCCTCCTCCAGAAAGGCCAGGAAGAAGCCCTCCTCGGTGGCCAGATTGTCCTCGAAGCAGTCTTTGCCCGTGCCGGGGGTCTCCAGCTCCATCTGGTACAGCTGCATGGCGGCGTCGTTGCTGACCACGTAGCTGATGATGTACATGGGGTTGCCGTAGAAATGGGGGATGGTGACAAGATCCCTCGGATCCCAGTCCCAGGAGGTGAAACCGTAGCCGGTACAGATCTCCTCGTAAAGCTCCAGCAGCGTTTCACCGGTGAGCTCGTCACCGGTCAGCGTGTACATCTCCTGCTCAAAGTCGGCGTAGGCGGCCTGCTCCACGTAGGTGCTCAGGGAATCCGCCAGCTTCATGTCGATGAAGGCCTGATCGGCATCGCCGTAGCAAAGGCTCAGATACTCCATGCCCTGGGAGAAGATCTCCAGCACGTCCGTGCCCGCCCAGGAGCCGCCCGCTGCGTAGTCGGTGGCGAAATGGCCGAATTCGTGGGCGAAGGTCAGACGATCGTAGGCCGTGCCGGTGCCGCTGACGAAGACGTAGGGCTCATAGTACCAGGTCAGAAACAGCTCAAAGGACAGTCCGGACTTATCGGGGGAGGCGGAGATGTCATAAAGCCTGCCCAGCTCCAGCTCGGTGAAGGCATCCTTCGTCACGCCGCCCATGGCCTTGACGGCGTCTCTGACATAGCGGAAGACCTCCTCCTCGGAGCAGTCTTCCTCGCCGGGGCCCCAGACGTCCATGGCGTTCATGTTCTCGTAGAGGGACACCAGCGCCGTCCGAATTTCTTCCAGATAGGCGTCCGCCTGGGCGGGGGTGTAGTCTCTATAATAATAGTAGTCCCAGGCAAATTCCGGGAAGCTGTCATAGCCCACATAGGCGGCCATCTCCTGGCGCAGCGCGATCAGCTGGGCCAGCACATCCGCCATGGGCAGGGCCCAGGCATCGAACCAGGCATCGGAGTACGGCTCCTCCGTGGCCCGGTCGGTCATGTCGTAGTATTCGGAGATCAGCGCCTGCTCCTGCTCCATCAGCTCCAGCAGCGTTTCGTCGTAGAAGCTGTCGCCCTCGTAGTCCAGGAAGAAGCCCTCGCCGAAGTAGCGTTCCTCCAGCTCAGCCCGGAGGGGACACTCCGCCAGGGCGTAGTAGAGGTCTTCCAGATACATGTCGATCTGGGCGGCGTTCTCCGCGCAGAAGTCGTGCTCCGTCTTCCAGTAGAAATCGCCCAGGTCGGCGTGGTGGTGGATGTAGGCCAGGTCGTAATTGGTGGAAAAATCGTCGTATACATCATAATAGTCCCACACCGCGTCCAGGATCTCGTCCACATCCTCGCTTTCGGCGGCGATGGTGCAGGCGTCCAGACAGCTCTGCGCCACCGCGTCCATGTCCGGGCGGGTGTACTCCATGTCCCGGAAGGGGGTGTTGCCGTTGTAAGCCAGATACGCGTCGTGGGTGCAGCCGCACAGCAGCAGCGCGGCGCACAGGAGCAGTGCGATCAACTTTTTCATGTGGTTCCCTCTTTTCTCTGTTTTCTTAGAGGATATCATACTTTTTGGGGAGTTGCAATTGGGAATACAGAGGAACCGGCTGCCAATCACCGCTGTCATTGCGAGCCCCGTAGGGGCGTGGCAATCTCCTGGTACAGCGTATCGATATCTGACGCAGCAGAAGAAGATATCACCGTGATACGCCGTTTGGTACATTGCACAGTGGTAATAGGTTGTACCGGGAGATTGCCACGGGCTTCGCCCTCGCAATGACAGTGGTAGATGGAAGCTGGTCACATCATTACGGCAGTTTCAAAGCATAACCTCCAATTTTCTTTTGCTTCTTTACCGGGCTTTTGTAGAAATTATCCAATTTTCCCCTTGACAACCGGAGCTTACATATGGTATCCTGCTCTTGCAGGGTATGCCCTGCCTATACAAAACATCGGGTGACTGGCTCGGGAGAGACCGGAAACGGAGCCGAAGGGGAACGCGAAAACTCTCAGGCAAAAGGACCGGGCCACGACGATACTCTGTAGAGTGGAATTGTTCCACGCCGAAGGTGCAACCGGGGCTTTCCCGGGAATCTCTCAGGTCATTTCAGCAGAGGCACAGCGCGCGTTCGGCGTGTTGTGTCTCTGTTTTTCATTTTTATAAGGGGGAATCACGATATGATAATCACCCGCAAAAAGCCCATTGACGATGTGCTGGCCATGCTGGCCGGGGTGAAGAAGGTCGCGTTGGTCGGCTGCGCCAACTGCGCCGCTGCCTGTCAGACCGGCGGCGAGAAGGAGCTTGCCGAAATGAAGGCCTTCCTGCAGGAGCAGGGCTTTGAGGTGGTCGCCACCGTCCTGCCCGAGGAGTGCTGCCACAAAATGCTGGTCAAGAAGGAGCTGAAAGTCCTTCGGGACTCCGGGGCCGAAGCCATCGTGGGCATGGCCTGCGGCGACGGCGTCCAGACCGTGGCGGACAATGTGCTCCTGCCCGTCTACCCCAGCAACGATACCCTGTTCCTGGGTCAGGTGGAGCGGGTGGGCATCTTCCACGAATACTGCCGCATGTGCGGCGACTGTGTGCTGGGCGCCACCGGCGGCATCTGCCCCATCACCAAGTGTGCCAAAGCCCTGGTCAACGGCCCCTGCGGCGGCCAGAAAAACGGCAAGTGTGAAGTAAATCCCGAAAATGACTGCGCCTGGATCAAGATCTACGAGCGGCTCGTCGCCACCGGTCAGGAGCACAGGCTCTTCCAGACCCGGCCCGACAAGTCCCACGCAGAAACTGCCTGGCCGCGCCACATCAATCTGAGGGGGGCGAAGAAATGAGTCTGCTGAAAACCGCATTGGAATCCGGTGCCTTCGCCATCACCGCCGAGATGGCCCCGCCCAAGGGTTACGACTTCACCGAGCAGCTTGAGGTCGCCCAGCTCCTGAAGGGCAAGGTGCACGGCGTCAACGTCACCGATATGCAGTCCGCATGCTTAAAGGCCAGCTCTCTGGGCCTGTGCGTCCACCTGAAGCAGGCGGGCATCGAGCCCATTTTGCAGATCACCGGCCGTGACCGCAGCCGCATGGCGATCATGGGTGACATCCTCTCCGCCGCCAGCTTTGGCATCGACACCATGCTGGCCCTGACCGGCGACCATCCGGTGGTGGGCGACTGCAAGCAGTCCAAGCCCGTCTATGATCTGGACTCCGTCGGCATCCTGAACATGCTGACGAAGATGGAACAGACCGGCACCGACTGCGGCGGCAATCCCCTGACCTCCACCCCCACCTTCTTCAAAGGTGCCTGCGTCACCCCCGTTTACGAGCCCATGATCCTGCAAGTCCACAAGCTCAGGCAGAAGGTGGACGCGGGTGCAAAATACATCCAGACCCAGGGCATCTTCGACTTAGAGAGCCTGAAGCGGTTCCTGGACGCGGTGGAGAAGGCGAACATCGACGTGCCCATCATGGCGGGCATCATCCCCCTGAAATCCGCGGGCATGGCGAAATTCATGAACGCCAACGTCCCCGGCATCGCCGTCCCCCAGGATCAGATCGACGCGCTGGCTTCTGCCAAGGAACGGGGCATCAAGCCCTCGGAGCTCGGCATCGACCTGGCCGCCCAGCTCATCGCGGACATCAGAGCCGAAAATCTCTGCCCCGGCGTTCATATCATGGCCATCGGCGCAGAAAAGAATGTGCCCATTATTTTGGAGAAGGCGGGAATCTGATTCCGTAGGGCGGGCGGCACTGCCCCCGCCGACGCACCCAAAATCCGTACAAATCATCATTGTTTCAGACAGCCAAAGCTTTAGCTGTCATTGCGAGCCGAAGGCGTGGCAATCTCCTGGTACTGCATCCAAAATCGTACATTGTACCAGGAGATCGCCGCGGGCTGCGCCCTCGCGATGACAGAGGTAGTTCCCAGCTGGTTCTTCTGGTTCACCTGAGCAGTCATCCAGCCTGGTCGGCGGGGGCAATGCCACCCGCCCTCCAGTATACGATTTATACATTCAACCACAATAAAGGAGCGAATGAAATGAGCGAACTCAAGCGCACTCCCCTGTACGCTGCCCACGTGGCTGCCGGTGCCACCATGGTGGATTTCGGCGGCTGGGAGATGCCCATCCAGTATCCCGCCGGTATCATCACCGAGCATCTGTATGACCGGAAGCACTGCGGCATCTTCGACGTTTCCCACATGGGACGCCTGATCGTGGAGGGGCCCGAGCGGGTGGCCTTTTTGCAGAAGGTGCTCTCCTCCAATGTATCGGCCCTGGTTCCCGGCCGGGCCCAGTACTGCATGATCCCCACCGAGACCGGCGGCGCAGTGGACGACGCCTACCTGTATATGTTCGAAGAGGATCGCTATATGCTGATCGTCAACGCCAGCAACACCGACAAGGATCTGGCCCACTTTGCAAAGTACCTGCCCGCGTTCGACTGCCGCCTGACGAACATCACGGACACCTACTCCTCCATCGCCGTCCAGGGCCCCGAGTCCGAGCGGATTCTGAAGACCCTGACCGGCGGCGCGGACATCACCGGCCCCAGAAAGAACGACCTGGGCGAGGTTCAGATGGAGGGCCATACCGTCCGGGCATCCCGCACCGGCTACACCGGCGACCCCACCGGCTGGGAGCTGTTCATCGATGCATCCGAGGTGGAGTGGCTGTGGAACCGGCTGATCGAGCTGGGTGCCAAGCCCACCGGCCTGGGCGCGAGAGACACCCTGCGCCTGGAGGCGGGTCTGCCCCTGTACGGCCATGAGCTGGGAACCGACGCCGCAGGAAATGAGATCCCCGTCTTCGCCGTCTCCCTGGCCCGGTTTGCTGTCTCCTTCAAGGAGGAGAAGGGCGGCTTCATCGCAAAGGAGCTGCTGGAGCAGCAGAAGGACACCACCGAAAAGTGCATCGTTCCCATCGCTCTGGTGGATCGGGGTGTCATGCGTGCGGGCATGGACATCTACTGCGGTGACCGCCATGTGGGCTGGGTCACCTCCGGCACCATGGTGCCCTACTACGTCTTCGAGGGCGACGAGCCCACCGACAAGACCGGCAAGCGCTCCATCGGCTTCGCCTACCTTGACCGGGACATCACCGACGGTATCACCATCGACGTCCGGGGCAAGCGGCTGAAGGCAAGGCTCGTCAACAAGCACATGGATCAGACCGGCCCCAAATATGGCCGTGCGGTCATCTGAGCATCGTACTTAAGATATAAGATATGAGATATAAGATATTAGATAATCTATGTCCCAGTATATCTCATATCTAATATCTCATAACTAATATCTAATAACGAATCATTAAATGGAGGAATCACTATGAATTACCCTGCCCTGCTGAAGTATTCCAAGTCCCACGAGTGGGTCAAGTTTGAGGACGGCGTCGCCGTCATCGGCATCTCCGATTTTGCCCAGGACGCGCTGGGTGATGTGGTCTTCGTGAACCTGCCCCAGGTGGGTGACGAGGTGGTGGCGGGCGAGACCTTCGGCGACGTCGAGTCCGTCAAGGCCGTCTCCGACCTGATCTCCCCCGTCTCCGGCGTGGTGCTGGAGGTCAACGAGGAGCTGGAGGATTCCCCCGAGAATCTGAACGAGGATCCCTACGGCGCCTGGATCATCAAGGTCGAGAACATCACCGACGAGGAGGAGCTCCTGGACGCTGCCGCCTACGAGGCCCACTGCGCTGAGGAGGGCTAACAATGGCAAGCTACATCCCTTCCACCCGCTCTGAGCGGGAGGAGATGCTGGCGGTCGTTGGCGTGGACAGCTACGAGGGTCTGTATCGGGATGTGCCCGCCGAGATGCTCCTGCAAACGGGCGAGCTGAACATCACCGAGGGCCTGAGCGAGCTGGAGGTACACCGGAAGGTAAGCGCCATGGCCGGGAAAAATGTTATTTTCCCCACCGTCCTGCGCGGCGCCGGTGCCTACGACCACTACATCCCCAGCATCGTCAAGTACATCCCCGCCAAGGAGGAATTCCTCACCGCCTACACCCCCTACCAGGCGGAAATGAGCCAGGGCATCCTCCAGTCCATTTTTGAATATCAGACCGATATCTGCGAGCTGACCGGCATGGACGTCAGCAATGCCTCCGTCTACGACGGTGCCACCGCCGCCGCCGAGGCCGCTGCCATGTGCCGCGACCGCAAGCGCCGGGTCACCCTCATTTCTGCGGCTGCCCACCCCGATACCATCAACACCGTCCGCACCTACTGCTACGGCACCGGCGACGAGCTGGTCATCGTCCCCATGAAGGACGGCAAGACCGATCTGGAAGCCCTGAAGGAGCTGCTGAAGCCCAACGTGGCCTCCGTCTATGTCCAGCAGCCCAACTTCTACGGCCAGTTCGAGGACGCCGAGGCCATCGGCGAGCTGGTGCACGGCAACGGCTCCATGTACATTCTGGGCGTGAATCCCATCGCCCTGGGTATCATGGCATCCCCCCGGGAGCAGGGCGCAGACATCGCCGTGGGCGAGGGTCAGCCCCTGGGCATGCCCCTGAGCTACGGCGGCCCGTACCTGGGCTTCATGGCCACCACCGCCAAGCACATGCGCAAGCTCCCCGGCCGTATCGTCGGCGAGACTGTGGACTCCAAAGGCGAGCGGGCCTACGTTCTGTCCCTCCAGGCCAGAGAGCAGCACATCCGCCGGGAGAAGGCCAGCTCCAACATCTGCTCCAACCAGGCCCTGTGCGCCCTGACCGCCGGTCTTTACCTGGCTGCCATGGGCCCGGGTGGTCTGGCCGAGGCCGCAAAGCAGTCCATGTCCAAGGCCCACTACCTTGCAAAGGAGCTGTGCAAGATCGAGGGCATCGAGCTGGTCTACACCGGCGACTATTTCCACGAATTCGTCACCACCCTGCCCAGAGCCGGGGAAGTGCTCAAGGCTCTGGAAAGCAGCGGCATCCTGGGCGGCCTGAAGCTGGAAAACGGCGTCCTCTGGTGCGCCACCGAGAAGGTTTCCCGTGAAGAGCTCGACCGTGCGGTCGCCATCGTGAAGGAGGTGCTTGGCGCATGAAGCTGATTTTTGAAAAGAGCGTTCCCGGCCGGGGACAGCAGTATCTGCCCAAGTGCGACGTGGAGGAGGTCTCCCTGCCCGAAAATCTGGTGCGCGAGACCGCGCCCCGGCTGCCCGAGCTGAGCGAGACCGATGTCAGCCGCCACTATACCGAGCTGAACAAGCGCGTCCACGGCGTCAACTCCGGCTTCTACCCCCTGGGCAGCTGCACCATGAAGTACAACCCCCGCATCGACGAGGAGATGGCTTCCCTGCCCGGCTTCACCGGCGTCCATCCCCTGGCGCCCGCCTATGCCACCGAGGGCTGTGTGGAAGCTCTGGACACCGCCCGGGCGCTGCTGTGCGAGATCACCGGCATGGACGACATGACCTTCCAGCCCGCCGCCGGTGCCCACGGTGAGTTCACCGGTGTGCTGCTCATCAAGCAGTACCACGATGCCCGGGGCGACAGCAAGCGCACCAAGATCATCGTCCCCGACTCCGCCCACGGCACCAACCCCGCCACCGCTGCCATGTGCGGCTATCAGATCGTCAACATCCCCTCGGCTCCCAACGGCTGCGTGGATCTGGACGCGCTGAAGAAGGTGCTGGGCGAGGACACCGCCGGTCTGATGCTCACGAACCCCAACACCGTCGGCATCTTCGACGAGAACATCCTGGAGATCACCCGCCTTGTCCACGAGGCCGGCGGCCTGTGCTACTACGACGGCGCGAACCTGAACGCCGTCATGGGCGTGGTTCGCCCCGGCGACATGGGCTTCGACTGCATCCACCTGAATCTGCACAAGACCTTCGCCACCCCCCACGGCGGAGGCGGCCCCGGCAGCGGCGCTGTCGGCTGCAAGGCTCACCTGGCCCAGTACCTCCCTAAGTCCTCCATGATGGAGGGCCCCGGGCACATCCAGGTGCGCTCCTTCGCGGGCAACTTCCTGGTGGTCATCAAGGCATTGACCTATATCCTGACCCTGGGTAAGGAGGGCATCCCCGAGGCGGCAAAGAATGCCGTGCTCAACGCCAATTACCTCCAGGCGAAGATCAAGGGCACCTTCGAGCCCGCCTTTGATCGCATCTGTATGCACGAGTTCGTGCTGGATCTGAGCAAGTTCAAGAAGGAGACCGGTGTCTCCGCACTGGATGTTGCCAAGAGCCTGATCGACAACGGGATGCATCCGCCCACGATGTACTTCCCCCTGATCGTCCACGAGGCGCTGATGCTGGAGCCCACCGAGACCGAGTCCCGGGACACCCTGGACTGGGCTGCCGAGGTCTTCCGCAAGCTCTATGAGCTGGCCCACCAGGATCCGGAGTGCATGCATAACGCCCCCCACAACGCCCAGATCGGCCGTCCCGACGAGGTTCGCGCAGCCCGCAACCCCGTCCTGCGGTGGAACCCGTGAGGTACCTGATCGCTCAGAGCACCTGCACCGATCCCCACCATAATCTGGCTCTGGAGGAGACCCTGCTGAATATGGCCACAGATGCGGTCATCCTGTATCTGTGGCAGAATCAGAACACGGTGGTCATCGGACGGAACCAGAATCCCTGGAAAGAATGCCGCACCGCCCTCCTCCGGCAGGAGGGCGGTCATTTGGCCCGGCGGCTTTCCGGCGGCGGTGCGGTGTTCCATGATCTGGGGAATTTGAATTTTACCTTTTTGATGCCCCAGGCCCATTACGACCTGGACAGGCAGCTCGGCATCATCTGCGATGCTGTCCGCTCCTTCGGCATCGAGGCCGAACGCTCGGGCCGGAACGATGTGCTGGCAGATGGACGGAAATTTTCAGGCAATGCCTTCTACAAGAACGGCAAACAGGCCTACCACCACGGCACCATTCTGATCGATGCCGACATGGAGAAGCTGGGCCGCTACTTAAATCCCTCGAAGGCCAAGCTGGCGGCCAAGGGCGTGGATTCCGTGCGCAGCCGGGTGGGCAACCTCAGGGAGCTGAATCCGGATATCACCATCGATGCCATGAAGGCCGCTCTGTCCGCCGCTTTTGCCGAAAACTGCGGCGGTGCTGTGGAGAAAATCGAAGTTACCCCCGATCCCGCCCTGGTGGAGCGATATCGCAGCTGGGGCTGGAATTATGGACAAAAGCTGCCCTTCACCTTTGAATGGGAGGAGCGGCTGGACTTCGGCTGCATCCGCATCGAAGCGAACGTGGAGCACGGCATCATCCGGGCCGCAAGGGTCTGGACAGACGCCATGGACTGGCAGCTCCCGGCAAGGCTGGAGCAGGCTCTCACCGGCTCCCGGCTGGATCGGGCAGATCTGATGAAAAAAGCCCCGGACTTCGCCGGGGTGTTCGAGCGGATGGATCTTTAATTACGTTTCAAAACAGAAGGACTGGCTTCAAATTACCGCTGTCATTGCGAGGCCGCAGGCCGCACCCCCGGGTGGCTTCTCTTGCCCTACGGGCAATTCACCTTCTGGCAATCTCCTGGTACTGCGTCGATTTATGGAAGGTTGTACCAGGAGATTGCCACGTCGGCCTTTGGCCTCCTCGCAATGACAGAGGTAGTGGGAACCTGGTTCCAATATACCAACAATGCATAAAGCCCACGGCTGCTGCCGCGGGCTTGTGTTCGTTATACCGCTGCCGCCTGCTCTTCCATGGCGGCTTTGATCTTTTTGTTCATGCCCCGGATGATGGGCACTGCCAGTGCCATGGTCAGCACATCGGCCAAGGCCTGCACGGAGCCGACGCCGTAGGCGCCGAAGATCCAGGCCAGGGGGAAGAGAATAGGGATGAAGCAGGTGCCCTGCCGGGCAGTTGCCAGGGCGAAGGCACCCTTGGCGTTGCCCAGGCCTACGCAGAGCATGTTGACGATGGCAACCCAGGCGTGGATGGGCAGGGCGATGGCCTGGGTGATGATGGCGAAGGCACCGATCCGGCGCATCTCCCCGTCGGTTCCGGCGAAGAGGATGATGAGCTGATCCGCAAAGACGATGCAGAAGGCCGCCATGGCCACGCTGCCCCAGAAGGCGACCTTGCTGGAGAAGCGGTAGGCCTCCTGAACCCGGTCGTACCGCTTCGCGCCCCAGTTGAAGCCGACCACAGGCTGGAAGCCGTTGCCGAAGCCCAGGATGATGCTGAAGGGGAACATCATGATCTTGGTGCAAACGCCGATGCCCGCCAGGACGGAGTCGGAGATGTTGCCCGCCAGGGTGTTGAGCAGGATGCCCGCCACCACGGCGAGACCCGAGCGGAACATGGAGCTGGAGCCCACGGAGACCACCTCGGTGACGATATCCCGGGTGGGCTTGAAATTCCGGATGGACAGGTGCAGCAGGCTCCTTCTCGTGATATAGGGGAAGATCAGGATGGCAAAGCTGACCACCTTGGAGATGGCGGTGGCCAGGGACGCACCGGCGACACCCATTTCAAAGCCAAAGATGAAGATGGGATCGAGGATGCAGTTGAGGATGCCGCCGAAGCCCATGCCCACCATGCTGAGCGTCGCGCTGCCCTCACTGCGCAGGCACTGGTTCATGACGAAGTTGCAGGCCATGAAGGGAGCCGCCATCAGGACATAAGTCGCGTAGTCGATGGAGTAGGCTTCGCAGGTGGGGGTGGCGCCCAGCAGCCGCACCATGGGCACCATGAAGACCGTGCCGAAGATCAGCAGCAGCGCACCGATGGCGAAGGCGGAGAAAAAGGCGGTGGAGAGCACCTGGCTGGCCTTTTTGTCCTCGTTCTTGCCCAGCAGCCGGGCGATGTAGGAGTTGGCACCCATGGCCAGCATGGAGCCGCACATCATGATGAGCTGGTCAAGGGATGCGTTGACGCTGACGGCGGCGGTGGCGTTGGTGCCCAAACTGCTGACGAAGTAGGTGTCCGCCAGGGAGTAGATGGAGTTTATCAGGAATGCCACGATGGTGGGGATGGCCATTTTCGGGATGACCCGGTGGATGGGCTGATTGAGCATCATCAGCTTGCGGTCTTGCTGTTTCTGTTCGCCTTTGGCGTCCATGGAGGGGCCTTCTTTCTGTTTTTCTTTTATCATATCATATTTTGCCAAATTGGCAACCCCGGTACAAGGCTCCGGCAAAGAAATGTGAAACTATTCTGAACTTTTCTTACACGGGGTTGCCATTTTGTTTCGGAGTGATATAATGGGGGCAATGCGCAAAAAACACCATGGAAGTGACCAGATTATCATGAAAAAGCTTTTGTTTCTGATGAACCCCAACGCCGGGCAGCGGAAGGTCAACAAATTCCTTCCGGAGATCATCGCGCTGTTCAACAGCCACGGCTACGAGGTCACCACCTTTATGACCACCGGCCCCGGCAGCGGCAGCGAGATCGTGGCCCAGCGGGCCAATGACTACGAGCTGATCGTCTGCGCCGGCGGCGACGGCACCCTGAACGAGACCATCAGCGGCGTCCTCCGGGCGGGCAGCGATTGCCCCATCGGCTATATCCCCTGCGGCTCCACCAACGATTTCGCCGCTACATTGAAGCTGTCCACCGATGTGATGAAGGCCGCGAAGGAGATCATGGAGGGCGAGCCCCGGGAGTACGATGTGGGCAAGTGGGGCGACCGGTATTTCTCCTACATCGCCTCCTTCGGTGCCTTCACCCGGGTCTCCTACACCACCCCCCAGAACCTGAAGAACGCCCTGGGCCACCTGGCCTATGTGCTCTCGGGCATCCAGGAGCTGCCCCAGATCCGCAACATCCCCATGACATTGGAGCTGGACGGCGAGATCGTGGAGGGCAAGTACCTCTTCGGCGCGGTGTCCAATTCAACCTCCGTCGGCGGTGTGCTGACCCTGAACCCCAAGCTTGTCGACCTCAGCGACGGCAAGTTCGAGGTGATGCTGGTGCGGATGGTGAAGGATCCCAACGAGCTGGCCGAATGCGTCCAGGCGTTGCAGAATCAGACCTATGACTGCGCCTCTATCACCTTCCGCAGCGTCTCCCGGCTGACCGTCCGCCAAAGCCCCGATGTGGCCTGGACGCTGGATGGCGAGCGGGCCGACGGCAGCGAGACCATCGAGATCGAAAACCTCCACCGGGCCTTCCGCCTGGTGCAGCGGCAGGAGAACGTATGAAAAATACCACCCTTTGCTACATCACCCGGGGCGATCAGGTGCTGATGCTCCACCGGGTCAAAAAGAAGAACGACATCAACAAGGACAAGTGGATCGGCATCGGCGGCAAGTTCGAGGGGGAGGAGTCCCCGGATGAGTGCCTGCTCCGGGAAGCCAGGGAGGAGACGGGCCTGACCCTGACCAGCTGGCAGTGCCGGGGCGTGGTGACCTTTTTGAACGTCGACCCCATGGACGGGGAGTACATGTACCTGTTCACCGCCGACGGCTTTGAGGGGGAGCTGCGCGAGTGCGACGAGGGCGACCTCCAGTGGGTCGACCGGGCCTTTCTGGATCAGCTGCCCAAGTGGGAGGGAGATCAGATCTTCCTGGAGCTGCTGTGGCAGGGTGCGCCCTTCTTCCTGCTGAAGCTGCGCTATGACGGCGACAAGCTGGTGGAGGCGGTGCTCAACGGAAAGCGGATCCGGTAATATAACGCTGCAAAACTTTTCGTAGTGAACGGCCTATGTGCCGTTCACTACAGACTATGTTTTATACTAACTCTTGATTAAACTGTTTCATTCTTTCCGGTCTAAATTGCGCCATAATGCGTTCTCGTCCTAGGTGGGCGACAGCCCACCGTCGTCCTCGGCCTTTTCTGGCACAATTTATCCTCGGAAAGCTCTGAAACCATTTAACCAAGAATTAGTATTAGGACGGCAAAACCCCGGCGTAAGCCGGGGTCACAGAATGTCGAGAAAGGTGATTTTCTTGCCCCCCGCATTTATGAGGGGGGTGCCCGAAGGGCGGGGGGAGTCCGAATATTTGCAACGCAAATATTCGGAAAAACCCGTTTTTCGCAGAAAAACGGGCAGTCCCCCTCCGTCGCGATGGCTCCGGGCTCTGCCCGAACCCATCGCGACACCTCCCCCATAAATGGGGGAGGCAAGGGGGTTATCAATACACTGAGACCCCGGCGCAGCTGCGCCGGGGTCATATTATTCCACAAATCTCATTTTTTCGCAGACCAGGGTGTGCTCCCGCAGCCGCATCAGCTTCACGCACTCCCGATAGCCCATCAGGAGCTGCTGCTGTTCCGGGGGCAGGCTCCGGGCGATCCGGGTGAACTGCTCCTCCAGCTCCCGGGCCGATGCTGCGTAGGCCGTGCAGATGTCGTCGCTGTCAAGCACAGCCTTCAGACGTGCCATCCGTTCCCGAAATTCCTGATCCATCACAATACCCCTTGTATCCAAGTCTCATATCAGAATACTATAGTATTTACGGAATGTCAAAATTTTTTTGATAATAGTATTGCAATATTGGATACTAGGGAGGATCGATCATGCCCGGAAAGAGAATCAAGGAAATCCGTCTGGCGTTCGGCTGGAGCCAGGTGGAGCTGGCCCGGAGGCTGAACATCTCCAAGCAGACCGTCTCCAACTGGGAGAACGACAACATCCAGCCCTCCATCGAGATGCTGATCCATCTGGCGGAGGTCTTCCGGGTGAGCACGGACTATCTGCTGGGCCGGGATACCATCCCCCGCATCAGCATCGAGGGGCTTCCGCCCGCGGCGGTGGCCCACATCACCCTGCTGATCGAGGATCTGCAGTCCATCAGGTGATGGTTTTCCCGATTACTGGCAGCCGCCGGAGCAGAGCCGTTCCAGCCCAGCACACCGCCGTGACCGTGATGGTCAGCACCGGCACCGCCCAGAGGGGATCCCAGGTCAGCGCGTCCACGCCGTGTCTTGCCAGCTCCTCGATGAGGAGGGCGTGGCTCAGGTAGATGCCGAAGCTGCACCGGGCCAGGCTGTCCACCACCTTTGGCAGCCGGGTCAGATGCTGCTTTGCAAAGACGAAGATCGCCGCCGCCATGGCGGAAATGTGCAGGCTCTGGGGCTCATAGAGCAGCTGGACGGGAGCACCCTTCCAGCGCGACAGCGCCGCCGTGCCGACCACCGTCACAAGTCCGCCCAGAATGCCCAGGGCATAGATCGTGCGCCGCTGGGTTTTGCCGGGCTCCCAAAGGCTCAGCCGGTAGCCCAGCAGGAACTGGAACACATAGCCCAGGCAGAAGCTGATCTTGATGCGCCCGTAAAAGGCGTCGGCCAGGGCTCCCAGCTCCCCGGAAAACAGGTGCACCAGCTCCGGGATCCGGGGCAGCACATTGCCGAAGATCAGGGAGATCACCAGAAAGCGCGTGCAGAGGGCTTCGTCCCGGGCGAGCTTCCCCAAAAACGGGGCGATCAGATACAGCCCGCACAGAAAATACAGATACCACAGATGATAATGGCCGCAGAGGAATTCCGTCACTGCGGCCATTCCTGTTTTTCCGCTGACCAGGGTGTAGATCCCCGACCAGAAGACCAGGGCGATCAGGACGCGGCGGATGTACCTGCCCATGGGCCGCTCGGCTCCCAGGAACAGGGCACCGGAGATCATCACGAACACCGGCACCGGCCAGCGCACCAGCGCTTCCCAGATATTCAGGATCTGCCAGGCACCGCTTTCCGGCGCAGCGGCATACCAGCTCTGGGCGCACAGGTGCATCAGCACCACAGCGATGGCGGCGAAGCAGCGCAGCCATTGCAGATAGGGCAGCTTCCGGTTCATGGGTTCCTCCTTATGCTTCCTCAGCCGGGGGCTCTTCTCCCTCGGCCGGGGGCTCCTTCGCGGGCTCCGGTTCGGGATCCGGGGGCAGCTGGGCGGGATTGCACATGCTGCCTGCGGCCCAGAGACCCGAGGCCAGGTAGAAGCCGGGCATGAAGTCCACGCTCAGCGACGCCATGCAGCATACCGCCGCCGTCAGACCGGTCAGCAGCAGCTTCCTGCGCTCAATGATGCCCGCGTCGCAGCAGGTGCGGTGGAAGGAGCAGAGCATCAGCAGTACTCCTGACAGCAGGGGGTAGGCGTAGTCCTGAAGCTGGGGATCCGCGCTCCAGAGCCGGTAGTTCGTCACCAGCATCAGCATATAAAACAGGCAGATGAGTCCGGCGAAGAGGGACGGGGGCTTCCTGCCCGCCATCCGGAAGACGCCCAGCACCAGCATACTCACGCCTGCGGCCCAGGGCAGCACGGCGGTCAGGGCATTGGTGACCCGGTTCACCAGCTCTACCCAGGTGCCGGTCAGCGTCGGGTTCGGCTCGGCGGGCATCAGGCCCAGCTGGCCCACGGACAGCAGCAGCACTGCGCCCGCCGTCAGCATCAGACTGCCGCTGAGCAGACACCGGGGGAAATTGTCGGCATAGCAGCCGTCGCCGCCGATGGTGGTGACCATGGCCAGCAGATAGACCACGAAGCCGATGCCGGTCACCCACAGGAGCGTCCCCGGCAGATTCCCGGGGATCAGCAGCCCCCTGGCGTCGAAGCAGTTTTCCATCATATATCGGTGCAGCCCCAGGGAGGCGATGCCCGCCAGCAGCGTGGGGCCGAAGAATAAAATGCGATTGCGTAATGTATGCATAGATTGACCTCCAAAATTTGACGAAACCATTATACATAATCCCGCCGCCGATTTCCATAGTGTTTGCAAAAAATTCACGGGAGCAGCCCTTGCCACCGGAGACGGTGGGCGGTATAATATTGGACAGCGATAAACAACTGGAGGAATTCCCATGCTTTATAATCTGATCCTGCTCCTGTCGGCGCTGTTTGCGGCGGGGGTCTGCTTTGCTTTCGGGGGCTTTTCGTCCTTCGGCTGGCTGTGGCTGCTGCCGCTGGGCTTTGCCGGCGGCTTTTTGATCTGTCTGCTGCTCTGCTTCCTGGCGGTGTGGATCCCCAGTCTCTCCGTCGATCCGGAGAAACAGCAGGAGGAGGACGATCCCTACACCCGCGCCATCGTCAGGCTCTACGCCCCGGCGGTGTTCAGGCTCCTGGGCTGTAAGATCGAGACCTCCGGCACAGAGAAGCTGCCCAGGGAGGGCAGATTCCTGCTGGTGTGCAACCATACCAGCAATTTCGACCCCGGCATCCCCCTGGCGGTCTTTCCCGATGCCCAGCTGTCCTTCATCTCCAAGAAGGAGAATCTCCAGCTTCCCATCATCGGCCCCATGATGCTGCGGATCCTCTGCCAGCTCCTGGATCGGGAGAACGACCGGGCGGCCCTGAAGACCATCCTGCGCTGTATCTCCATTTTGAAGGAGGACAAGGCGTCCATCGGCGTCTTCCCCGAGGGCGGCATCATCAAGGACGGAAAGCTGCTGCACCACTTCCGGCCCGGCGTCTTCAAGATCGCCCAGAAGGCCAACGTGCCCATCGTGGTCTGCACCCTGACGGGTACCCGGCAGATCACGGCGAACCTGAAAAGGCTTCGCCGGAGCATCGTCCATTTCCATCTGCTGGAGGTCATCCCCGCCGAGGAGCTCAGGGGCGTCTCCACCGTGGACATCGCCGACCGGGTACACGCCATCATGGCCGCCGACCTGGGCGCGGAAAACGTGGCGAGCTGAAATATAGGGACTGTAAAGAAACGCATAGCCATTCAGAAAGTATACAGCAAAAACGAAGGAAGTGTCCGAAAACAGGACACTTCCTTTTTGCCGCAAATCAGAAAAAGGCTCCCCTGTCCCGCAAGGGATGGGGGAGCTGTCGCGCAGCGACTGAGGGGGCCGTCCGGCACTGAAACGATGCCCCCTCCGACCCGCTGACGCGGGCCACCTCCCCCATTTGGCTAACGCCAAACAGGGGAGGCTTAAAGGGAGCCGTGAACGAATACTATGAAACAAGATTCAGGTTTCTTTACAGCCCATGTGCTTGTTTATTCAGGCCTTTGTGCTACCGCCAGCAGCTCCTCCCGGTCGTTGGGCAGCTCTCCGGCCAGGACTTTTGCCAGCAGGCCGTTCAGCGTCCGGCCCAGCTCCGGGCCCGGGGACATGCCCTGGGCAATGAGGTCTGCGCCCTTGACCGCCAGGGTCTTCAGGGTCAGGGCTCCCTCCTTCTCGGCGAGGCTGCGCAGCAGTGTCCGCAGCTGCGCAAGCTCCTGAAGGCTTTCGTCGGGTGCATCGGTGCCCTTTCCTCCCAGGTCGGCGGCCTGGAGATCGATCAGCCGCTCCATCCGGGCAAGGCCGTGGCGGCTCAGGCACCGGCGGGCGGTCTTCTCCTCCGGCAGATAGTGATCCATGTGGTGCTTCACCAGAAAGAGTACCTCCTCGCGCAGGGCGTTGGAGGCCTTCAGCCGGTGCAGGATGGCATCCGCCAGCTCCGCGCTGACGGCGGCGTGGCCGTAGAAGTGGCCCTCTCCCTTTTCGTCCTGGGAGAAGACGGCGGGCTTGCCGATGTCGTGGAGCAGTGCCGCCAGACGCAGGGCAGGCTCCGCCGGGACGCGCTCCACCACCGTGGCGATGTGGCCGAAGACGTCGTGGACATGGTGGCGGCTGTGCTGGTCAAAGCCCACGCAGGGCGCAAGCTCCGGGATCAGACGGCACAGGATGTTGGCAGCATTGACCAGATCGTCGGCCCCTGCGGCCTGAAGAAAGCCCGTCAGCTCCACCAGCACCCGTTCCCGGGCCAGATCGTCCAGTCCGGCGATCTGATCGTCCATGGCCCGGCGGGTGTCTTCCTCGATTTCGAAGCCGAACCGGGCCGCGAAGCGCAGTCCCCGCAAAATCCGCAGGGCGTCCTCCCGGAACCGGCGGTCAGGGTCTCCCACCGCCCGGAGGATGCCGTTTTTCAGATCGGCCTGACCGCCGAAGGGGTCGCAGAGCCCCCGGCGGGGGGAATAGGCCATGGCGTTGACGGTGAAATCCCGCCGGGCCAGATCCTCCCGCAGATCCCGGACGAAGTGTACCCAGTCCGGGTGGCGGGAGTCGGCGTAGCCGCCCTCGGTGCGGAAGGTGGTGATCTCCACCACGCCGGTTTTCGTCACCACGCCCACGGTGCCGTGCTTCAGTCCCGCCAGCACCAGCTGGCGGTCGGAAAAGAGCTCCTGCATCTGCTCCGGCGCGGCGGCGGTGCAGCAGTCGTAGTCATGGGGCTGTATCCCCATCTTCCAGTCCCGGACGCAGCCGCCCACGGCCCAGCATTCATGGCCGGCGTTTTCCAGCCGCTCCATCAGCTCCAGGACTTCTTCAGGAATGTGCATGGTCGTGTCCTCCAGTCGATAGTATCCTGCGAAATGCGCAAAAGCCTTCCCCTCTGGGGAAGGTGCCCCAACGCGCACAGCGCGGCAGGGGCGGATGAGGCTGGTACGCAGTACGGATTCGCCAGAACGCGGCAGAACACCCAGCGCAGTACCGCGCCTCACCCGGCCCTTCGGGCCACCCTCCCCAAAGGGGGAGGGCATAAGCAGTCGTTTCCCCTATCCTACCACACCTTCGCCCCTTTGACCAGAAAAAAGCCGGGGACAATCGACAAGATTCTCAATAAATTCATAATTTTTATAAAGACAAACGGGGATTTCCGTGTTATACTATATGAGTTGATTTATGCCATTTTGCCGGTAGACCCGGCTTATAGTTCCGAAAGGGGGATTTTCCTTTGAAATATTGGCGCGGATATCTGACGGCGGCCATCCTGGGTGTGTTCACCTGGGTACTGATCCAGATGGGTCAGAAGTACACCACCCTGGTGGACATGGTCTATCCGTACGTGACCCGTTCTGTCCAGAGCTTCCTGACGGCCTGGACCGGCGGCTTTGATTTCCTGGTGTGGCAGACGGCGGTCATCTTCCTGGTCATCACCCTCATTGCGACCCTGGTGCTGGTGTTCATCTTCCGGGCGAAGGTCGTCCGGTGGCTGGGCTGGGCTCTGGCGGCTGTGATGGCCGTGGTGCTGCTGCACACCGGTATCTACGGCCTGAATTCCTACGCAGGCCCCATCGAGGACGACCTGCGGCTGGACATGGTGGACTATACCCAGTCCGAGCTGGAGAATGCCGCCATCTTCTATCGCGATCAGGCCAACGCCCTGGCTGCCAGGGTGCAGCGGGACGAGAACGGCCAGGTGCTTTTCTCTGAATTCGCGGCGCTGGCCGAGCAGACCGGCAGCGGCTACCGGAAGCTGGCCCGGGAGAATTCCTTCTCCGTCTACGGCGGTGACTACACCCCCGTCAAGGAGCTGGGCTGGGCCGGGATCTACTCCGCCCTGGGCAAGACCGGCGTCACCGTGGCCCTGACCGGCGAGGCTGCCGTCAACCCCAACATCCCCGACCAGGGCATTCCCTTCGCCATGGCCCACGAGATGGCCCATCGACTGTGCATCGCCCGGGATGACGAGGCCAATTTCTCCGCCTTCCTGGCCTGCTCCGTCAATGAGAACGTGGAGTATCAGTATTCCGCCTATTTCATGGCCTACCGTTTCTGCATCGCCGCGCTCCAGAGCGTGGACATGGGTGCCGCCGAGACCATCGCCTCCGGCTGCTCCGAGACCCTGCGGGCCGATGTGGAGGGCTACGACCGCTACTTCGACGAGAACCGGGACGAGCAGATGACCATGATGGTCTCCACCGTCACCGACACCTACGCCGAGGCCACCGCCGAATCCGAGGAGATCCGCCGCAGCTCCGTCTGCGACTATCTGGTCAACTGGCACATCGACCAGTATGTGGAGGAGGAGGTCGTCGAGCAGAAGTTCGATCCCCTGGACGAGACCCAGGTCGACCTGAGCGGCCTGGTCAACGCCGATGCCAAGCCCCAGGAGGAGCCCGCCGAATGATGGATGCCATGCTGAATGCCCTGCGGGCGGGACTGCCCGAGCTGGGCGTGACCATCCCCGCCGGTGCCGACGAGACCCTCTGCAGATTCGGCTGCGAGCTGATCGAGCAGAACAAGGTCATGAACCTGACCGCCATCACCGAGCCCGAGGCCGTGGCGAAGCTCCATCTGCTGGACTGCCTGACGGTGCTAAAATGTGCCGACCTCAAGGGAAAGAAGCTCATTGATGTGGGCTGCGGTGCAGGCTTCCCCGGTGTGCCCCTGAAGATCGGCTGCCCGGAGCTGGAGCTGACCCTGCTGGACTCCTTGGGCAAGCGGATGAACTGGCTGGAGGCCACCCTGCCCAAGCTGGGCGTTCAGGCCCAGTATATCACCGCCCGGGCCGAGGAAGCCGTCGCGGAGCGTCGGGAGCAGTACGATTTTGCCACCTCCCGGGCCGTTGCCCGCCTGAACATCCTGCTGGAGCTGACCGCCCCCTACGTGAAGGTCGGCGGCGCAGTCCTCGCCATGAAGGGCGCGGCGGGCAAGGAGGAGCTGGCCGAGTGCAAAAATGCGATCCGCCAGCTGGGACTGAAGCTGGAATCCGTCAACGAATTCCCCATGGACGGCACCAACCACATGGTCATCGTCCTGCGCAAGGTCTCCCCCACCCCCGCAAAATACCCCAGACGCTACGCCAAGATCAAGGCGTCTCCCCTGTAAATCCGAACAGGCCTGCTGCAAAAATGCAGCAGGCCTGTTTTCATTTCAGGATTTCCTCCATCAGTGCGCAGACCATCACCGCGCCCAGCAGCCACAGCAGATACAGTCCCCTGCCCGCCAGGCGCAGCAGGCGGTTCCCGCTGCGCATCAGAGGGAAAAACCGCTGAAAATCCAGATAATCCCCATAGAATGCCACGGAACCCCAGAAAACGGCGAACAGCGCGAGCTGTGTCCAGACAGTGGTTTTTTCCACCCAGAGGGCGTGAAAGGAAAGCAGCAGATAGGTCTGCAGCCAGAAGCCGTAAAAGAAGAAGGCCGGGATCATCCAATACCAGGTCAGGCTCCGGAAGCCCGGCGGGAGCCATTCGACCCGCTTCCGGCTGGCCCGCTTCAGGGCGGAGTGCAGCTCCCTGGCATCGATGTAGCGATCCTTCGGCTCCAGCTTCAGGCACCGGTCGATGATCCGCCGGAGCTGACCACCGGCCCGCTGCTCCCAGGGAAGGGCGCCGGTGCGCAGGGTGTTCAGAAGCACACCCATGCTGTATAGATCCGTCTGGGAGGTGGAGGCGGAGAAGCCGTACTGCTCCGGTGCGGCGAAGCCCGCCGTGCCGATGAGCACCGTGTCCCGGCTTTCCCACAGGTTCTGGGGCTTGGCGGCACTGAAATCCAGCAGCACGATCCGTCCGTCGGGCTGGCGGATGATGTTGCCGGGCTTGATGTCCCGGTGGACGATGGCGGGTCTGCGGCTGTGGAGCTCCCGGAGGATGTCGCACAGCTGAAGGCCGATGGCGATGGTATCCGCCTCTGAGAAGGGCCCCTCCTCCCGCAGCTGCTCCGCCAGCGTCCGGCCGGGGATGTACTCCTCGATGATGACCAGGGCTGCCGCATCGCCGTCGGGGTAGATGCCATGGATGACCGGCGTTCCCAGCACCGGCTGCTCCCGGAGCTGCCGGTACAGCTCCGGGGAAAAGGAGCGCACCCGCTTCTTCACATACAGCTGCCCATCGGCGCTACACTGAACCAGCATCACATGACCCTTGTCGCACAGGGGCTCCAGCTCCTGATAGCTTTCCAGGGGATAGGTATTTTCTCCGTACATTTTTTCACAGACCCATTCCTTTTTGTTTGCAGGTATTATATAATACCTTCTTAACCAAGTCAAACGAAAGAGGTGAGCCTGTGAACAAGCTGATGGAGGAGACCACGGAAAATCTGATGGCGGTGCTGAACCGGGCCGAGCCGGAGCAGGTGCGGGATTTTTTGAAGGAGCATTTCGCCCAGGGCCAGCCCACCTTCGTCCAGTACATGGATGCGCTGCTGGAGCAGAAGGGACTGAAGCGGCAGGAGGTGCTGCTCCGGGCGGATCTGCCCCAGAAATACGGCTACAAGCTCCTGACCGGCGAGAGCCATACCACCGACCGGGACAAGCTGCTGCGCATATGCCTGGCTCTGGAGCTGAATCTGAAGCAGACCCAGCGGGCCCTGCGGCTGTACGGCATGAGCGAGCTGTACCCGAAAAACGCCAGGGACGTGATTCTGATCGCCGCCATCGGACGGCGGCAGTGGGACAGCCACGAGCTCAGCCGGGAGCTGATGGAGGCGGGACTGGAGCCACTGGTGTGATTTTCCCGCAATTTGGGGGAAAAATTCCGTGGAAAAGCTGATATGATGGAGAAAAACACCGGAGGTAATTTTCTATGAGAACCAAAAAACTGTTATCCATCGTGCTGACGGCGGGGCTGCTGCTGGGGCTGCTGGCCGCCTGCGGCACGCCGTCCCCCGCCGAATCCCAGCCCCAGTCCGCCCTGGTGCGATACGATCACCCCATCGGCATCAGCCTGTCCATGGCGGAGGGGTTCGAGGTCACCCAGGTCGAGGGCGTCCTGGCCTGCTACCAGGGCCCCGAGGCCAATGTCCGCTTTGCTGAGGAGCTGTTTGTCTCCCTGGAGGCTCTGGGCATCAGCGCGGATATGAGTCTGGAGGACTATGCACGGCTGATCCTGGATGCCTACGCCCTGGAGGGCGAGCCCCTGACCGACAGCCGCGGCAATGTCTACATCGTCTACGACCAGATGATCCAGGATCAGGATGTGACCTACTACGCCTATTTCAGCCGGAACGACGTGGCCTTCTGGACGACCACCTTCATGTGCTTTGCCCAGGCTGCACCGGAGCTGGAGGACGATTTCGCCCTCTGGGCCTCCACCATCGAGCTGCCCGCCGGAGCCGTCACCGAGCCCTACACCCCCTGACTGAAACCGCGCCCAAAGGAGCTGCTGCATTTCGCAACGCCCTTTGGGCGCGGTTTCTCGTTGCATTATGGGGCGATTGCTGATATAATCAAGACAGCAATCACAAAAAGGGAGGAACATCCATGAAACTGACATCCGTCCACCACATCGCCGTCATCAACACCAATTACGAGAAGACCTATGATTTCTACGTCAACAAGCTGGGCTTCAACGTGATCTTCGACATCGAGCGTCCCGCCAAGAACGACCGCGTCCTCATGCTGGAGCTGGACAAGGGTCTGATGCTGGAGGTCTTCATCATGCCCGATCCCCCCGCACATCTGGACAACCCCGAGGCCTGCGGCCTGCGCCACCTGGCCTTCCACGTGGAGTCCGTCCCCGCCGCCATCGAGTGGCTGAACTCCCGGGGCATCGAGACCGGCCCCATCCTGATGGACACCAACAACAACATCAACAAGCCCGTGGTCTTCTTCTGGGATCCCGACGGCACTCCCCTGGAATTGCATGAATAAATGCAGAATGCTGAATGCATAATGCAGAATGAGAAAACCACCCTGGAATCATCCGTTCCGGGGTGGTTTTTTCGCGATTGGATGTAGGGAACGGCCTGTGTGCCGTTCCCCGATTTCAGACAGCGGTAGGGAACGACACGCAGGTCGTTCCCTACGATCGATCATTCGCGGATGAGCTTCTCAAAAATGGGCAGACTACGCTCGATCAGATCGCGGCTCACGCAGTAGCAGATCCGGAAATACGCCGGGCAGCCGAAGTCGTCGCCGGGAACCAGGAGCAGGTCATGGAGCTTGGCCTTCTCGGAGAAGGCGGCGGAGCTGCCGCCGGGAGCCTTGACGAAGAGGTAGAAGGCACCGTCGGGCTTGGCCATCTCGTAGCCGTAGGAAGCCAGAGCCTCGCTGAGCAGACGGCGGTTCTCATCGTAGGCCTCCAGGTCGGGGCGGAGCTTTGCGCACCGGGCGATGACCTTCTGGATCAGGCTGGGGGCGCAGACATGGCCGCCCGCCCGTGCGGCACCGGCGACGGCAGCGTAGAGGGCGTCATGGTCGGCGCAGGCTTCGGGGACGTAAACGTAGCCGATGCGCTCGCCGGGCAGGCTCAGGCTCTTCGACCAGGAGTAGCAGACGATGGTGCTGTCATAGATGCCGGGGATCCAGGGGGCCGTTAGGCCGCCGTAGACCAGCTCCCGGTAGGGCTCGTCGGAGATGATATAGATGGTGTGGCCGATCTCGGCGGACTTGCGCTCCAGCAGAGCCGCCAGCTTACGCAGAGTCTCGGCGGTGTAGACGGTACCGGCGGGGTTGTTGGGGGAGTTGAGGATGATGGCCTGGGTGTGCTCGGAAATGGCATTTTCCAAGGCGGTCATGTCGATCTGGAAATCGGGGATATCCGCGGGAACCACCACCAGACGACCGCCGCTGGACTCCACGAAGGGGCGGTACTCCGGGAAGAAGGGTGCCACGGCGATGAACTCGGCGCCCTCCACCGCCAGGGCACGGATGACGCTCACCAGCTCGGGAGCTGCGCCGCAGCCGATGAAGAGGTCACCGGGCCGGACACCGGCATCATACCGCTCGTTCAGATCCTCAGCCACGGCGGTGCGCAGGGGCAGGTCGCCGGGGGCGGAGGTATAGCCGTGGACGGCCAGGGAGTCCATCTCGTTCAGGACGGTGTGGATGGCCTCGTTGACCCCGGCGGGGGCGGGGATGGAGGGGTTGCCCAGAGAATAGTCGAAGATATTCTCCGCGCCCACGATGGCGGCTCTCTGGCGGCCATATTCAAACAACTCCCGGATGCAGGAACGGTTGGCACCCAGGGCGTACATGTTTTTGTTAATCATAGGGTATCACCTCAATCAGAAAATCTTGCCCCCCTCATTTATGAGGGGGGATGGCCGAAGGCCAGGGGGGAGTATACAAAGTCCCCGGCCGGGCTCCCCCCGCCCCTTCGGGGCACCCCCCTCGGAAACGCGGGGGGGGCGAGATGTGCGGATTTCAGGCTTCGACCGTCTTCCAGCCGAAGGCGTTGAGCTGCTTTTCGATGCCCAGATACGTCTCCCGGAGCGCGGGGGCGGCGTTTTTGCCCTTGAGCAGCTTCTGGAGGGCACCGGGCTTCAGGGGGCACTTGACCAGGGTATGGCCCACGTTGAACAGCTCATAGCAGCCAAAGCCGTCCTTCTCATAGCGAAGTCCCACGCACTGCATGCCGTCATCGGAGGTGTAGTCCCGGTGGATGGCGAAATTGTTGGCGCAGGCGGAGAGCTGGATGTGGCCGGGCTCGCCGCTCTCCTTGGTGTAGACGATCCAGTACTGGCTGATCTGGTCGATCTGTTTGACGGAAATTTCATTCATAAAGCATCACCTCCGCTTATCATAGCACAGTTTCCTGCGGAGGGCAAGTGTTTTTCTTGGACGGACATTTCCTGCAAGCAGCCTTGCATTTTTGACATTGGGTATGCCGCCTGCCCTACAGGATATCCTTCCAATTTCTCCCGTTTTTGCTCCAAGTTTCATGGACTAGCTTCCCCCGGAATGCGGCATATTACTCCCGTACAGAAAAAGGAGGGCGAGGATCCATGAAACGAAAAGGCTTTCGGTGTCTGGCGGCGGCGGTGCTGGTCACCTTATATAGTGTGCCCGCGCTGGCGGCGGAGCTGCTGATCCCGGTGGGGGAGGTGGTGGGGCTGAGTCTCAGCGAGGGCAGCGTGACGGTGGCGGCGTTCCACGAGACTTACGGCGCGGCGGCCCGGGAGGCGGGGCTGGAGATCGGGGATGAGATCGTCTCGGTGGATGGGCGTACCGTGGACTCGGCGGCGGATCTATACGAAGCCCTGAAGCGCTCCGGCGGCACGGTCACCGTGGTTTTGCGCCGGGGCGGACGGGAGCGGCAGGTGCGGCTGAGTCCTGCGGTGACCTCGGAGGGGCCCCGGCTGGGGGTCTATGTCCGGGAGGGGGTCACGGGCATCGGCACGGTGACATATTTTGACCCCGACGAGGGAACCTTCGGCTGCCTGGGCCACGGCATCAGCGACAGCCGGGGAAAGCTGGCCCCCATGCGCGGCGGCTGGGTCTACGAGGCGGCGGTGGAATCGGTGAAGCAGGGGCGAGCCGGGGAGCCGGGGCAGCTCCGGGGCGCGGTGGAGGCCCAGACGCCCCTGGGCACCCTGCGATCCAACACCGCCTGCGGCGTCTTCGGCACCGGGGCAAAATGGACGGGCGAGGCCCTGCCGGTGGCAAAGCCGGAGGAAGTCCACGAGGGCCGGGCCCAGATCCTCTCCAACGTCAGCGGCGACGCGGTGGAGCTGTTCGAGGTGGAGATCGTCCGATGCCGCGCATCCGATGATGGCCGGGATCTGGTGCTGAAGGTCACGGATGAGCGGCTCCTGAAGACCACCGGCGGCATCGTGGCGGGCATGTCCGGCTCACCGATTATACAGGACGGAAAACTGGTAGGCGCCGTTACTCATGTCCTTGTTAACGATCCTACCACCGGATATGGCATCTTCATTGAAAACATGCTGGACGCTGCTGCATGAAGCCACCTATATATTGAAAGCACGAACGATGGTTTGTGCTTTCTTTATTTTCAGAAAGAGGTACGAAAAATGAATAGTCGATCCACCGCCGCTCAAGCAATAGATCTTCGCATATCCCAAGGCACCTATCTCCCTCCTGCCAATAGTATTCCTTACGGCTACCTTCGCAACGCAAGAACGAATTCTTTTGAGGTTGATCCGGAAACAAGCCGCATTGTGTTAAGGGTCTTTCGACTCCGTTCAGAATTGTATAGCTACACTGCCATTGCAAACATTCTAAACAACGAAGGTATACCCAGTCCGGGTAAAATAAAGTTTTTGCGTGGGCAATCTCAAAACCATTTTTACGGAAAGTCGCTTTGGACCCGACAAGCAATCCGCAGCATTCTCGAAGATCAGGTGTATCTGGGTAACCGAGTACACGGTCGAAAGAAAAGTCAAACGTCACATAGGAAGGCAGACGATGATGCTGTCGTTATTTCTTGTGCTCATCCATCAATTGTCTCAAAGGATCTATTTGAGCAAATACAGCGAATCAATAAGCAAGAGGTCTCTCAGACCACGAACTTTGCTCCAGCGGGTACCAATAATAAGCATCTATTCCTCGGTAGACTCTTTTGTGCCGATTGCGGAAAGCCTCTGACCAGTTTTGCAAGGAAATCAGGGACTAGACATAATAATCCCAGTAGTGTGTTCTATGAGTGTTCCGACTACCACAATTTCAAAAGATGCAGCACGCACTATGTAGGAGATGATATTCTCACCGAGGCTCTGCATGAGGCTATCATAGCAACTTCAAACAATGTTTTGATTGCAAATCGGTATGGTAGAGACATTGGTCCGCAGAAAAAGAAACTATCCGCATTGGAGAAAACCTGTTCCGTTTTGACCCAGAAGCACGCACAGCTTTCATTACAGTTGCGGGATCTCTATGAGCAGGTATCCAACGGTAAGATTACACGCGCCTACCGGGATGAAGCCAGTGCAGCAGTCAGAAAAGAACGAGATGCACTGGAAGCTCGGCAAAAACACCTGGAGTCTCAAATGAACGAGCTTAAGCAGCAGATACAGGCTATCCTGTTTTTTGCAGATGCATTTAAGGCATACCAACGAAGGCCTGTGCTTACTCAAGAGCTGGCCAATGTCATGCTCGATAAAATCGAAGTACACGCAGATTCCAGCATCGTGATCAGGTTTAGGCTCGCAAGCTACCAGTATACCTACATGCCCTCAAAGCCTTGATCGGTGACTTGCGTTTCATACTGGAAACTGATATCATATGAACGAGAATAAGAAAGGAGTGGTCCCATGGAACGGTTAATATTCCACGTCGATGTCAACAGTGCGTTTCTTTCTTGGGAAGCCACTCGAAGAGTCTCCCAGGGCGAACCGGATATCCGTTTGATCCCCTCTGCTATAGGTGGCGATCGTGAAAAGAGAACCGGTGTCATCCTGGCAAAATCTATCCCTGCAAAAAAGTACG
>SVLP01000012.1 GCA_015067895.1 Oscillospiraceae bacterium | reverse complement strand
GCATAGAAGGAGGCGAGGATGGCAAATCAGATCCAGCCTTCTAATGGCAGCATGATAGATTACGATCAATATCCCGTTATGCCCCTCTCTGCGGGATTTCACAATCGGCGGGAAGGTCCAGTCCATCGGCTGGCTCCACCTGCCCAATTTTTTATCCAAACTATACGGAGGCGAAACAAGAATGGAAAGGAACGCATTGTCCAGGCGACAATTCAGGCAGACCGGCTTTGATGAAAGCCAATATACATTCAATCAGCAGTGCGGCGTGTTTGTCGCAACCATCGACTGTAAACGGTGGGGAAAGAGAAAGAAGCTGATCACCTACATGACCTTTGAGGATGGCCGCAAGATCGTTGCACCGACATGGCCCCGAAGCAGATATGAGGGACTGGCCGATATGGAAGTGGGCTGCAGAATTCGAGTGACCTACGACAAAAACAGGGCTGGAACCCTATGCGTTCGCAGAGTCGAAAGGCTCCTGGATCATAATGAGCAGAAGGTGCTGTGTTCCATCATGATACCGAAAAGCCGTTTGTAAAGTACCCAACACATCCCACCGTTTCATCATCCTTTCCGGCGGGATATCAATATGGCGGGAAGGTCCAGTCTGCTGGCTGGCTCCACCCGCCAAACTTTTTGAGAGCAGTAACATCAAATCTCATCCTTGCTAAGACAGCATTGCATGACCGAGTTTCAGGTTGTGCAATGCTGCGTTATCAAGGAAAAAACGAATACGAATGGAGGGAGAACAATGAACATCCGGAAGAACATCGACTATACCGACCTGTACGAAGCTCTCGATGGGCTGATGGCCCGGCAGTTACCCCAGATGGAGCTGTACTGTGAGATCGGCATGGCCGTGTGCCAGAGAACGGAAAAGGGTGCTGCAGTGATGGCATCCGAGTACCTGAACAAGCACTACCCGGATGTGAAGGGTTTCTCTCCCCGGAGCCTCCGCAGAATGCGGGATTTCTATCGTACCTACGAAGGTCATCCTTCTTTGCTGTCCAGAGCCATAAAGCTGGGTTGGATGCAGAATGTGGTGATCATGGAGGCGGATCTGACTATGGAGCTGCGGGAGTGGTACATGAAAGCAACGGAGCAGTTCGGCTGGTCTAAGAGTGAACTGATTGCTGCTATTGATGCCAGTGTACACGAAACCATGATTCTTCACGATAAGGAGGAAGTGTGTCCATTTGTTGAAATTGGTTATGAGAATGATACGAGTAAAGATGTCAAGTATTTCAACAGAATTGCAGCCAAATGGGTGCTGGAATATATAAAGATGATGATTGTATTTTGGAGGAGTGCTTGTAAAGATGGATTCTGCTATATCAGCATGAGAGAAATAGATGTTATGAGATGTTAGCCTGAGTTTTGAAGTCAGTAAATTCCGAAAGCCTTTTCGAAATAATCGCTTGTATTCCATGGGAGAGTATGATAGACTTTGAGTAAAGTGCCGCCAGTAATGCGAATAGGGTATCTGTCGAAACTTGCGAACGTAATATTTGGCTTTTGCAGAACCTAGGCGGTCGAATCTTTGTCCTGTGGATGACATCTATAGTGTCTAAACGAGACAAAAGAGAGGAAGCTTTCGAGTTTCCTCTCTTTTTTGTTTTGAGCGACTAACCAGCGGCCTCTTGCTGCGCCGACAGGCGCATTTTAATCCGCAGCATTTCCCGCTGGTTCGAATCCAGTCACTCGGACCAAAAAAGGACTTGCGAAAGCAAGTCCCAGATTGCAGAAAAACCTCAAAATTTGGATGTCATCGCGAACCAGTCCTCAGACTGGTGTGGCGATCTCCTAAAAAGAACGAAAAAATCCAGATTACCAACTGAAAATGTTCAAGAATCTGGGAGATTGCCACGCCAGTGTGCGCACTGGCTCGCAATGACACGTTTTTCGACACGCTGGGACTTGTGAAAGCAAGTCCATTTTTTCATATCCGCAGCAATACTTCATCAGGAGAGGGAGCTTTTGAGTTTTCTCCCTTTTTATTTGCATTTGGAGAAATGCTTCGATATAATGGTCGCAAAGGAGGGATTTTATGGCAGGTAAGACAATGGATGTTTTCGGGCAGGAGGAGCTGCTGGTTTTGACCAATGAGGAGCGGCGGTATCTGGGGCTGGAGCCGTTGAGGGCGGAGCTGGAGCCGGTGGTGTATACCAGCAAGACCAATTACTGGCACACCAGGGTGGTGGCCTATTTTGATGGGGATACCATCGTGAAGGTTTCTGTGGTCATGCTCCGGCGGCTGGAGGACGGGACGGTCAACTACAAGGATTACACGGAGTATGATACCTGTCTGGCAACACAGGAGCGTTCGTTGCTTCTGCCGCTGACCGCCAGGGGAAAGCCCAAGAAGCTGACCGCGTCCAGCATCCAATCCGTCACGCCTTTTGGATGTCGGTTTTATCTGATCTTCGACCATCGGCATGGGGATACCCTAATCGGCATGGACAACCTGCGGGGAAATAAGAGCTTTCCCATGGGTGAATGGGAGCGGGCGGAAGCGATCCGGTCGGTCACGGATTTTCATGCCTTCATGGACTACTACATGGCGACCTGTCCGAAGGACTATTTCGAGAAGCTGGAGGCGTATCGGAATGCGCCGAAGGTGACGGTCAAATACCGGCCCGGCGATATCTTCCGCATGGAGCTGGATCGGACACGGTATTGCTACGGGATCATCACCGGTGTGGTGAAGGATCTGCGCAAGCTTCCGGAGCTGCCGGAGGAACACAGCCTGCGGACGCTGATGATGGTGCCGCTGATGGTGCGCTTCTTTCAGGGGGCGACGGAGGATCCGGATCTGAAGGCGGAACAGCTGCGCAACTTCCCCCTGGGGCCGGTACAGATCGTCGGGGACAACGACATCATCTGGGGCACCCACACCATCGTCGATCACAGACAGCTGGAGCCGGATGATCTTCAGTTCCACTTCGTCTGCACCAAGCGCAAGGGAAGGTCGGAGCATCTGACCATGTTCAGCCAGGATATGCTGATGGGGGACGGGTTGTTAAAAATGGGGGAGTATTCGCTGTACATTGAGTGGGGCTTCGCCCATACCGAGGTTCCGTTTGGGGCAGTTCCCCAGAGGCTTCGGGAACGACTGGAGGAGTATTCTTCGCCCCATGGCGGCGTGGCCATGGGCATCGATCCCAGATTCGCGCTGCCGGATGGGCCCTGGACGGAATATGTGACCCATCGGAACGATCTCCTTGCGCCCCACAACCGTGCATTTCTGGAGGAGATCTTCGCCTGTCTGGGACTGCCGCCCGATACGGATTTCGACACCTTTGCCGGAGCCTTTGGGGGACTGACCCGCGCACAGATCCTGAAACGAATGAAAAAATAACGGATAATCGGAACCCCTGAACCGTGACGAAAACGGAAGGAGGGGGTGTGTGCGGGGGAACCATCAGGGTTCCCCTGCGCGTTCAATAAAAACCACAGCTTGTCAAAATAAGTATTTTGACAAGCTGAACCCGTGGATCACTGATCCACGGGTTTTCTGCGTTTTTGCATCCGGGTTGCCTTCCTATGGGCAACCTGACGACTTTTTGGGGATGAGGTCGGAGGGATGCATATGAATATTGCAAAAATCATTCAATTGGATCTGGCGGCCCGGGGGGCTGCCACACAGATCGGCGAGACAGCGGTAGCCGGGGACTCGGGTTCCGGGTCGCTGGTGTTCGAGCTGATGGAGAACGGAGCCGCCTGGAACGTGCCCGAGGGTGTGCGGGCAGCTCTGGCCTTCCGGACGGATGGCAGCTGCTCCGGCGAGTATGACACCATGCCCGATGGGACTGACGCCTTCACCATCGAGGGGAACCGGGTGACGGTGCGGCTGATCGATCAGATCATGGCCGCCTCCGGGGTGGTTCGGCTGGCACTGATCCTCCGGGACAGAAATCTGCGTCAGCTGTCGAGCTTTCCTGTCCTGTTGAGCGTGACAAGCGGCATCGGCGGCGGAGCGCAGCTGCCGACAGAATTCTACCGGGTGCGGGATCTGGCACAGATCAATGTGGAGCTGGCGCGGCTCGACGGACTGCTGAAGCAGCTGGATCTGGAAGTCATGCTTGCCGCAGCCCAGGAGGCGAAGGCTGCGGCTGCTGAGGCCAAGGCTGCGGCAGCATCCGTCAATGCGGAGCTGATCGCCCAGGCCATCGATGGGAAGGCCGACGACCTCTATGTGGAGGACGGGCGGCTGTATCCTCTGTCCGGTGGGCGGATCCTTGGCGAGGGCGTGGAGCTGCCGGTGGGTTGGCCTTTGACTCCGGGTACGTGGACGAGGAGAACCGGATGCATCTGACATTGGCAGGTGCGGATATCGAGGGGTTCGAGCCCTTCGCCCTGCCCGCCGGTGGGAACGGAGCCGCGTCGGTGATGAAGCTGTCCACAAGCCTGACTGACTGGCCGATCACCGTGATGGAGCATGAGGATTCATGCGTTATCCCATTCTGCTGGAGCTCCACACTGGACGGGGAGGTTACCGGCTCCGGATCGGTGGAGTGGACGGTAAACGGAAGCCGTGTGGCACTGTTGGCCGTTGAACAGGGGGAGTGCAGCTTCGATGTGCGGCCCTTTCTGGCGTCCGGAGCGGAGAATGCCGTTTTGCTGAAGGTGACGGATGTGTACGGCACCTTCCGGACGATGGGCTTTGCGGTCACCGTCGTGGCCTTCGGTCTGGGCTGGAATCTGGGGGAGACGGCGGTGTATGATGGGGCGGTGGCTGTGCGGCTGACACCCAGCGGGAGCGGGAAGAAGCTGCTGAAGGTGGCTGTGGATGGCAGTATCATTTCTGAGGCGATCGTAACCACCACCGGGCGCACCACCACTGTCACCGTGCCTGGGCAGAATCACGGCGCTCATGTCATCACAGCCTGGGTCGAAGCCACGGTGGAGGGTGAGACACTGACCACCGATGCGCTGCGCCACGTGGGCGTATGGCTTTCTGAGGGCGTGGTCACGCCGGTGGTCGGTGTGCTGACGCCGGAGATCGAGGTGGGCCAGTATGGCACTGCCGCCGTCCGATGGTTCGTGGTGGATCCCGCCGCCGAGACGGCACGGGTGGAGCTGAAGGTGGACGGCACAGCCGTCAACGTACTTCAGAACGTGGGACGGGACGTCCAGCTCTGGGCCTACAAGGCCAACGAAAAGGACAGTCACGAGCTGACCATCCACCATTTCAACCTCAAGACCAACGTGGCATCCAGCGAGAGCGCCAACAACGTCTGCCTTGCCGACGAGTTCAACACCTTCAATCCCTTCATCTGCCAGGCGAAGAGGGAGGATCCCAGAGTCCGGGACACCGTGGAGGGTCACCCCTGCGCGGTCTTCTTCACCTCCACCGCCGACGATGCCATCGAGGTGGGCGCGCGGACGGTGCTCCCCGGCGAGACCATCCTCTATTTCGTGGGCGACATGAACAACTCCAAGAAGAACTTCGCCGCCTTCGGCCAGGACAACAGCAAGTGGCCCAAGCAGTGCAGTGTGGAGATCATAAACAACACGGAAAAACCCTGCCGGTTCAAGGAGAATATCGGAGAAGATGAGACCTTCAAGGACGGAAACTTCGAGTTCCGGTTCCCCAAGGCTACCACCGAGGAGATGAAGGAAGCCTTCACCGCCATGCAGCGGTGGGTGGTCTCCACAGACCGGGAAGCGGCCACCGGCGTGACCTTCGCAAAGGGGTGTCCTCTGACCGAGGTGCGGCTCCCTGCTGTAAGTTCTCTGGTGGCTCTGGAGCTGCGGAAGCTGGACACCTTCCTCATGGACAGCAGCGCACTGACCCTCCTTCGTGTGGAGGGCTGCCCCGGTATCGACACCTTGAACATCTGCAAGAATGCCCCGGTGCTGGAGCGGGGACGGCTGACAGAGGTGGACTGGAGGGACACCGATGCCGCCCTGCTCATGCGCCTGACGTCGCTGGCAGGCTACGACGGCCAGGGCAAGCCCACGGAACGCTTCGTGCTGACGGGCAGAGCCCACGTGGGTACCATCAGCCAGCTTCAGATCGACGCTGTCACCGCCGCCTTCCCGGAACTGGAGCTCAGCTATGACGAGATCGTGGCGAGCGTCACCGTCACCTTCCAAAACTACGATGGAACCACCCAGAAGCTGAAGGACGGCTCCGACGCTGTGTTCACGGTCGCCAGCGGCGGAACCATCGCCAATCCCATCACCGCCGGGCTCATGGATAAGCCTGTGAAGCCCCCCGATGTGGAGCACCGATACAGCTACAGCGGCTGGGATAAGAGTCTGGAGGGCATCACAGCCGATACCCTCATCACGGCAAGGTACAGCGCTTCTGACCGGTACTACCGGGTGACCCGCTGGCTGGACATCTCCGAGAGCAGGATGCTTCAGGAGTCGATGGTCATTGCCCACGGACGGGATGAATACAAGGGAGACGACCCGGAGCAGGAGGGGGCGCTCTGGATGGGCTGGGACGCCAACACCGGTGACCTGGTATCCGATATGGATGTCCACGCGCTGTTCATCGTGCCGAAGCTCCCGGACGCCATACCGGAGAAATATGACTTCCTGTACTCCGATGACCCTGAAGATGACAGCGCCTTCAGCCTGGCAGAGCTCGCCGGGATCCTGGAATATGGGATGGAAAAGACCTATTTCCGGGTGGGCGACCGGATCAGGATCGTGCCGGATACGGAAGCTTTCGCGGACAGCGCTGTCGAGCTGCAGGTGGAGGTGCGCTCCTCGGCAGGCGGCATGAAGACGGACATCGTGACATCCGCAGACTGGCTGTTTCTGCACAGCGCTGTGGAGCTGGGGGTCAATGTGGGGGAGTTCCCCTATTGCGACGAGGTCGACCGTGATGCGGAGTCGGCAGCGCTGCCCTGCTTCACGGACAACGCAAGCCGGATCCGCAAGCGGTATAACGGAATGGGCAGTGCAGCGATATACTGGCTGCGCTCACCTGATCCTGCTGTGAATAATCAATACTGGATGGTTCAGCCACACGGCAGTGCCACGATCGGCGGTATTGGCAGTGGGTTGGGGCCCGCATCAAGCAGAGGCGTGTGCTGTGCATGCTGCATGGGAGGTGCGCACCAATGATCTGCATTGAGATCCAGGTGTCCGGAGAACGCCGGAGGATCGAGCGGGAGATCTGGGTGCACCGGCAGAGCAACGGCATGGTCGTCGCCTGCCCCAGACACAAGGCCCAGGGCGTCTGCGATGGGGAGAACACCTGGAGCCTGGGGCAGCTGGAGGGATATCCTGAAGCGAGATGCATCCCGCTGGCGGAATACCTGGAAGCGCCCGCGAACCGGACAGTGATCCGGAGCTTACCGCCGAGGAGGCACTGAACATCATGATGGGAGGAAGCTTATGAGAAGAAGTAAAGCGATCCGTCTGCGGCGGATGATCGAAGCCGCTGCGGATAAGGGACTATCCGACGCCGAGGCGCTGGAGGCCATTGACTTATTTGCCGCCTGGGATGCGGAGGCTGTCTATGAGACCGGGCAGCGGGTGCGTTATGAGGGAGGTCTGTACCGCTGCCTGATGGCACACACGGCGCAGGACAACTGGACGCCCACTGCGGCCCCGAGCCTGTGGGCCAGGGTGCTGATCCCGGACGAGGATGTGATCCCCAAGTGGGAGCAGCCGGAGAGCACGAACCCCTACAAAAAGGGTGATAAGGTGCGGCACAACGGGAAAATTTGGGTCAGCATCCTGGAAAACAACACCTGGGAACCTGGGTTCTACGGATGGGAGGAGGTCTCATGAAGGACATCTTCTGTACCGCTGTCGGCTTTGCTGCCGGAATGATCTCCTGGGTCGTGGGGGGATTCGATACGCCCATTCTGGCGCTGATCCTCTGTATGGCTGTGGACTATGTGACGGGTCTGATCGTGGCGGGGGTGTTTCACACCAGCCCAAAGACCAAGGGCGGCGGGCTGGACAGCCGGGTGGGCTGGAAGGGCCTGGCCCGGAAATTCGTGACGCTGCTGATCGTGGTGGTGGCGAATCTGGCGGATGTGCTGCTGGAGCTCCACTATGTCCGGGACGCGGTGATCGTGGGCTTTTGCGTCAATGAGTGTATCAGCATTCTGGAAAATGCGGGCCTTATGGGTATCCGCATCCCTGGGGTGCTGACCGCTGCACTGGAAAAGCTCGGCGAGGAGACGTACGATGAAACAGCGGCTTGAGGCGGCGCTGGCTGCGGCCCGATGGCTGGGAGCAAAAGAGGGGAGTAAGGAGCACCGCAGGATCTTGGAGGTCTATAACTCCATACGGCCCCTGCCCAGAGGATATCAGTTGACAGAGAGGGATCCCTGGTGCGCCGCCTTCGTCAGTGCGGCTGCGGTGATGGCGGGAGTCGGAGATCTGCTTCCGCTGGAGTGCAGCTGCTCCCGGATCGTCGAGAAGGCCAAAAGCATGGGGATCTGGGTGGAAACCGATGGGCATGTGCCGCAGATCGGGGACTGGGTACTCTACAACTGGGATGCGAAGAAATTTGGCGACGATACCGGTGCACCAGACCATGTGGGCATCGTCATCGGTATGGAGAACGGAGAGCTGCTGGTGGCAGAGGGGAACTATGACAACATGGTGAAGCTTCGCCGGGTTCCCATCGATGGGGAGAAGATCCGTGGCTTCGTGTGCCCGAGATTGGAGGAGAAAGAATTGCGCTATCATACACTGGAGGAAGTTCCCGCCTACGCCCGGGAGACCATCGAAAGGCTGACCGATGATGGGAGCCTGCAGGGGATCGCTGCGGATGATCTGGGTCTGACGGAGGAGCTGATCCGGATCCTCGTGATCCTGGATCGGCGCGGGGTGCTGTAGGGACTTGCAATTGTGGGTTCTGTGGAGTACAATGGAGTCATCCGAAAAAAGGGAGGAAATGAAATGAAAAAGATCCTTGCATTGCTGCTGGCGCTGGTGATGGCCCTGAGCCTGTTCGGCTGCGGCGCCGCGCCTCTGGATGAGACCGGCTATGGCGACAGCTATCTTGAGACCACTGCACCGGCAGAGACCGACCCCATCGAGACCGAACCCATCGAGACGGAACCCGCTGAAACGGAGCCGGAGGAGACCGAAGCCCTCCTGGACATCGACGGCTGGTACTACAGCGCGGAGGATGTGGCGCTGTACCTGGTGACCTATGGCGAGCTCCCCTCCAACTTCATCACCAAGAATGAGGCCCGGGAGCTGGGCTGGGAGGGCGGCAGCGTCGAGCGGTATCTAGAGGGCGCGGCCATCGGCGGCGACAAGTTCGGCAACCGGGAGGGCATCCTGCCCAAGGCCGACGGACGCCAGTACTACGAGTGCGACATCGACACCAACGGCGCAGGCAGCCGGGGCGCGAAGCGCATCGTCTTCTCCAACGACGGCCTGATCTACTACACCGACGACCACTATGAGAGCTTCATCCTGCTCTACGGGGAGGAATGACCATGGCCATCATCCTGGACGGACGGGCCATGACAGATCGGGCCGCGGCCCATAGCCATCTGGCGGAGCGGCTGGAGCTGCCCACCTGGTATGGACGGAACCTGGATGCCCTCTACGATGTGCTGTCCGAGATCGGTGTGGAGACGGAGCTCGTCCTGACCGACCCCGCCGCACCGGTGGAGCTGATGGGCAAGTACGGCGAAGCCCTGCTGGAGACCCTCCGGGAGGCAGCAGAGAACAATCCCAATCTGACCGTCACCCTGAAATAAGGCAAATGGCCGACCCGGTTTGGGTCGGCCAAAATTTTTACTCTGTGACGATCATGTTGGGCCAGCGGTGCTCCATGTAGCTGTCGGGATACCGTTCGTCGAGAAAGGTTTCCACGATGCCGGTGTGGGGGTGCTCACTCTGGCGGTCAGTGTAGCGGAGCATGGCGGCGGAGGTCAGGACGGCGTTGGCGGCCATCAGAAGGATCAGCGTCCAGGTCAGCACCTTGCCCGCCAGCGGCGGCAGCTTCTCGATCCTTCGCTCCATGGGCGGGTAGAGGACGCGCAGCCACAGCACGGCCAGCAGTCCCCAGAAGATACAGTACAGCAGATTGATCCGCCCGCCCAGATTCAGGGGCATATGGCTGTAATCCCAGAAGACGGTGCCGAAAACGTACTCCGTGAAGACGCTGCACAGATACTCGTACACACCGCCAAGGACACAGCCCGCCAGGAAGATGCTTCGGTCGGGCTTGTTGCTGAGCCGCTGGAGCACCACCGTCAGCACTGCCGCGCCCAGACCCCAGACCACGCTGAAGGGGCCGTAGAGCAGGCTGGAGCGGTTCATCCATACTCCGCCGGTGACCCGGCAGAAGACCATTTCAATGCCTGCACCCAGCACAGAGGAGACCAGGAACACCCAGAAGAGCTTGTCGAAGCAGAGTCCCTGAGCGAAGGTATGTTCCGCTCCGCCGGTCTCCCGGATCCTGGGATAGGCCCGCTGGAGCCGGTTCCAGATGGCGTCGGTCATCCGGTCTGCGATCCGCTGGGTATGCTCCAGATGGCGGACGGTGGTAGGGGAGAGCCGATGGGTGCGCAGGGTGTGGCGCACACAGAAGAAGTCCAACAGCACAAGCGTGATGAACAAAAGGGCTCCCAGGTTGGTGACCCACTGGGGCAGTACCGCGAAGAGAGTCAGAAGCAGGGGATGGATCAGCAGATACTGGATGTACACCATCGCCGCCGCAGCTATGGCAGCAAGAGCCTGCGTGATTCGGGTCGAGGAACGGTCGGGCTCCGCACCGCTGACACGGCGGACGAAGTGGTCACTCAGACTGCGGACAAGCCGGTAGACCGCCATGGTCATGAGAAGCTGGGCGATGATGCTGTCCATGGTGGGCAGCACCAGCATCAGTAAGGCGGCTGTCAGGCCGTAGGGGAGGGAAAACGGAAGGTTCAGCAGTCCCCGATTGATAAACCGATGGCTGGTGACTGCGCTGATGCAGACCTCAATGGCCCAGCCGATGAGGGAGTAGACCATCAGATACCAGCAAAGATCCAGATATGTATATTGGATGTCCATGAAATGCTCCTTTCTGTATTTCGGTACCATTATATCGAAAAAAGAAGCGCCGTAAAGGGAATTCAGAAAAGGTTTCCAAAGATGTTACAGCTTCGTCAAGGTTCGTTCACAGACGCTTTCGTTGACGGAGGAGAGAATCTGTGATAAACTATTCGAAAGGAGTTGATTCCATGATTGCGAATTATCATACCCACACCCACCGCTGCAACCACGCCGTGGGCCGTGAGGAGGAATATGTGAAGGAAGCCCTGAAGGCTGGGCTGGAGATCCTGGGCTGGGCGGATCACACGCCCTATATTTTCCCCGGCGGATATTATTCCCATTTCCGGATGCGCCCCGTCCAACTTGCGGGCTATGTCAAGACCATCGAGGGTCTGCGGGAGCAGTACAAGGGCAGGATCGAAATGCCCATTGGTCTGGAGACCGAGTACTATCCCGATCATTTTGGAAATCTCATCGAATTTCTGCGGGATTATCCCATCGACTATTTGATCCTGGGCCAGCATTTCATCGGCAATGAGTACGATGCCCCCTACAGCGGTCTGGTTACCGACAAGAAGTCGGTCGTCCGGCAGTATTGCAGCCAGAGCATGGAGGCCATGAACACGGGGCTGTTCACCTACTTCGCCCATCCCGACCTGATCCACTACGACGGGGACTGGAAATTCTACATGGACACTGTGCGGCCCATGTGCGCTGAGGCGAAGGCCTGCGGCATCCCCCTGGAGATCAACCTGCTGGGCATCCGGGAGGGGCGGCACTATCCCAACCGCTTCTTCTGGGAGATGGCCGCCGAGGAGGGCTGCGACGTGATCCTGGGCTGCGATGCCCATTCCCCCAAGGCCCTGAACGATCCCAAGGCCGAGCGGGAGGCCCTGGCCCTGTCCAGGGAATTCGGCCTGAACGTGCTTCCGAAGGCGAGCCTGCGGAGCATCCGATAATCTCATTTTGGTGGTATACACATGAAGTTTTCCTTTTACACCCTTGGATGCAAGGTGAATCAGTACGAGACCCAGGCCATGGAGCAGCTGCTCCGGGAGCAGGGCCACGAGATCGGCAGGTTCGATGAGGTCTGCGACGGCTACATCATCAATACCTGCTCCGTCACCGCTGTGGCGGACAAGAAGAACCGGGCGGTGATCCGCCGCTGCCGGAAGCTCCACCCCGAAGCCCTCATCGGCGTCTGCGGCTGCTACAGCCAGCATGCGGCGGAGGATGTTGAAAGATTAGAGGTGGACATCATCTCCGGCTCCGGCGGACGGGAGGAGTTCCTGTCCATGATGCTTTCTGCGCTTGAGGATCGGCAGCACCGCACCAGTGTGGACAACGCCCTGCGCCGCCGGGAGTTCGAAGTCCTGCCTGCCGGCGGCCTTTCTGAGCGCACCCGGGCCATGCTGAAGGTGCAGGACGGCTGCGTCAATTTCTGCTCCTACTGCATCATCCCCTACACCCGGGGCCCCGTCCGCTCTGCCCCCCTGGAGCTGGCGGTGGAGCAGGCGAAGGAGCTTGCTTCTCAGGGCTTCCGGGAGATCGTGGTGACGGGCATCGAGATCGCCTCCTGGGGCGTCGACTTGCCGGGCAAGCCCCGCATGGTCACGCTGATCGAAGCCATCTGCAAGGCCGTTCCCGGGCTTCGCGTTCGGCTGGGCTCCCTGGAGCCCCGGGTGGTGACTGAGGAGTTCTGCCAGGTTCTCAGCCAATACGGAAACCTCTGCCCCCACTTCCATCTGTCCATGCAGTCCGGCTGCGACACAGTGCTTGCCCGGATGAAGCGTAAGTACGACACCGCACGGTATTTTGAATCCATCGAGCTGCTGCGGAAGTTTTTCCCCGGCTGCGCCATCACCACGGACATGATCGTGGCTTTCCCCGGCGAGACTGAGGAGGAATTTGAGGAAAGTCTGAAATTTATACAAAAGTGTGCCTTTGCGGAGATGCACATTTTCCCTTATTCCCGACGCCCCGGAACCCCCGCCGACAAGATGCCCGGCCAGCACCCCAACGCGGTGAAGGAGGAGCGCAGCCGCCGGGCCATCGCCATCGCCGACGAAATGACCGCGGCCTACCGCGCCGCCATGGTCGGCACCACCCAGGCTGTCCTCTTCGAGGAGCCAAGCGAGGGCTGCTTTACCGGTCACGGGCCCAACTATGTCCGGGTCTATGCTCCCGGTGATGACCTCCATAATGAAGTGCGGCAGGTGCATATCACCGCCGTTTTCAAGGACGGCGTACTGGGTGAGATCCTGGAAGCTTAAGGTTTTTCCCGTTGCATTCGGAAGATTTCCGTTGTATAATGTAAAATCATTGCATTTTCTGGAGGTGATGCCATGCGCCGCGTGATCGCGCTTTTCATTTGTATCTTCCTGCTCGCTGTCCCGGCCCATGCTGCCAATGCGGCTCCCTCGGTGACCACCACCGCCGTGGTCAGGGAGAACGGCACCTGTCAGGTGACCATCGAGGCGGACATCCGCCTGGACGATCCTGCCAAGGGCCTGAAATTTCCCTTGGGCACCGACATCAAATCCGTCACCATCAACGGCTCTCCCGCGCCCCTGACCCAGTCCGAGGGCATCACCAGCGTGAATCTGAGCCATCTGGACGGCAAGATGGGCCTGTACAACTGCACCATTGCATACGAGGTCAATTCCGTGGTGGAGGTGGATGACGACGGCAAGCAGCTCGTCACCGTGCCGCTCCTGTACGGCTTCCCGTATCCCGTGGAGAACATGAGCTTCTCCGTCACCATGCCCACCCGCTTCGATTCCGTACCCACCTTCTACAGCGGCTACCACGGTCAGGACATCGAACGCCAGATGTCTGCCACCATCAGCGGCAGCGTCATTCGGGGCAGCGTGGCCCAGGAGCTGAAGGACAGCGAGACCCTGTTCCTGGAGCTGGTGGCTCCCGAGGGCATGTTCCCCGCCGCCCAGACCTTCGGCGGCAGCCTGGGCTTTGATGCCGCAGCCATGGGCGTCTGCGCCGGTCTGGCCCTGCTCTATTGGCTGCTGACCATGCGCTGCCTGCCCAAATACGCTCCCCGCCGCTCCACCGTGACCGAGGGCCTGTGCGCCGGTCAGGTGGGCACCTATCTGGTGCGCAAGCCCGGTGATCTGCCGGTGATGGTGCTCCAGTGGGCCCAGCTGGGCTATCTCATCATCCATCTCGATGACAACGGTCGTGTGTTCCTCCACAAAAAGATGAACATGGGCAACGAGCGCAGCGTCTACGAGCAGCGGTGCTTCCGGGATCTGTTTGGACGGAAGATGATGCTGGACGCCACCGGCTACCGGTTCCAGAACGCCAGCGACAAGGCAGCGGCCCTGTCCCGCCGTCAGGCTCCGGGCTACCGCAGTCCCGCCAGTGCGGAGCGGTTCTTCCGGTTCCTGTCCTGCCTGGTGGGTCTGTTTGCCGGTATCGCCATGGGTGACGCCATTTCCACGGATCATAAATGGAGATTGATCCTGATGGGCACCATCGGCGCGGTCTGCTTCCTGGCCTGCTGGTTCATCCAGGAGGGGCTGGGCTGTCTGCACCTGCGGGGCAAGGCGGAGCTGAAGCTGAGCATGGCTGTCAGCGGCCTGTTCCTGATCGCAGCATTCGCCTGCAACTGCATCTACTACGGTCTCGCTGCCGTGGCCTGGAACCTGCTGGCGGGCCTGATGGCCGCCTATGGCGGACGGCGCACCGACAACGGTGTGCGCATCTACACCGAGATCCTGGGTCTGCGGCGCTACATGCGCAAGGCCGGTAGGGGCGAGCTGCGCCGGATCCTGGCTTCCAACCGCAACTATTATTTCGAGCTGGCGCCCTTCGCTCTGGCTCTGGGCGTGGACAAGACCTTTGCCCAGAAGTTTGGCGATGCCCGGCTCCCTGCCTGCACCTGGCTGGTCAGCGGCATCGACAGCCGCTCGGCCCCGGAATGGTACACCCAGCTGCGGGAGGTCTACAAGGCCATGACCCGGGAGCGCAAGCCCACCATCGCGGAGCGGATCTTCGGCAAATAAGACGTAAAAGCCTGCGGCACACGCCGCAGGCTTTTTTAAGATATTAAGTTATTCCCTGCCCTTGACAAAGCGGTTTACAGGCTGTAAACTAAAGATGCAGTTTACAACGTGTAAACCGAAAGGAGGAACCCCTATGGAAGACAAGAAGCTGGGTCTGGTGGAGTCGAAGTTCGCCGACATCATCTGGGCCAACGAGCCCCTCCACTCCCGGGAGCTGGTGAAGCTCTGCGAGACGGAGCTGAACTGGAAGAAGCCCACCACCTACACCGTCCTGCGCCGTCTGTGCGAGCGGGGCATTTTTCAAAACGAGGGCGGCACGGTCACATCCTGCATCAGCCGGGAGGAATTTTACGCTCTCCAGTCTGAGCGGTTCGTGGAGGAGACCTTCTCCGGGAGCCTGCCGTCCTTCCTGGCGGCCTTCACCCGGCGGCGGGCACTGTCCCCCGAGGAGATCGCCGAGATTCGCAGAATGATCGACGAATGTGGGGAGGTGTGACCATGAGCGAATTGTTCCTGGAGGTATTGAACACCGGAATCGCGGCCTCCTGGGTGGTACTTGCGGTGTTCATCGCAAGGCTGCTGCTTCGAAAAGCACCACGGAGTCTGGTCTGCGGTCTTTGGGCGCTGGTTGGTGTGCGGCTGGTCATCGGTCGGACTCTGGAGGCCCCCTTCAGCCTGATCCCCAGCGCGGAGGTCATCACCCAGGAGAGCCTGCTTGACCGGGCACCGGTCATCCACAGCGGTGTGCCCATCATTGACCGGGTGGTCAACCCCGTCTATACCGAGTCCTTCCGTGCGAACCCCGTCGCCAGCGTCAACCCTCTACAGGTCTGGATGGCGGTATGGGCCATGATCTGGGTGCTGGGCATGATCGTGATGCTCCTTTGGGCATTCGTCAGCTGGCTGCGCATCTGCAGACGGGTACGGGAGTCCATCGAAGAGAGCAGGGGGATATTCCTCTGCGACCGCATCGATTCCCCCTTCATCCTCGGCATCCTACGTCCGAAGATTTATCTGCCCTCCGATCTGGACGACGGGGCAAAGGCCCACGTCATCGCCCACGAAAAAGCCCACACCGCCCGGCACGATCACTGGTGGAAGCCAATGGGCTATCTGCTGCTGACGATCTACTGGTTCAATCCGGTGCTGTGGCTGGCCTATGTCCTGCTGTGCCGGGATATCGAGATGGCCTGCGACGAGCGGGTGGTGCGGGAGCTGCGGATCGAGGAAAAGAAGGCCTATTCTGCCGCCCTGCTCCGGTGCAGCATCTCCCGCCGCACCATCGCCGCCTGTCCCCTGGCCTTCGGCGAGGTGGGCGTGAAGGCCCGGATCAAGTCGGTACTGAGTTATAAGAAGCCCGCCTTCTGGGTGATTTTGGTTACGCTGGTGCTGATCGCCGCGCTGGCGGCGGGACTGCTGACCAGTCCGGAATCCGCCCCGGCGGAGATCCGATGGGGCGGTGTCCTCTATATTCAGGAGGGTGATCCAGTGGACTTCATGCCCGACAAGCAGCAGACCATCGGCTCCCTGCGCAGCATCCTCCATGATTCGACGAAGCATCCCGAGGAGGACGGCCAGGCCGTCCGCCTTGGCTGGGAGTACGCGGGACAGCCCCTCGTGACGGTCGGAAACGCCCTCTATCTGGAACAGCCCGGCGGCGGACGCTGGCTGCCCTTCCGGCTGCGTACCCCGGAGAGCCTGCTGACCGAGCTGGTGCAGGGAGCCACCGTCAACCGCATCACCGTCCGCACTGGCGAGATCGTCGAGACGGAGGAGCTGATCGGCGACCGGGGCGTCGCCATGAGCATGATCCTGGACGATGTGCGCCATGCGGCCCTTCGGCCCGGCAGCCTGGATTCCGAAATCGTCTTCTCCGTAAGCGTCACACGCTCCGGCGAGAGGGATCCCGCCGTTTTCCTCAACCGTGACAGTGACGGAGCCTGGGAGCTTGTGACTGCTGATACGGACTACGGCGAAAGCCACTGGATCTTTGAATGCGAGCAATTGGAAGCCCAGGCGCAATCCTATCTGAGCCGGGCGCAGGCCGATGACGCTGCCTATGACGCTCCTGTCGAAATCGACTATCAGACCTTCCACGCCGACGGCATTTACCTGCGGATCGGTATCCCGAACGGATGGGAAGCGGAACAGAAAGGTAAGGGGAAATTAGACGGCGTTGCTTTCCGCTTCTGGCCGGAGGGTGCCGAGGGCTTCATTCAGGTGCAATATGAAACCGGTGCCGGTGTGCAGATTGACGGTGATTACAACAGTGTGGATTTTACGTTCCCAAACGGTGTTACCGGAAAACGCTATGAAAAATCCGGCAGAATCTGGAGATTCATTGAGTTCCAGACCACACAAGGCAGTCTTCAAGCCGTTACACAAAACACCAGTAGTTGGACAGAGGAACAATTGCAGACTGCGCAAACCATTCTCTCCACGGTCAGTGCATTTGCAAACGGCACAAATATCATGGCAGATGGCAACCTGCTTGGCATCCATCTTCGCGCGGAGAACGTGACCCCCAGCGGCCTGACCCTGGTCTGCGTCCAGGACGGAACCCCCTGGAAGGAGATCCTCACCGGCTCCCCCTGGTCACTGGAGCAGTGGACGGAGGAGGGGTGGGTCAGTGCCATGCCGGAGGATACCTTCTGGACGACGGTGGCCTACTCGGTTCCCCAGAACGATGTGACCCGATGGAACATCAACTGGAGCCTGATCCGGGAGGCACTGGAGCCCGGAACCTACCGGATCGGCAAGCACTTCACCGCCACCCCCGTCCAGCCGCCCTGGGGCGGCGTCCCCGGCGAGACCGTGGAGGAGACCGTCTACGCCGAATTCACCATCCAATGACAAAAGCCCGGAAGCATCCGCTTCCGGGCAATTTTTATACTGCTGCGGGTTCCGCCACCAGCTCCGGCTCCAGGGGGCAGTCGTAGCCCTCGGCGGCGGTGACTGCGAACTCGGCACGTGCTTCGGCCAGAATGGCAGGATCGGTCATCAGGTCGGCGGCAGTTCCGGCCAGCACTGCACCTGCGTAGAGCATGGCCTTGTGGGCAAGGCTCGTCTTGCCGGTGGAGACCATCTGCCAGCTGTGGCCGGGGCAATTGCTGGGCCAGGTTGCGGCGTTGAACTGGGCGGTGGGGGTCAGCCAGCTCACATCGCCCACATCCGTGGAGCCCGCGCTCATGTAGTCCGAGGGGACATAGGGCATCACGAAATCATTCAGGGGCTTCCGGCCGTCCTCCGTCCACTCCTTCACCAACTTTTTGACCTTCCAGTCGAACTTGGGCGCGGTGCCGGGGATGTCGCGGCACTCGTAGGTTCCATGGATGGCGGATGCGAAGGCCCGCTCCTCGTCAGAATAGACGGGCAGGGGAGCGGACTGAAGATTTTTCTGGATCAGCCTTTCCAGCACGGTGTTGCTCAGGGTGCTGGCGGTGCCGTCCACCTGCCGGATGGAGACGGTGGTGCCGGTCATCAGACACGCGCCCCTGGCGATGTTGTGCACCCGCTCCAGCAGCACCTTGGCGTTGCGGACATTGTCGCTGCGCACCATGTAGAGCACGGAAGCGGTGGGCTGGACGACGTTGGGGGAGGGGCCGCCCACATCCAGGAAGGAGTAGTGGACGCTCTCACACCCCCGCATATGCTCCCGCAGGAACTGGACACCCACGTTCATCAGCTCCGCGGCATCCAGCGCGCTGCGGCCCAGATGGGGGTCACCGGCGGCATGGGCAGAAAGACCCTGGAAGGAGTAGAGGTACTGCAGGCACGCGGCGTTGGAGCCGGTGGTGACCTCATTGGTGTCGCCGGGGTGCCAGGTGATGGCGGCGTCCAGATCCCGGAACTCGCCGTCCCGGGCCATGAAGCTCTTGCCCGCGCAGCCCTCCTCGCCGGGACAGCCGTAGAAGACCACCGTGCCTGAGAGCTTGCCCTCTTCGATCAGCTTCTTGACCGCCACAGCTGCCGCCAGGGAGCCTGCGCCCAGCAGATTGTGACCGCAGCCGTGACCGTGGCCGCCGGGAACCAGGGGATCCTTTTCAGCGACACCGGGCTTCTGGGACAGGGAGGACAGGGCATCGTACTCAGCCAGAATGCCGATCCGGGGCGCACCGGAGCCATAGGAGGCCGCAAAGGCCGTGGGCACGTTCGCCACCTGCTCCCGTACCTCGAAGCCCTCCTTTTTCAGAAACTCCAGGTAGCATTCGACGGATCTGTATTCATTCAGACTCAGCTCGGCGAATTCCCAGATCCGGTCGGAAATATCGATGAAGTCGGAAGCCCGGCTTTGGATGTATGCATAAATCTCGTTTTTCATGATTGCAGATACCTTTCTATATAGAGGAGCCGACAGCCATGACTGTCGGCTCGAAAATTTTGTTAGTTACCCTCCGTGGCGATGTGGCCTTCGTCGTCATAGCGGATCTCGATGCCCACACCGGCCTGTTCCAGGGCTTCGGCGTACCATTTCTCGTAAAGGCCTGCGGACTCGGCCCTGGCCAGCAGCTCGTTGACGGCGGCGGTCAGCTCCTCATCGCCCTTTTTCAGCAGGATCAGGTTATCCAGCAGCTCCTCAGTCAGCTCGAAGTAGAAGCCGGTCTTGACGAGGTCGGGATTTGCTGTGCTGAGGGCGTCGGCGTTGCCCTCGGCCAGCGCCAGGACGTCCACGGTTCCCGCCTTCAGCAGACTGACACCCGCGTCGATATCGTCGAAGGGGATGGGGACGGCACCGGGAAGCTGCTCACCGACCAGCCATTCCTGGAGGGAGGCGGTCTGAACACCGATCCGGCAGCCCCGCAGATTCACGGAGGAGGTGTAAAGTCCCTTGTTCTCCGAGGTGGTCAGAAGCACCTGGCAGGAGGAATTGTCACCGGCGTGATAGGTGTCGGAGAGATTGAACCGCTCCGCCCGGTCGGGCATCCAACTGAAGCCAGAGATGGACATGTCCACACTTCCTTCTGCTACCGCATCCTGACAGGCGTCAAAGCTCATGGGGACGATCTCCAGCTCTCTGCCAAGCTCCTTCGCCAGATATTCCGCAAGACGCACATCGAAGCCAACGAACTGCGCCTGTCCGGTCTTGCTGAGGTCAACGAACTCCATGGGCGCGAAATCCGGAGACATGGCGACCTTCAGGGTCGGGGCCGCCCCGCTGGGGCCGCAGGCGGTCAGCAGACCGAGGGCCAATATGAAAGACAGCGCAAGCATGGCGATCTTCTTCATGGGCAACATCCTTTCCTGACGCGCTTCGCAGTGGTTTCGCTGCATGCATTATACCGCTCCAATGGATAAAAAGTCAACTGGACAACACCACGATTTTTTGGAAAAACCCGCTGATTTGGTGGTAAAGATTCCTGAATTCATGCGCATATACGGAAACGATATCCATTTATGCAAAAATGACCACCCCGATATACAGGGTGGTCATATTGGTCAGAAGGTGCACACATCCTCGACGGCGGGGGCTGCATCGGTGACGGACTTGGCGGTGAGCACGGGGCCCAGATCGCCCTTGTACAGGCGGTGCTTCTCGGCGGCGATGGTGGCCTCCACCATGACCCAGGAGCGGGACTTGAGCTTAGCAGCATCGGCCCACTTGCAGGGCAGGCCGCAGAACTGGATGTCGTCGACACAGCAGGTCATGACGAACCGGCCCGGGGCGAACATGCCGTTCTTGTCCCGGCGGAGCATGGCCACCTGGGCCTTGAAGCGGACGGTCTTGCCCTGGTACTTCTCGGGCTCCTCGGTCACATCCCGGAACCAGAGGGCGTAGTCATCATCCTCGATCTGGATGACGGGGGCATTGATGTCGAAGGGCAGGGGATCCTCGATGTCGTCGAACATGGTGGAGCCGTCTGTGTATTCATACATGATGTCCACTCGGCGGGAAGCGGCCCGGGCCAGCTTGTGGAAGGGCATCACATCCGCGCCCTTCTCCAGCCGGTTGAAGACCACCATCTGGGCACCGGTCAGCTTGTCCATGACCAGGTTGCGCATGTTGGCGTTGTAGGCCATGAAGGTGGTGGTGTCGGCGAACATGACCTCCTGGGCCACCACCCATTCGGCGGGGAAGCGGGCGTAGAGGTCGCCGACCAGCTGCATGCCGTTGAGCTCGGCAACGACGCGCTCGGGGCGGTACTTCTTCATCAGAGCCTTGAGCTCCTTCTCGGTGACGGTCTCCTGGTCGAGGACTTCCAGGAAGACATTCTGGTGGGGATAGGTGGAGAAATCGAACTCCTCCTCGCCCTCCTCAAAGACCAGCAGCAGGGTACGCTCGCCCGCGTTGAACCGCTCGTCCTCCAGGGTCTCCTGGATGAATTTGGTCTTGCCGGAATCCAGGAATCCGGTGAATGCGTAAACAGGGATCTGGGTCATTTCGTTCTCCTTACAGACCGAAGAGCTTGGCGACGGCAGCCTCGTCCAGCTTGGAGCCGATGACGCACAGACGGCCCATCACATCGGCAGAGCCGGTGCGGACGTCAGCCTCGCCGGGAACATGATCGAAGTGGATCCACTTGCCGTCCGCGCCCGCCACGATGCCCTTGGCACGGAGGACAATGCCGTACTCGCCGGAGTCCAGCTCCTCGAGAATGGTGCTGATCTGCTCGGCGGTGTACTTCTTGGCGGTCTCACGGCCCCAGGAGGTGAAGACCTCGTCGGCGTGGTGGTGATGATGGTCGTGGTCATGGCAGCCGCAGGTGCATTCCTCGCCATGCTCGTGGTGGTGATGGTGCTCATGCTCGTGGTCATGATGATGGCCGCAGCCGCACTCCTCGCCATGCTCATGATGGTGCTCATGCTCATGATCGTGACCGCAGCAGCAGTGCTCGTCGTGGTCGTGATGGTGGTGCTCGTGGCCGCACTCGGCGGGCACGTGGTCGTGGTGATGCTCGTGGCAGCCCTCATCGTGATGATGGTGACCGCAGCAGTGCTCGTCGTGGTCGTGGTGATGATGCTCATGGTCATGGCCGCAGCAGCAGTGCTCGTCGTGGTCATGATGATGGTGATGGTGCTCGTGCTCCGTTTCGGCCATGTGCTTGGCCAGGGTGTGCTCACCCTCCATGGCTTCGATCAGCTGCTCACCGGACAGATCCTCCCAGGGGGTGGTGACGATGGTGGCATCGGCGTTGTGCTGGCGGATCAGCTCCAGGGCGGCATCCAGCTTCTTCTCGGTAATGTTGGTGGTGCGGGAGAGGATGATGGTGGAGGCAGTCTCGATCTGGTTGTTGTAGAACTCACCGAAGTTCTTCATGTAGACCTTGACCTTGTTGGCGTCGGCCACGGCAACGGCGTAGCCCAACTCCACGTCATGGCCGACCACCTTCTTCACGGCGCCGATGACGTCGGACAGCTTGCCGACGCCGGAGGGCTCGATGATGACCCGGTCGGGATGATACTCGCTGATGACCTTTTCCAGAGCCTTGCCGAAGTCGCCCACCAGGGAGCAGCAGATGCAGCCGGAGTTCATCTCGGTGATGTTGATGCCGGCATCCTGGAGGAAGCCGCCGTCGATGCCGATCTCACCGAACTCGTTCTCGATCAGCACCAGTTTCTGGCCCTTGTAGCCTTCTGCGATCATCTTCTTGATGAGCGTGGTCTTGCCGGCTCCCAGGAAGCCGGAGTAAATGTCAATTTTCGTCATAGTGTTGCACCTCATATCAGTTGTGGTTGTCATATTTCGCACCTGACAGTATACCACAGCTTCCGAAAAAAATCCATAGCCATTCTTCTGAATCTGGTTGCTTTCCCGGATTTTTCCTGTGCACAATCACAAATGGATAGACAATTCCGGGCGATAGTGGTATCATGACAGTATGAAAAAGGGGCGGCAGCTGGTAGCGGCTGTTCCGGCTGAGCGTCAAACGATCGACAAGTGGGGATCGGATGAAATAATATAAGCAAAGGTGTGAGCAAAATGGTCGTTTTTCCGCATTTATGTCCCGTATGTAAGGAGTACGGTTTCGTTGAGCCATTTGAGGAGTGCCCTGTTTGCCATTGGACATTTGATATCGTTCAGGAGCGGCATCCGGACGTTGGAGGATGCGGCAACTATATGAGCCTCAACGAAGCAAAACAGGCGTATGCAGAGGGTAAGGAAATCTGCTGAAAAATCAAAAAAGCAAGGAGCCTGACTGCCCCCGTTTGGCAGTCAGGCTCCTTTTTTACGGAGGTGGAAACTCCTGATATTCTGTATACACGATCGCGAGGGTGCAGGCGGGGTGGGTCTTTCTCATTTCGTCCCAGCTCATGGAATCTGCGGTGTGCTCTGCCTGGCGGAGGAACTGACTGAACCAGTTCTGGGCACTGAAATAGGATTCGACGGTACAGCTCTCGCCCCATCCGGCGATGATCTCCTGACTGGCCAGAGCCATCAGATATCCCTTTATTCCCAGCTCTTCGCCGGAAGAAAGATGCTGGAAGCTGTAGTGGACGGTCACGGCCCTCAGCTCCAGAAGCCGTGCCCATTCCTCTGGGTGGGCATCGATGTAGGCGCCGGCGTAGGAATACTGGGCAGGGGAGGATGCGATGATCTCCAAAAGCTCCCCGGCCTGGGCGATCTGCGCTTGAAGGGCGGCAAGCTTTTCCTCCAGCTTCTCCCGGCAGGCATGGGAGAGGTCAGAATCGTACTGATCCCGATGGGCCTGAAGATTCTCATAACCGAAGGTGGGGAACTGCTCCTTTGCCTCCGCATCGGTCAGCTCCCGGTATTCCACCAGGGTATAGCCGCCCTCGGTCATGGCGAAGGACAGCTCTGCCGGGAACAGGCGATCCTCTTCGATGTACATCATTTCACCATTGGTACTCCGTTCGCGGTACAGGGCGTACAGGTACACGATCAGCTCCTCCATGGGCGCACCGCCGTCTGCGGTGGCCACACCGCAGACCGCCAGCTCCGCGAGAATTTTGTGGCTTTCCACGCAGAGACTTCCGTGGGCGGTATCCGCTCCGTTGGCGCTGAGGATCGCGGCGGAGATGGTATCCTCGATGTACGGCTCCAGCTCCGGCGGCTCATAGCTGTATGGCTCCGGGGAGCGGAACAGTGCGCCGTCCGGCACCTGGGCCTGCTCCTTCAACGTTTTCGCGTAGGAGATGGGACTGGAGCGGGAGGCGTCATAGGCAAAGCCCTCAGCAGTCACATCGAAGTACCAGATATACCATCCGTCAGAGGTCTTCAGGATCAGCTCCTCCTTCGACAGGCTGTAGCTGCCGACGCCGATGTAGCTGCTTACCACGGATATGTGGAAGGTGAAGGTTCCGTCGCTGCTCAGCTGGAAGGAGGGCAGATCAAAGGAATCCGTGATATCCGGTGCAAAGTGGTGGATGCCGCGCCGGGGGTCAATGAAATCATGGGACTCGCCGCTGTTCTCCAGCCGGTACTGCTCTGCAACGGCAGTTCTGTCCTCCGTCAGTGTGCAGACATAGAGTGTCCCGTCATTTTGCTGGAGGAGCAGATTCACCCGGCCGTAGGCCTCACAACGCCAGGCCCAGAGGTTGTTTTTCTTCAGCTTCTCGCTGACGGGTGTATACTCCAGGTTGGTCACATGGAGCGCGCCCAGATCCCGCTCGATGGGGAAGAGGGTCTCCGGCTCGCAGCCAATCAGATGCAGATCACGGGTGATGACAAACCGCTCGTATTCGCCCACCTCATACCGCTCCCGGATGAGATATTCGTCCTCGAAGGAGAGCTCCATGCCCTCTTCGATATAGGTCAGGGCACAGGTTCCCTCCAGCGAGACCCAGAGATAATCGTCCAGGTGCTCATACATTTCTTTTTTTACGAAGATGGAGAAGCTGTGCGTCCCGGCCTCGTGCTCCAGCTCCACATCGCCATCGTAAGTGTTGGAATAATCATGGATGTCGCCCCGATCCAGAGCCAGAGTGTGATGGACACCCTTGATATCCACGGTGTAGGGGACGATGACGGTGCCGGAGGCGGGCAGGTCATAGGAAAATGCAAAGTCGAAGCGGTAATACGCGCCGTCAAGCTCCGCGTGGGTCATTTGCAGCCGGGTGGTCTCGGTCTCCAGCACCACCAGCTCCCCATTGGAAAAGTCATACCCGCTTTCAAACCCCTCGGGGATCCAGTGGGTGTAGAACATGAAGGCCAGGGGCTCGTCTTTGCACTCCGTCATGGAATAGTTCCCGTACCCTTCCACGATGGCCTCCAGCTGGGGCGACACATCAGAGACGGGCGGCAGATGGTCGCCCCGGTAGGTCAGCAGATTCATGCCGGTCAGCTCAAAGGCCACACCGTCGGTGGTCTTGAACCACTCCATATCGATGGCAACGGAGATGGCAGGCTCTGGGCCGTACTGCGCGATGCGAACCTTGTCATTCTTGGCCGTCTCCGCAGTCCATTCCCGGCCGCCGTTCTGAACCCGGTAGGGCACCAGGATCTCTCCGCTGTCACCGATCGTATACTCGAAGCCGATGGTCAGCAGCAGCTCACTGCCGAACGTCCTGCCCGACTCCACATACGCAGTAGTGGTATCCGTCCGGGCCAGCACGATCTGCCCCGGCTCAAAGGTGTGGGTCTTCCCGTTCAGAATGTCGTCAGGCAAAGAAGACCGTTCGATCACAAGGGACAGGGTCTGCTCGGTTTGAGAGACGATGGTGCAGCCGTCCTCCCGGCGGATGTCCAACAGGGTGTCCGGCTTCTCGGCCGGATCCGTCAGGAAGCAGACACACAGGACGATGGAGACAACGACCGCAGTCAGCAGGATCCAGAAGCCCTGCTTTTTGTAGCTGAGCATAGACTTGATCCGCCCCTTCACCCCCACCTCACCAAATGCCAGGGGACACACGGCGATCATACGATGGCTGACGGAGCAGGCCACCAACGCCTCGGAATAAGCCCGGACAGCGGGCTTGTCCAGCCCCTTGATGACTTTTTCGTCGCAGGCCAGCTCAATATCCCGGCACAGGAGGATGTAGGCCATCCACATGACGGGATTGAACCAGTGGACGGTCAGCAGCGCGAAGCCCAGGGGCTTCCAAAGATGATCCAGCCGCCGCAGATGTGCTTCCTCGTGGGCCAGGACATGGGCCTTTGTGACCTCGTCAAGACCGGAGGGAAGATAGATCCGGGGCCGCAGGACACCCAGGATGAAGGGGGAGCCGAGCTCGTCGCACTCCCACACCTTCCCGCCGACCCATGCCGCCATCCGCACCCGCAGCCGCAGATTCAGATAGCTGTAAACGGCATAGACGGCCATGGCACCCATGCCCGCCAGCCAGATGACCGAACCCATCAGATCCCAGTGCTGGAGCCGGTCGACGGTGGTATCGGTGTCCAGGCGGAGGGGTGCGTCGTAGACGGGATTTGTCACGATGTCCAGTTTCGCGGGGGCATCCTGCTGGGCGGGCTCCATATAGAGGTATTCCTGGGGTACGACCTCCCGGCTGGGGATCAGACTCAGCTCGCTTTCAAAGGAGACGGGACACAGAAGCCGGATGGCGACCAGTGCCCACAGGCAGCAGTGGAAGGCCTTCGGTGCCCGCTTCAGCAGCAGCCGGATTCCTGCCACCGCCAGCACCAGCCAGCTGGCCGAAATGCTGAGATTCAAAACTTCGGTGAAGCTGGGCATGGCTCACACCTCCCGCTCATAGTCGTCCAGCATTCTGCGGATCTCGTCCAGATCGCTGCGGCTGAGGTCGCCCTGCTTCGTGAAGGCGGCGATGAAGGCGGGCAGACTGCCTCCGCAGGTCTCATCCAGAAACCGGCGGCTCTGGCGGGCCTGGTATTCCTCCCGGCTCAGGATGGAGGTGACGGTTCCGCCGTCGTTTCGGAAGATGCCCTTGTCACACAGCCGCTTGAGGGCGGTGTAGGCGGTGGTCTTCTTCCATTTGAGCTCTTTGTCCGCCAGCCTGGCAAGCTCGGCGGCGGTGATGGGCTCATTTTCCCAGATGATCCGGGCAAAGCGGCTCTCCACCGCGCCCATGGTCAGATCGGTCATGCGGATCGCTCCTTTCTGTTCTACAGTATGTAGAATGTACTGTTATTCTACATGCTGTAGAACGATGTGTCAAGGGTACTTCAGAATTTTTAAGAATTCCAACGCTGGATCAGGCCGATGAGCTTTCCCGACAGCAGCACCGTCAGCAGGGAGCAGGCGATCCTGCTCAGCGGCAGATAGGATAGGGAAAGACCCAACACAGTCAGATCGGTGATGAGATACACCCGTTCGATGGGGATGCGGAATCTGGTGCTCAGGCCCATGGCCAGGGCATCGTCTCCCGTGGGTGCACCTCCCGCCCGAACGCAGAGTCCAACGCCGGTTCCCACGAACAGCGCACCGATCACCGCCGCCAGCAGCGGCATCCCGGCGAGCTCCGGCCAGAGCCGGGGAAAACGTTCAAAAATGGCGTAAAACACCGAAAAGCTGCCGCCGGAAATGGCGGAAAACAGCAGAAACCTTTTCCCAAGTGTCCGGATGCCGTAAGCGTAACAGCTGAAATTGATGATGAGTCCGGACAGAGCAGGGGAGATGTCCAGCCAGTGCTCCAGCAGCAGCGTCAGGCCCAGGGCGCCTCCCTCGGTAACACCGGACAGGGAATGGACATTGTACAGCCCGAAGGCCAGGATCGCTCCGCCCAGGACGGAAAGCACTGATTTGCAGATCTGCTTCATACGATCACTCCTTTCCGCAAAAGGGTACACGAAACCCTTGAAAAAGTCAAGAAAAGGGAGAAACTGGAAACGATGTTGGACAAAACAGACAAATTGGGTCATGGGAGACGGAAGAATTCTATTGAAAGTGGGTGTCACATCTGGTACAATGTAGTCGTGAAAATTTGTGGAAACACAACAGAAAGGAAACGTGAATCACTATGGTCGATTTGAGAGCAAAGCCCTATTACCTGTCCGACGAGGACATCGCATGGATCGAGAACACCATCGCCTCCATGACCGCTGAGGAGAAGGTCGGTCAGCTGTTCTGGCAGCTCACCGCCGGCAATTCCGAGGAGTATCTCAGGGAGCTGATGGAGAAGTATCACCTGGGCGGCTGCCGCTACAACGGCATGCCCGGTCAGATGGTTCTGAACCAGAACCGCATCCTGCAGAAGTATGCCAAGGTTCCCGTCTTCATCGCCTGCAACCCCGAGAAGGGCGGCGACGGCGTCTGCCCCGACGGCACCCAGGTCGCAGCGCAGGTGAAGATCGGCGCCACCAGAAAGCCCGAGTACGCCCAGGCCATGGGCCGGGTCTCCGGTGCCCAGATCAAGGCCACCGGCTGCAACATGGCTTTCGCTCCCGTAGTCGACATCACCTATAACTGGGAGTGCGAGGAAGTCCTGTCCCGCGCCTACGGCAATGACCACGAGCTGGTCGCCACCATGGGCAAGGCTTACATGGATGGCCTGCACGAGACCGAGGGCGTCTACTGCTGCGCCAAGCACTTCCCCGGCAACGGCCAGGACTACCGCGATGCCCATATGTCCAACAACGTCAACCACTTCACCCACGACAAGTGGATGGCTACCTACGGCCATGTCTACAAGACCCTGATCGACGGCGGCCTGGACGCCATCATGGGCGGCCACATCCTGATGCCCGAGTACATGCAGGAGATCAACCCCGCCATCACCGCCGACACCATCATGCCCGGCACCCTGTGCAAGGAGATCATGACCGACCTGCTCCGCAGCGAGCTGGGCTTCAACGGCATGGTCGTTACCGATGCTTCCCACATGGTCGGCATGACCAACCGGATGAAGCGCAAGGACATGCTGCCCGCCGCCATCAACGCCGGCTGTGACATGTTCCTGTTCTTCAACGATCCCGCCGAGGACTTCGAGACCATGCTGAATGCCTACAACACCGGCATCATCGGTGAGGAGCGCATGGTGGAGGCTCTGACCCGAATCCTGGGCCTGAAGGCTGCCAAGGGCATGCACAAGGCCGACTGGGCTCTGTCCGTCACCGACGAGGAGTGTGCTGCCGCCCTGAACAACCCCGAGTTCAAGGCCTACGCCCCCGCCGTCACCCGGGATGCCCTGACCCTGGTCAAGTACAAGGACGAGGGTGTGCTGCCCCTGTCTCCCGAGAAGACCAAGCGCATCATGCTGGTCAACATCAAGGGCGCCGAGGGCCCCATGGCCAAGCTGGCAGCCATCGCAATGGGCGGCGGTGCCGGTAAGAAGCGTCCCGTGGACAAGCTCTGCGAGAAGCTGTGCGCCAAGGGCTTTGACGCCTTCATCTACGAGTCCCCCCTGGACAAGATGATGAAGGAGGTTGAGGCTGGCGGCAAGTTCAACCTGAACCTGTACTTCGCTGGTAAGAACGCCATCTCCGAGTTCGTGGCCGGTCAGGATCTGGTCATCTCCTTCTTCGATGTGGGCAACGGCCATCCCACCTTCGGCATGTCCAAGGGCGGCGGTGAGATCCCCTGGTATGTCCACGAGATCCCCGTGGTCGGCATCTCCGTCAACAAGCCCACCATGCTGGCTGACGCCCCCATGCTGCGCACCTACATCAACACCTACGATTCCAACGACGACACCCTGGATGCTCTGGTGGACGCTCTGCTGACCGGCCCCGAGGCTTTCAAGGGCACCGATCCCATCGACTCCTACTGCGGCATGTTCGATACCCATATGTGATCGGAGGAGCATATGTCTATCTTTGATTCCTTCGTGCGCAAGCACGATTACCTGGTCTGCGTGGACTCCGACGGCTGCGTCATGGACACCATGAACTGCAAGCACTTCCACTGCTTCGGCCCCTGCATGGTAGACGAGTGGGAGCTTGAGCAGTGGCGCGATGCTATCCTGGAGCGCTGGAACGTGGTGAACCTGTTCTCCATGACCCGAGGCATCAACCGCTTCAAGGCCCTGGCTGTGTGCCTGGCCGAGATCGACAAGCAGTACAAGCCCATCGCGGGCATCGATGCTCTGGTGCATTGGGCCGAAACCGCACCCGCCCTGAGCAACGACGGCGTCGCCAAGGCCGCTGCGGAAGCTGCCGACCCCGACGCCAAGCTGGTTCTGAGCAAGGCACTGAGCTGGTCGAAGGCCGTCAACGCCGCCATCGTCAAGCTCCCCGAGGAACTGAAGATCCCCTACGCCGGTGCCAAGGAGGGTCTGGCCGCCGCTCATCAGTTTGCGGATGTGGCCATGGTCAGCTCTGCCAACCGGGACGCCGTGGAGGAGGAGTGGGGCAAGTTCGGTCTGCTGGAGCATACCGACATCGTCCTGGCCCAGGACGTCGGCTCCAAGGCTGCATGCATCAAGGAGATGCTGAAGTTCGGCTATGACCTGGATAAGGTCGTCATGATCGGTGACGCCCCCGGCGACTGCGATGCAGCCGAGAAAAACGGTGTCCACTACTATCCCATCCTGGTGGGTCGCGAGAAGGAAAGCTGGGACGAGGCCATCGCCACTGCGTATGGCCGTCTCCAGTCCGGAGCGTACGCCGAGTACGGCGCTGAGATGAAGAAGAAGTTCCTTCAGAATCTGGGCGGTTAATCAAATAACGGATCAGGCTCCCGTTTGGGAGCCTGATTTTTTTGCGTTCTGCCGGGGCAGGGGAGGGCATAGCATTGGACAAAGGAGGCGGTCGTATGAAGGAAGGAAAGGCTCGTGTCAGCTGGCGGGCGGTGCTGCTGGGGCTGGGTGTGGCGATGGTCACGGTGACGGCGGTCACGGCGATCGGAGCCGGGCTGATGGCCAGGGGCAGTTTGGGTGTGGAATGGATGGACTGCTGGTCTGCCGGGATCCTGGTGGTCTCCGGGCTGCTGGGGGGTCTGGCGGCCATGCTGGGCGGCGGCTCGGCGGTGGACGCAGCTCTGACGGCAGTTGGAGAGTTGGTGGTGCTGATGGGCCTGAATGGGGTGCTCTGCGGCGGTCGAATGGAGGGTTTTGCTGTCACGGCCCTGGCTCTGGCCGGTGGATGTGGAGCAGCGATGCTCCTGCGGCTGAACCGGAGAAGCGGGCGGAAGCGCCGCAGGAGACGGTGAAAATCGTGAATCTGCCCAAAGTGCGAGATAGGTAAATGTAATTTACCTATCTCGCCAGGACGTGCAGGAAGTCCTGCAAAGTCAATATATCGTCTGAAACGGCGGTGAAACACCACTAGATATAGCGGAATAATCGAAAATGATAAAGCCAAAATGAATAAAACTTCTTGAAGTTGACATAACGATGTTGACATAAAAATCAGCATTATTTACAAAAATTTGGATAGGAACCGGATTCGGCTTGAAATTTCATCGTTTTTGGAGTATAGTATAAGCGCATTCTAATCGTTACCGATGCGCCTCCATTCCATTCGGATGCATATTTCTGCGCGTTCACGCCGAACGGTTCCCGCTGTACATGGAGGGAATCAGATGCATCACCTTTCCGCTGACCGAACCCGCGCTTTTCGCAGCATGATCCCGGGCGTCACCCTGCTGGGTGTCTGGCTCGCGGGATTGTCCCTGGGCCTCTGGGCCGAACGCTTCTGTGGGGATCTGATGGGATCGCTTGTTTTTCAGGCGGGTTCTGCGGACTTATCGTTTCCGGACGCATGCATGGTGACGATGCTGCCTTTGCTTTTATCCGCGTTTGCGGTCTTCTTTTTCCATCGCTTCGGCGCGTATCTGGCCTGCTTCGTCCGGGGGCTTACCATTGGGTTTTTCCTTGGAGTCCTGACTGGGGCCGGAGGTGCGTGGCTGGCGGTGCTGCTGCTGTTCTCCGGGCTTGGTATGAGTCCGGTGCTGCTGTGGTACCTGTGGCGCAGACTCAGTCTGGGGCTGCGCGGTATGGCTCCCGACGCTTTTAGGTGTGTCCTGGCGGGGCTTTTGCTGGCGGCGGTGGATACCTGGGTGGTCGCGCCCTTTCTGGCGGCGGCCCTCGCATTCTAAGAAAGGCAAAGGAACAATTTCATGTTGGATCTGATCGGTGCCTATGAGAATTACCTGACCAAGGTAAAGCAGGCCTCGGGCAATACGGTCGCTTCCTATATGCGCGATATCCGGCAGTTTGCAGTCTGGCTCCATGATGAGCAGGAGTCGGAGGTCGTGGAAGCGACACAGGAGAATATACGCATCTTTCTGGCCCATCTGGAGTCCGAGGGACGCAGCGCGGCCACCCGCTCCCGGGCTCTGGCCAGCCTGAAGAATTTCTACAGCTACGTGGTCTCCACGGGCTTTCTGACCGAGAGTCCTGTCCAGGAGGTCAAGGTGGATCGGGGCGAGAAGAAGCTGCCCCAGATCCTGACCAGCCGGGAGATCGAGCTGCTTCTGGCTCAGCCCAGCTCCACGGATCCCAAGGGCATCCGGGACAAGGCCATGCTGGAGGTCATGTACGCCACCGGCATCCGGGTCAGCGAGCTGATCGGCCTGGACATCGACCATGTGAATCTGGACAGCGGCGTCATCAAGTGCCAGAGCGGCAAAAAGAGCCGTGCGATCCCCCTGTATCCCGAGGCGCTGAAGGCGCTGACCACCTACATCCGGGAGGTACGGGCATTCCTGCTGGCGGTGCCGGGAGAGAAGGCGCTCTTCGTCAACATCGGCGGCGCGCGGATGAGCCGCCAGGGCTTCTGGAAGATCCTGAAGCACTACCAGACCACCGCCCGCATCGACAAGGAGATCACCCCCCACACCCTGCGCCACAGCTTCGCCGTCCATCTGCTGGAGAACGGCGCGGACTTGGGCTCGCTGCAGGAGCTGATGGGGCACAGTGACATCTCCTCCACTCAGATGTACACCCAGATGGTGGATCAGCATCTGAAGCAGGTCTATGAACGGTGCCATCCGAAAGCGTAAAAAATGCCCTCCGCTTACGTGGCGGAGGGCTTTGCACAATGAGAGAAAAACAAGCGGGGAGGGGTGTCTGCATGAAAGGCAAAAAGGCGCGTAAATGGCTCATACCGGTCATTGCGATCCTGCTTCTGCTGCATCTGTGCAGTCCGAAGAAGGGATCGATCCCGCTGAGACAGGAGCGGGATCAGATCAAGTCCATCGAGCTGATCCATAATCCTGACGGGGCTGACAACCTCAAATTCGTGCCCTTCTTTCAAATCGGGCAGGAGGAATGGGACGCATTTCTGGATGACCTGCAGGCACAGGAGGCGATCTGGCTCTTCAACGATCCCAGCACGGGGTTCGGGGAACTGATCGTCTGCATCACCTATCAAAATGGGGACATGGATCTGATCGGGTATGAGAACAATGCCGCCGTTGTGGACGGAAAGGTGGATTTTGAGAATTGGTATTTCGACAATATGAAGTTCAAGGAACTCTTTGAACACTACGCCGGCGATGCCATGCCGGAGGGAGTATTCCCCTGGCTGGAGGATGAATAAGAGAAAAGGGATCGCGTCAGCGATCCCTTTGTTCTTCAGATGCCGGTCATGGCGGCCAGAACGCCGATTCGCTTGATGCCCATGGGGATTCCTCCTTCTGGGTTTGGGATTGGTTTGTACGGTCGGCGGTGCATTGCGGATGTCAATTTCTGGACAGAAGCTCCAGGGTCAGGCTGTCCCGGCGGCCCTGGAAGAACTCCTCCAGGACGCGGCTGTACAGGCCGCACTCCGGATCGGCCAGCTCAAAGAGGGTCATGCAGGAGCGGAGCTTTCGGGCGTCCGTTCCGCCGAAAATGGTTCGGGCGTTCCGCTCCGGCTGTTCCAGCAGTGCACGGGTGATCGAGGAAAACGCCGGAAAGGCAAGGAATATGATCTGCGCCCACTGCTCCATTGAGGAACGAACATAAATTTGGCCCTCCGCCAAACGGCGGAGGGCTCTGTGTGTTTTAAGGGTTCGTCACCGTGCCTGCGAAGAGGGGGATGTTGCGCAGGGTCAGGACGAAGAGGAAGGGACGATCCAGGGTGAACTCGATGACCGAGGTTGGGCCCTTGCTCAGTACCACGATTTGGGTGGCACTGGCGGCCCGCAGGCCGGTCTCGTCCACGATGATCCGGGCGGACTGGGTGACGCTGTCCGCATAGACGGGGCCTGAAAGGCTCAGGGTCTCGGAGAAGTCTCCGCCGAGGGGGGAGAAGACCTCCCGGATGCCCAGCTTTTTCAGCCCGCCCACCAAATCCAGGGAGGAGGTGATGTCGAATTTCGGCAAGGCGAGCTGGCATTTTTTGTAGTCTGCGGCCGTCATGTCCAGAACAGCGTCCAGATAGCTGCCATCCTCCAGCACTGCGTCCACATCGCTGTCCTCGTCGGGCAGGATCAGCCAGAGGATGCAGCCGTTGATCCCGGAAAGGCCAATGGTTTTGAAGCCGTCGCCGTCGTAATAGTAGGTCATCTCCTTCAGACCGTTGAGATAGGTGCAGGTGATGTCACCATTCGGGGCATGGAAAATACCCTCGGTGTTGTCCTTCGGATCGAAGGCCTCGTCCCAGCTGTCCTCCACGTAGAGGGTGGACACCAGAGTCATCACCCGCTGGGACAGGAGGCGATCGGGGCTCAGCGGGGGAGCCGCGTCCTCCAGCAGGCCGAGGGTCTGGCGGTCGATCCAGGCCTGGATGTCGGCATCGGCGGCGGAGCTGTCCAGCTCCGTCCGGTGGACGGAGGCGTAGAAGTCGGTACCCAGAATGTCCAGATTCTCCTGGCGGTACGCCAGCTCCTGGTCGAGCCAGAGGGAATTGGCCAGGAGCCGCCGGCCGCCCTCCACGTCCTTGTAGATCGTCTCCCAGAGTGCCTTAGTCTCTCTGCGGAGCGCTTCGATGGAGTCGGTGCCGAGGGCATCCAGGATCTCCTGGCGGGTGGAGCCGGAGGTGGTCTGGGCCAGCAGAGCCAGGGACATATAGGTGTTGATGGGCGACCAGACGTTGTTTTCCTTGTCGGAGGTGAATTCCCGGAGGGACTGGATCCAGAAGGGGCGCAGATGCTCCAGAGCCCCAGTCACCGCATCGCTGCGGGGACGGGCCTGGGCCCAATAGGCATCCAGAGCCGCCTCCTCGGCCTCCAGATCCTCGAAGGCATCCCGATCAGGGAAGGGCATTGGCGTATATTCGGCGGGGGAGACCAGCTGGCTGGCCGCCACGGGGGCGGGCTCCGGCTGGATGAGGAGCAGCGTCATCACCACCGCCAGGACTGCCGCAGCGGTGCGCAGGTAAAGCCGGGCGTGGCGTTTCTTCTGGTTCGCGGCCTGGACGATGTGGCGGTCGCTGATCTCGTCCAGGGCAGTAAGCAGATTTTCATTCATCCGTGTATCCCTCCTTCTGAAGGTATGAGCGGAGCTTCTCCCTCGTGCGGGAGAGGCGGACGGTGACGGTGTTTTCCCGGAGCCCCAGAGCCTGGGCGATGTCCTTGACAGAGTCGCCGAACCAGTAGCGGCGCAGGAAGATGGCGCGGGTCTGAGTCGGAAGCGTTTGCAGGAAGCGGTCGATGGCGCGGCCCAAGGCCCGGGCATCCACGGCCTCCTCCAGAGCGCGGCAGGGGATGCAGCCCTCCAGCTCCTCCAGGGACAGGTCGTATGTACCGTTCCGCTTTTGCGCGGTCTCGTGGCGCAGCCGTTTCAGAGCCAGGTTCCGGCCCACCCGGTAGACGAAGGCGGACAGGGGATCCGGCTCCTTCGGCGGGACGGCGTTCCATACGGCGAGATAGGTGTCGCTGACCGTCTCCTCTGCGTCCTGATGGATGCCCAGGATGTTCAGCGCGGTGGCGTAGAGCCGGGGGCCGAAGTGCTTCGCCAGAGCGGTGATGGATTCCTCCGACCGGGCAAGGAGCAGCTTGAGGATGTATTTGTGTTCCATGGGTGATCCTCCTTCCTTCATCAGTGTAATACCGTTTTGTAGGACGGATGTTACAGCGATTTTCGGAAGTTATCATGAATCCTTATTTCAGAAGGCCCCGGTAGCCTGCGCACTGATCCCTTGGCGCAAAATCAGAGCAATGGTAAGTTTCCTGCCGCTGCTCGCAGGGCAGAGCTTCCAGAAGCTCAAAGTAATCACGCTTGTCATTGACCTTGAGATACACATCCTTGTGGGCCCGGTAACAGAGCATGGTTCCAAAATCGTCGGAGCCATAGGGGGAATAGTCCGACCACTGGCAGGTGTAGCAGCAGCGGAGCTGATACCTCGGTTCGATCATCCGGCACAGCTCCTGTAAATTGGTGTCGAACCACAGATCCTCGCAGGGGACGGAGAATTCCTCGCCGTCCACGGTCAGACGAAAGTCTGTGACCACCTGATCGTCCCACCAGACCCGCTGATCGTCACAATAGGCGCGAACCTGGGACGTTTCCATGTCGTGGGGCAGCAAGCGGTATCCGACGTGCAGGATGCCCTCGGTTTCGGAGCTGTCTGCGGTACGGATGACCCGAAGGGGGATCTGGACATCCAGAGAATACCGCTGCAAGCTGTAGGTATAGGGGCTGGTATGGTTGATCTCTGCCATATGACCGCCCCATTTCACCAGATGGAATCGGCTCCGGGCCTGCTCAGCCTGGGACGGATCTTTCAGCTCAAAGCTGCTGATGTCACCGCTCTGGAAGGTGATGCCGTCGATGGTGAAGGTCAGGTTGTCATACTTGTCCGCTTCCTCATTTGTGATGACGATATCCTCGTCGTGGAATTCGTCGCGGTAATGGGCATTCCATGTTCTCATTGCTTATCCTTTCGTTGGCTCCCATTCGATGTCCCAGCCGTCCAGCTCTCTCCACTGAAACAGCTCCCTGAAATCATGATAGCATTTCTCGCAGATGCAGCAGGACAGGTCTGTGGGAAGAAACCACCACTGATGCCGGGTGTGGCGCACCTGCGTCCAGCAAAAGGCGCAGTGGGTCAGGTAGGGGGCGTGGAGCCCAAGCTCCTCGCCGTCCGTCGGGTTGATGTACTTGTGCTTCAGATCGTCGTCGACACTCAGAAGCCGCCAATCATCCTGTTCGATCATAGCTTCACCTTTCGTAAATACCGGTGGTAAATGGGGCGATCCTCTCCGGGCTGGGTGATGGGCTCCAGCATTCCCCGGGAAATGAAGTCCTCGATGCGCAGGGCGATGAGGGAGTCACTGATTCCCAACTGGTATCGGCCCAGGATCTCGCCGATCAGGCGGGCTTCGTGGAACTCGGAGGGCTGCTTTTGAAGCTCCCGGAGGATGAAATGGTCGTAAAAATCCGTGCCCACGGTGCAGAGCCTGCCGTTGATGACGGCCCGGAGGGGGCCGTTTTCCCGCTGCAGCTCCCGCCACATATTCGCGAAATAACGGCGTTCTATGGCCGTCAGGGGCCACTCCAGCCGCTGGAGGGAGCCCAGCTCCATGGGATTCACCTCACCCCAGCCCGAATAGCTGAGGAGGGTGTTCTCGTGCACCTCGTACCGGGGCAGCTCCACCACACGGATATCCGCGTTTGCGGGCAGAATGGTCAGCAGATGGAACAGGCCGCAGAGCTCGTCGGGATTCTGGCTGTACCAGATACGGATGGGCTGACCGTCTTCGATGGCGGCGAGGACTTTTTCAAGGCTTTCCCGGGCGGTGCTGACCTCGGTTTGTCCGATGTTGGAGAAGTCTGAGCCGGGGATCAGTACCATGGACTGGATGAAAGCGGCCCGGTGGTCGGAAAGGGGATCGGAAAGGTCACCCATGCTCAAGCTCAGGGGAAAACAGACGACATTGCGATGGTTTTCCTCCATTTGATGGTCGATTTTTGCGGAAATACGGGTATTCCACTCCACCTGCCTGGCGCTCAGTATGGAGCCCGCCGCGCTTTCAGTGAACAGGACTTCGATCATAAGCCCTCATCCTCCACAAAGCTGTAAAATGCGGCTTCTTCGGCGGTATCCTGCTCCCTTACGGTGCCGACCGGGGCGGTATAGACGATGTATTCCTCCACGCCGTCTAAGCCGAAGAGTGTATTGCAGATGGGATCGGAGAAGGCTCCGATGGCGCAGGTGCCCAAATTCAGGCCTGTACAGGCCAAATACAGGTTTTGTCCGATGTGCCCGGCGTCGATCAGGGCGATGCGGTGGGCGTAGATGCCGTACCGCCACTCGGCCCGGTAGGGCACCATCGACCAGTAGAAGACCACGTTGGCTTTCGCCGCCCAGCTCTGGCCGCAGAGGGAATCGGTGATGGCCTGTTCCGGGTCTGCGATGGGGTGCAGGTATTCCAGGGTGTGCTCCATCGGCAGGTAATGGTACGCGCCGGGGCGCAGTCCCGCCACGCGGCGGACGATCAGGTAGGTCTCGAATTCGTGCCGCGCGCCGCCGCAGGGGACGGTGCGTAATGTGGCGTATTTCCTGCCCCGGAGCTTTTTCACGCCCTGGGTGGCCCAGAGGAGGAAGCTCAGCTGCAAAAGGGTCATCTCCCCGCCTGTGTAGATCCGGGCACTGCGGCGGTCGCGGATCAGGGGGAGAAGGTCGTTTTTCATTTCCAGCGCTTCAAAATCTCTGGGCAGGGGAGTCCGGGCGTCCTCGCCGCGCATGGCGGGCTTCACCAGGGGCGGTTGGGGGAGCTTGCGCTCCTGGTCGGATTCAAAGAGCTCCTCGTAGGGGTCATTTTCCAGGTAGCCGTGGGTGAACGCGCGGCCCTTGGCGATCAGTTCGGATTGGATTTTTTCGTCAAGCATGGGTGAGTCCTCCTTACAGCGCAAACTCAATGGCTTCCCGGATATTCCTTACCCGGAAGACCTCCAGCCCCTCCGGCACCTCCACCTTGTCGGAGCCGTAGCGGGGGATGACGCACTGCTTGAAGCCCAGGCGGCTGACCTCCTGGAGCCGCTGGGACAGGTGGTTCACGGCCCGGATCTCGCCCGTCAGGCCCACCTCGCCGATGGCGGCCAGGGTGCCGGGGATGGGCCTGTCCCGGTAGACCGACGCCACCGCCAGGATCAGGGGCAGGTCTGCCGCAGGCTCGTCCAGGCGCAGGCCGCCCACTACGTTGATGTAGGCGTCGAAGGTGCCAAGAGCCAGTCCGCCCCGCTTCTCCGCCACCGCCATCATCAGCACTGCACGGTTGAAGTCGAAGCCGTCGGCGGCCCGCCGGGGGACATTGAAGCTGGTTTTCGTCACGAGAGCCTGAATCTCCGCCAGAACCGGGCGGCTGCCCTCCATGACGCAGGCCACGCAGGAGCCGGGGGCGTTCTCCGGACGGCCCTGCAGGAGCATTTTGCTGGGGTTCGGCACCTCGATGAGGCCGGAGTCGATCATCTCGAAGACGCCGATCTCGTTGGTGGAGCCGAAGCGGTTCTTCACAGCCCGGAGGAGCCGGTAGCTCGAATGCTGGTCACCCTCGAAGAGGAGGACACAGTCCACCATGTGCTCTAAGACCTTGGGGCCGGCGATGGCTCCGTCCTTGTTGATGTGGCCGACGACGAAGACCGTCAGCCCCTCCTGCTTGCACACCGTCATCAGGCTCATGGTGCAGTCCTTGACCTGGCTCACGGAGCCGGGGGAGGACTCGTTGGTCTCATTGTAGAGGGTCTGGATGGAGTCGGCGATGAGGATGTCCGGCTTGACGGATTCCACCGCCGCCAGCACCTCGCTCATGCGGGTCTCGGAGAGGATGAAGAGCTCCTCGGAGTCAACGCCCAGCCGCTCCGCCCGGAGCTTCAGCTGCCGCTCGGACTCCTCGCCGGAGACGTAGAGTACCCGTCGGCCTGCGCAGATGTGGGCGCAGATCTGAAGGAGCAGGGTGGATTTGCCGATGCCGGGGGCACCGCCGACGAGCACCAGGCTGCCCTCCACCGCGCCGCCGCCGAGAACTCTGTCCAGCTCGCCCATGCCGGTGAGGAAGCGGATCTCATCGCCGGAGTCCACCTGGCTGAGCCTCTTGGGAACGCGGCTCATGCCCACGGGGGCGGACTTGGCCCGGCCGGGGGCCACGGGCTTTTCGATATGCTCCTGCAGGGTGTTCCACGCGCCGCAGGCAGAGCACCGGCCCTGCCATTTGGGGCTCTCGTTGCCGCAGGCGGTGCAGAAAAAGACGGTTTTTTGTTTGGCCATAGTGATTACCTCAGTTGAAAGTTGAAAATGGAAAGTTAAGGCTATTATACCAACATTTGTTCGGGTGGTCAATGTATAAATAAAAAGTGGCACCGCCGTGGCGGTGCCTGGTTTGTTTATGGGTAGATACTGAGATCGAAGGCGGCAGTATTGGCGGGAGTCAATAGCGTCACGCTTTCCGCAATTTTCAGAAGCTCCTCCATGGTGACATATTCTCCACTGGAGACGGAATTACATCGGAGGGTGAAGGTCAGGGGGATCCCGACGGCGTCCTCCCGCTGCCATACGACAGCATAAGCCGTCCCGTCCACGGAAGTGTAGCAGACGGCATCAAGATCTCCCACGCGGGCGGGTGTCGCGGTCAGCAGCGCGGGATCCACATCCGTGACACTGGCGGAGCCGTCAGGCAGATACTCGTAGAACAGATCGATCCGGTAATGCTCCGCGTTTTGATAGACCTTGCGCACGTGGCCCTGCTCCTCCGGGTGCATCAGGGGATTGACTGGATTTCCATGGAGGGAGACGAACTGGTAGCCCTCCGGCAGCCATGTGGGTGCATAGTCGCCCAGCTTTACTGTGGCGGCTTTGGCAAAATCCTGATAGGTGGGGGACAGGGCTTCGGTGGGGGCAATGCTTTCCGCGATCGGGATCAGATCCAGGGGATCCTCACCCTGATAGCGCAGGGCATAGGCCAGCCTGTTCTGGCTGTCGATCCAGAAGAGTCCGTCCGTGTGGATCTGCAATGTGACGACGTGCCCGCCGCGCAGAGCCGTTTTCTCAAATATCGCTTTGGACAGAAGCGCGTCGTGCTCCCCAATTCGGATGTTTTGCAGCGCGGCATCCTCCGAGAGGGTGTAATCGGGCATCTGTTTGACCTCGCCGAAGCACAGCTGAAGATACCCAACTTCACCGTTGGTGAAGTTGATGGTCTGGGTGTTGTCAGCGTTGTCGCCGATGAAATACACCTCATAACCGTCGGGGAGCTGCGTGGGATACCATCCGCCGACCTCCACGGGAAAGATATCCAAGGCGCGGAAGGAAAGGATCGTTTGGCCGTCCAGCTCCTGAAGATCGATCCGCCCGCTGCCCTGGGCGATCCCCAGAGCAGTGATGGACAGCAGTACGGCGGCTGCTGCCGCGATCAGGAGCCGCCGCAGACGCCGATGGATACGGACGGGAGGCTCCTGGGTCTGGGTCAGGATCAGATCGTCGTCCAGCCCGGAGAGTGCTTCAAATAGTTTCATTCCGTTCATACTTCATAGCCCTCCTTTAGCAGATAGGTTCTCAGTCGTTTTCGAATGCGCCAGAGCATGCTGTTGATCCTGGCCTGGGAGCAGCGGCGTTCGGCGGCGATCTCGGCGGCGTTTGCGCCATACCAGTAACGCAGGAGAAACACCTGCCGTTCCTCGTCACCCAGTGCTCTGACGAAGTCATTCAGAAGCCCACGCAGATCCTCCATGTCCATTCGATCCTCCCATTTCGGATCGGGTAGACAGTGGCTCAGCTCCTCGATGACAGCAGTTCCGGCGATGCGCGTGTGATCCCTGCGGATGTAATCGATGCCCAGATTCCGGGCCGTTCGGGCCAGATAGGCCTTCCAGCTCACGGGTGAGGGCGGGGGATCGCAGCTCCAGATCCGGAGCCACAGATCATTCATAGCCTCGTCCGTTTTGGATTCGCAGCGCAGCAGGCTGTAGAGGATCGTGCGGCAGTAGGTGCCGTATTCCTGCTTCAGAAGCTCCAAGGCACGCTCGTCCCGCCGGATCAGTAATTGCTCGATTTGTGTCATGGAATGTACCTCCTTTCACTTCAATAGACGCACGGAGAAGGCTTATTTTTGCACCGAGAAGAAAAAAGAGATACAGGCACCGCCGCGGCGGTGCCTGTTGGTTTTATCGATCAAAGTGATAATGTTTCGGTGCTGCGCCGTCGATGCGCAGGACGGTTTGCATGGTCTGGGTGGACAGTGATGCAAAGGCACGGGAGAACTCGGCAGGGGAGAGGTACTCCGTTTCTCCGATGTAATATCGTTTGTCGAAGTATTCCGGCTTGCTGCGGTGGTCATAGTCTGAACTGACACCGATCTTCAAGACTGCTCCGTTGTGGAGCAGCTCCAACTCCAGGATATCATTCTCGCTCAACAGCGTCATGATTGCAGAAAAAGCAATGTTTTCCGCATCAGAAGCATCAACGGCTTTCTTCTTGAAAAATGAAAACATATCAAAACCTCCTGAATTAACGATCAACTATCCACTGTCAACTATCGACTCAAAAGATAAGCCCCACGAGGATTCCCAAGACAAAGCCCAGGCCGCCCACCAGCCAGTAGTCGATGGGGTTCTTCTTCACGGGCTTGCGGCGGACATGGCGGATGACCTCCTTGACCACGACCTTTTCCTCGACCCGCTCCACGGTCTCCACCACGTTAAGGACGACGGAGGAGGGCTCGGGCTTGTTTCCGGTGGCCAGGTATTCGACCTCCGTCTCCAGGATCTGGGCCAGCTGGATGAGCTTGACGGTGTCGGGGGAGCTCAGACCCTGCTCCCATTTGCTCACAGCCTGGCGGGAGACATTGAGACGTTTGGCAAGGTCGCCCTGGGAGATGTTCCGATCTTTTCGGAGCGCGACGATTCGATCACCTAAATTCATAACATTTCAACTCATTTCTCTGTCAACTATTGGTTGCATCCGGGATATTGTACAATATTTAGCTGTCTTTTGTCAAGTCCAGTCTGGTGATGGGATTGGCCTCGGCGGCGATTTTGAGCTCGGTGGATTCGATGTGGGTGTAGATCTGGGTGGTGTTCAGGTTCTCGTGACCCAGAACCTCCTGGACGGTTTTCACATCCACGCCGCCGGAGAGCATCAGCGTGGCGGCGGTGTGACGGAGCTTGTGGGCGGAGAACTGCTCCGCGTCCAGACCTGCCTGGGTCAGGGCTTTTTTCACCAGGCGGTGGACGGCGGTGACGCTAATGCGCTGACCGTTCCGGGAGCCGAAGAGGGCTCGGTTGTCGGTGAGCACTTTTTTGTTGCGTTCGACAAGGTAGGCATCGATGGCGTTGCGGCAGGGGGTACCGAAATAGACGAAGCGTTCCTTGTTGCCCTTGCCCACGACCCGCAGACGATCCTCGTAGACATCGCTGAGATTCAGTCCCACCAGCTCGCTGCGCCGGATGCCGCAGTTGAGGAAGATCATCAATATCGCATAGTCCCGCTTTTCGTTGGGGCCGGAGACGGCACTGAGCAGTGCGGCGGACTGCTCCAGGGTCAGATACCGCGGCAGGCTCCGGCGGAGCTTGGGGTATTCCAAGTCGGCAACGGGATTTTCCTCCAGCTGCTTGGTGCGTACCGTCAGGTATTTGTAAAAGGATTTAAGGGCCGACAGCTTCCGGGCACGGGCCGCAGCCTCGATACCGCGCTGGGATGCAGGCGCGTCGGGATCGGTGGTGCGGTCGTTGGCCAGCCAGGAGAGAAATTCGTAGACATCGGATGTGGTGATGCTCGCCACAAAGTCCAGGTCGATGTCCCGGATGTCGATGTCCTCGAAGGGCACGCTCAGGCTTTGCCCGGCGCGCATCAGCTTCATAAACCGCAGGAACATCCGCATGTCCAGATAGTACTCCTGGATGGTTCGGGGAGACTGGGCCTTGATATTTTCATGATAGCTCAAAAAGTCCCGCAGAACGGTGGGACAGTCCGCATATTTTCGCATAGGATCGACCTCCAAAAGGGCAGGCTTGGGTTGACGGGTGCGTGGTGCTCCATCTGGAGCCCCCAAATAACCAACGCAACAAAATTTTAATTTTGTTGCGTTCGTTGGAGGCCAATTAAACTCGCTGGGGGTAGGCCCCCAACGAACGCATCCGGGCCATACGGCCCACAAAATTATGGTTTTGTTTCGTTTGCCGAGGTGCATCCACCTCCCTCGACACAAACCTACCACAACCGGGCGCAATTGTCAAGCCTTTTTCCGGCCCGGCTTGCTGCGCCGCCTGCGGCCCTTCGCGCTCAGCCGCTTGTCAGCCATGGCATAGATCAGGGTGACCTCGATACCGCCGTGGTTCAGCGCGCGCCTGACGCGCTCGATGTCGCCGTACTTCTCAAGCAGCTTCACCGCGTAAACCTTGCGGGCACTGTGTGGCGCAGCATTCACGGTTAACCGTGCGGCCTGTGCCGCCCGCTTGACGTCTTTCCACACCGCTTGTCTGGTTCGGTGTTTCCCCGGCTTCGCGCCGGGAAACACCCACTGTCCGTCTGCGCTGCCGCGCAGATCGGACAGCAGCGGTTCAGGCAGCCCGACCTGCCGCCGCTTCCCGGTCTTCTGCTCCGTAATCCAGAAATTGGGTTTCAGCTGCTCCGGCCTGAGCTGGAGCGCGTCCCCGATTCTGAGCCCGGTGTGCAGCAGCGTCCGCATCACCAGCCGGTTCTCATGGGTCAGGAGGTCAAGCACCTGCTCGACCTCCCGCTCCAGCAGATACTCAGTCCTCAACGCCGAAGTACACCGCCATTCTGGCGATGAATTCGCCGTTGGTCGGCTTGCCCTTCTCCTCGGAGATGGAGCCGCCGAACACGCTTTCGATGCTGTAATAGTCGCCCCTGTCCCACGCGGATTCGATGGCGTGCCGCATGTTCCGTTCAACTCTGGACGCTGTGCTGCCGAACAGCTTCGCGACTGCCGGATAGATTTCCTTTGTCACGGACATACCCGGCTCCCACATCTTGATAGCTTCCCGCAGCATCGGCGTTCCGGCGATGTTGTCCCGGAAACCCATCCATACCATCTTGTTCCGAACTGCGTAAATGTCCACATTGTGCTCGTTTTTCATTGCAAATCCTCCTGTCTTGTGTGCAAAACCAGCATTTTACCGCCGGGCGTTTCAAATTCGATTGAGTCCGGTTTATCGGACAGTTGTTCGTAATCCAGGTCGGCGTACAGCTTCGGCGGCTCTTTGAGCGCGCCGCCGCTGTAGTACCAGCGGCCCATGGGCCGCTCCCCCTGCTGTTTGCCGATGTACTTGCAGACATAGGCCACCGCCCGGGGGTATTCCCCCCGCAGCTTGATAGCGGTGCTGAACCCGTATTTCCACTGTGGCAGATTGTAGACGGTTGCTCCGCTCCCGTCCTTGTGCCCGCTGTCAACTGCGGGCAGATTCTCCCCGGCGAAAAATCCGTGGAAGTGGAGCGCGCCGTCCTGGTGCCGTTCCGGCACCAGAACATAGCGCAGACCGTTCCGGCGTACCATGTTGTCCAGCCATGTGTTCAGGGCCTTCGTGATGACCTTCGGGTCATATCGGTCGATCTTCGACCGATCAAGGGTCAGGGTCACGAAGTATTCGAACTCATTCGCCAGTGCCAGCCGCCGCAGCTTCGCGCGGGCCCGGCGCATTGACCGGGCCATATCCGCACCATTCGACTTTATCCCCGCTTCCCGGGGTGCTGGGGTTCTTATTTCCGGTCGCTCGGCTTCCCAGCCGGGCTCCCGGAACATTCGCCGCTCTGCGGCGACGATATCGACCAAGCCGCAATCGTATGTGTATACGATTGCGTTGTGATGGATTTCCGGCGCGGAAGCAATGAATTGCATGCCGCGCATCTGGTCAGATTGCCATTGTTCCATGTCCGCCGCTGCGCGTCTGACGGAATAATGTCCTAGTATCAAGTATAGGTGCCGCCGGAACCGCTGCGCGGATCCGGCTGGCGCGGTGCATACCCCGCGCCCAGAGGTCGCGGGGCCCCGGGCCGGGGCCCGGGGCCGCTCGCCTGATGGCTCGGGCCCCACCCGTCCCGGTCGGCTCCTCCGCTGCGCTTCGTCGCCACAAGCGGTGTGCGCGCCTGGGGGCCTGGCGGCCCCCTTTTTGCGCACTTCGCGGCTTTGCGCGCCGGGGCCCCTGCCCCTGCGCCCGCCGCTCCGGCGCGGCGCGCCCGCCGCCGCTTCGCGGGCCCGCTCCGGCGGGCCCGCCCCCCGCGCGCTGCCCCCCGGCTCTCCCGCTCGGCCTTGTTCGCCGGGGCCCCTGCCCCGGCTCCCGGCGGCTCTCGCTACCCCCGCTGCGCTTGGGCTCCCCCTCGTCTGCGCTGCGCCCTCCCTGTTCGGTCGGGCTTGCTTCGCTCGGGCTCGCCGCTGCGCTTCGCGTGGGCCCGCCGGGGCCCCCCGCGCGCGTCCGCTTCGCGGCTTCGGGGGCGGCTGGCTCCGGCCCGGGGGCCTGCGGCCCTGCGCTTCGCTCCGGGCCGCTGGGTGCCGTTCCGGCCCCCGGGCCTTTGGCTGCGCGCCCGCGCCTGCGCGGGCTTGCCCTGCGTTTTGTGTGGCGCGCTGCATGCCGTGGGGGTTGGGGTGTCTTGCGGCCTGCGGCCCCTGTGTCGGGCTGCTGCTGCCCTCCTGCGCCGCTCTGCGTGTTGTGGGGTTCTCCCCTGCGCCCCCCCCGCCCCGCCGCCCCCGCTGGGGGCTCCGGGGAGCGTGAGGCCCGTTTGGGTGGCTCCGCCCCCCGCTGCGAGGGCCGCGCTTCTCGCGCCCCTCTTGCGGGCCCCCCCGGGGGTACGTCCCCCCCGGTTGACTCTCCGGAAATTGTCAACCCGGCCCCGTCCCCGAATTTGTGCGCCCCATTTTCGCGGCCCCGCGAAAATGCTTCCGCTGCGTTCCCGCCGAGCTCCGGCCACCGCGCCCACCCTCTCCGCGTCCGGTATTTGGTTCCGGTTCACTTGCCCAGGCTCGCACAGGTTCCCGGGTTCGTCAAGGGTGAAATGAACCCTGCGGGCCCTTGACGAACCCGCTCACCGGTGCGGCTTTCTGGGCGTGAACCTTGAAAACCAAATACCTACAGACACAGAAAGGATGGTACACCATGACCAGAACCCAGCTCGCCCGTCTCATCGAACTCGCTTTCGACTCCACCGCCATGGAAGACGCTTTCGTCGAAGCAATCCAGGACTACATCGACTACGACGAGATCGCCCGAAACCTCCTCGACCAGCACTCGGACGCAATCGATGAAATCGTCGAAGAACTTGCAGAGGAAGCGATCTAAGCTCCCTTGAATCTCCCGGCTTGACAGCCGGGAGATTCTGTGCTACACTCTCCGTGTGAGGCCCGTTCCGCTCCTTCGGGGGCCGCCCCTCGCGGGGTGTCCGTGGACGGCAAAAAGCCGCTTGACCATTCGGTCAGGCGGCTTTTCTTATTGCCCCGGAACTCCTCCAGCCGGGCCGGATTTACAATCCTGTGCCGTGCGCCCGCCGCCCTTGTATCACCTGATACTAACTCGTCAGACTCGGCGAACGCAACAAAACCTATGTCATTTTGTTGCGTTGGAAGGTGCATTTGCTCTGTCGGATTTAATGGTACAAGACCCACCGGGAAATGTCAAGGATTTGGGGGCTCCCCTGGTGTATTTTGTTGCGTTGGGAAGAATGAGGGGCGAAAACAGAGCCCACCGGATTTCCCGGTGGGCTTAGTCTGTAGAAAAACCTCAATTGGATGTCATCGCGAGCCAGTCCGCTAAAGTGGTGCACCCCAGGGTGGCTTTTCTTTACCATTCATCTTCTGCTGTAGTTCCGCACGTCGAAATCCAGCGGGCCGTAGTAGGTTTCGAACATGGGCGCGTATTTGATCTGCTCGGTAAGGATCTGACGGCGGTTCCGGCTGAGATAGCCGCAGCCGGACTCCATGTTCGGTGCAAAGGGCTCGACGCCCTTCGGGATGACGACCAGAAACAGCTGGGAAATGCCCCGGCGGTGCTGGCGTTCCTGCCGCAGGATGCCGAGCTGCTGGATCTGATCCCAGCGCAGGAATTTGATTTCTCTGCCGAACCGGAGACGATGGATCCCTTCGGCGTCCAGCTCTCTGCGCTCCGTAAGCCCCCAGAGTGCCCAGAGCATGACCGCGATCAGGATCACAGCCAAAAGCGCGTGGAACGGGTTTTCTGTACGGAATTCTTCCCAGCTCAGGATGGCTGCGCTGATGGCAATGATTACCAATGCAGACACAATTTCGACCCAGTTCAGCGGGATTTTGTCTCGTTTCATCGAATTCTACCTATTGTTTTACGGTTCCGCTGACAGCTCCCCGTCATGGATGTAGTAGAGCTTGTGTTCGCCCTGGCCGTTGATGAATTCGATGGCAAAGGAGCGGGCGCCGTCGGTATAGCCGCCGGTGAGCTCCAGCACGTCGTTCTGGCCCAGAGACATGGCGGAGAACAGGAGCTCCTGGTCGATGGGGGTATCCTCCAGCCACAGGACTTCGCTCAGCTGCACCTGGTGGACATGGCCCTCCACGCCGATGAGCAGGGTCTCCCCTTCCGATTCGATGGTGATGGGGATCCGGCGGTAGCCCTCCCAATCGCCCCGGAGCACCAGATCGCCGGGGGTGCCGTCGGGCTCGGCGGGGAAATAGTCCTCCAGCAGGATGCCGCTGAGGGCTTCATAGGGCAGCTCCGCCTTGATGATGCCGGCGGCATAGGGGCCCAGCTCGTACTGGTTGTAGAAGATGACCAGGCCCGTATCGTTGAGATACCAGTAGGGCGTCATGTTGCCGTAGACCATGGAGGTGTCGATCCACTCCTCATAGTCCGAGAACAGGGCACCCTCCCCCAGCGGTGCAAAGGTCTCATTCACCTTTGCAAGCACCAGCTGGGCCAGCTCCTGGGCAGCGTCCTCGGCGATCACATCCTCCAGCCGCAGGAGCCGCTGGTTTTCGATGTCCAGGTTATAGGCGATCTGGACGGAATTGGGATGGGTGCCGCCGGAATAGAGGGAGCTCAGGGAGATCAGGGACACCACCGTGCTGTCATGGCGGGCGATGCCTAGCTGCTGGTAGTTGGAGTGGCTGTAAAAAACGTCGGTGCCGTTGAGCTCCACGAATTCCACGGCGTAATCGTAGAGGTTGGAGCTGTCGGACTTGTAGGCTTGATCGATGTCGTTCAGGATCTCGTCCACCCATGCGCTGCGCTCGGGATCGGCGGAGCAGAAGCTGGGCTGGGACTGCTTCTCGTAGAGCAGGGTCAGTCCGTCGTCGTCGGTGATGGTGTTCGTGTACTTGCCGAAGAGAAAGTATTCGGCCTCGCTGGCGGTGACGGTGGTCTCGGGGATCTCGGCGGAGGAAGACAGCCCGTATTCCGGGGAAGCTTCCGGGGGCGCGGTCTCCCCTGCTGCTGTAAGGGTGACGCTGTTGTCGAATTTGGCATCCTCTTCTGGAGCGGAGGCGCCGCAGCCGGTAAGAAAAATTGCTGCAATTATGAGTAAAATCAACTTTTGGAGCATAAAAATCCAACTCCTTTCTTCGATTTCATCATAACACAACAATCATTTGATTGCAATCAAAAGTCCGGTAAATTAAGTTCTTAATTCCCCGGGCAGGGCGCGGAGCCAAACGGCTCGTACTGCGGCGGACAAGACCCTAAACCTGACCGTCGGCGAAGCGGGCCAGAACGGTCGCCAGAACGGCGGCGGTGCGTTTTTGATAGTCCGCCGAGGCCAATTTCTGCTCCTCCGCAGGATTCGACAGGAAGCCGCACTCGATCAGCAGACCCGGGTGATCGATGTGCTCCATGAGGTAGACCCCCGCCACTGGCTTTGCGGCGCGCTTGCTGCCGGGCTTCAGGGCAGCGGTCAGGGCGGTCTGCATGGCCTTCGCCAGCTCGGCTGCATGTTCCGTATGGAAGACCTGGGGCCCGGCGTATTGGGGGTCGGGGAAATGGTTCTGGTGGATGCTGACCAGGACGGCTGACGCCTGGCGGTTCACCAGCTCCACCCGGTTCCGCAGGTCGGACTGCTTCCGGGCGCGGATGGTCTCCCCTTCTGTGGCGATGCTTTCGGCGGTGGTGCGGGTCATGAGGGTCTCATACCCCATCAGCGACAGCAGAGCCTCCAACCGCTTGGCAATGGACAGGTTGACCTCGTCCTCAGCCGTTCCGGCGATCCCCGTGGTGCCCCCGTCCATGCCGCCGTGGCCTGCGTCGATGACAATGACAGGGTGCGCTGCAAAGGGGGTCATCTCCCCTGCCGTCTCCACCGAATGGAGCAGCAGCCCCGCGCAGCCCAGAAAGAAGGCCACCACATACAGATAGACATAGGCATACCGCCGCAGAAATTCCCGAGTGTCCATAATACCCCTCCTTGTCCTTGGGCCAGTCTATGCGCGATCGCGTCGGAAGATGAACCAGATCCCATGGCGAAACATAGGATACCCCGAAGCGATGCTTCGACTATGGAACAGGAGGAATGCTGCGTGAAACCAAGAAGCAAACGGCCCCAGCGGCAGATGCCCCAGGGCCATACCGGCCTGCTGCCCGCCCAGGCACCCCTGGCGAATCCCTATGTACCTTTCCAGGAGGTGGATCCGCCCAAGTATGAGGCCCGGAAGGCCCTGATCCGGGGCACCCTGTATCCGGGGCTGGATCTGCCCTTCCTGGGCATGGTCAACGACCAGCTCAAGCCCGATACCCTGCTCAGCCAGCTTCAGACTGTGAACTTCGCTGTCCAGGAGCTGGCACTGTATCTGGATACCCACCGGGACGATGCCGAAGCCCTGGAGCTCTACCGGAGCTATCAGCAGATGTACGGGAAGCTGCGCAGGCTCTATGAGGAGCAGTGCGGCCCCTTAAACCACATGCACGCCCAGGAAGGGCCATACCGGTGGCTGGACGATCCCTGGCCCTGGGAATACTGCGCCAATCGGGAGGGTTAAAGTATGTTTATCTATGATAAGAAGCTCCAGTACCCCGTGAAGATCGACAAGCCCAATCCCCGGCTGGCCGCCATCATCATCAGCCAGTACGGCGGCCCCGACGGGGAGCTGGGTGCCAGTATGCGCTACCTGAGCCAGCGCTACTCCATGCCCTTCGACGAGCTCAAGGGGCTGCTGACCGACATCGGTACGGAGGGGTCATTATGGCACCGACCCGAAAAGTCGTTGCACCGCAACGGTTTTTCGGCTGGTAAATTATGGGAAACGGTGTCAAAAAGGGGTGAAACAGAGGAGTTGTTATGACACCCCTCGTTTTCTGCCGCTTTCAGCCGCCGCAGCTCCTCCAACCGAGCCAGCACATATGCCCAGCTGGGCGGCAGCAGATGTTAGTATGGAAGTTCCGCTATCCCATTACACTCCGAAAGTGCTTAAAATGTAACGCAAAAATCTACATTATTTTTCTTCCTGGCTGGTTTTGTGATATTGAAGTTCGAAATGCCAGACCTGTGGAATGTGATTGAGGCTGATCTGGAAGGTTCCGTCCTTTTGAATGATGACCTTTTCCAGAAGTGCTTTATAGTAGGGCTCCGCAGCCCGTCTGCATGTGACGATGGATTTGATCTGTTTTTGGATATCAGATTGAATTTGAGCCAAAGTGGGCTTTTTTGCTTTCTTGCAGGCCTGCAGACGCTCATTGAGAGGCGCGAGTCTCTCGTCGTACAGGCTCTTCATATGCTGAAGCTCCTCCCGGGTAATGGCTCCGGAAACAAAGGCATCAATGGTGGCCTCTTTTTTCTTCATAATCTGCTGGATCTGCTTTTGGAGCTTCTGAGCATCGTCCATAGGGTCATCACTGGCGCTGATAGCGGCGTTTACGATATTTGAAAGGTTCTGGATGATCCAATTGAAGTCCACCGGTATGCTTTTGATCGCCCTTGTAAGGGCAGCCATGGCCAAATCGTCACGGATCGTTTTACCGATGTCACAGCCGATCAGGTTTCCCTGGATGTCTACCGATTTTTTCCCCTGAGATGAAGCGGTATAGCACCCCCAACGCATATAGGATGTACCGCTTTTTCGGGTCTTGCTTCGGGAAACAAATCGAGCACCGCATTCTCCACAGATGATTTTCCCCGAGAATACATATCGGTTTGAGTGACCAGAGGATTTGCTGTTATTTCGATTGCGCTTCTCCAGTTCTTCCTGAACAGTGTCCCAAAGCTCGCGCTCAATGATGGGTTCGTGATGATCCTTGATGGTAATCAACTCTTCCTCGCCTCTGTTGTACTTTTTGGTATGAGAGAGATAATCAGGGGTGATCGTCTTCTTTTGAACCAGATCGCCAACGTATTTCTCGTTGCGCAGGATCTTAACGATATGACTGCTGCTCCAGATCACATTGTCACTGTAGGTCTTGAAACCTGCCTCCCGGAGTTCCCTTGCAATGACAGATGTTCCCTTTTTCTCCACCCCATATTTGTGAAAAATGAGTCTGACGATATGGGCGCCTTCCGGATTGATGGTCAGCTTGCCATCGCAGACATCGTAGCCAAGTAAGGAAGTGCCGAAGACGACACCTCGTTCCATCTGGCGAGCCTGCCCCCATTTGACCCGTGATGAGGTCTTTCGACTTTCCTCCTGGGCGATTGAGCCCATGATGGACAATCTCAGTTCCGAGTCTGGATCAAGAGAGGTGAATCCGTCGTTCATAAAAATAACGCCTATACCAAGAGATTTCAGTTCTCTGGTGTAGGCGATCGTATCCAGCAGGTTTCGGGAAAATCTGCTGACTTCTTTGGTGATGATCAACTTGAATTTCCCTGCGTAAGCATCGTTGATCATGCGGTTAAACTGCGTTCGCTTTTTTGTAGATGTACCAGTTATGCCTTCATCGGCATATACCTCGTAGAGCTCCCAATCCGGGTGTCTCTCTATATATTCTCGGAAAAACTTCTGTTGGGATTCAAAGGAGTTTGCCTGGTCTTCACGATCTGTCGATACACGACAATAGCTGGCAACTTTGATCAAGAAGTGGTTCCTCCTTCAATTTTTGCGCGTACGATTGCTCTGCGCTGTTCCTTCAGAGTCTCTTCAGCATTCCGGTACTGCATCTCGCTCAGTTTTCCGTCTTCTTTCAGGGAAAGCAGAACACCTTGCTGCAATTCGTAGAAGAAATCGACATACGCATCCCTGGTGATCGTCTGATTGTCCTCTACTTTGATAAGCTTTACAGTCGTGTACATACTGCCTTCTCCTTCCTGTGGTAACTTTTTACATGTTGATGATATTCGAGTGGAGCCGGAATGATGATTACATTCTCTGCTCGGGCTTGTCAGCCCGAAGGCCTTCCCCAAGCTCTGGGAATGCCCTGGATAAAATTATTGTATCTGGTCGCGGAGATGCTCTGTCGGTTCGGACTATGCGCTTGGATGCATCTACGATTATGGGCTCATAATACTTCAGAATCTGCCTGATTGCATCCTCAAGATTTGTGGTCAGGGGATCCAGGCCGCGGGCAACACATTCCACGGTTGCATAGAAACTCTTCTGGAAAAGCCGAATTCGGCTTTTTCAGAATAATGCCGAAAGTAAAGTAATGCCGTATTTCTAATTTTGGTGGACACACAACTTCGTTTTTACAAATAATACCGGCATTACTCTTATAGAATTATTCATACACTTTGTCTTTTGCACCCTCCAATAACTATTTTTCTTGTACCTATTGCATTTTTGAATGAATGGGTATATAATATTAATTGAAATAAATACAGGGGAGCTTGTGTTAGCAGGCTGAGAGGAAGTAATCAAACTTCGACCCTTTAACCTGATGCGGATAATGCCGCCGTAGGAAGTCATTACACAAGGATTTTTTTACAGGAGGCACCATAAGGGTTGTCTCCTGTTTTTATTTTATACGAACTCTTGATGAAACTGTTTCATTCTTTCCGGTCTAAATTGCGCCATAATGCGTTCTCGTCCTAGGTGGGCGACAGCCCACCGTCGTCCTCGGCCTTTTCTGGCACAATTTATCCTCGGAAAGCTCTTAAACATTTAACCAAGAATTCGTATTACAACTGAACATGCAGGGGAGCTTGTTTTGACAGGCTGAGAGGAAGGAATCGCCTTCGACCCTTATACCTGATGTGGATAATGCCGCCGTAGGAAATAATTTTACTCTATTGCAGGAGGATACCACAAACGGTATCCTCCTGTATTTTCATACCTTTGAGAAAGGAGAAGCGGATTGAGGGGGAGCGCCCTGAGTCTTGTACTGTAGCGATGGGAAGCCGTGTTCCGGCGTGAGAGGGTGCCAGTAAGCATCGACCGAACTTCCATGCGGTTATTTACGGAATAACTGCGCCCATTTTTGGAAGCGTCGCTGCGTACAGCCCGTTTCCTGCTTTGTAAAGGAGTTCGTATGAGTAAAAGATTGAATATCAAAAAGATGGTGCTATGTGCCATCTTTGCAAGTTTGGCATTTGTATTAAACACCTTTGTGTATTTTCCGGCAATGGCCCCGTTTCAGCATTTTGTGGATGTGGTGGCAGCAGTATTCCTGGGTCCCTGGTGGGCCTGCCTCAGTGCGTTTCTGTGCGGCATTATGCGCATGATGTCCGGCAGAACGATTCAAGCAGTCACAGGTGCAGTTTTTGGCCCCATCCTTGGCGGTCTGCTGTGGAAGAAAACCAAAAACATCTATCTGGTCTGTGTTGGTGAAATCATCGGAACCGGAATCATCGGTGCGCTGGCTTCTTATCCACTGATGAAGTGGTTCTATGGACTGGATGCCCAGTCGCCCCTATACTACATCCCTTTTTACACCCCTTCTGCGGTGGTAGGCGGAATCATGGGCGTAATGGTGCTGCTGATCTTAAAGCGTGCCAAGGTTCTGGATCGGTTTCTGGCAGAATTGGAGCGGTGAGTATGGAATTTGAAAACGCATTAGCACAAATTTGGGAGAAAAAGCCTCTGGTTCAGTGCATCACCAATTTTGTCACCGTCAATGACTGTGCCAACATCATTTTGGCTTCCGGTGGCAGTCCTACCATGGCAAGCCATCCTCTGGAAGTAGAGGAAGCAGTAGCCGGTGTTCAAGCATTGGTATGCAACATGGGAGCCATTGACAAGATTGATTCCATGTTGCTCGCAGGCAAAGAGGCTAACCGACTGGGGAAACCAGTGATCCTCGATCCTGTGGGAGCCGGAGGAACACAGCTTCGCCGGGATGCAGTGAAGAAATTATTGGAAGAAGTCCACTTCACCGTTATTCGGGGCAATGCCTCGGAGATTCGCTATCTGGCAGGACAGCAGACTACTGGCAGCGGCGTGGATGTCAGCAGTCTGGACGAAATCACAGAAGGGAATCTTCCTGCGGCGGTTTCCATGGCAGAGGAATTAGCAGGAAAGCTGAATACGGTTATTGCTATTTCCGGAAAAATCGATGTTATCTCTGATGGAAAGAGTAGCTGTGTGTTGCGTAATGGCTGTGCTGCGATGGCACGAATTACAGGCAGCGGCTGTATGCTGACATCGTTGATCGGTGCCTTTTGCGGAGCCTGTAACGACGCTTTTCTGGCGACCTGCAGCGCTATGGCAGCCATGGGCATCAGCGGTGAAATCGCAGAAGCAAAGCGGCTTCGCAATGGTACCGGCAATGCAACCTTCCGTAATGACCTGATTGACGCAGTTTTCAATCTGACACAAGAACAACTGAGACAAGGAGTACGCTATGAAATTCACAAAAGATGAGATCCGCCAGGGAATGTTGCTCTATGCGGTAACAGACCAAAGCTGGCTGAAAGAGGGTCAGTCCTTGCTTTCTGTCTGTGAGGATGTGCTGAAAAACGGTGCAACCTTCTTACAGATTCGGGAAAAGGATCTGGATGCTGTCCTCTTTGAAGCGGAAGCGGCAAAGCTGAAAGCTCTGTGCGCCCAGCACAAGGTTCCCTATGTGGTCAATGACAGCGTAGAAATTGCCCTTGCCATTGATGCCGACGGTGTTCATGTGGGCCAGTCCGACATCAGAGGTCGGGACATCCGCAGTCTGATCGGATCGGAAAGAATACTGGGCATTTCCGCAGGAACCGTAGAAGAAGCCATTGCCGCAGAAAATGCCGGAGCTGACTACATCGGTGTTGGTGCGGTATTTGGAACCAGCACCAAGAAGAATGCCCGGAATCTGACTGTGGAAAAACTGAAAGAAATCAGCAGCGCAGTATCTATCCCTGTGGTTGCCATCGGTGGCATTAACGGCAAGAATCTGATGGCCCTGTGTGGCAGCGGCGTGGATGGTGTTGCAGTGGTATCTGCGATCTTTGCCGCAGAAGATCCCGGCAAGGCAACCGCTGAACTTCTCGCCCTTGCGAAAGAAATGATTGCCCATGGATAAGAACTTCGCCATCTTTGACATGGACGGGACACTGATCGATTCCATGATCTTTTGGAAAAACCTTGCATCTGAATATCTAAACAGCAAGGGTGTAAAACAGATTCCGGAGGAAATTCTGGAACAGATCAAGCCCATGACCATGTCTGAATCCGCAGCACTGTTTCAGCGGGAATTTGGTTTGACCGGTGACCCGGAAGCAGAGATGAACGCCATGATGGATGCACACTACCGCAATGACATTCCATTGAAACCCGGTGTGCGGGAATACCTTCAGATGTTACATAACAAAGGTGGCCGGATGTGTGTTGCCTCCGCAACGGCAGAGCATCTCATGGAAGCCTGTCTGACTCGTCTGGGAGTCCGCGACTTTTTTGAATTTCTGCTTTCATGCGAAACGGTAGGAGCCGGAAAGAGATGCCCACTTGTCTACCATGAATCAGCCAAAAGACTGACTGCTGCCCCGGCAGAGATTGCCGTATACGAAGACGCATTGTATGCCGTACAAACTGCTAAAAGCGCAGGATACTATGTGGTTGGAGTATACGATGACAGTGCCGCAAAAAACTGGCAGACCATCGAGTGTATCGCAGATGAAATCATCTTGAATTGGGAGGAAATTGTATGAGCGCAAGCATTGCAATTCAGGTATTACCGAAAGTGGCTGTCCGTTCTGGTGCGCCCAAGGTATCGGCATACATCAAAGTAGTTTACCGTCCCGACGGCGATATTCTGACAATAGAACAGAAAATATCTAAATATCAATAAAACACAAGCGGTACATTGGGGGCACCACCTTGTATCGCTATACAAAAGGAGAATGTATTATGAAAACAGCATTATCCATCGCTGGCAGTGATTGCAGCGGAGGCGCCGGTATTCAGGCCGATCTGAAAACAATGACCATGAATGGTGTTTATGCCATGAGTGCCATCACCGCACTGACGGCGCAGAACACGACCGGCGTAACAGCAATAACGGAGGTAACTCCAGAGTTTTTACAGCAGCAGATTGATATGATCTTCGATGATATCCGTCCTGATGCAGTAAAAATAGGTATGGTATCCAATGCTTCCCTGATCGAAACAATTGCGGACAGACTTATTTTTTGGAACGCACAAAACATCGTAGTTGATCCTGTGATGGTATCCACCAGCGGAACGGATCTGATGCAGTCTACGGCAGTGAAAACATTGAAAGAAAGGCTTCTGCCTCTTGCTTCCCTTGCAACGCCCAATATCCCGGAGGCAGAAGTACTGTCCGGTCTGACCATTCGTGACGAAAATGATATGATCGCCGCTGCAAAGGCGATTTACGAAGAATGCGGCTGCGCTGTTCTCCTAAAGGGCGGCCACAGTATTTTCGATGCCAACGATCTTCTTTACAGCAAAAATGGCATTCAGTGGTTCCATGGCAAACGGATCAGCAACCCGAACACCCACGGTACGGGTTGTACCCTGTCTTCTGCTATCGCCTCCAATCTGGCGAAGGGATGTGATCTGCCTGCCTCCATTCAATCAGCAAAAGATTATATTTCCGGTGCGCTTGCGGCTATGCTGGATCTAGGAAAAGGCTCTGGCCCAATGAATCACGCATGGCAAATAACCTTTAAACCTGCTCAATATATGCATCAAACAGCCGACGCTTGATCGGCCGCTTGTTGCCGACCCAGAGAACGAACTTAATGAGAACGGGCGGGGTACCGGTTTTTCGGCACCCCGCCCTGGGTTTATGACTTACATGGTTTGCTGCCAGTTCTGATCTTCTTCCTCAGCTTCCATCCGAGCCAGGAACTCATGGTTCCCGACATGGGCGAGATTGCTGACCTGAAAGATGGATACCGCTGATGAAATCCCTCCGAGCCACCGGAGGGATTTCTTTATACAATCTTAACACCGCCCTTATGAGCCTTAACACCCTCTTTATACCCTTTCGAGTATGATATAGGTAAGAAAAGGAGAGGAGGCGGCAGTATGTGGGAGGCCTTTCATCGGCGGCGGCTTTCGTCGGCGCAGATCATCCTGTCCGGCTTCGCGCTGGTGATCCTGGCGGGGGCTGTGGTGCTGATGCTTCCCATTTCCAGCAATGGGAGAACCTGGACTCCCTTTCTGGACTGTCTGTTCACCTCTACCTCCGCCGTCTGCGTGACGGGTCTGATCGTGTATGACACGGCCACCCACTGGTCGGTGTTCGGGCAGGCGGTGATCCTGCTGCTGATCCAGATCGGCGGCATGGGCGTGGTCACCGTGGCTGCGGCCATCGCCATGGCCTCCGGCAAGCGGATCTCCCTGATGCAGCGCAGCACCATGCAGGATGCCATCTCTGCCCATCATGTGGGCGGTATCGTGAAGTTTACAGGATTTATCCTGAAGGGCATCTTCTTCATTGAATTGCTGGGAGCCACGGTGCTGATGGCGGTGTTCGTCCCGGAATACGGGCTGAAGGGCATCTGGCTGGGAATTTTCCATTCCATTTCCGCCTTCTGCAACGCAGGCTTCGATTTGATGGGTACCAACAGCCCCTATTCCTCCCTGACCGCCTACGCAGACCATGCGGTGGTGAACATCACCATCATGTTCCTGATCGTCATCGGCGGCATCGGCTTTCTGACCTGGCAGGACATCCGGGAGAACGGCTTCCACATCCGGCGCTACCGGATGCAGAGCAAGGTGATCCTGGCCTCCACCAGCGTTTTGCTTCTGGTTCCTGCACTGTATTTCTTCTTTTTCGAGTTCTCCGCAGAGCCCATGGGCAGGCGGATCCTGCTGTCGGCGTTCCAGTCGGTGACCCCCAGAACGGCGGGCTTCAATACCGCTGACCTGACCGCCCTCAGCGAGACCGGCCAGACCATCACCATCGGGCTCATGCTCATCGGCGGCAGCCCCGGCTCCACCGCAGGCGGCATGAAGACCACCACCATTGCGGTGCTGCTGGCCTGCACCGTGGCGGTCTTCCGCAAGCGGGAAAACGGACGGTTCTTCGGACGGCGGATCGCAGACGAGACGGTGAAAAATGCCATCGCCGTTTTGCTGATGTATCTGACACTGTTCCTGCTGGGCGGCATGGTCATCAGCCGCATAGAGAATCTGCCGATGCTGACCTGCCTCTTTGAAACGGCCTCCGCCATCGGCACCGTGGGTCTGACCCTGGGCATCACGCCGTCGCTTCACACCGTTTCCAGACTGATCCTCATCAGTCTGATGTTCCTGGGCCGGGTCGGCGGCCTGACCCTGATCTTCGCCACCCTTTCCGCCAACAAAAACACCCTCTCCAGACTGCCGCTGGAGAAGATCACCGTGGGATAAGGAGGAAAAACCATGAAATCGATCCTGCTCATCGGCCTGGGCCGGTTTGGAAAGCACATCGCCATGAAGCTGCGGGAGCTGAACCACGAGGTCATGGCGGTGGATCACAAGGAGGAGCTGGTGCAGGAGATCCTGCCCTACGCCACCGGGGCCCAGATCGGCGACAGCACCAACGAGGAGTTCCTCCGCAGCCTGGGCGTGGACAATTACGATGTGTGCATCGTGGCCATCGGAGATGATTTCCAGAGTTCTCTGGAGACCACCAGCCTGCTCAAGGAGCTGGGCGCCAGAATGGTCATCTCCCGGGCCGCCACCGATGTCCAGGAGAAATTCCTCCTGCGCAACGGTGCCGACGAGGTGGTCTACCCCGAAAAGCAGCTGGCAAAGTGGACGGCCATCCGATGCAGTGCCGACCACATCCTCGACTACATTGAGATCGACAGCGACCACGCCATTTTTGAAGTCCCCA
>SVLP01000056.1 GCA_015067895.1 Oscillospiraceae bacterium | reverse complement strand
CTGAAAAAGCTGGCAAACTGGAGTTGGAAGAACTCCTTATTTTTATTTCTGGACAACTGTTTTCCAATTTTCTATACCAAAACCCCTGTTTTCCTTTCGAGAAAACAGGGGTTCTTTGACAGACTGAAAAATCCCGCTCTTTCGAGCGGGATTTTTGCAATTAATGCTTATCGGCTTTACTCAGCAATAGGAAAAGAACGGTTCTAGGCCCCCTCTGAGAGGGGGGCTGTCAGCTTCGCTGACTGGGGGAGTGTCCTAAAATAGAAGTACAGTGTTCTCTTTTAGGACACTCCCTCCACTGCTGACGCGGTCCCCCTCCCTCTTGGAGGGAGGCAAAAGGGTGCTTTGCTGACTCAAGGCGATAAGCATTTTGCAATTTATGCGGCTTTTCTCCGCATCACATAATTACTCCAGATCCGGAAGGCCGTGGACACCAGCAGAATGCCCAGGGCCAGGGCACCGGCGATGGCCGCCGTCTCGAAGCCCTTGTCCGCGAAGGCGGACATGTCGCCCTCCACTGCGTGGGCCATGGTGTAGTAGACGCCCGCGCCGGGGAGCAGGGGGAACAGCGACACGACCAGATAGCTGATGGCCGGGAACCGGCGGACTCTTGCCATGATCTCGGCATAGACGGAGGCCACGATGCCGCCCAGCAGGTTGGCGAAGACCACACCCACCCCCAGATGCAGTGCCAGCAGGTAGGTGCTCCAGGTCAGGATACCGCCGATGCCGCAGACGATCATGCCGGGGCCGTGGATGTTGAAGTAGATGGAAAAGCCGATGCAGCCGATGAAGGCTCCGATGTTCAGCATCACGGGGCCGTAGTCCGCCAAGCCCGCACCCGTGGGGATTCCCCACCAGTCCACGGACAGCTTCAGCGCGGCGGCCGTGCCCAGGGCGATGGCCACGGCGATCAGCAGAACCAGCACCACCCGGTTGAGTCCTGAGTTGGTGTCGCCGTACATCACATCGCGCATGGCATTGGTGAAGAGCAGTCCGGGGACAAGCAGCATCAGGGCGCCGATGATGGTGGCGTCGGCGTTCTGGATCAGGCCCATATGGTGGATGAAATAGGCGAACAGAGCCATGGCGAAGGCACCGATGATGGTGCGGAAAAACTGCGTCGATTTGAGCCGCTCCATCAGCTCGTCCACCGCCATGACGATCAGACCGCACAGTCCCGCACCCAGTGCATCGGCAAAGGTGCCGCTGAAGGTGAAGCAGAAGCCAAAGGCCGACAGAAAGAAGCCGATGGCAAGCACCGGGACGCTGTATGTCCGCCGGTAGTCCCGCTCCACCAGCTGCAGCCAGTTGCCCAGCTCCAACGGGTCGGGCTTTCGGTTGCAGATGGCGCGGCTGAGGTTGCTGTAGACCTCCACCGCGTCCAGGTCGTTGCCGTGGGGGCCGATGCGGCGCATTCGGGTGATGGGGTCGCCGTTTTCCGTGATGATGCTGACGATCAGACAGTTGGGGATGGCGAAGGCCTCGGCCTCGTAGCCGTAGGTCTGCAAGACGCGCAGTATGGTCTCCTCCACCCGGTAGGTCTCCGCACCGGACATGGCCAGCCGGTAGCCCAGGGTGGTGGCGGCCTCCAGGAGCATTCGTTCTTTCATGGCGTTCCCTCGTTTCTCGTGGTATGTCCAGTATACCAACGGATGGCATTTTTTACAAGGAAAAAGTGGAATTTACATTTGGGGGCGGGTATGGTAGAATGATCGCATCTGATCTTTCAGGAGGAACCATATGAAAAAACGACTGCTGTCCGTGCTCTGCGCGGTGTGTGTATTTCTCTTTCTTCTGACCGCATCCATCGCTCTGCCCATCTACATCCGGCCCTTCTACTACGCCCACATCGATGGTTATGATCTGGCGGAGCGCAGCGGCTTTTCTGAGACGGAGATCCGTCAGGCCTATGATGAAGTTCTGGACTACCTGACCCTGCCGGGGAAGCCCTTCGGCACCGGCGTGATGGCCTGCTCCCATGAGGCGGAGCATCATTTTGCGGACTGTAGAGTTCTGTTTGAACTGAATGCGATGATCCTGATCGGCTCCGCGGCCATTCTGGCGGTGCTGTTCGCGATGCGCAAAAGGTGGGGCCCCTACCGTCTGGGGAAGCACTCTGCCCCCTTCTGGGCGGCGGTGCTCGCGTTGGTCGCGCCGGTCGTCATCGGAGCCTTGGCGGCCATGGATTTCGACCGGGCCTTCGTCATCTTCCACAGCATCTTCTTCCCGGGGAAGACCAACTGGATCTTCGACTGGAATGCCGACCAGATCATCCGGGTGCTGCCCCAGGAGTTCTTCCGCAACTGCGCCATTCTGATCGGCGCAGGCCTGGTGACCATGTCGGGCGGCATCCTGATTTGGGAAAATTTGAAACGCAAAAAAGAGCAGGCCTGACCTGCTCTTTTTCGTTATTCGACGATCTCGATCCGTCCCCAGCGGCGGCGGACTTTGACCGCATATTGCAGGGTGTACTCGGATCTCCCGCACCGCATGGCCTGCTGGATGGCTTTGATCTCCTTCTGGATCGACTCCTCGTCGGCGTACCAGCCCAGAAGCACGTTGTGCTGCCCCCAGAAGGGGGTGTAGCCCGTGACACCGAAGAGGGCGTATTTGGGCTCCAGGATGCGGCTTTTGTAGGGCTTGGAGCACATAACACTGATACAGCGAACCAGATGGATCCCGTTTTCCGCCAGGATCAGGATGCTCTCGGCGGGGGCGGGCGTGGATGGGCGGCAGCCCTCCGGCAGCTCGTCCGCCATCAGGGCATCCATGGACACCTGCAATGCTTCACAAAGAGCAAGCAGCTTCTCCACCTCGGGATAGGCCTGTCCCTGCTCCCACTTTCCGATGGCCTGACGGCTGACACCCAGATGGTCGGCAAGGTCTTCCTGGGAGAAGCCCCGATCCTTTCGGTATTCCTTAAGTCGGTCTGCAAATGACATGATGATTCCTCCTTTTTTTGGATTGTATCCTCATGTTAGCAAAGGTTGGGCACTTCGTCCACCAACCCTGTATCGCATTCCGGCAACCTGAAGTTGCGTCAAGCCATTTTGTCCCGGATGACGGTCAAAATCTCGTGTGCCGCCGCGTCCTTGCTCATGAGCTCCAGCTCGGTTTCGCCATCTGCGGTGATGAGGGTGATGATGTTGGTATCCACGCCGAAGCCCGCCCCGGCAGTGCGCAGGGAATTGGCGCAGATCATGTCGCAGTTCTTGGAATGGAGCTTTTTCCGGGAGTTTTCGATGACATTGTCGGTCTCCATGGAGAAGCCGCAGAGGAACTGGCCTTCCCGCTTGTTCGCTCCGAGATATTTCAGAATATCCTGGGTGCGCTTGAGCTCGATGGACAGCTCGCCGTCCTTCTTCTTCATCTTGGAGTCCGCCACGGTGGCCGGGGTGTAGTCGGAGACGGCGGCGGCCTTGATGATGATGTCCATTTCAGGGGCCCGGCTGGTGACCGCGTCGAACATGTCCTGGGCGGATTTGACGCTCACCACATTCACGAACATGGGAGGTTTGGTCTCCATGTGGGCGGCCACCAGGGTGACCTCTGCGCCCCGGAGCATGGCGGCCTTGGCCAGAGCCACGCCCATCTTGCCGGAGGAGTGATTGGTGATGAAACGCACCGGGTCGATGGACTCCCGGGTGGCACCGGCGGTGACCAGGATCTTCTTGCCGGTCAGATCCTTCTCATAGGCGGCTTCTTTCAGAATATAGGCCAGCAGTGTCTCGGGCTCCGGCATCTTGCCCGCGCCGGTGTCGCCGCAGGCCAGGTACCCGTGGGCGGGCTGGATGACCTCGTAGCCGAACCGCTCCAGCTTCTGCAGATTGTCATGGACGATGGGATTTTCAAACATCTGGGTATTCATGGCAGGGGAGACGATCTTGTGACACTTGCAGGCCATGACCGTGGTGGTCAGCATGTCGTCGGCAATGCCGTTTGCCACCTTGCCGATGACATTGGCGGAGGCGGGAGCGATCAGCACCACATCCGCCCGCTTAGCCAGAGCCACATGCTCAACGGAATACTGGAAATTCCGGTCAAAGGTGTCCACCAGACACTTGTTGCCGGTGAGGGTCTCGAAGGTGATGGGATTGATGAAATTGGTGGCGTTGGCGGTCATCAGCACCTGCACATCCGCATGGAGCTTCTTCAGCATGGAGGCAAGGTTCGCGATCTTATAGGCGGCGATGGAGCCGGTAACAGCCAGGACGATGGTCTTGTTTTTGAGCATATTTCGATCTCCTTGTATATGGTGTGGAACGGTCATGACCGTTCCGGATGGTTGTTTGTACAATATTATAGCACACGAATTCACAAAAAGATATGGATTTTTTGCATATTTGTGCTACAATAGAGACGCATTGTATCCCCGCCAGTCGGGGAACGACAGCAAGGAGGAATATCTATGAAAACTGGCAATCGTTCCCGGAACGTGACACTTCTGGGATTATTGACCGCGATTTTGATGGTTCTGAGCATGACACCCCTGGGTTATCTGAACATCGGCCCTCTGGCGATCAGCTTCAACATGATCCCCGTTGCCGTGGGCGCTGCGGCTCTGGGCCCCGTGGGGGGCGCGGTGCTGGGCGCGGTGTTTGGCATGACGAGCTTTCTGCAATGTCTCGGCATCGGCGGCAGCAGCGCCATGGGCGTGATCCTGTTCGACATCAATCCCTTTTTCGCCTTTGTCCAGCGGTTCGTGCCCCGGCTGGTGACGGGCTTCCTGGTAGGTCTGATCTACAAGGCTGCCCGGAAATTCGCCAAGGCTGGCATCGCCGGCGGCATCGCGGGCTTCTTCGCGGCCCTTCTCAATACCGTGCTCTTCATGGGTGCGCTGGTGCTGCTTTTTGGTGATACCCAGTATCTGACCGATGTGATGGCGGGCCGGAACGTGATCGTGTTCATCTGCACCTTCGTAGGCGTCAACGCGGTCTTTGAGATGCTGGCGGCCACGGCGGTGACCGGAGCCCTCTGCGCCACGCTGGAGAAGGCCCGGCTCATGGGGAGGTAACCCCATGATCCTGGCTGTGGACATCGGCAATACCAACATCGTCCTGGGCGGCATCGAGGGGGATCAGATCCTCTTCCTGGAACGGATGGCGACGGATCGCAGTGCCACGGAGATGGAATACCTGGTGCGCATCCGCTCGGTGCTGAAATTCCGGGGCATCAAAGACGGAGCGCTGGAGGGAGCCATCATCTGTTCGGTGGTTCCCATCGTGACCATGAACGTCCGTCCGGCGGTCGAGCAGCTCACCGGCAGGCGGGCCGTGGTGGTGGGCCCCGGCATCAAGACCGGCCTGCGGATCAACATCGACAATCCCGGCGCCCTGGGCGCCGACCGGGTGGCGGATGCCGTAGCGGCGGTCAACAACTATCCCGTTCCCCTCATCACCATCGACATGGGCACAGCGACCACCGTGGGCGTGGTGGACGAGACCAAGACCTTCATCGGCGGCATGATCGTCCCCGGTGTGATGGTATCCCTGAACGCTCTGGCAGGCGGCACGGCCCAGCTGCCCCACATCAGCCTGGATCCGCCGAAGCATGCCATCGGCAGAAATACGGTGGAATGCATGCAAAACGGCATCATCTACCACAACGCCGCAGGCGTGGACGGCATGATCGACCGCATCGAAGCCCAGCTGGGCCAAACATGCACGGTTGTCATGACCGGAGGACTTTCCACCGTCATTGCGCCCCACTGTCGTCATGAGATGATCGTTGACCCGGAGCTGCTGCTGAAGGGGCTGATGATCCTGTATCACAAGAACAAGCGCGGATAAAGCTGACCCGCTCCGAAGCATCGGAGCGGGTCTTTTTGCTGCTTACAATTGCGAGAAGATCTCGCCCAGGCTTTCATGGAACACCAGATCCGCATGGCGGTCATAGGGCGTTGCGTCCCGGTTGATGAGCACCAGGCGGTTTCCCCGGTAGTAGTTGATGAGTCCTGCCGCCGGATAGACCGTCAGGCTGGTGCCTGCCACGATCAGCAGGTCGGCGCGGTAGATGGCGGTGACGGCCTTCTCGATGGTGTCCTGATCCAGGCCCTCCTCGTAGAGCACCACGTCGGGCTTGACGATGCCGCCGCAGTCGCAGCGGGGCACGGACTTGCTGTTCTTGACGAATTCCGCGCTGTGGAATTTTCCGCAGCTTTGGCAGTAATTACGCAGGACGGAGCCATGGAGCTCATAAACCCGCTTGCTGCCCGCCTTCTGGTGGAGCCCGTCGATGTTCTGGGTCACCACGGCGCTGAGCTTCCCTTCTCTCTCCCAACGAGCCAGCACCCTGTGGGTGATATTCGGCTCGAAGCCCAGGGGCAGCATTTTCTCCCGGTAGAACCGGTAGAAATACTCGGGCCGCCGGACGAAGAAGGTGTGGGAGATGATCTGCTCCGGCGGGTAATCGAATTTCTGGTTATAAAGTCCGTCCACGCTCCGGAAATCCGGGATGCCGGATTCCGTCGATACGCCTGCGCCGCCGAAAAAGACGATGCGCTTACTCTCCCCGATCCACTGCTTCAGCTTCTGGATGTCCTCCATATGACCGCCTCCTTTTCTTATATTGTACCCCCGGCGGGAGAAAAAAGCAACCACTTGCCTTCTCCCAATTTCGCGCTATAATAGAGGAAGTGAAATGGAGGAACGATTATGGCTAAAGCAAACGACTTTTCCAAGGGCCCGGTCTGGAAATGCATCATCATCCAGGCGGTGCCGCTGATGATCGCCCAGCTGGTGCAGCTGCTATACAATGTGGTAGACCGGATCTATCTGGGACACATGGGCGACGGCGATTCCCTTGCCCTGACGGGCGTGGGACTGACTTTTCCCATCGTGACGCTGATTATGGCCTTCACGGCTCTGTTCGGCACGGGCGGCACACCGCTGTTCTCCATGGCCCGGGGTGCGGGCGACGAGGAGCGGGCAGGAAAAATTCTGGGCAATTCCTATGCCCTGCTGCTGACGAGCTCCCTGATCCTGACCGTCACAGGATATGTCTTCTGCCGTCCCATCCTCTTCGCCTTCGGTGCCAGTGAGCAGAGCTATGTCTATGCCAAGGAATACTTAAACATCTACCTGCTGGGCACGGTCTTCTCCATGACCGCCACGGGTCTCAACGGCTACATCAACGCCCAGGGCTTCCCGAAGATCGGCATGCTGTCCATCGTCATCGGCGCGGCGGCGAACATCGTTCTGGATCCCATTTTCATCTTCGTCTTCGACATGGGCTTGGCCGGTGCGGCCCTGGCCACCGTCATCAGCCAGGCCATTTCCGCCGTGTGGGTGCTGCGGTTCCTCTTCGGCAAGCGGGTCACCATTCCCCTGCGGCCCGCCAATCTACGCATCCTCCGGGACATTACAAAGGACATCTTCAAGCTGGGCACGGCGAATTTCATCATGCAGGGCACCAACTGTCTGGTGCAGGTGGCCTGCAACTCCACCCTTCAGGCTTACGGCGGTGACCTGTATGTGGGCATCATGACCGTGGTCAACTCCGTCCGGGAGATCTTCATGCTGCCCCTGTCGGGCATCGTCAACGGTGCCCAGCCCGTCATCAGCTTCAACTATGGCGCGAAGAACTACCGCCGGGTCATGTCCGGCATCCGGTTCAACACCTTCATCGGAGCCCTTTACAATACCCTGGCCTGGGCTCTGGTGGTGCTCTTTCCCCGGTTCTGGTTCTCCATCTTCTCCGATGATGCCGCCACCATCGCCGCCGGTGTGGGCGCGCTGAATATCTATTTCTTCGGCTTCGTGTTCATGGCCTTCCAGCTGGCCGGTCAGACCACCTTCACGGCTGTGGGCGATGCCAAGCATGCCATCACCTTCTCCCTCCTGCGCAAGGCCATCATCGTGGCTCCCCTGACCCTGCTGCTGCCCCGGCTGGGATTTGGTGTCAACGGCGTGTTTCTGGCGGAGCCGATCTCCAATGTCATCGGCGGACTGGCCTGTTATCTGACCATGCGCATGACGGTGTACAGAGAGATCAATGAAAAATTGAAAGCTGAAAATTAACATGCAAAACACCCGCCGAAATTCGATCTTTCGGCGGGTGTCGTTCTATTTATTCTGCATTATGCATTCAGCATTCTGCATGATCTTCGTCCTCCATCTCCTTCAGAAGCTTCTTATCCTGCTTGGAGCTGAGGTCGAGCTTTTCGTACATGTCCGGTCTGCGCGCTCTGGTTCGGCGCAGGGACTGCTTTCTGCGCCACTGGCGCACCTTTTCGTGGTTGCCGGAAACCAGGATGGCAGGCACCTCCCGGCCGTGCCAGACGGCGGGGCGGGTGTACTGGGGGTATTCCAGCAGGCCGTTGTAGTGGCTCTCGTCCTCGAAGCACTCAGGATCGGCCAGGACACCGGGAACCATCCGGCAGATGGCATCGGTCACCGCCATAGCGGCGATCTCGCCGCCGGTCAGAACGAAGTCGCCCAGACTGATCTCCTCGTCCACGCACTCGTCGATGAACCGCTGGTCGATGCCCTCGTAGTGGCCGCAGACGATGACGATGTTTTCCATCTTGCTCAGCCGGATGGCATCGGCCTGCTTGAAGGTGTGGCCGCAGGGGCTCATGTATATGGTATGCACAGGCCCACCCGCCTCGTCGCAGATGGCCTCCCAGCAGCGGTAGAGGGGATCTGCGGTCATCACCGCGCCCCGGCCTCCGCCGTAGGGATAGTCGTCGGTCTGGTTCTGCTTGTTGGCGGTATAGTCGCGGATCTGGTGGGCTTCAATTCGGATGATGCCCCGCTCCTGGGCCCGGCCCAGGATGCTCTCGGAGAGGACGTCGCCCAGGGTCTCCGGGAACAGCGTCATGATATCAACCCGCATCGATTTCCATGCCCTCCAGCAGCTTGACATCCATGCGGTTGCCATCGATGTCGGTATTCAGGATGAAGGCCTTGACCGCAGGGATCATGTAGGACTTCTCGCCCTTGACCACATACACGGAGTTGCCGGGATAGTCCAGCACCTCGGCGATTTCACCGATCTTCACATCGTTCTCGAAGACCTCCACACCGATGAGCTCGGCGGCGAAGATGACCTCCGGGTCGATGTCCTCCCGGTACAGCAGCACGGTCTTGCCACGCATCTTTGTGGCATCCTCCACGGTGTCCACGCCCACCAACTTCATCAGAGCGCAGGTCTTCTGCACCCGCACCTGCTCGATCTCGTAATCCTTTCTCGCGATGCGGCACCGCTCAAAGTCCAGCAGATCCTCGGGGCTGTCCACCCAGGGCAGCACCTTGATCTCGCCGTGGAGTCCATGGACGTTCACGATCTCGCCCGCTTCTACAAATTGGAGTCTCATAGCTATATCCTCCCTAATTCAAATTGACAATTGATAATTGAAAGTTGAAAATTACGACACAATTATCAATTTTCCATTTTCAATTATCAATTGTCGCAATAACGAGAAATGCGTGACGACTGCTCGCCACGCATACCCGTTAATCGACAATTTCGACCGTGACCTTCTCGCCGTCACGCTGGGCGACGGTCTTGATGATGGTACGGATTTCTTTGGCGATGCGGCCC
>SVLP01000055.1 GCA_015067895.1 Oscillospiraceae bacterium | reverse complement strand
GCAGAGCGGAGATAACCACGTTGGCGCAGATCAGAACGAAGGTGGCAGCCAGACCCATGCCGATGCCGTTGGCGGCCATGGTGGTAACGGCCAGAGTGGGACAGGTACCCAGGACGAGCCGCAGAACGGGGTTTTCATTGATAAAACCGTTGGTTAAAATTTTCATCTTGCTGTTTTTACTCATCTTGACTCACCTGCCTTTCAAGGAATCAGAGCATAGGCGTCGATGGCAGCGTTGACGGCTGCGGTGACGGCCTTGCTGGAAATGGTAGCGCCGGAGATGGCGGCGATGTCGGAAACAGTGAAGTCCTCAGCGGGCAGCCCGGCGAAGCTCTCGGCGAAGGAGGCCTCGGACTGGATCTTGGAGCCCAGACCGGCAGTCTCGGCCTGCTCGGTGATCTTGATCTGCTTGACGGCAGCGTCGGTGGTGAAAGCGACCATGACGGTGATGTTGCCGCCGTAGCCCTTGCCGTGGCAGGTGATAACGGCCTCGCCGTTGTCAGCCACATAGATGTCGGAGACGTTCTCCACGGAGATACCCTCGACGGGGGTGAAGGAAGTAGCCTCGGGGATCAGCTCCTTACGGGCGTTCTCCTGGGCGACACGGGTAGCCTCCTCAATGATGGGAGCGGTCACGCTGTTGGTGGCGGCCAGAGCGCCGGTGATGACGATACAGATGGCGCACAGCACTACGATGGGCTTAAAAATCTTGTTCCAGTTGCTCACTTGGCTGCACCTCCCTTTTTGACCTTGGCAATGCCCAGCTTGTCCTGACGGGTCAGAACGTCGATGTAGGGAACGACCAGGTTCATCAGCAGAATGGCGAAGGACACGCCCTCGTTCATGGTGCCGAAGCGGCGGATCAGCATGGTGATGATGCCCAGGCCGATACCAAAGATGACCTTGCCCTTATCGGTAGTGGGAGAGGTGACATAGTCGGTGGCCATGAAGAAAGCACCCAGCATAATGCCGCCGGACAGCAGCTGATAGATGGGGTCCATGCCGAAGCAGACGCTCAGCACGGCGGCGGTGGCCAGATAAGTAACGGGGATGACGGGGCTGATGACCTTGGTCCAGATCAGGTAGATACCGCCCAGCAGGATGGTAATGGCGCAGGTCTCACCCAGAACGCCGCCGTGCTGGCCGATCAGCAGGGTCAGGTAGCCCTCGGAGCCGACCTCAGAGGCGACAGCCAGAGGAGTGGCGGAGGCAAAGGCATCGATGCCATTGTTGGGGAACACATAGGTGGTCATGGCGCCGGTATAGCCCAAAGCCATGGCGATACGGCCAACGATGGCGGGGTTGGCGAAGTTGTAGCCCATGCCGCCGAACAGCTGCTTGACGACCACGATGGCCACGAAGGAGCCAACGATAGCCATCCACCAGGGCAGACCGGCGGGCATATTGAAGGCCAGCAGCAGGCCGGTGACAACGGCGGAGAAATCACCGGTGGGATTCTCGCGGCCGACCAGCTTGCAGTAGCCCATCTCGAACAGGACGCAGGCGGCGACGGTAACAGCAGTCAGGATCAGAGCGCTGATGCCGTACCAGATGACGGAAACGATCAGAGTGGGGACCAGAGCCAGGCAGACACGCTGCATGATCTTCTGGGTACTGTCTGCGCTGGTGATATGAGGCGCAGCAGTAACGATCAGCTTATTTGCCATTACTTCTTACCTCCATTCTTCATCATGATCTTGGCCAGAGCGATGGAGGGAGCCAGAGGACGCTTGGCGGGGCAGACGAAGGAGCAGGTGCCGCAGCTCATGCACAGATCGGCGTTGAGCTCCTTGAGCAGATCCACATTGCCCTTCTCATAGGCCTCGACGATCTCCTTAGCGGACAGGCCCAGGGGGCATGCGTTGGTGCAGCGGCCGCAGTGGATGCAGTTGGTGGGCTTGGGCAGGGTGGCCATCTTCTTGGAGAAGGCCAGGATGGCGTTATTGTTCTTCAGGATGGGCTGGGACAGGTCAGCCAGGCAGTTACCCATCATGGGGCCGCCGTACAGAACCTTGCCGGGCTCCTCGGTCAGACCGCCGCAGAACTCCAGCAGCTCCTCAACGGGAGTGCCGATAACAACTTCCACGTTCTTGGGCTCCTTGACGATGTCGCCGTCCACGGTCAGACGCTTGGTGACCAGGGGCATACCAGTCTCCAGATACTTGCCCACGAAAGCAACGGAGGTCACGTTCATCACGATGACGCCCACGTCGGAGGGCAGGCCGGGGAAGGGAACTTCACGGCCGGTGCAGTTTTCGATCAGGACCTTCTCAGCGCCCTGAGGGTAACGGCAGGGCAGAGTCTTGACCTCGATGCCGGGCACGTCGATGGCGTCCTTCATCTTGGCAATGGCCTCGGGCTTGTTGCCCTCAATGCCGATGATGCACTTGGGGATCTCCAGGTACTTCATAACGGCCTTGATACCGCTCATGATAAAGTGAGTGTCCTCCAGCATGCAGCGGTTGTCAGAGGTGATATAAGGCTCACACTCGGCAGCGTTGATGACCAGAGTATCGATCTCGTCCATGTTCTTGGGAGCCAGCTTCACAGCAGCGGGGAAACCGGCGCCGCCCAGACCGACCAGACCGCTGGCGCGGACGGCGTCCTGGAAAGACTTCAGATCAGTAACTTCGGGTGCCTTGACGGCGGGATCGACCTTCTGCTCGCCATCGGGGATGATGACCACACAGGTCTGGGGTGCGCCGTTGGGCGCGGTGATGGTGGTAATACCATCGACTTTGCCGGAAACACCGGAGTGGATGTCGGCGGAGACAAAGCCGCCGGCCTTACCGATCACGGTGCCCACATAGACCTGATCGCCCTTGGCCACGGCAGGCGCAGCGGGTGCGCCGATGTGCTGGCTCATGGAAACGACGATCTTGGACGGCAGCGGCATTACCACCGTCTCAAGGTTGGAAGTCCGCTTCTCGTGAGGGACTTCCGCACCTTGTGCGGAACGTTTGAGAAATTTACCCATTCAAATTTCGACCTCCCTAAACAGCAATCGCTTAAAACAGTGTTTTGTCTTCCGTTCCCCTGTTTGCCTCTCTCGGGATGCGGTGCGCCGAAAACACTTTGCCAGGCGGTCAATGCCCGGATATGGAAGCGCAAACGGCACGTGACAAAACCCGCCGACTCCACAGCGTTGTCGAAATGTGTGGAACCGCCGGTTCTGCTATTGGTGAATATCATACACCTTTTGAGCAAGAAATGCAAGATTTCTTTTAATGTTTGCAGGAACATTTTCTTCAAATTCTGGATTATTTTGAAAGAAAATACTAAAACGCAAAAAAACGGGTGCGAACACAGGTTCGCACCCATAATTTTCCCTGAAAATTTTACGACCTCTTAACAGCCGCAGTTATTATTGCCGCCGCAGCCGCAGCCGCCCCAGTTGCTGTTCCCGCCGCCGTTGCCGCAGCAGCAGACCAGAATAATGATGAGGATAATGATCCACAGGCAGCTGCTGCCGCCCCAGCCGTTGTTATTGCAGCACCCCATATGAGTACCTCCAGAATATGAAAGATTTAAGAGGGCTTCTCTGCGCCGCTCTCATTTCCATCATATGCGCCGGTCGGCAAGGGGTGCTGAAAGAATCAGGAGTTTTTTATTCCACTACGTCCACAAAAGCCGCCAGCATGGCAGAGACTTCCGCGCGGTCGGCGTACTGGTGGCCGCCCAGGGTATTCTCCCCTGCCCAGCTTGCATCCAGCACACCATAGTGGACAGCCCAGGACAGAGCGTCTCTGGCCCAGTCGCTGGACTTTTCGTAGTCGCTGTAGCCGGTCACGTCGGCGCGGCCATTCAAGGTCTGCCCCATGTAGCGAGTGGCGAAAGAGTACAGCAGGGTGACCACCTGCTCCCGGGTGAGCCGGAGGTCGGGGCCAAACTTGTTGTCTCCGATACCGGCGGTGATCTCCTGCGTTGCCGCCCAGCGGACAAATTTATAGTACCAGGCAGACTGCGGCACATCTGAAAAGGAAGCCGTTGCCGCCTCCATCTCTCTCTCGGGAGAACCGGCCAGACGGTAGAATGCCGTCATCAGCATGGCACGGTCCATGGTCATGTGGGGGGCAAATTTATCATCGCCCACCCCGGTGAACAACCCGGCATTATAGACATAATCCACAGCGTTATAGTACCAGTCACTGCTGCTCACATCGATGAACGGGACGCGTGCACCCTCTCCCCGGTCTGTCTCATAGCCGCCCTGGACACCCAGACGGGCCAGCCCGGACAGGATCACCACGTCGGCCAGGGTGTCTTCCCCCACCAGATAGCGGTGTCCGGAAACCAGGTCGCCGCCACTTGGAATTTCGACGCCGTCAGTCACGTCAATAAACGCGCCGTCATGGCTGACATAGGCGTTTCCTGCATACATCAGCACCCCCGCCCCAGTCTCTACGGTCAGGATATCACCGTTATACAGATCTCTGGGATGCAGGTCGGAGCTATAGGCCCCCCGGGAACCGGTAGCCTGCTCCATCAGCTCCGCGTTGACCTCATCTAAATCGGCCCTGGCGTTTTCATAAGTCTCTTGCAGAGTCTCCTTGGCCTGATCTGTCCCCTGTTTCACAGCGTCGGGAATGAAAATATCGGTAATGTAGCTCAGAGAGACAAGGCTATCCTCTCCGGCCAGGGCGTAAACGCCGCAGGCCATGCTGACAAGCAGCGCAGCAGCGCACAGGGCCGCAAGGGTCTTTTTCATGAAGGATCCTCCTCAGTGTGCATCTCCCGTTGGGAGATCATGTAGCTCAAGGTCAATAAACTGTCGGAAAAATGAACAGACTCCACCACCACATCGTCGTTGGGAGGGGTGATCTCGTAGTTTGTGAAGTTCCAGATCCCCCGCACCCCGGCCGCAGCCAGACGCTCGCCCATCTCCTGGGCCGCGCCGATGGGAACCGTAAGCATACCAACGCTGACAGGGGTATCTCTTAAAAACGCCTCCAACTGATCGGCATGATAAACGGGAACACCGGCGATAGACGTGCCCACCACGCTCTCCCTGACATCGAAAGCCGCCAGAACCTGGAAGCCGTTGTTGGAAAAGCGGAAGTTTTCAATGATGGCTCGGCCCAGGTTACCGGTACCCAGCACCACGATGGTATGTCCCCGGTTAATGCCCAAAATCTCGCCGATCTGCTCTTTCAGGCTCTCCACCTTGTACCCATAGCCCTGCTGACCAAATTCGCCAAAGCAGAACAGATCCTGCCGGATCTGAGAGGCAGTAAGGCCCATGATCTTTCCCAGTGCATTGGAGGAAATACGCACCACACCGGAGCGCTGCAATTCGGACAGATGGCGATAGTAACGCGGCAGACGGCGGATGACCGCAGTGGATACCTTTTCGTTTCGTTTCATTTGTGCCGCGTCCTTTCGTAGAGGGATTTTGCTTTACAGCTTAGTTTACCTGTTTCGACATTCTTTGTCAAGGCGAGGCGGGCGACGGCACATTCCACTTTTTTCTATTGTTTTCCTGACTCTTCGGTTCGTGGATTGGATTTCTTTCCAAACTGTGCTATGCTTATCCTCAGAAACGAGGTATCAGTATGGATCAGGAAAAATTCGGACTGCTGCTGCGCACGCTGCGGCTGCAAAAACACATGACCCAGAAAAATCTGGCCGACGTCATGGGCCTCAGCCATAAGACAATCTCAAAATGGGAATGTGGACAGGGCTGTCCAGACCTCTCGGTCCTGCCCGAACTGGCTGCTATTTTAGGAATATCCATGGAGGACCTGCTATCCGGTCAGCTCCCTGAACAGGACAAAAACGGAGGAAACATGAAAAATCTAAAATTCTATGTCTGCCCACGTTGTGGGAATGTGGTCACCGCCTCCGGCTCTCCCTCTCTGTCCTGCTGCGGACGCGTACTGGAGCCACTGGTCCATCAAAAGCCGGATGCGGCTCACTCCCTGAATATTGAGGAGATCGACGGCGAGTGGTTCTTGACTTCCCCCCATCCAATGACAAAAAGTCACAGTCTGATGTTCGCCGCTCTTGTCACATCAGAGCGCATCACTCTGGTACGCCAGTGGCCGGAATGGGATTTTCAACTGCGTCTGCCTAAACGGGGCCACGGCATTTTGTACTGGTACTGCACAGAGCACGGGCTGTTCCGGGAACTCTTATGAGCAAATAAAAAAATCGCCTCCCCCCTTGCGGGGGAGGTGGCCGAACGAAGTGAGGTCGGAGGGGGTTATTGCAAGAACATCAAATTTTTACCCCCTCAGTCAGCTTCGCTGACAGCTCCCCCGCAAGGGGGGAGCTTTTTTTATGCACCGCCTCCTTTTTTATACCCCCAAAAGCTTCAGCATCTCCTTTTTCAGCCGGGCAATGATCCGCTTTTCCAGCCGGGAAATGTAGGACTGGGAGATCCCCAACTCCTCCGCCACTTCTTTTTGTGTCTTTTCCGGTCTGCCGTCCAGTCCGTATCGCATGGTAATGATCTGCTTTTCCCGCTCCTCCAGCCGCTCCACAGACTGACGCAGGAGCTGTTGATCCACCTCCGCCTCAATGGGACGCATGACGATGTCGTTCTCTGTCCCCAGCACGTCGGACAGCAGCAGCTCATTGCCGTCCCAGTCGGTGTTCAGCGGCTCGTCAAAGGACAGCTCCGTCTTCTGGTTTGCGATCTTACGCAGATGCATCAAAATTTCGTTCTCAATGCAGCGGGAAGAATAAGTCGCCAGTTTGATCCCCTTTGAAAGCTGAAAGGTCTCCACCGCTTTGATAAGTCCAATCGTGCCGATGGAAATAAGATCCTCCACATTCACCCCCGTGTTATCAAACCGGCGGGCGATGTAGACTACAAGGCGCAGATTGCGCTCAATCAGCTCACTTCTGGCCCGCTTATCTCCCCGCTCCATGGCCCGGAGCAGCTCGATCTCCTCCTCCCGGGTAGGCGGCGTGGGCAGCGTATCTCCTCCCCCGATGTACATTACCTTTCCCGGTCTGCCGGCTTTCAGCAGCAAAAGCAGTCTTTTGAACATTTCCATCCACTTTTTCATCCCTTACCACTCTCCCATCAACACTTTGTATCCGCCCCCGTCTGACACCGGTGTGGGAGACAGGGCCACCAATGCTCCCTCCCGCCGTCTGTCTCCCACAGCGATCCAGTCCAGCTTTACTGCCAGCAGAAACCCACGCTCTACCCCCACCGCCCGATAGGGCAGGATGCGAAACCGGCCGGCCCATTCTTCCCGGTTCAGTCTCTCCAACGCCGGGACAGGGTCCCTCAGATCTCCTAATTTGGGCCGATATTCTGCCGGAAACATGGGGAGAATAGCCTCTCCCTCTGCCACCGGGACCCCCTGTCCCGTAACCGGGTCGTTCAGCGTATTGCCTGTATCCCAAAGCGCGGTCAGCACTACGCTCCGCCCCATCAGCCCAAGGCGCACGGAGCAAAGCTCTCCGCCCGCTGCCGTATGACGGCACAGCTTCGGCAAAATAAGGCTCATCACGGCATAGCACCCCGTTCCGGACAGCAGAATGATCTTTACATCCGGGATGGAGTAGACCACCCCCCGTCCCAGACTCATGGAAGCGCCGTCCATCATTCCAATGGCCATGACTCCGCCCCCCAGCGCGCAGGTCAGCGCAAAAAAAATGGCGCTCTGCTTGATGGCCGCTTTGGTGGCTCCATAGGCGGTCAGCAGCATCAAAACTGCCGAAAGGACCTTATATCGCCCCCGATTCAGGAACGAAAAGCCCGGCGCGAAGATCATCACGGCGTACAATCCCCCAAGGGCCGCGCCCAGCGCAAAACGCTTGCGACGCAGGGGAGCCCCCGCCGCGCGAGCGGACAGAAGAAGCAGGAGATAATCGACCACAGCGTTGAAGAAAAACAGGATATCGGCATACAGGATCATCTCTTCCCCTCCCGGCATTGTTTGGAGTTTTATTATAGACAGGCCATGCAAAAAATCAGGTCAGAAACCGTTGCACGATATTTTTCCGGCATATAGAAAAAGCGCACAACACGGACATTTCTCCGTGTCATGCGCTCATATTTTACAAATTCAGCAACTTTCTGGCTTCTTCGGGGGGGTAGCAGCCGTTGAGCACCGCCAAAAGTGCGTTCGCGCTCATGTGTTCAGGCAGCTCCAGACGCTTGAGCAGTTCCAATCTCCGCTGAGCGCTGCCCTCACCCCCGGTCAGTCCGGCAGCAAAGAGATCAGCCTTGGTAAGCGGACAGCCGCTCTCCTGCGCCGTCTCCTCCCCCAGAAAGGTCGCGCCCGAACGTCGCAGCACATCCTCGATGACCTTAGGAGGCATCCCCTCCACGCCCAGCTTTCCCTCTTTTCCCGGCTTGCGCTTACGCTTTTCCTTGCCGTAAATATCGGGAATGTAGGCATGCTTGACCAGATCTTGGGAAATGCTGCTCTTGATGCGGTTGCGGATGACAAAACCCGCCCCGTCCGAGTCGGTCAGAACAATGATTCCCCGCTTTTCCGCCGCCTTTCGCAGCAGGGCCATGCGCTCCGGATCTTTAAAAAGGCCGAAGCCGTTTGTCTCCAAAATCAGAGTATCCACCACCTGGGAGAGGGTGTTTTTATCATAGCGTCCCTCCACCACGATGGCTTCGCGTATTTTGAACATCTTGCTTCTCCTCACTGTACAGGGGTGGCCAGTTCCAGCAGCAGAGTGGTAAGCAGCTGCTGGTGATCCTGTCCGGTGGATTTCATGGCCAGATCGGTCTTGGCGCAGCGCACCACCGCCCGGCGGCACCAGGGCAGAGAGAACCTCCGCGCACTGGTCATCAGCTTCTCCGCCGGGTAGGGCTTGATGCCCCAAAGGGTGGCCACATAGCCTGCCCCCCGCCGCTGCTCCATGGCCAGACGGGCCGAGTATATCTGCCGCATCTGACGGCCCAGAGACCACATGATCTTGATGGGAGGTTCCTGCATCTGGTACAGCTCCCCCAGCACCCCGGCGGCCCTGTCAAAGTTTCCCTCGCCGATGGCGTCGGTCATGCGGAAGACTACCGCGTCCAGCTGGGGGGTAGCGACTGCCTCGATATCAGCCCGGGTAATGTGGGGCTGCTTGGCATAGGCGGCAATTTTCTCGATCTCCCCGATAAGGTTTGTCATAAGGTCGCCGCACAGAAACACCAGCTCCAGCGCCAGACGGGAATCGATGTCCTTTCCCGCCGCCTTGAATCGGCGGCGCACCCAGTCCACCAGATCCCCCTGCTCCTGCCGGACAAAGTTGACCACAGTGCCGTACTTTTTCAGCGCCGCGGCCAGTTTGGTGCGGGCATCCCCTTTGTAGTCGATGAGGCCGTACAGAAAAACGAGACAACAATAGTCGGGCAGCTGGGAGAACAGACGGATATACTCCTCCCGGTCCTTCTCTCCCGCCTTGAACAGGTCATAGTCGGTCACCAGAATGAGCGTCCGCTCCGCCATCATAGGCAGGCAGTCGATGGCCTGCTCCAACGCGTGGGGAGTCATCTCCTTGGCGGATATCTCATGAAGGTTGAAGGTTCCCATACCGCCGGTCAGGATCTGCTCCCGCAGACGGCCCAGGTAGTAGTCACGGAGATAGGTCTCCTCGCCGTGAAAGATATACAATTGGCCTGGCTGCCCGGCAGCCAGGTCCTTTTTTAATTTTTGATAGCCGGAGTTGTCCGGTTTGCTCTTGGGGGGCATTGCCGCTCCTCCCTTCAGTTCAGGTTCAGTGTGATGGTTCCGTTTTCGTCGGTACGAAAAACTTCCGCCCCCGCCGCGGTCAGCCGCCTGAGGGCGTCTTCGCCGGGATGCCCATAGCGGTTATGGGCGCCGACGGAGATAAAACATATCTCCGGGGTGATTTTATCCAACAATTCCTGCGTCGTGGAATGATCCGAGCCGTGGTGGCCCGCTATCAGCAGCTCCACATCGGGCAAATCG
>SVLP01000011.1 GCA_015067895.1 Oscillospiraceae bacterium | reverse complement strand
GCCAGGGTGATGAGCAGGCTTTCGTTGAGCTTCTGGGGGATCTGATTCTTGATGGTGCCGATCAGCTCCTGGGTCAGAGCCAGATGCTCCGCCGGGATCTTCTCCACAAGATCCCGCAGACTCCGCTGGGCATCCTTGTCCTCCATCCGGTAGCTGCGCTCGATAAGAGCTTCATCCAGGGTCTCGCCCCGGTGTCTGCCAAAACCGATGCCCCGACCGGTGACGATCCGCTCGCAGCCGTGGCTGTCCACAACGCACAGGATGTTGTTATTGATGACCTTCTTGATCTTCACGGCTGCTCACCTCCCGAAAACAGACAAAATGGGTAAAAAAAGAACCAGCTCTATACAACAGCACCGAACCGGGCATGTCGATAGAGTTGGTCAAGCCCGCATTACCGGTAACAATCCAACATTGTCTGCAAGCATAGTAGCACAGCCCTCGGAGAATGTCAAGAGCTGGAAATCAAAATGTGACAGAATTGTGAAGATGCACAAAAACCATGGGAGAATATTGATGGATATGCCGAAAGCCAAGACGATTCGGTGAAATCCACAGAAATATGCGGATAATTTTGACAGGTTTCCAAATTGCGGCGGCGGGGGAGGTGAAGTACAATGGAGGCAAACACAAAGGAGGGGGGAACCACCATGATAAAATTTGGTACCGGCGGATGGCGGGCCATCATCGCCGACGGCTTTACCAAGGAGAACATCCGTCTGCTGACGGCGGGATTATGTAAACTGATGGAGCGGGAGGGTCACGCAGGCTCTGCCATCTGCTTAGGCTATGACCGGCGCTTCCTGTCCAAGGAGTCCATGTTCTGGGCGGCGGAGGTGCTGGCGGGCTACGGCTTCAAGCCCTATGTCATCAACCGCTCCTCCCCCACGCCGCTCATCATGTTCACCGTCAAGGACATGGGGCTGCCCTACGGCCTGGCCATCACCGCCAGCCACAACCCCGCCATCTACAACGGCATCAAAATCTTCACCGCCGGAGGCCGGGACGCGGATCAGACGGTGACGAAAAAAATCGAAGCGGAGATCGCCCAGCTCCGTCCCGAGGATGTGAAGAGCATCCCCTACCAGGATGCAAGGGCGGCGGGCATCATCACCGAGGGCTTCCCGTTCAATGAATACATCGACTCCATCCTCAGCATGATCGACGTGGATGCCATCAAGCGGGCCCGGCTGCGCATCGCCTTCGATCCCATGTACGGCGTCAGCCACGGCAGTTTGCGCACCATCCTCATGACCTGCCGCTGCGATGTGGATGTGATCCACGAGAACCACGACACGCTGTTTGGCGGCAGGATGCCCGCGCCGGATGCCGACGCCCTGAAGTATCTGGCGGGCTACACGGCGGACAACCACTGCGACATCGGCATCGCCACCGACGGCGACGCCGACCGGCTGGGCGTCATCGACGAGAATGGCCGTTACCTCCACGCAAACACCCTGGTGGTGCTGCTGTACTACTATTTCCTGAAGTACCGGGGCTGGATGGGCGACTGCGTCCGCAACAATTCCACCACCCACCTGCTGGATCGGGTGGCCGAGTCCTTCGGCCAGAAATGCCACGAGGTGCCCGTGGGCTTCAAATACGTCTCCGCGAAAATGCAGGAGACGGACGCCATCATCGGCGGCGAGTCCAGCGGCGGCATGGCCGTCAAGGGCCACATCCCCGGCAAGGACGGCATCTACGCCGCGGCATTGCTGGTGGAGATGCGGGCGGTGACGGGCAAGACCGTCTCCGAGCTCTACCGGGAGATCGCGGACACCTACGGGGAGCTGAGCTACGAGGAGGCCTCCCTGACCTTCGACCCCGCCCGGAAGACCGGCCTGAAGGGGCGCATCTACGAGGAGCACCAGATCCCGGACTTCGGCATTGGCGTGGAGAAAGTCACCTTCGGCGACGGCTGTAAGGTCGTTTTCACCGACGGCAGCTGGGTCATCTGCCGCTTCTCCGGCACGGAGCCCCTGCTGCGCATCGCCGCCGAGGGCAATTCCCAGGATCAGGCGAAGGGCTATATCCGGATGTGGAAGGAATTTTTGGAAGTATAACGTAAAATCCCTCCCGGAGTTTTGAACTCCGGGAGGGATCAGTTGTTATAGGTATTTCTCAAAATATTGCAGCGTCGAATACTTTACCAGTGTACGGTTCCGGGAGACATTCTGATTCTGCTTTGCTTTCTTGTATTCGTCGATATATCCCTGCAGTCGTTTGGCCACACGGTATTCGTCGATCCGCTTCAGAACTCGAAATTCATTGTCCCGAATATAGGGCTGTTCGCTGGATATGTATTTCTCAGGCTTCTCGATTACAACAGCCTTGGACAAGTCAATTCCGCATCCGTTCTCTTTATCCGTCCATATCGCGTGGCTGTGTTTGATATGAGAGCGCAGTGGAATTGCCCATGTGACACCGTTCAGCTCTACTTCAATTCGAGCATAGGGTCTGGTTTCCTTCTGCTCGATTTCCGGGCAATGCTTATATCGGTCATAGAAAGCCTTTGTCAGAAATACCAGTTTCAGCAAAATTCGACACCTCGTTTCAAAAAGAAAACGGCCTGGGAACGCAGGCCGTCTTCTCGGTGAGCATTTTTTATTTTACCCTTCCCGCGCTCTACGGGAAGATCAACTCAGCGGGCATTCTTTATTCGGCGGAAGACTCGCGCCCTACGAGTCTAATGAGGGGCATGACGAGGATGGAGGCAGGAGCCTAATTCTCAATCATACGCGGATTTCTCCGCACTATTATTATATCCAGATCGCTCCCAAATGTAAATTGTCAGTATTCCCAAATCAATCTCCATTTTCCACAACTTGTTACCACTTTTATCCACTTTTTCATCATTATGTAAAAGCAACACCTAAGTTGCGCAGAAGTATGCAACACTACAAAAAATGCCCCGCCTGCTTTTGCAGACGGGGCCTGGCCCCGGCACCCGGCGAGGGGTGATCGGACGGGGCGGGGTCACATGGTCAGGAAGATGGTGCCCTCGTCCTCCTGGGACTCCACACGGTGGGCCTCCGGGACGGTATGGGCGGTGCGGCGGCGTTCCTGGACGAACTCCCAGGCCGTCCGCAGGATCAGTCCCAGCAGCAGGAACAGGGCGAAGACGATCCGCACGATCCAGCGGCAGATGCTGCGCAGCCGTGCTTTGCGCTTGCGGGAGCGGAATTCCTCGTGTATGATGTCCCGGCACCGGCGATCCAGCTCCGTCGGGAACTCGGGGACAAGGCCGCCGTCCACAGCCGCCTGGTAATCCCGCAGCAGCTCCCCGCCGGAGCTCTCCGCGTATTCGTCCATCAGCAGAGCGAAGACCGCGTCGTCATATTGCTCGATCAGATGTTCTCGATTTTCCAACGTGGTTCCCCCTTTCAGTGCTTGTCCGCCAGGAGCTGTTTGGCCCGGCGGCGGGCCCGGGACAGCAGCACCCGGACGCTGTCCGGGGTGCAGCCCAGGGTGGCGGCGATCTCCTCATCGGAGGCGCCCGCGATGTAGCGGGCCTCCAGCAAAAACCACTCCCGGTCGCTGAGCCGGGTGCGCAGGATCTGGGCATCCCATTTGGCGGTGTAGTCCTTCGGATCCGTCCGGGCTCCCAGAGCCTCCAGGGTCTGCTGCTCCAGGGGCAGGGTCTGGGCATTGCGGCGGCAGTGGTCGATGTACACATTTTTCACGGCAGTATGCAGATAGGCCGCCATCCGGGCAGCGTTCAGCTGCCGCAGCGTGGGGATGCACCGCAGGAGCCGCACCAGGGTATCCTGGACGAGATCCTCCTGCAGCTCCCGATCCTCGGTGAGCTGTCCGGCGCAGTAGTATAAAAACCGCCGGTATTGCCGGTATAATTCCTGAAAATACGCCTGATCCTCCCGGACGGCGTGACGCTCCTGTGTGGGCAGGGGGTTCACCCTCTCTCTTTTGTTCTTGACCATTAAGACGGGGCATGGGTGGGATTTGAAACAAAAATTTTCAAAAATCGGGCCCGCTGCGGTGCAGCGGGCCCGGATCATGCTCAAGCCAGGGTCGCGGCCATGACGGCCTTGATGGTGTGCAGGCGGTTCTCGGCTTCGTCGAAGACGATGGACTGGCTGCTTTCGAAGACCTCATCGGTGACCTCCATGGCGGTCAGGCCGAACTTCTCGTGGATCTGCTTGCCGATGACGGTGTTCAGATCGTGGAAGGCGGGCAGGCAGTGCATGAAGCGGCACTGCGCTCCGGCGTTTGCCATCATGGCGGTGTTGACCTGGTAGGGCTTCAGAGCCTCGATGCGCTCGGCCCAGACGCTGTCAGGCTCGCCCATGGAGACCCAGACGTCGGTGTAGATCACGTCGGCGTTCTTGGTGGCTTCCATGGGATCGGTGATGAACTCCAGCACCGCGCCGGTCTCGGCGGCCACGGCCTGGCACTGGTTGACCAGCTCCTTGGTGGGGAAGTAGGCCTCGGGGGCACAGGCGACGAAGTGCATGCCCATCTTGGCGCAGCCCACCATCAGGGAGTTGCCCATGTTGTACCGGGCATCGCCGCAGTAGACCAGCTTCTTGCCCTTCAGGTCACCGAAATGCTCCCGGATGGTCAGAAAATCCGCCAAAATCTGGGTGGGGTGGAACTCGTTGGTCAGGCCGTTCCAGACGGGAACGCCCGCATATTTGGCCAGATCCTCCACGATGGTCTGACCGTAGCCCCGATACTCGATGCCGTCGTACATCCGGCCCAGGACACGGGCGGTGTCGGCGATGGACTCCTTCTTGCCCATCTGGGAGCCGGTGGGGCCTAAGTAGGTCACGCCCATACCCAGATCGTGGCCCGCCACCTCGAAGGCGCAGCGGGTGCGGGTGGAGTCCTTCTCGAAGAGCAGGACGATGTTCTTGCCCTCGCACAGCTTATGGGGGATGCCGGCCTTCTTCTTGGCCTTTAAGTCAGCGGCCAGATCCAGCAGACCCGCGATCTCGGCGGGGGTCAGATCCAGCAGCTTCAGGAAGCTCTTGTTTTTCAGGTTCATGGTGATTTCTCCCTTGTAGATAAAGCATTTCTTGGCTCCCCTATTTATAGGGGAGCTGTCAGGTCGGCAGGCCAAAGCCTGACGGCGTGACTGAGGGGTTCTGCCCGCTTTTCGCTGAAAAGCGGGCATTTCCGTATATTTGCTACGCAAATATACGGACTCCCCCCTGGCCTGCGGCCATCCCCCCTCATAAATGCGGGGGGCAAGGGGGCGTATGCTTTTTGTTACTCCGCGCAGACTTCCTTCAGGACATCGATGGCGCGGCTCAGATCGTCCATGGGGATGTTCAGGGCGGGCAGGAGCCGCACCTTGTCTTTGGCGGTCAGGCACAGGACACCGCGCTCCAGGCACTTGTTCACGACCTCTTTGGCGGGCTTGGTGGTCTTGATGCCAATCATCAGACCCAGGCCGGAAACGCCCTCGATGCCGGGGGCACCGTAGAGGGTGGAGAACACATAGCCGGACTTGCGGCGGACAGAGGACAGGAACTCGTCGGTCATCCGCTCAATGACGGTCAGGGCACCGGCGCAGCAGACGGGGTTGCCGCCGTAGGTGGAGCCGTGGTCGCCGGGCTGGAGCACGTTCTGCACCTTCTCGCCCATGAGGGTGGCACCGATGGGCAGGCCGCCGCCGAGACCCTTGGCGGTGGAGACGATGTCGGGGGTGATGCCGAAATGCTGGTAGGCGTAGAGCTTGCCGGTGCGGCCATTGCCGGTCTGCACCTCGTCGATCATCAGGGGGATGTCGTTGTCGGCACAGAGCTTGGCGGCGGCCCGGACGAACTCGGGGGTCAGGGGATTCACGCCGCCCTCGCCCTGGACGCACTCGAGCATGACGCCCGCGGGGTTCAGGGCTTCGACAGCCTCAGTCAGGGCGTCGATGTCGTTGGCGGGGACATGGGCGAAGCCGGGAGTCAGGGGCAGGAAGTCCTTGTGGAAGTGATCCTGACCGGTGGCGGCCAGGGTGGTCAGGGTGCGGCCATGGAAGGAGCTGACCAGGGTGAGGATGGTATAGCAGCCCTCGCCCTTCTTCGCGGCGGAGTATTTTCTCGCCACCTTGATGGCGCACTCGTTGGACTCCGCGCCGGAGTTGGAGAAGAAGACCTTCTTCATGCCGGTCTTCTCGCAGAGCAGCTGCGCCAGACGGGCGCAGGGCTCGGTGTAGTAGAGGTTGGAGACGTGCTGGAGCTTCAGGGCCTGCTCGGTGACGGCCTTCGTCCACATTTCGTCGCCGAAGCCAAAGGCGGTGACACCGATGCCGGAGCCCATGTCGATGTACTCCCTGCCGTCGGAGGCGGTCAGGATGCTTCCCTTGCCGGAAACCAGCTCCACGGGGAAGCGGCCATAGGTGCCCGCCACATATTCCTTGTCAATAGAAGTGATGCTCATAATATCATCCTTTCAGAAATCTCTTGCCCCCCGCATTTATGAGGGGGGATGGCCGCAGGCCAGGGGGGAGTCCGACTATTTGCACGGCAAATAGTCGGATTTGCCCACTTTTCTTTGAAAAGTGGGCAGAACCCCTCCGACCCGGCGGCTCCGGGCCTTGCCCGAATCCACCGGGCCACCTCCCCTATTGATAGGGGAGGCAAGAGGATTTTGCAAATTTGTTGTCAGCCCTTCATCACCATGGTGCCCGCGCCTTCATCCGTCAGCAGCTCCATCAGGATGGAGTGGGGGATGCGGCCGTCCATGATGACCACATTGTTCACGCCGTGCTCCAGGGCTTCGATGCAGCAGTCCACCTTGGGGATCATGCCGCCGGAGACGATGCCCTGGTCGTAGAGCTTCTTCGCGTCGGAGACGGTAATGCTGGGGATCAAAGTGGAAGGGTCGTCCTTGTCCATCAGGATGCCCGCAATATCGGTCATCATGATGAGCCGCTCCGCGCCCAGGGCGCCTGCCAGGTAGGCGGCGGCGGTGTCGCCGTTGATGTTGTAGGTGTTGCCCATCCGGTCACTGGCCACGGTGGAGACCACGGGGATGTAGTTCTTTTCCAACAGGTCGGTGATGGGCTGGGTGCGGATCTTGGTGATCTCGCCCACGTAGCCCAGACGCTCGTCCTTGACCTTGGCCTCGATGATGCCGCCGTCGATGCCGGAAAGACCCACGGCATGGCCGCCCTTCATCTGGATCAGGTTGACCAGGGTCTTGTTGATCTTGCCCGCCAGCACCATCTGGACGATGTCCACGGTCTCCTTGTCGGTGACCCGCAGACCGTCGATGAAGACGGCCTCCTTGCCCAGACGCTTCATGGTCTGGCTGATCTCGGGGCCGCCGCCGTGAACCAGGACGACCTTGACACCGATGAGCCACAGCAGGGCGATGTCCTCCATGACCTGCTGCTTCAGATCTTCGTTAATCATGGCGTTGCCGCCATACTTGATGACGACGGTCTTGCCGGAGTATTTCTTGATATAGGGCAGTGCGGCGGTCAGGACTTCCGCCCGCTCTGCATTTGAAAAGTTTGTCTGCATGATTTCTACCTCGGAATGTTGTTATCGGAAAAACCTAATGCCCTCCCCTTTGGGGAGGGTGACCCCGAAGGGGTCGGGTGAGGTGCGGCACTGCGTTGCGCTTATTGCCGCGTTTCGGCGAATTCGTACTGCGTCAAGACCTCATCCGCCCCTGCCGCGCTTTGCGCGTTGGGGCACCTTCCCCAAGGGGGAAGGCTTGTTAGGTGCGGTAATCGCCGTTGATCTTGACGTAATCGTAGGTCAGGTCGCAGCCCCAGGCGGTGGCGGAGTAGGCACCGTCGCCCAGCGTGACCAGGATCTCGATCTCCTTTTCCAGGAGGATCTCCTTGGCCTTTTCCTCGGAGAAGGGGATGCCCGCGCCGTTTTCGCAGACGGTGACGGTGCCCTTATTGCTGCGGAAGCTTACGCCGATCTTGGAAACATCCACATCCGCGCCGGAGTAGCCGATGGCACAGAGGACTCTGCCCCAGTTGGCATCGGCGCCGAACATGGCGGCCTTGAACAGGGAGGAGGTGATGACGCTCTTGGCGGAAATCTTTGCCGCTTCCAGGGTGTCCGCGCCGGTGGCGGTGCACTCCAGGAGCTTGGTGGCACCCTCGCCGTCACCGGCGATCAGGCGGCACAGCTGGACGGTGATGGTGTTCAGAGCCTTCATGAAGGTATTGAAGTCCTCGCCCTGGTTGGTGATGGGCTCGTTGCCCGCCAGGCCGTTGGCCAGGACGGTGACCATGTCGTTGGTGGAGGTGTCGCCGTCCACGGAGGTCATATTGAAGGTGTTGGGCACGTCGCCCTTCAGAGCCAGATTCAGCATTTCGGGGGAGATGGCGCAGTCCGTGGTGATGAAGACCAGCATGGTGGCCATGTTGGGGTGGATCATGCCGCTGCCCTTGGCGATGCCGCCCATGCGGCAAGTCTTTCCGCCGACCTCGAACTCCACGGCGATCTCCTTGGGGATGGTGTCGGTGGTCATGATGGCCATGGCGGCGTCGGCAGCACCGGGGACGCTCAGACCTGCAACCAGAGCCTCCATGCCGTTTGCGATGGGAGTCAGATCCAGGGGCTGGCCGATGACGCCGGTGGAGGCGACCACAACGTCATTGGCCGCGATGCCGGTGTGCTGCTCCACGAGCTTGCACATACCCTCTGCGATCTCGATGCCGTTGGCGTTGCAGGTGTTGGCGTTGCCGGAGTTGCAGATGACGGCCCGGGCGATGCCGTTGGCAATGTTCTGCTTGGTGACGGTCAGAGGTGCACCCTTGACCAGGTTGGTGGTATAGACGGCAGCGGCGGAGGCAGGAACCTCGGAAACGATCAGAGCCAGATCCTTCTTGGAGTGGTTCTTGCGGATGCCGCAGTGGATGCCATTGGCCTTGAAGCCGGATGCGGCGCAGACGCCGCCAGGGATCAGTTTCATAGTCAATTCTCCTAAAATATGATGAAAGTCCGCAAGGGAGGGGCGATTTCCCCTCCCTTTATGGTGTTAAGATTCGAGTTTTTACAGCTCCAGGCCCGTGGCCTCGTCCAACCCCAGCATGATGTTCATGTTCTGGATGGCCGCGCCGGAGGCACCCTTGCCCAGATTGTCGAAGAGGGCGGTGACCATGGTCTGGCTTTCGTGGCCGGTGACGATCAGTCTCATGGAGTCCTTGCCTGCCAGGGTGGAGGCATAGATCACGCTCTCATCGCCGCCCAGGGGGGCGACGGAGACGATCTTCTGGCCCTCGTAATGCTCGGCCAGGGCTTCCCAGACCCGCTTGGCGTCGAAGCCGGGCAGCAGGACGGAGGTGGCCATGCCCTCGTAGAAGTCGCCCAGGATGGGGCTGAACACCGGGGGCAGCTCCAGGCCGCAGACCTTCTGCATCTCGGGCAGGTGCTTGTGGCTCAGGGTGGTGCCGTAGATCCGGTGGCTTTCGTGGCGGATGTCCCGGTTCTCGTCCTCGTATTCGGCGATCAGGCTCTTGCCGCCGCCGGAGTAGCCGGTCAGGGAATAGGCGGTCAGGGGGAAACCTTTGTCGATGATTCCCTTGGCGACCAGGGGACAGACCGAGGAGATGAAGCCGCTGGCATGACAGCCGGGGTTTGCCACGCGGCTGGAGCCTTCAATGGCACGTCGGTGCCCTTCGGACAGCTCCGCGAAGCCGTAGGCCCAGGCGTCGTTGGTTCGGTGGGCGGTGGAGGTGTCGATGATGCGGACATTGGAACCCTCTGCAAGGGCCACGGCCTCCTTGGCGGCTGCGTCGGGCAGGCACAGGAAGGCGATGTCGGAGGCGTACAGAGCCTCCTTCCGGGCTGCGGGATCCTTCCGGGCGTCGCCGGTCAGGGTCAGAATGTCGAGATCGCTGCGGTTTGCCAGACGATCCGCGATCCGCAGGCCGGTGGTACCGGCGCTGCCGTCAATGAATACCTTGGTCATGCGATCACTTCCTTTACATAGGCGATCTGCGCTTCGACGGATGCCACGGAGGTACCGCCGACGCTGATGCGCGTTTCCACACAGGTCATCAGATCGATGGCCTCATAAAGATCCTCCTCAAAGAGGTCGGAATAGGTCTTGTAGGTGGTCAGGGGGAGCTCCTCCAGGACGGTGTTTTCCTTGATGCACAGGGCAACCAACTGGCCGGAAATTTTGTAAGCGGAGCGGAAGGGCAGACCCTTCTTGACCAGATAATCCGCCAGGTCGGTGGCGTTGATGAAGCCCTTCTGAGCCGCCAGCTTCATATTGGCGGTGTTGGCGGTCATGGTGGCCACCATGCCGGTGAAGACCTTCAGGCACATCTTCACGGTGTCCACCGCGTCGAAGACGGCCTCCTTGTCCTCCTGCATGTCCTTGTTGTAGGCCAGGGGCAGACCCTTCAGGGTGGTGAGCAATGCCATCAGGTCGCCGTAGACCCGACCGGTCTTGCCGCGAACCAGCTCGGCCATGTCGGGGTTCTTCTTCTGGGGCATGATGGAGGAGCCCGTGGTGTAGGCGTCGCTCAGCTCCACGAATTTGAACTCCCAGGAGCTCCACAGGATGATCTCCTCGGAGAAGCGGCTCAGATGCATCATCAGGGTGGCGATGGCACCCATGAGCTCCACGCAGAAATCCCGGTCGGAGACACCGTCCAGGGAGTTGCGGCAGATGCCGTCGAAGCCCAATCTTTCGGCCTCGAAATACCGGTCGGTATCATAGGTGGTGCCAGCCAGGGCGCAGCAGCCGATGGGGCTTTGGTTCATCCGCTTGCGGCAGTCGGCCAGACGGTCTAAGTCGCGCAGGAGCATCATGGCGTAGGCCATCAGGTGGTGGCCGAAGGTGATGGGCTGGGCCCGCTGGAGGTGGGTGTAGCCGGGCATGATGGCGGACTTGTAGACTTCCGCCTTGTCGGTGACGGCCTTGACCAGAGCGGTGACCAGTGCGGTGAGCTCGTCAATCTCGGCCCGGAGATACATCCGGATGTCCAGAGCCACCTGGTCGTTCCGGGAGCGGGCGGTGTGGAGCTTCTTGCCCACGTCGCCCAGACGCTGGGTGAGCACCTGCTCGACGAACATGTGGATATCCTCGCAGCTCCAGTCGAATTCCAGCGCACCGGAGTCCAGATCATTCAGAATACCCTCCAGACCCCCGATCAGCTGATCGGCGTCTTCATTTGTAATGATGTTCTTGGCTGCCAGCATGGCCGCGTGGGCCATGGAGCCGGTGATATCCTGCCGGTACATCCGGCTGTCAAAATGGATCGAGGAATTGAAATCGTCCGCGATCTGCTCGGTTGCGCCGTCGGTACGGCCCGCCCACATTTTTGCCATGTCTGCTCTCCAATCTTAAAAAGGAACGTCATTGCGAGCCAGTGCGCACACTGGCGTGGCAATCCCCGAAGGTTCCCGGACGCTTGGAGGGGATTGCCACGTCGGGCTACGCCCTCCTCGCAATGACGTGCGTATTTTTGCTTACTTCTTGTTCTTGGCATCGACCATGGCCTTGACCTTGATGGGCAGGCCGTAGAGGTTGATGAAGCCGGCGGAGTCCTTCTGGTCGTAGTCGGACTCGCCGAAGGTGGCGATCTCCTCGGAGTACAGGGAGTAGTCAGACCAGACACCGGCGTTAATCATATTGCCCTTGTACAGCTTCAGGCGAACCTTACCGGTGACGGTCTCCTGGGTCTTGTCCACGAAGGCCGCCAGAGCCTCCCGCAGGGGGGTGAACCACTGGCCGTTGTAAACCAGCTCGGCGTAGGTGATGGCCAGTCTCTGCTTCTCGTGGAGGGTCATCTTGTCCAGGCAGATGGACTCAAGGACGGAGTGGGCCTTGTACAGGATGGCACCGCCGGGGGTCTCGTAAACGCCGCGGCACTTCATACCCACCAGGCGGTTCTCCACGATGTCCAGCAGACCGATGCCGTTGGCACCGCCGATCTCGTTGAGCTTCAGGATGATGTTCTTGGCGGACATCTTCTCGCCGTCCAGGGCCACGGGGATGCCCTGCTCAAAGTCCAGGGTCACGTAGGTGGGCACGTCGGGAGCCTGGATGGGGGAGACGCCCATCTCCAGGAAGCCGGGCTTCTCGTACTGGGGCTCGTTGCCGGTGTCCTCCAGATCCAGACCCTCGTGGCTCAGGTGCCACAGGTTCTTGTCCTTGGAGTAGTTGGTCTCGCGGTTGATCTTCAGGGGCACGTTGTGAGCCTCGGCGTACTCGATCTCCTCCTCGCGGGACTTGATATCCCACTCACGCCAGGGGGCGATGATGGGCATGTTGGGAGCGAAGTGCTTGATGGTCAGCTCGAAGCGAACCTGGTCGTTGCCCTTGCCGGTGCAGCCGTGGCAGATGGCGTCGGCACCCTCCTTGATGGCGATGTCCACCAGACCCTTGGCGATGCAGGGGCGGGCGTGGGAGGTGCCCAGCAGGTACTCCTCGTAAACGGCACCGGCCTTCAGGCAGGGCATGATGTAGTCGTTGACATACTCCTCGGTCAGATCCAGAACGTACAGCTTGGATGCGCCGGTCTTCAGAGCCTTCTCCTCCAGACCGTCGAGCTCGTCGGCCTGGCCGACGTTGCCGGAAACGGCGATGACCTCGCAGTTGTTGTAGTTCTCCTTCAGCCAGGGGATGATGATAGAGGTGTCCAGACCGCCGGAGTAGGCGAGCACGACCTTCTTGATGTTTTCCTTGTTCATAGCGGATTCCTCCAATGAAGAAATATTTATGCACGGATTATACCTAAATGTCGTATATTTGTCAAGAACAATGAATAAATATTCGTCAACTTCCACGAGAAACGCCCTTTTGCCCATAAAGTTTCACTGCATCCGCCGGGGTTTTGTGGATTATTCCCACTGAAATGACATTCAGGTTACAAGTTCCGGTACATCGTTCCAAAAATATGCAAAAACATGTATACCACGCAGGGCGTGGAGCCAAACTGTACGCCCTGCGGAGGTGGTCGTTATGTGGTACGTGGGGTCGTTACGTGGTGCGATCATCGGGAAATCCGTAGGGAACGGTCATGACCGTTCCGCAGTATGCACTTGCCAAATTGACGCACTTGGGCGAAGCGGCAGGATGTTACGAATTTGCCGGACATGGTTCAAATCTGGCAGCTTGTACTGCGGAACGGCTTAACAGGATTCATCTGCACAGGGTTTGCTTTTTTCCTCTTGGTATGCTATAATATCATGACCGAAACTTACGACCCGAAAGGGGAGACCATATGAACAATGAGGAACTGAAATCCCGGGTGGGTGCCAACATCGCCCGTCTGCGCCGGGAGCGGGGACTGACCCAGGCGGAGCTGGCCGAGCGGATCAACTATTCCGACAAGGCCGTGTCCAAATGGGAGCGGGCGGAATCCCTGCCCGATGTGCTGACCCTGCTGAATCTGGCGGAGCAGCTGGGCACCGACCTGAATACCCTGACGGGCTGCGTTCCGGAGCTCCTGCCGGAGCCGATCCCGGAGCCGGAACCCGAGCCCATCCCCGAGCCGGAGCCCGCGCCCGTTCCGGAGAAGAAGCCCATCATCCGCTATACTGCCGACAAAGGCGTGATCCAGAAGCTCAGCTCCATCCTGGTCTGGGTGGTGGCGCTGTTTTTGTACATGGTGCTCGATGCCTTCGGCATCAGCAATCTGTGGCTGCTGTTCGTGCTGGCTGTGCCTGCCAATGCCATCGTGCTGCTGAGTCTGCGCTCGGCCTGGAAGCTCTACGGCTGGAACCGCATTTTGATCTCCATCATCATGTGGGGCTTCCTGCTGGTCATCTACCTGCTGCTGCTGGTGGTTGGCAAGGTCAATGTGTGGAAGATCCTGCCCATGGGTCTGCTGGGGCAGGCGGCGATTTTGCTGTGGTTTAAGATGTTCCGTCCCGTGAAGGAGGATACCAATGGATAAGAAAGAAATGCGCGCTTACATCCGCGCCAAGAAGAGAGCCATGACCGAGGCGCAGATCGTCTCCGCCAGTGCACGGCTGGGCGAGAAGTTCCGGGCGTGTGACCTGTATCACCAGGCCAAGACCATCTACGGCTACCTGCCCTACAACCAGGAGGTGCGCACCGTGCCCATGCTGGAGCAGGCCATCCGTGACGGCAAGCGGGTCGCCGTGCCCAAGTGCTACGGCGAGGACATGAGATTTTTGTACATCAGCGATTTCGTCAGCGAAGTCGCCCCGGGCTATGCGAACATCCCCGAGCCCATCGCCGATGAGCCCGTGGCCGACGACAAGACCGCCCTGGTGCTGATGCCCGGTCTGGCCTTCGACCCCCAGGGTCACCGGATCGGCTACGGCGGCGGCTTCTACGACCGGTTCCTGGCCCAGGAGCCCGACCATCCCACCCTGGCCCTGTGCTACGGCTTCCAGATGGTCGAACATCTGGAGACCGAGGAATTCGACATCCCCGTGGACATGGTGCTCTGGGCCGACCCCGAGGAGGACTGACCATGGCGTATCTTCTGATCGCCGCCGCCATGTTCGGCGTGATCTACCTCATCGACAAGGGCCTGACCAGGCTCCTGCGCAGCCGGGAGCAGCACCGCTCCGGCACCGCCGTCCGGCTGAAGAAGGGCTACGGCGTGGCAGCGCTGGTGCTGATGCTCCTGGGCGTCCTGGCCCTGATGCAGTACGCCGCAGAAAAAAGCGGCCTGTTCCTGCTTTGCGGCTTGGTCATCCTGCCCACCGGTGGGCTGCTGGGCATCTACTACCTGACCCACGGCGTCTTCTATGACGACGAGACCTTCCTGTATACCACCTTCGGCACCAAGTCCGTCACCTACCGCTACCGCGACATCCGGGGCCAGAAGCTCTATGTGATCCAGGGCGGCGGCCATGTGGTGGAGCTGTATATGGCAGATGGCAAGACCGTCTCCATCCAGACCGGCATGGAGGGGGCTCTGACCTTCCTGGACAAGGCCGCCCACGCCCGGATGCGCCAGCTGGGGCTCAACAGCCACGAGTGCGCCTGGTTCGACGAGACGAAGTCCTGTTGGTTCCCCCCGGTGGAGGAGTGAGCCATGCATATCCCGACTTCAGACACCACCGAGATCGAAGTGCTGACCTTCGACGAGGCTCTGCGCGCCGCCGACACCCCCAGCACCGAGTATGACATCGAAAAATGGCTCTACGCCCCGAATTTCTATTCGGAGTACCGCTATATCCTGGGCACCCGGGGCAGGAATCCTCTGATCTGCGTGGGCATCAACCCCTCGACAGCCAAGCCCGACGATCTGGACAACACCCTCAAATCCGTCCAGCGCATCGCCGCCGGCAACGGCTTCGACTCCTTCCTGATGTTCAACGTCTACGCCCAGCGGGCCACCCGGCCCGACGATATGGAGCGGCAGTGCAACCTGCGGCTCCACGAGGAGAACATGAAGGCCTTCCGCTACCTCCTCTCCATCGGCGAGAAACCCGCAGTCTGGGCCGCCTGGGGCGCCATCATCGAAAAGCGGAAGTACCTGCCGGACTGTGTGGCGGATATGCTCCGCATCAGCCGGGAGTATGATGCGGACTGGTTCTGCGCCGGCCCCATCAGCAAGAAGGGACACCCACATCATCCCTTATATTTACGGAAGGACGAAAAGCTGAAGCCCTTTGATACGGAAGGGTATCTGAGTAAGATATAAGAGATTAGTTATGAGATATTAGACATGTTGAAATATTACGCTTATCTAATATCTTATATCTAATATCTCATATCTCCATCCATGGAGGTAAACTATGAAACTCATCATCGCATCCGATATCCACGGCTCCGCCTACTGGTGCGGCAAGCTCTGTGACCTGATCGAAGCCGAGGCGCCCGACAAGGTCGTCCTGCTGGGCGATCTGCTTTATCACGGCCCGAGAAACGACCTGCCCCGGGACTATGCGCCCAAGCAGGTGATCCCCATGCTTTCGGAGCTGAAAGACCGCATCCTGGCCGTCCGGGGCAACTGCGAGGCGGAAGTGGATCAGATGGTGCTGCCCTTTGCCTGCATGGCCGACTACGCCCTGCTGGAGTGCGGCGGTGTCAGCATGTACCTGACCCATGGCCACCACTGGGGCCCCGACGCCCTGCCCCCGCTGACGAAGGGCTCCGTCTTCCTCTCCGGCCACACCCATGTGAAGATCGATAAGGTCGTGGACGGCATCCGCTGCCTGAACCCCGGCTCCGTGTCCATCCCCAAGGACGGCAGCCACAGCTGTCTCATCTTCGAGGACGGCGAATTCCGCTTCCACATCTGGGAGGACTGACCATGAACGAATGTGAGACCTGCTGGTTCTACGACTATGACGAGGAGTACGACGAATATTATTGTATGCAGGATCTGGACGAGGACGAATTCTACCGGATCATGACCTCCAAGAATCAGCACTGCCCCTACTACCGCCAGGGCGACGACTATTACCTGGCCCGGAAGCAATAATGTAAGAGCCCGCGGCACATGCCGCGGGCTTTGTGTATAGAAAATTTCTTGCCTCCCCCATTTATGGGGGCACCCCAGGGTGGCCTCTCTTGCCCCTGCGGGGCAATTCACCTTCAGGTGTCACGATGGATTCGGGCATGGCCCGGAGCCATCGTGACGGAGGGGGTCTGCCCGTTTTTTATAGAAAAACGGGCTTTTCCGAATATTTGCAACGCAAATATTCGGACTCCCCCCGCCCTTCGGGCACCCCCCTCATAAATGCGGGGGGCAAGGGCGTTGTTTTAGGCCCGTTTCCGGTTCACGCTGAGCACGGCATCCGTCAGGCGGCACATGAACTGGCCCGCCGTGGGCTTGGGGATTTGGCCGTTGGGGGCGGGAGGGAAGTAGCTGCGCCAGACATTGTCCCGACGGCCCAGCCAGGCGGTGGTGACGGTGGTGCGCAGCCCCTTCTCTACGTTGACGGTGTTGGTGCCGTATTGATCCGCGATGGCGGGATAGAGGGATTTGGTCAGCTGCTGGCCCGGATTCTCCATCAGCAGCAGGATGCCCGTGCGCAGGAACCGGAAGCCCTGCTGGCTGGTGGGTGCACCCAGGCTCACCAGAAGGGCGGTGATGAAGTCATAGGGATCCTGGCACTGGACACCCTCGTCCTCCTCCAGCTCCAGCACCTCGGCCACCCGGTCGGTGATGGTCTGGACGGCGCAGGGCTTCAGGATCATGTCATCGACCTGATACCGCTCCAGCGCATTGGTGATGAAATTGCTGAAGTAGCGGCCGGTGACGATGATCCGGGGCCGGTTGGGCTTGCCCTCCAGGGCCTTCAGGACGCTCAGACCGTCGGTGCCCGAGAGCATCAGATCCATCACCAGCACATCCGGCTCGAATTCCTCTGCCAGGGCCAGGGTGCGCAGACCATCGGGACTGGTTCGGACGTGCCAGCTGTCGCACATGGCCTGCTCCAGCAGCTCCCGCCACTGCTCCGATGCATCCGCGATGAGTACCTTCCGCATTATCCTTCACCCCCTTTCCTCGAATTGATTTCATCATAGCAGATTTTGCCGAAAGTTGCAATGTGGTGTACCTCATGAAGTTCCGAATAAATTCGCTGCCGAGGGGCTTGTCATTTGCACCGGGATGGCGTATAATGCTCAGCGTATTTTCAGTACAAAGGAGAAACCAATTTATGATCGAAGAAATCCGCTCTGCCGTGTCCCTGGTGACCCTCGGCAGCATCCTGCCCACCGTGCTGCTGGTGGTGGTGGGCGTGTTCGCCATCAAGGCCATCCTGGCCCTGGTGGACAAGTCCATGAGCAAGACCCGCCTGGAGAAGGCAGCCACCAGCCTGATCCGTTCCCTGCTGAAGGTGGTGCTGTATGTGCTGCTGGGTCTGATGGTGGCTTCCAAGCTGGGCATCGACGTCACCGGCGTTGTGGCCCTGGCCTCCGTTGCCTCCCTGGCCCTGTCCCTGAGCCTGCAGGATGCCCTGTCCAATGTCATCGGCGGCTTCACCCTGCTTTCCAACCACCCCTTCCACTCCGGCGACTATGTGGAGATCGCCGGTCAGGGCGGCACCGTGCAGACCATCGACATCACCTACACCAAGCTGACCACCGCCGACAACAAGACCATCTCCATCCCCAACTCCGCCGTGGTGGCCAGCCAGATCGTCAACTACTCCACCTCCGGCACCCGCCGGGTGGACATCCCCGTCACCGCCTCCTATGACGCCCCCATCGAGACCGTCAAGGAAGCCATCCTCCGGGCCGCCCGGGTGGACACCGTCATTGACACCCCTGCCGCTCCCTTCGTGGGCCTGAAGAACTACGGCGAGAGCAGCATCGAGTATGTCCTCCAGGTCTGGACAAAGTCCGGCGATTACTGGAAGACCTTGTTCACCATCAACGAGAACATCAAGCGCGAGTTCGACGAGGCCGGCGTGGAGATGACCTACCCCCACCTGAACGTCCATCTGGACAAGTGAATGCTTGGCGTGCCGCACTGCGGTACGCCTTTTTTCTTGTAGGGCGGGGGCATCACCCCGCCGCCCGGGTGGGATGATGAACTTGTCTGATTAGAGGGACAAGCTTCAAATCCCCGCTGTCATTGCGAGGCCGCAGGCCGTGGCAATCTCCTGCTACCGCCTACCGATAACCAACGCAGCAGCAGATGAAGGAATGGCCGAGGTGCCCCTATTCAACGTTATTCTATGGCAAAACGTTGTACCGGGAGATTGCCACGTCGCCTGATGGCTCCTCGCAATGACAGCGGTAGTGGTTATGTGGTTCCCTGGTACGGACGCTTCTCAGGTTCACAGCATTGCGCTTTTTCCATGAAAAGGTATTGAGCTTCCCGCCGAATTCTGCTATAATGAATCTGTATATCCAAAATTCAGGAGATGACTGATATGAATGAGAGAAATCCCCGCCGCGGTTCCGGTGACCGCCGGGATCGACGTATTAATGATCGCCGGGAGCCCCGGGCCGCTGCCCCCGCTCCCGTGGAGGAAGAGGACGAGACCCGTCTGGAGGGCCGCAATGCCCTGACCGAGGCCCTGCGGGCCGGACGCACCATCGACAAGGTCTTCATCGCCGACGGCGACACCGACAAGGGACTCCAGCGCCTTGCCGCCATGGCAAAGGAAGCCGGTGCCGTCATCGTCCCCGTTGACCGCCGCAAATTGGACATGATGTCCACCACCCACGCCCACCAGGGCGTCATCGCCCAGGCCGCCGCCCATGAGTACGCCACCATCGACGACATTCTTGAGGAAGCCGCCTCCAGAGGTCAGGCCCCCCTGATCGTCATCTGCGACGAGCTTTCCGATCCCCACAATCTGGGCGCCATCATGAGAAGCGCTGAGTGCGCTGGTGCCCACGGTGTCATCATCCCCAAGCGGCGCAGTGTGGGCCTGACCGCCACCGTGGCCAAGGCCTCCGCCGGTGCCGTGGAGTACATGAAGGTCGCCCGGGTCGCCAATATCAATAATGCCATCAACGAGCTGAAGGAGAAGGGCGTCTGGATCTTCGGCGCCGCCGGTGAGGGCAGCGTCCCCATGTATCGGGCTGACCTGACCGGCCCCGCCGCCATCGTCATCGGCAACGAGGGCGCAGGCCTGAGCCAGCTGGTGCGCAAGAACTGCGACATGCTGCTGCACATCCCCATGAGCGGCCGGATCTCCTCCCTGAACGCCTCCGCCGCCGCCTCCATCCTCCTCTACGAGGCTGTCCGCCAGCGGCTGAGCACGGAGGTGTGAGCCCATGGATGAGAACGAGATCCGCATCCCTGACGAGGAGCTGCCGGAATTTACCTTAGAGGATATCATGCGGGAGTTCGGCTCCCACAATGACGACGGCAGGGTGCACGAGTATCTGGCACCGGAGATGCTGGAGGACATCCCCCAGCGGGAGCTGATCGAGGACGTCCCTGTCTCCGAGCAGCTGCCCCAGCGGGAGGAGCCGGAGCTGCTGGTGTGGACGCCCACCCCCAGGGCGGAGCCGACCCCTCAGCCCCTGAGCGATACCCAGTCCTTTTCCCCCGTGACCTCTGCGCCGACCCAGGCCAGCGGCGACACCGTCCGCATCGATGCCGCGAAAGTCCGCACCGAGGCTGCCAAGGCCGATGTGACTGCCGATACCGTCCGCTTCACCCCCGTGGGGGAGCAGCCGGGCGCCCCCGCCCCCGAGGAGGCCGAGCCCTTCTCCGCGAACTGGGAGCCCCAGTATGACCAGCCCATCGGGGAGTATGTGCCCCCGGAGCCCATCATCTTCCGGCCCAAAAACCGGCTGGGCGAGCTGAAGCGCAAGCTCATGGAGGGCCCGGAGCAGCGGTACTACGCCCTCAGCGAGAAGGGCGTGGGCAAGCTCCAGATCGCCCTGTTCGTCAGCATGCTGATCGTGGTGCTGGCGGTGGCCTCCATCGTCCTGCACAGTCTGGACATGGTGCGCGACAACCGGATGCGCCTGCTGGTCTTCGGCGAGCTCTTTGCCATGCTCCTGTCCGCCCTGCTGTGCTGGGAGCGGCTGGCCGACGGCGTCGGCGCCATTTTCAAGGGCAAATTCAACACCGATACCCTGCTGGCATTCTCCTTCGCCGCCTGCATCGCCGACGGCGTCTTCTGCCTGCAGGAGGTCAAGATCCCCTTCTGCGCCGCCTTCTGTCTGGAGGTGCTGATGTGCCTGTGGTCTGAGTACCAGAAGCGCACCACGGAGCTGCTGCAAATGGACACCCTGCGCAAGGCCACCCGCCTGAACCGGGTCGCCAAAGCCCCCGACTGTCATGAGGGCCGTCCCGGCTTCTTCGTTTCCGAGGGCCAGCCCGAGGATTTCATGGATACCTACAAGCTCCCCACCGCCCCCGAGAAGGCGCTGAACCGCTTCGCGCTGCTGGCCCTGATCGCCTCCGTGGCGGTGGCGGTGGCTGCGGGTGTCCAGAATGGTCTTCAGGCGGGCGTACGTACCTGGTCTGCGGCCATCTTGGCGGCCTGCCCGGCCACCATGCTGATCTCCCAGACCCGGCCCCTGCACACCCTCCAGCGGCGGCTGTACCGCTTCGGCTCCGTCCTCTGCGGCTGGGCGGGCGTGAAGACCGCCTCCGGCAAGGCCGCCGTGCCCCTGAGCGACGAGGATCTGCTGCCGGCCGGCAGCGTCAAGATCAACGGCGTCAAGTTCTATTCCGGCCGGAACCCCGACACCATCATCGCCTACGCCACCGCAGCCATGGTGGAGAGCGGCAGCTGCCTGGCTCCGCTGTTCGAGCATATGCTGAAGAGCCGCCATGCCCAGAGCTACGAGGTGGACGAGTTCAAGACCTACGGCGACGAGGGCTGCGGCGCCATCATCTGCGGCGAGAGTGTGCTGGTGGGCACCCAGGAATTCCTCCAGCGCATGGGCATCGAGATGCCCGCCGGTACCAAGGTCAACCAGGCGGTCTACGTGTCCATCGACGGCGAATTCTCCTGCGTCTTTGCCCTGGCTTTCGGCAAGCTCAAGGGCGTCAGCGCGGGACTATCCGCCCTGTGCGGCCACCGGCGGCTGTCCCCGGTGCTGGCCAGCTGTAATTTCATCCTCAGCGAGAGCTTCCTCCACAGCAAATACGGTGTGGATACCCGGCGCATCGCCTTCCCCGCCGTTTCGGAGCGGGAGAAGCTGGCAAGCTGGAAGCCCGCTGAGGAGAGCTGTGTGCCCTGCGCCCTGACCACCCAGGAGGGTCTGACCGGCGGAGCCTTCGCCATCACCGGCGCCCGGAGCCTGCGCACCGCCTCCATCGTCGGTGCCGCGATCCACATCCTGGGCGGCCTGGTCGGCCTGGGTGCCGTGCTGGCCCTGACGATGACGGGCCGGGTGGATCTGCTGACCCCCGCGAACCTGCTGCTGCTGGAGCTGGTCTGGGCCGTGCCCGGGCTGCTGGTCAGCGAGTGGACGAGAAATATGTGAGAAACGAACGCAAGGACACCGGATTCCGGTGTCCTTGTTTTTGTGTATTCATCCAGTTTTGCGTGGCCTGTGTTGTCTGAAATACACAAATGTCCGTGCATCATGACCAAGATTTGCAAAATATACAAAATAAACGTTGAAATTCACGTGGCCTTCATGTATAATGACCTTGTTGTGGTTTTCGCCACCATCTCAGGATATTCACGGGAGGTACGGCCTTCCCGAAAGGAGTTTTTAATCATGTATACCGTTAATTCCATCCGCAACATCTGCCTGCTGGGCCACAGCGGCAGCGGCAAGTCCGCTCTGGCCGAGAGCCTGCTCTACATGACCGGTGCCATCGTCCGTATGGGCAAGAATGCCGACGGCAACACCGTTTCCGATTTCGATCCCGAGGAGACCAAGCGCAACATCTCCATCTCCACCTCCGTGATCCCCCTGGAGTACAAGAACATCAAGATCAACGTTCTGGACACCCCCGGCGCCTTTGATTTCTCCGGCGCTGTCATGGAGGCCCTGCGCGCTGCTGACGCTGCCATCCTGGTTCTCAGCGCTAAGGACGGCATCACCGTCGGCTTCGAGAAGGCCTGGAAGTACTGCGAGGAGCGCAACATGCCCCGCTTCGTCTACATCTCCAAGGTCGATGAGGACAACTCCGACTACAACGCCACCTTCGAGGCTCTGCGCGAGAAGTATGGCAACAAGATCGCTCCCGTTGTCGTTCCCATCTGGAACTCCAGCAAGAAGGTCACCGGCATCATCGACGTGCTGAACAAGCGCGCCTACGAGATGGCCAACCTGAAGCGCGTGGAGATCGCCGTCCCCGATGACAAGGTTGATGTCATTGAGGAGTTCCACGACGCTCTGAAGGAGGCTGTCGCCGAGACCGACGAGGAGCTGATGGATCGCTTCTTCGAGGGTGACGACTTCACCTACGCCGAGATGATTAACGGCCTGCACCAGGGCGTTAAGGAGCTGAGCATGTTCCCCGTGCTGTGCGGCTCCGGTGTCACCTGCCTGGGCTCCCTGATGCTGATGGATCACATCATCGACCTGCTGCCCAACCCCGTCCAGGGCAACTATCATAAGGCCACCAACGCCGACGGCGAGACCGAGGAGTTCGTCGTCTCCCCCGGCGGCGTGCCCGCTGCCTTCGTCTGGAAGACCGTCTCCGACCAGTTCGGCAAGTACTCCTTCATCAAGGTTCTCTCCGGCGAGATCACCTCCGACACCACCCTGGTCAACGCCCGCACCGGCGAGACCGAGAAGCTGGGCCGCCTGTACAATATGTGCGGCAAGAAGTCCACTGAGGTCAAGGTTCTCTCCTGCGGCGACATCGGTGCCATCGGCAAGATGGACAAGGTCAAGACCGGCGACACCCTGTGCGATCCTCGCAAGGTCGTCTCCCTGAAGGGCATCCCCTACGCTCCCACCTGCTACTCCATGGCCATCGCCCCCAAGACCCGCGGCCAGGAAGAGAAGGTCGGCACCGGCCTGAACCGTCTGAACGAGGAAGATCCCTCCTTCACCCTGGTCAACAACGCTGAGACCCATCAGCTGGTTCTGTCCGGCACCGGCGATCAGCAGCTGGACGTTCTGGTCTCCAAGCTGAAGTCCCGCTTCGGTGTGGATGCCATCCTGTCCCCCGCCAAGATCGCCTACCGCGAGAAGATCAAGAAGACCGTCGAGGCCCATGGCCGTCACAAGAAGCAGACCGGCGGCTCCGGCCAGTTCGGTGATGTCTGGGTGCGCTTCTCTCCCCAGGAGGAGACCAACGACCTGATCTTCGACGTCGAGGTCGTCGGCGGCGCCGTTCCCAAGAACTTCAACCCCGCCGTTGAGAAGGGCATCCAGGAAGCCATCCTGAAGGGCCCCCTGGCCGGTTATCCCATGGTCGGTCTGAAGGCCGTCCTGTACGATGGCTCCTACCATCCCGTTGACTCCAACGAAATGGCGTTCAAGCTGGCCGCCATCCTGGCCTTCAAGGAGGCCATGCCCAAGGCCATGCCCACCCTGCTGGAGCCCGTGGGCGCTCTGGCCGTCACCGTTCCCGAGACCTACGTCGGCGACGTCATGGGCGACCTGTCCAAGCGCCGTGGCCGCCCCATGGGCATGAACCCCGACAAGGACGGCAACACCGTCATCGAGGCTGAGGTTCCCATGGCTGAGATGGCCTCCTATGCCATCGACCTGCGCGCCATGACCCAGGCCCGCGGCTCCTTCACTCTGGAGTTCGTCCGCTACGAGGAAGTGCCCAAGGCCAACCAGGACAAGATCATCAAGGAAGCCCAGAACGACGACTAATCCAACTGAAAATGCCGCAGGGGCAGACCGAACGGTCTGCCCCTGTTTTTTGCCGTATTCCGTTCATTCCCGGAACAAGACCCGCAGGTAATCGCTTCGCCCATCCAAAATTCGGATCACCTGGATCTGGTCATCCTCCACCCGGTAGAAGGCCAGATAGTTCTCCCAGAGCAGATAACGCAGCTCCGTATCCGTGCCCAATTTTGCGCTCAGGGACAGCCCAAGATGGGGGAGCTCCTTGAGTCGGGCGCAGGAATCCAGGATGCCTCCGGCGATCCGTGCAGCGGCTTTTGGGTTGCGGAGATTTTTGGCGATATAGCTCTTGATCGCCCGGAGATCCGCAATGGCCTCCGGTGTGTAGCGCAGCCTCATTTCTCCACTCCCAGCATCCGGTAGGCGTCGGCCTCATCGACCCAATCGGACTCGCTCTGGACGGAATCCAGTCCCCTCTGAAGCTCTGCCATGAGCCGGTTGGAGGCCTTGGCCTTCATGAAAGCCTCGTTCTCCGGAGAGAGGAGGAAGGGCAGACCATCGGCGTTCAGGGACTGCTGGATGAAGATGTTGATGGCATCCGTCAGGGTCAGGCCGTACTGGGCATAGACGGACTCTACCTCCCGGCGCACCTCCGGATTGATCCGCATCTGAAAGGTTCCGCTCTTGGGGGCGGAATTTACATTGATTCGTTCCTGCATGGATATCACCTCACGGTCAGTATACCAACAGAAACACAAAATGTCAATACAATGTCATTACAAAGCAGGGGCGACCATTTCGGTCGCCCCTACGCGTAAATTGTACACAGCCGTGGCGCCGCAATAACGACCCCACGCGATCTCACCATTGCACTGCGAACAGTTTGCCTGCGCGGGCTCCGCGCTTAACAGCACAGGAAATAGTATCCCATACCCGGACAGATCCGATTGCAGAGCATGCACAGGCACAGCGTGGTGCAGGGATTCATTCTCAGGTCGAAGCCCTGGAAGTTGCCCGCCTGACGGCGGTAGGCGTCGCCGCCATGCTCCATCCGATCCAGAGCGTTCAGATACTCCTGATTGCCCGGATCCATGGAAACGGCCTTGCGCATGTGCTCCAGAGCCGTGACCTGGTTGCCCACGCCCTGGTTGGCCAGGGCACTTAAGTAGTACCACTCGGCACCCTTCACGCCCTCGAACTGGGCCAGCACGTTCAGAGCCTCCCGGTAGCGGCGGTAGAGGATGTAGTTGTAGGCGGCCTGGAGATGGGAGTCGGCGTACTTCTGGTTGTAGCTCTGCCGCTGCTGGTAGTAGCCGTAGCCGAAGGGGCCGTAGCCATAGCCCGTCTGGCCGTAGGGGTTGTAGCCCTGGGAGCCGCCGGAGGCCGGGCCGTGATATTTTTCGGGGTTCTTGATCTGGTCGTAGGCGTCGTTGATCTCCTGCATCTTCTTCGCCGCAGCCTCATCCCCCGGATTGGCGTCCGGGTGGTACTGCTTCGCCAGGCGCCGGTATGCCCGCTTGATCTCCTCGTCCGTGGCGTCGCGGTCGACGCCGAGGATCTGATACGGATCAGCCATCTTGGTTCTCCTTCCCACTCTCTCGCTGCATCCGCCGGTAGTTCAGCCAGACGCCGCTGTACAAAATGTTGTCGAGGATGCCTTTCTCCTCCACCAGGGGCAGCCGCTCATAGGCATCGGTACAGCCGGCCATGGCCAGCACCAGATACTGCTCCCATTTTTCGAAATCCTCCCCGCAGCCCATGGCAGCGAAGGGGTTGTATTTGCCGGTTTTCACATCCCGGCGGTAGTCGATGGCCGCGTCGGCCAGATAGATGAAGCGGCCCAGGTAAAAGCCCGTCTGCCGCAGCTCTTCCGCCCACCGATCCTCCCGGTACACCAGCAGCTCCGCCATCAGCTGACCAAAGCAGCTGGCGGGCTCGTCGGGATTGGCGCAGCCGTTTTTTTCCAGACCGCTGAGCGTCCGAATGCATTCCGCGATGGCTTTGCACTGGCGGGGAAACGCCGCTTCGATCTCGGCTTCGTTCCGGCCGAAGAGCTTCGCCATCAGCTTTGCAGACCGCTTGCCGTCGTCATCCCAGTCGTCCCTTGCCTTATAGCAGGCCAGTGCCACATTCATCCGGGCGGCGTAGCGGATGTATTCATTGTCAGCCCAGGGGCGGCGCTTCGCAGGGTGTGCGATGCAGCGTCCCTGACCGGAAATTTCCTCGGGTTCATACAGGCTCGTCAGCAGCAGAGCCAGAAAGACCATGTCGTAGCTCAGGCCCAGTCGGCAGAGCTGTCCATCCGCGTCCCGGATGGCCCTGCAGATGCCGCAGTAGACCGCCTGATATCGATTTTTCTGCTCCTCGCTGAGCTCCTCCAGCGATGCAGTGACCAGTCCAAACATATTCATGCACCTCCACAGGATGCATCCTAATGGAAAACTGTGAACAGGGTATAAAGATTGTCGGAATTTTCCGAAAATGGTGTACTATCCCAGATACTTCGGCTGCAATAGCCGGTTCAGCACACCGCCGAAGAGGAGGATGCACATACAGCAGTAGATCCACAGCAGGCCGATGGCCACCATGTAGACCGAGCCGTAGATGTTGGTGTAGCGGTCGAGCATGTTCTCCACATAGAAGCTGAACACGTTGGAGAAGGTCTGCCAGCCCACCGCCGCCACCACCGCGCCGGGCAGGCTCCGCAGAAAGCGGTTGTGCTTGTTGGGCAGCACCATGTAGATCAGATCAAAGACAAAGATCTGGGCGATCAGCAGCCAGACGCTCCGCCAGTCGATCATGTCCACCAGAAACTGTACCAGCGGATGCCGTACCGTCCAGAACTGGTCGGCCAGGGTCTGGCCGAAGACCTGGAACACCAGGGTCACGATCACCAGGATCAGAAACACGAAGGTGTAGCCCACCGAGATCAGCCGGGTATAGAGCCAGCTGCGATCCTCATGGACGCCGTAGATGTTGTTCAGGCCCGTCAAAAGGCCGTGGATGCCCCGGCTGGCCGACCACAGCGCCGCGATGGCCGAGATGCCCAGCACCGCGCCGGAGGAATTGTAATAGGTGCTGACGATCAGGCTCTCCGCCGCGCCCATGAGGGCAGTGGGGAGGATGCCCTCCAGCAGCCGGATCAGATCCGTGGCGGACAGGGGCGTGTAGCGCAATGACGCCAGGATCAGCAGCAGCGCGGGAAACAGGGCAATGGCCAGGAAGTAGCAGGCATTGGCCGCATACACCGGGATCTGCATGGAGGCGATGTTGAAGACCAGATTTTTGATCCGTTCCGACCATTTTTGCATATCCGTCCGCCTCCTTTCCATCGGGATAGTTTACCACGGTTTCGGGGAAAAAGACATCGGAATCGCAGAAAGGGAACCGCTTGCGGTTCCCTTTCCTCAAGAATCCGCTTATTCGGCGGAGATCATATAGTAGTAGACGGGCTGACCGCCGCGGATCAGGTTCACGTCGGCGTCGGGGCAGATGTCAGCGAAGATGTCAGCGGCCTTCTGGGCGTGACGCTCCTTCACGTCGGCACCGTAGTAGATGGTGATATACTCCTTGCCGTCGTCGCGCACCTTCTGGGCCAGAGCCTTGAGCAGGACTTTGATGTCCTTGCTGGTGGAGAACAGCTGGGAGCCATACAGGGCCATGTAGTCGCCCTCGTGGATGTCGAAGCCGTCAAAATCGGAGTTCCGGGCGGCGTAGGTGATCTGCATGGTGTCGACGGTACCGAGAGCCTCAGTCAGCGCCTCGGTGTTCTCCTCCAGGGAGCCCTCGGGGTTGAAGCTCAGCATGGCGGTGATGCCCTGGGGCACGGTCTTGGAGGGGATGACCACCACGTTCTTCTCGGTCAGGGCATCCACCTGCTCGGCAGCCATGATGATGTTCTTGTTGTTGGGCAGCACGAAAACGGTCTCGGCAGGAACCTTGTTGACCGCAGTCAGGATGTCCTGGGTGCTGGGGTTCATGGTCTGGCCGCCGGAGATGATGCCATCCACGCCCAGATTCACGAACACGTCCGCCAGGCCGTCACCGGCGCAGACGGAGACCACGCCGAAGGGCTTCTCGGGAGCGGCGATCTTGGGAGCCTTCTCGTTCTCGGTCATGACCTTCTCGGTGTGCTGCAGGCGCATGTTCTCGATCTTGACGGTCACGAAGGAGCCGTAGTCGATGGCCTCGTGCAGAGCCTTGCCGGGGTCGTTGGTGTGGACGTGCACCTTGATGATCTCGTCGTCATCCACCAGCACCAGGCTGTCGCCCAGGGAGTCCAGGAAGGCCCGGAAGGGCTCCACATCCATGTCGTTCTCACGCTGGATGATGAACTCGGTGCAGTAGGTGAAGGTGATGTCCTCGGTGTTGAAGTCGGAGAAATCGGCGGCATCCTTGGTCTCACCCTCGGCAGCGGGGGCGGAGACGGCCAGATCCTCGCCCTTCAGAGCCATGGCCATGGCCTCCAGAGCCAGCAGCCAGCCCTTGCCGCCGGCATCGACGACACCGGCCTTCTTCAGGACGGGGTTCATGTCGGTGGTACCGGCCAGGGCGATCTTAGCCTCGGCGATGGCGGCATCATGGACGAACTCGATGTGGTTGTTCTCCCGGGCGGCCTCGGCGGCCTTGGCGGCGGCCAGACGGGCCACGGTCAGGATGGTGCCCTCGGCGGGCTTCATGACGGCCTTGTAGGCAGCATCCACGCCGCCCTGCAGGGCCTGGGCCCACAGCACACCGTCGGCCTCGGTCTTGCCCTTCAGGGTGTTGGAGATGCCCCGCATCAGCAGGGACAGGATGACGCCGGAGTTGCCCCGGGCGCCCCGCAGCATGGCGGAGGCGGCGGTCTTGGCGGCCTTCTCCAGGGAGGGATCCTCCACCTTGCGCAGGTCGGCGGAGGCGGCGTTGATGGTCATGGACATGTTGGTGCCGGTGTCGCCATCGGGCACGGGGAAGACGTTCAGCTCATTCAGATGCTGCTTGTTGTTTTCAATGTTGGCAGCCGCATTGATTACAAGTCTGCGAAAATCGCTGCCGTTGATAATCTGTTTCACGAATAATACTCCTCCGGACTCAGCCAATCATCATGGAATCGATGTAAACGTTGACGGCACGAACCTCGGTGCCGGTGCACTTGGTAACGACATAGCGAACCTCGGAGATGATGGACGCGCCAACGGCGGGCAGGTTCACGCCGTGATCGACCATGATGTGCAGGTCGATGGTGATGGTGTTGTCGTCGTGGAACTCCACCAGAACGCCCTTGCCCACGCTCTCCTTGCGCAGCAGGTGGAACAGGCCATCCTGCACGCTGCGGGCAGCCATACCCTTGACACCGAAGCAGTTGGTGGCGGCGGTACCGGCGATGTCGGTGTAGACGGCCGCGCTGACGGTGACGGAGCCCTTGTCATTGTTATGCTGGATCATAAGATTACCTCCTGGTCCAAATAGTAATGAATGAAGAATGAATGGTGAATAATGAATAATGAAGAATTGTGGTATCCCTGCGGGATGAATTTGAATAACGTCGCACAGCGACACCTTAATTATTCATTATTCATCAGCGAAGCGGCTTCATTATTCACTATTCATTACCCGCATCAGCGGGCATCAGATCATGGAAGCTTCCCAGCACTCGGGAGCTTCCAGACCCATCATCTTGACGATGGTGGGGGCCACGTTGGCCAGGCCGTAAGCGCCGTCGATAATCTCCCACTTGTTGTCCTTGTCGTAGATGATGAAGGGGACGGGGTTCAGGGAGTGGGCGGTGCGGACGGAGGTCTTGCCCTTCTTGGTCTCGGTCATCTGGTCGGCGTTGCCGTGGTCGGCGGTGATGCAGACGGTGTAGCCGTACTGATCGGCGGCCTCCAGGATGGCCTTCAGGCCGTTGTCCACGCACTCCATGGAGTAGATGACGGCGTCCAGAACGCCGGTGTGGCCGACCATGTCACCGTTGGGGAAGTTGCAGCGCAGGAAGTCGAACTTCTTGGAGGCCATGTTCTCCACCATCTTCTCGGTGATCTCCTTGGACTTCATGGCGGGAGCCTGCTCGAAGGGGATCACGTCGGAGGGGATCTCCTCGTAGACCTCCAGGGACTCGTCGACCTTGCCGGAGCGGTTGCCGTTCCAGAAGTAGGTGACGTGGCCGTACTTCTGGGTCTCGGAGACGGCGTACTCGGTGATGCCGTGCTTGCACAGCAGCTCGGTCAGGGTGTTGGTGATGACGGGGGGCTGCAGCAGGTAGTGCTCGGGGATGCACAGGTCGGCATCGTACTGCAGCATGCCGGCAAACTTGACGCCCTCGTAGCCGGGACGGTCGAACTTGTCGAAGTTCTTGCTGTCGAAGGCGATGGAGATCTCCTGGGCGCGGTCGCCGCGGAAGTTGAACAGGATGACGGAGTCGCCGTTGTTGATCTTGGCAACGGGCTCGCCGTTACGCTCGACCACGAAGGCGGGCAGATCCTGATCCAGGCAGCCGGTCTCGGCACGGTAGGTCTCGATGGCGGCCAGAGCGGAGGGGAAGGTGCGGCCCAGACCCTGGACATGGGTGCGCCAGCCCTTCTCGACCATGCCCCAGTTGGCCTCGTAGCGATCCATGGTGACCTGCATACGGCCGCCGCCGGAGGCGATGGCGTAGTCGCACCCTGCAGTGTTCAGTTCGGCCAGCACGGCCTCCAGCTGGGCAACATACTCGGGGGAGGAGGTGGCGGGAACGTCACGGCCGTCCAGCAGGATGTGGCAGTAGACCTTCTTGATGCCCTCGGCATGGGCCTGACGCAGCAGGGCGATCAGGTGGGAGATGTTGGAGTGGACGTTGCCGTCGGACAGCAGGCCCAGGAAGTGCATGGCCTTGCCCTCTTCCTTGGCGTTGGCAGCCAGATCCTTCCAGGTCTCGGACTGGTAGATGGCGCCGTTTTCGATGGACTCACCCACCAGCTTGGCGCCCTGGGAGTAGACCTGGCCGCAGCCGAGGGCGTTGTGACCGACCTCGGAGTTGCCCATGTCGTCATCGCTGGGCAGACCGACGGCGGTGCCGTGGGCCTTCAGCCAGGTGTAGGGGCAGGTGGCGAACAGACGATCCAGAGTGGGGGTGTTGGCCAGCTTGACAGCATCACCGCTGCCGCCGTCGCCCTTGCCGACACCGTCCATGATTACGAGAACAATGGGTTTCTTCATTGTAATATACCTCCAAAAATTATTGCCCGTAGGAAACCGGGCGCAAAAATTGCATTTTTCCACTTCTATGATTTTACACTATTTTTTACCGGGTTACAACTGTTTTTTCAAATTTTGTGGAACGAACAAAAAGCCGTCGTTGACAGCGCAACATTTTAGCATTATTACAAAATGTAACCGTTTGTTTTTGTACAATCTGTTAAGACGATTGTACCATCGTGCCCTCAGCCCAGGAGCCCCAGCAGATTCGCGTCGGTCAGGGCGGGCTCGGTGTAGGCGCCGTCCAGCAGTGCATCCAGATTCTCTGCGCTGTTTTCAATCTCCTTCGACCACAGCTGCGCCCGTTCCGCCAACGCACCGGGCAGCCGGGCGATCAGCGCGCAGCCCGACAGGAGCATCTTGACCCGGCAGCTCAAGTCCCAGTCCGAAACGGCCTGGTACCAGTGGCGGCACACGGCATACTGGGCGATGCGGCAGAGTCCGGTATCCCAGTCAGGCTCCTTCAAAGCGCCCAGCTTTTGGCTCCACCGGTCAGTCAGCACCTCCAGGCTCCGGTAGTATCCCGCCAGAGCCCCGGCATCGCCGTCCCCGGCGAACTGCTCTGCTTCTGCCAGCGCGGCATCGGGATCGAAGGGCAGCACCGCTCCTCCGTCGATCTGGGCCTGGATGTGATAGCCGTACATCAGCAGCAGCCGCAGACGATTAGGAACGGAATATGCTTCGTTTTCCAGCAATTCCAGTGCATAGGGGCGGCTCCTGCCCAGAATGTCCATAATTTCGGCATCGTACTCCGGCTCCTCGCCGCCGGGCAGGGTCTCCGTGACCCACTCCGGCTTCTCCGCCAGGATGATCCGGGCCGCCTCCGGGCAGCTCAGCTCCAGACCCAGCTCCACGAAATCGCCGTAGTCATGGCGCAGCCGGGGAAACTGCTGGCACACGGTGCAAAGCGCATCGTGGCCTTTTTCCGCCTGGATCCGGCACAGGCCGTCCTCGCGCCACATGGGGCAGCGGCCATCGTGATTTCGAAGATAGGTTTCCCCGTCCTCGTCATAGAGGTCATGGCGCAGGGCATCGCCCAGCGCACCCTCCATGGCGCGATACCGGGCGGCGGACTCGGCGTCCACCTGCACATCCCATTCATGACAGCAGCTGTCGGGACATAGGGATGCGATGCAGGAAAAGGTTTTATAGTAGGATGGATAGCGAAGAACCATAGAATCACCTCAATTTCTTATTTTATCATGGAAAAAGGGGACTGTCAAAGGGGCAAAAAGAACCCCGGTCTTTTGACCGGGGTTCCCAGCGTGTCGAAAAACCCTTGCCTCCCCCATTTATGGGGGCACCCCAGGGTGGCCTCTCTTGCCCCTGCGGGGCAATTCACCTTCAGGTGTCGCGATGGGTTCGGGCAAAGCCCGGAGCCATCGTGACGGAGGGGGCCTGCCCACTTTCCTCTGAAAAGTGGGCTAATCCGAATATTTGCAACGCAAATATTCGGACTCCCCCCGGCCCTGCGGGCCACCCCCCTCATAAATGCGGGGGGCAAGAAATGAAGCTTTCTCGACAGTCAAGAACCCCGGTCGAAAGACCGGGGTTCTGCGGGGGAAATTTACTTGCTCAGGGGATCAAAGCGCATCAGCACGGTGGCCAGCTGGGCGCGGTTGGCGGTGCCGTTGGCGTTGAGCATGCCGTCCATGCCGTCGACCAGACCGTTTTCAATGGCCCAGGCGAAGCTGTTGCGGCAGAAGTCGGGCAGGGCTGCGCCGTCGGGGAACTGCTCCAGGACGGCGGTATTGACCTCGCCCTCGGGAGCCGCGAAACGGTACAGGAAGGTCACCAGCTGGGCCCGGTTGATGGCTGCGCCGGGGGCGAAGTGGGTATCGTCCACGCCGTTGGTGATGCCCTTCTCCACGGCCCACAGCACGGCATCGTGGAACCAGGCATCGGCGGGCACATCGGCGAAGGGCAGCTGGCCCTCCACGGCGGGGGAACCGGCCATGCGGTAGAGCACGGTGACCACCTGGGCCCGGTTGGTGGTGGCGGCGGGGCCGAAGTGGGTGTCATCCATGCCGTTCATGATGCCCTTGGAAACCACATAGTCCACGGCCTCGTGGAACCAGGCGTCGGCGGACACATCCACGAACTGCTCGCTGGCGCACTCCAGGGCGGGCAGGAAGCTGTCGGCGTAGGTGTAGCCGCAGACGGTGCAGATGTACTGGTCATAGCCGGGCTTGCCGCAGGCGGGAGCCACCACGATGTGCTCGTAGCTGTGACCCAGGGCGGGAACCACATCCGCAGTATGGGACTCGCCGCAGACGGTGCAGGTGTAGGTGGTGAAACCGGCGTCTACGCAGGTGGGCTCGGTGACCACGGTCTCATAGGCGTGGCCGCCGGGGATGATCTCCTGGGAGATCACGTGGCCGCAGTCGGTGCAGGTGACGGTGACGGAGCCGTCAGAGGTGCAGGTGGCATCAACGGTCTCGGTGACGGTATTGGCGTGGGCGCAGGGGACAACGTGGACGATGCACACGGTCTCCAGGCTCTGCTGGACATCGGTGTAGGCCCGCAGGTAGGCGTAGCCCTCGGAGACAGCGGTGATGAGACCGGTCTCGGCGTCAACGGCAGCGACGTCGGGATCGAAGGACTGCCACTTCACCTGGGCGTGCTTCGCCAGGGTGGGCTCGGGGGTCAGCTCGGCGGCCACGGTGGCGGTCTGTCCAACGGCCAGGGTCAGATTCTTGCTGTCCAGAGTCAGCTTCTCGGCCAGGACAGGCTCCGCCACCACGGCGAAGTTGACGGACTTGGAGCCGTCGCGGGTGGTGGCCTTGAGGATGCTCAGACCGGGCTCGGCGGGGGTGTAGTTGGCCACGTGGATCTCGGTGCCGTAGTAGTCGGTGGTGGTGCCGGTGGTCAGCGCACCATTGCCCTCCAGGATCTCCCAGTCGAAGGGGCCGTAGATGGGCTCGGGACGCTCCCAATTGCCGCCGATGACCTGACCGGCGGGATTGCCGGGGCTGACCACGCCGTCACAGCGGATGACCAGCTCGGAGGTGGAGGTCTCAGGCGGGAAATAGACATTGATCTCACCGGTCTGGGGGTCGTAGTCGAAGTCCGTGCGCCAGGAGTTGGCCATCTCGTACTCGTAGCCGTAGGAGTAGCGGTTGAAGACCCGGATCCGTTCGGGCAGGGCGTAGCCCTCGTCATTGACCAGACGGCCGCTCCAGACATTGCCTGCGGTGCAGAAATCGGGGCCGTCCAGCTTCAGACCGGCGGCGGGTTTGGTGGGATTGTTGTAGTCGTAGTCGATGTAGCCTGCGGCGGTGTAGAGCTTGACGTTGGAGGACTCGTGCAGAGCCGCGTTGGAGTAGCGGGCGGACAGGGTGGCGGTCTGGCCGAAGGTCAGATACTCGGTCTGCTCGAAGAAGGGCAGGTCGGAGACCAGATCGTCCTCGTCGGAGTAGGTGTACAGATTCGTCCAGTCGATGGTCATGGATCGGGTCACACCGTTCAATGTGACGTCCAGGGTGGCGGAGGCACCGGGGACATGGATCTCCGGATCGCCGGTGGCGGTGTAGTTCAGGAAGACCTCACCGGACAGGCCGGTGGTGTCGTACCGGGCTACATTGATCAGACCCACATACAGGTCGGGGTCATCCTCGTTGATCTCCCAGCGGACGTCCTGGAGCACCACATTGGCGGGCTCCAGATCGGTGACCTTGACAATGACGGAGCCGTTGGGCTTCAGGCCGGAGAAATGGTCGATGGAGAGGTTGAAGTCCAGGATCTCGGTATTGCGCTCCCGGACGGCCACCACGCAGACATTCTGCTGGTCGCCCTTGGAGATGGTGATGGTGGTCTGGCCGGGGGAAAGTGCCTTGACCATGCCGAACTCGTCGATGGTGGCGACAGCGGGGTCGGAGGAGGTGCGGATCAGCTCACCCTCGACACCGGTGTTGTCGGTGACGCTCAGCTCAAACTCGCCGCCCACGTACATCAGGGCGGAGGTCTGGGACAGCTGGATGCCGCTGTCGGTGTTGCGGCTGAGGATGTAGGTGCGGTCGTTCAGGCCGTAGTCGCCGCAGGACAGGAAGAGGGTGCCCTCCCATTCGAAGTCATAGATGTCGCTCTCACCCTCCCAGCTCTGGTTGGTGTGGGCGTACTCGGTGACATCGCAGGTGAAGGTCAGGGTCTTGGCGGCGGGATCGTAGACATGCTCGGAGTAGAAGGGGTTGAGCTGGTCGATGTCCCAGCCGAAGTAGTCGGGATTCTGCTTGTGGGTGCGCTTGACGTAGGGGTGCACCTCCACGGAGGCGATGGAGCCGTCCACATCGGTGACGGTGCCGGTCATGTAGGTGCGGCCCTCCTCGGTGTAGAAGGAGACGGTGTTGTTTACCAGCTTGGGAGCCACGGTGTCGATGACCACGGGGAACTCCAGGACGTCGCCGGTCAGATCCATCTCATGGCCGTTGAAGGTGGGCACGATCTCACCGGAGGCCACCTTGTCAAAGTCGTGGACATGACGGCCGGCATCCTCGGCATAGATAAGGTCGCCGTACTCGCCGTCACCCCAGGCGGTGATGGTCATGACGCACTCGGTGCCGCTGGGCAGGGTGTTGCCCTCAAGGTCGGTGCCGTCCCAGACGGTGTTGGTGAAGTAGAACTGGGAGGCGGGGATGGCGTAGCCGTAGGCATCGTAGAACAGGGACTTGAACTGCCAGCCCGCGTAGTCGCGGTAGTACAGCTCGTCGGAGTTTGCGTCGTGGACTTCCACCACCACCAGCTTGGCTTCCCGGAGCTGGTAGAGGACGAAGTCGTTGATGGAGTCCAGCACACCGTCACCGTTGGGGGAGATGGCGAAGTTCTCGGTGTGGTACAGAGCCTGCTCGCCAAAGTTGGGGTCGAAGGCGTTCTGACCCAGGTTGATGTAGCCGGACATGGTCATGGCACCGATGAAGGTGTGGCCCATGGAGTAGGGGTTGTTGAAGAGGTTCTCACCGTCAGCGGGGGTCTCATACCAGACGCTCCGGTCGAAGATGGGAGCGGCAGTCCAGTCGCCGTAGAAGGCCAGCACGGGCAGGCCGATCTGGGGCTCATTCTCGGCGGTCAGGGTGACGAAGCCCTCGGCGTAGGTGCCGTTGGGGAACAGGGAGTCGATCTCGGCCTTGGTCTCGTCGGAGAGGGTCACGACCTTGGAGACGGTGACGGTCTTACCGGCGGGGACGGTGACGGAGCCCAGGGATTCCTCCAGGATCACCACATTGCGATCCATAGCCACATTGACCTCACCCCAGGCGGACTCGAAGACATCGGTGTTGGGACGGGTCAGGGTGGCGGACACATCGTAGGTCACATCCCGGTCTTCGATGTTGTTGACCTGGAAGGTCAGCTCATAGGTGCCGGTGCGCTGGGGGTCGTCCTTCAGCTCCAGCTTGCCCACCATCGCGCCCTCGACGCTGATGTAGGCGGGGGTGGAGATGGCAGCGGCGGCGTTGACCAGACCTGCGCCCTGATACCGGGGGGAGTAGTAGACACCGTTTTCATCCTTCTGAGGAACAGCGGTGGAGACCAGCAGATGCTCGCTCAGGTCGGCGATGGCGGTCTTGGAGGTCAGACCGGTCTGCTGAGTGACGGCCTGGCGAACCAGCAGGGCGATGCCGGACATGTGGGGGGCGGCCATGGAGGTGCCGCTCATCATGCCGTAGCCGCCCTCGTAATCGTCATACAGGCCGCTGGGGTTGGCGGGGGTGTAGGTGGTGTCGATGATGGTAGACCAGATGTTGCCGCCGGGGGCGGTGATCTCGGGCTTCAGCTCCAGAGCAGGGCCCGCGCCCCAGCTGGAGAAGCTGGACATCTGGCCTGCGGCGGCGCTCTCCACGATCTCGTCGGTCTGGCTGACCCGGAGGGTGGCGTACTTGCCTGCGTCCCGGGCGGCCTTGGCGGCCTCATACAGGGCGTGGCCGTCCTTGCCGGAGATGAAGCAGGCGGTGAGCATGGCGTTCTCCATGCTCATGTAGATCAGCTCGGTGGCGTTGGGATCCTCGTCATAGATGATGACGGCCTTGACGGGATACTCGGTGACGTAGTGGCCCTTGGAGGGGTCGTAGTAGCTCCAGGAAAACTGGGTGGCGGCGTTGATCTTGTCGGCGAAGCTGATGCCGCCGCCGCGCTTGACCAGGGCGATGCCGCTCTCGCCCTTCTCGCCGTAGCCGCCGTAGTAGCGGAAACCTGCTTTGTAGTAGTCGTCGTAGGTGCCGTAGCCCTCCACGGGGATGACATTCCAGCTGCCGGAGCCCAGGGAGGACTTCATGGCGATGTCGTAGGGATCCCGGAAGGCGGCCTTGGTCTCATTGCCCTCCGGATCGGCCCAGAACAGGACGCTCTGGTTGGTGACGGTGTTCTCGATGGAGGCCACAGCCAGGCCGGTGCCGTAGACGGCGGGGGCGGAGATCATGGAGGTTTCGGGATCCTCCGCCAGGGTGTGGGAGCCGTACTGGTTGTTGTAGGTGGAATCGGCGGAGTTGCCTGCGGAGACCATGAAGGTCAGACCGGCGGCATTCATCCGCTCGTAGGCGTGGTTGGCGGCGGAGTCATCCTCGGCCCAGCCGTTGTCGGAGCCCAGGGACAGGTTCACCACATCCGCGCCCAGCAGCAGGGCATCCTCCAGGGCGGCCAGGATCACGCCCTCGTTGGCACCGGCATCGGTGGAGTCGGGGAAGACCTTCATGCTCAGGATCTGGGCATCGGGAGCCACGCCGGAGAAAACCACCTCGCCCTCGGCGGTCTCGGCGTAGCCTGCGATGGTGCCGGAGACATGGGTGCCGTGGTCGGAGCTGGCGGGGTAGACGTTCAGGTCGCCGTCGGCGTAGTCGGCGGCGTAGGGAACCTTGCGGTTCTTGTACAGGTCGTTGTTGCCGTATTCGATCTTCTGGCCGTCGATGCCGGTGGTGGCGATCAGCTGCTGTGTCTGCAGGAACCGGGCCAGGGAGCCGTAGGTGTAGCGCAGGTCGGCATCGGTCAGATCGGAGCGGAAGCTCTCATCGGTGAAGGCGGGGTGGACGCGGCGGACACCGGTCTCAAAATTGCCCCAGGTGGAGTAGAGCATGTCCAGACCCGTATCCAGAACGGCCACCAGCATGCCCTGGCCGGTGTAGCCCTGGGCCCAGACATCGCCGAGCCCCGTCATGTTGTAGCTGTGGCTGTAGGTGCCATCGATGGTCTCACCGGCGGCGGTGACGGGCCGGTCGAAGACCCGCTCCACGCTGGCGCACTTGACGCCCTCCACGGCGCGGATCGCATCGAGCTTGCCGTAGGGGATCCGGACTGAGACGGCATTGACGGCGTTGACATAGCGGCCGGTCACGTTCAGCTGGGTGCCGACGGCCTTGCCCATGGCGGCGACCAGGCCGTCCTGCTTCGCCTTCATGGCCTCAGCCTTGGGCGCGGCGGCGGTCAGGTACTGACTCACCTGCTGGCCCACGGAAGAACCTGCCTTGGCGGTGAAGCCGGAGAGGAGGGGCTCCTCCTCCAGCTCGACGATGACGGTGACCATCTCGTCGTCAGCGTAAAGCGTGTGGTTTTCCTTCTGGGGGAGCTCCAGCTCTTCCAGCCGGGACTGGCCGGGGAGCTCCTGGGCGGTCACGATGGTCTGCTGGGGAGCGGGCTCCTGGGCCATCGCCAGGGCAGGCAGCAGGCCGAGAACCATGCTCAGACACAGAAGCATCGCAAGCATTCGTTTCATGTAACATCATCCTTTCTTATTTCGTATGTAAAAAAACATACAATGGGGTCATTATAGCTTTTTTTGCCGGAGGATGTCAATGGTTGCCCACAATTGAAGCGGCAAAAAGTTGGGGCCACTTGACAGTTTTCTGAAAATATGCCATACTTGTGGGTATCAAATAACGGAGGCGAGATTATGGAGTTTCATTCCGGGCTCAATCTGCTGCTGGAGGCACTGGCCTATCTGGGACGGCGGGCGGACGGCTACGGTACGGACTGGATGCTGCAGCGGCTGCACAGCCGGGGCGTGGAGGATATGGGCACCATCGAAGCGCAGCTGGTGCCCATCGACCGGCTGATGAAGAGCCTGGATCAGGCGGTGAAGGTGGACGAGGAGCGGCTGGCGTTCCTCTTCGGCAATCTGCCGGGCTTTGCCCACAACACCTTCGGTGCCCACAGCCGGGGCTTTCTGCTGCTGTATCCCATGATCGCCGTCTACCGCGGAGATCTGCAGACCGCTCTGGAGCAGCGCAGGAGCTGTCCGAAGGAGCAGATCGCCGGGGATCTGGCCATGATGCTGGATCTGGGCGAGGAGCCCAGACTCAGCGGCGAGGAGCTCACCGCCCGGATCCTGAGCCTGAACGTGCCCGACGTGAGCAAGGTGGCGGTGCTGGAGCTGTACCACCGGGGTGGGGAGCTGCTGGACGAGGCCGTGGCTCTGGTGGAGCAGGTGCTGACCCAGCTGGAGCAGGAGACCGCCCTTCTGGGCGAATGCTGCGCGGGCTTCCTCCGGCAGATCCGGGAGCAGGGGCCGGAGGCTCTGCTGGATCAGACCTCCGCCCTGAATTTCAGCCCCGAGCGTACGGACATGATCCGGCCCTTCCTCTTCGGCATCGATGCCCTTCTGACGGTGCCCCCCTACGCCTCCAGCTCGGTGCAGGTCTACTGCGGCATCCTGCGAAGTGACCTTCAGACGGCCCTGGCCTCGGCCAGAGGCGCGGAGGTGGAGGTCTACGAGGCCATCCGGCTCCTGGCGGATCAGACCCGCTTCGACATTCTGTGCTATCTGCACGACCGGGATGCCTACGGCCAGGAGCTGGCCACCCGCTTCGGCCTGTCCCGCAACACCATCCACCACCACATGAGCAAGCTCCTGGCAGCCCACCTGGTCAAATGCACCGTAGACGGCAATCGGGTCTACTACCGGGTGGACGAGCAGAGCGTCAGCAGACTCCTGGATCGGCAGAGGGAACTGCTGCTGCCGGGGAAATAAGCAAAAACAGACCTGCACGGATCGTTGGGATTCCATGCGGGTCTATTGCTTTTTGGCGGAAAGAACGGTATAATGGAGAGCAAGGAGGCGGTTGCATTGGAAAACACCTTTTTGACAGAACTGAATATTCACAAAGTCAGGCATTTGCAGAATATCACGCTGCCGTTATCAACAGAAAAAAGGAAAAACCTGATTCTCACCGGTAAAAACGGCTGTGGTAAGACAAGCGTATTAAAAAGCCTTGTTCAGTTTCTGAATTACATCATATCGTTTGGTTATAGGGCGAAGGAAGACGCGCTAAGCAGCTTTCAATATTGGGAAAAAGAGCTGCAAAAATGCGACGCAACGGAATCAGGAAAGAAAAAGCGTGAAGAAATTCTTCGTACTGTGAATATGTATAAGGATCACCTGAGCAATTGGAACGATGGCTGTTCCGCTCAGGCAACCTCTTTTATGACGCTGCGGGAGAAGTATTCGAACGGTCAGTTTGTGTTGGCATTCTATCATGACAATCGACAAATTGATGTTGCGAAGTACCAGGACATTGTCAAAGTCAATCTAAAACCTGTTTATGAGATACAAGAGAGACCCTCCCGGGATTTAGGAAAATACTTGGTTAACTTAAAGAGCGTCCAGGCTTTTGCCCAAACCAAGGGAGATGTGGTGCGGGCGAGCGAGATTGAAGATTGGTTCTCGCGGTTTGAAGGCATTCTGAAAGTGTTATATCAGGATGATTCGCTGAATCTTGATTTCGATATTGAAACCTTCCAGTTTTCTATCCATGTCAATGGCAGGGAGCCCTTTGACTTCAATACCATGTCCATGGGCTATGCCGCAGTTTTGGACATCATTTGTGACCTTATCATGCGAATGGAGACCCAGCGCAGGTATGACCTGGAGGGCATCGTCCTGATCGATGAGATCGAGACGCACCTGCATGTGGAGCTGCAAAAGCAGATCGTTCCCATCCTGACGGAGCTGTTCCCCAATATCCAGTTCATCCTGACCACCCATTCTCCCTTCATCCTGAACTCTGCGCCCAATGCAGTGATCTATGATCTGGAGAAGCACCTGTTGGTGTCCGAGGGTATGGAGAATCTGTCCTACGAGGGCATCGTGGAGGGTTATTTTGAGGTCGATCGTTTCTCTCAGAAGCTGCGCAAATTTTTCGAGGAGTACAAGCGACTCGTCACTTCCGAAATTCTGACAGATCTGGACTATGCCCGGATTGCGGAGCTGGAGGATTATCTGGACGAGGTGCCGGACTACCTGGCTCTGGACTTTGCCCATGAGTACAGCCGCCTGAAAGCGGAATTTGACAGCTGAGGTTCCTGACCATGGTGAAGACAGAAAGAACACCGACACCACCTGCATCCCTGGGTGTTGAAAAGAAAAAAGTCAGCGGAAAATATAATCTGGAAGATGTGGTTACCCAATTGCACGCGGATTTCAATGGCAAGTGCTACCTATGCGGGCAGGACGAGCTGCAATCGATTGAGGTGGAGCATTTGATCCCACACCACGGGGATGTTGATTTGAAGTTCGATTGGAATAACCTCTTTTACAGCTGCGCCCACTGCAATTCTGTGAAAAATCAGGCAAAGTATGAGAGCAATGTTGTGGACTGTTGTCTGACGGATCCTGAAGCAGTGATCCATCAGACGTTGGTTGATGGTCATGTAGTGGTAACGCCGCTGCTCAGAACACCTGAAGCCGAAAATACAGCGGATTTGGTGCACGATTGCTTTGAGCTTTCCAACCGTCCAATCCGAAAGCTGGAGAGCCAAAATAAGGTCAAGGCACTGATGCGAACGATGAATGTCCTGTTCAAAAATCTGGAGAGATTTGAACAGGGTTCCGGTAAGCGAGTGCTCCCTGCACTGCGGGGTATGCTTGACCGAAGATATAAATTCGCCGGCTTCACCCGCACCTATGTCCGGGATCATCTGGATCGCTACCCCGATCTGGAGCCATATGTCAAATTGGATACGAAATAAGAAAAACGGCAGCGAAAGCTGCCGTTTTTGCCGTTTTCAGTCAAGATTCCTCTGCCAGAAGCACCTGTTCGAAGGAGAACCAGTCCCGCGTCAGATCCAGCACCATGTCCCAGGCGCCGGGCTCCAGGAACCGATGGCTGGCACCGGGGATGATGACCAGCTTGGAGCGGTCATTGAGACTGCGCAGTTGCTGGATGTCCGCCATGGGGACATAGTCGTCGAATTCTCCGTGGAGGATCAGGAAGGGAAGGGGATAGGCGGCCAGGGCCGGATTGTCCCGCACCTCCTCGTAGAAGCTGTAGGTGAAGCCCAGGGGTCTGCGGGGCATCTTGAAGATCACCATGTCCATGGCCTCCAGGGTCACCGGGGTCACATGGGTGATGTTCAGGATTGTCTGATCCATGTGCAGAGACGGGGTCTGTACCACCAGCCGCACGTTCACGGGCATCTCGATGAGATCCTGCAGAGCGGTCAGTGTCACGTAGGCACCGAAGCCCGTGGCGAAGATGCAAAGATCCTGAAGCTCCGGATACCGTGCGGTGACCCACTCGGCCACATCCAGCAGGGTATCCACGCAGCCCTGGAGGGTCAGCACATCCTCCTCGTTCTCGCCGTGGGCCGGGAAATCAAAGCGCACGGACACGGAGCTGAACAGCTCCATCTCCTCCGCGATGCTCAGCTGAATGGCGTCCTGCATGCTGCCGCCGATGCCGTGGACGCCCAGCACGATCCGCTGGGGCGTGCCGTACTCCGGCACCCGCAGGACACAGGGCGTGTTCCTTCCGCCGACCGAGATCACAAAACGTTGCTCCATCCTCGTTCACCCTCGCTTTCAGGAAATGTTTTAAGACATGATACCAGAAAATTTGCGTGATTGCAACAATTAATTGCATAAAATGCAGGAATAATTGCAAGAATTTTTCCGCATCGAAAAAACGGCCGATCCGTAGATTTTTGGAGGGTTCCGCGATATAATAGGCCTATACATTCCCCCGCTGAGGAGCGGGGCACGGAGGGGAGCACACATGAAAGAGGTACGATTCGGCATCGTGGGCATGGGCGTTCAGGGGAGCTTATACGCCAGCATCCTGACCGGGCGGCAGCATCCCGACCGGGCGAGGATCCCCCGGCCCGAGGGCTGCGTCCTGACTGCGGTCTGCAGCCGCTCGGACAAGACCGCCGAGGCATCCGCGCTGGGGGCGAAATGGTTCCGGGACTGGCGGGACATGATCGGCTCCGGGCTGGTGGATGCGGTGATCCTGACGGTGCCCCATTTCCAGCACCATGAGATCGCCATTTATGCCCTGGAGCAGGGGGTGAACGTGCTCTGCGAGAAGCCCGCCGGCGTCCGGGCCTCGGATGTCCGGAAGATGCTGGAGGCCGAGAAGAAAAGCACCGCGAAGCTGGGCATGTTCCTCCAGCAGCGCACCATCCCCCTCTTTTCCACCATTCGGCGGATCGTGGATTCCGGAGAGCTGGGCCAGCTCCGGCGCTCCAACTGGATCATCAACACCTACTGGCGGCCCGACAGCTACTATGCCTCCGCCTCCTGGCGGGGCACCTGGAAGGGGGAGGGCGGCGGCCTGCTGGTGAACCAGCTGCCCCACTATCTGGATCTGTGGCTGTACCTGTGCGGTACGCCGGAGCGGGTCTACGCCCTGAACCGCCACGGCGCCTACCGTGACATCAATGTGGAGAACGATGTGACGGTGCTGGCTGAATATCCCGACGGCACCACCGGCGTGTTCGTGGCCTGCACCCATGACCCCATGGGCACCGACCGGCTGGAGATGGACTTCGAGCGGGGCAAGATCGTGGTGGAGGACAGCTGCCGGGCCAAGATCCACCGGTTCCACCGTTCCGACGGCCAGTGGAACGAGACATTGTCCGCCGACGCCATGCACGACCTGCTGAAGCGGGGCGGCGAGCACCACGACACCGAGGACATCGCCGAGGGCCTGCCCTACGGCGTCCGCCACGGGGAGCTGATGGAGAATTTCGCCCGGCACATCCGCCTGGGCGAGCCCCTGATCGCAACGGGCCTGGACGGCCTGCGCCAGGTGGAGCTGGCCAACGCCATCCAGCTCTCCGGCTGGCTCCGGCAGATGGTGCCCAACCCCTGCGACCCGGAGCTCTACGACGCGGAGCTACAAAAGCGGATGGACGAGGAATGATAAAAACGGAGCAGCGAGTGCTGCTCCATTCAGCGTGTCGAAAAAAACCTTGCCTCCCCCCGCCCTTCGGGCACCCCCCTCATAAACGCGGGGGGCAAGAATAATACCTTTCTCGACAGTCTGAACGGAGCAGCAAGTGCTGCTCCGTTCGTGATGTATGGGGGATCTTATGCCTTGGCGGCGGCGATCAGCTGCTTCAGGTAGGCGATGTTGTCCTCCAGCTTTTCCCGGGTGGGCAGCTCGTTGGAGAAGTCCTCCACGGACAGGACGCCGTCGTAGCCCACCTTCACCAGGGCCTTAATCATGGCGGCCAGGTCGGCGGAGCCCTTCTTCATGGGCACCCAGGCCTGGTTGTACTTGGTGGCGCCGAACTCGTTCTCACCACCGGGAACCAGAGCGGCGTTCTTCACATGGACATGAGCCAGGTAATCGCCCAGCATCTCGAAGCCCAGCTGGTAGTTCTCATAGCCCTCGTAGACCATGTTGCCGGGATCGTAGATCAGGCCGAAGTACTCCGGATCGAAGCCGTCCAGCACCCGCAGGGCAGAGCTGGCGGAGGAGATCATCATGCCGTGGTGGGTCTCAATCAGGAACTTGACGCCGTACTTGCGGAGCATCGGCTCGCAGGAGCGCAGGTAATCCCGGTACTCGTTGAACTGCTCCCAGTAGGGGCGGCTGGGATCGTAGGTGGCCATGGGGCCCCGGACGGTCTTGCAGCCGATGGCGGCAGCGGCGGCGATGGTGTTCTCCATCTCCTCGGGCTTGCCCTTCAGGGTGGTGGCCAGGTTGACGATCTCGATGCCCACCTCGTCGCAGATGGCCTTGGCCCGCAGGCACTCGTTCATGATGTCGTCCACATTCAGGGTGGCCTTGTTGTCAGTCCAGTAGCGGAAGGCGTACTTCTGCTCCTCGGGCATCTTGGCGAACATGGCCTTCAGGGGGGACTCACCCTCGGTGACATCCACGCGCCACTCGACGGCGTCGTAGCCCATCTCCTTGATGAGACGGGCGGCTTCCTCGATGGTGTACTCGGGCAGGGAACAGGTATAGACGGCAAGCTTCATGATTACACTTCTCCTTTGTGTTTGATTTACGATATCATGCTTATCGGCTTTGCTCATTATTTCGTTTTCCGCATGGCAATGCAGGGCGAGGGGCAAGCCCGATGTCAAAAACTTAAGGATGATTGTAGGGAACGGCCTCCGTGCCGTTCCCGTGGATTTTGGCCCGTAAGGGCCAAAATCCACAATTTCCGTATTCGCCGAACGTGTCAGGAAACCTGATACACGGTACTGCGGAACGGCACGGAGGCCGTTCCCTACGGGCATATTCCCTAAGTTTGCGAGATTGGGGCAAGTTCCCCGCTCTACGGTTGCTGATATAAGACGATCAGCACTTACCTGAATATTATAAGCCCCCGGCGGTGACTTGTAAAACCAAAAACCGGGGGCCGTTTTTGTGGAAAAAATCATGGAAGGGGTTTCCAGTTGTTACAGAACGAACGACGCGCCTGTGGAAAGAGCCTGGAGCCGGTCGCCCAGGATGGTTTTCAGGACGTCGAACTGCTCCTGTCCGGTGCAGTGGCCGGTGTAGAAAACCGTGTCGTACTTCGCCAGGGCCTGGCCCCAGGCCCGGAGCCGGTCGCTGTTGGGGTCGAGCTGCTTGAAGTGGAAGCCGCCCACCAACACATCGGGCTTAAACCACTCCAGGATGTTCAGGATGCCCTTGTGGGAGCAGCCGCTGAGGAGGATGCGTCTGCCGTTCTCCTCGATCAGCAGATACTGCTCATGGCGGAATTCGTCGGGCAGGAAGAAGGCTCCCACCTGCTCCGTCAGGCCGAAGGGATCGGTGGGGATGCTTCGCTGCAGGTCGTTGCAGGTGGAGAGGGTCAGGCCGGGGGCGATGGTGCATTCGTCGCCGGTCAGGATCAGGCGGCTGGAGGAGCGGAGCCGGTCGTCCAGACCGATGTAGCGCCGGGTGCCGTTGCAGTGGATGCCGAAGGCGTTTTGGTTGACATAAATTTTGGCCTTGCGGTTCAGCTCCAGAAACCGCAGCATCCCGCCGCCGTGGTCATAGTGTCCGTGGGAGAGGACGGCAAATTCCGCCGCCCGCAGATCGATGCCCAGCTTCGCCGCATTTTCCGCAAAGGCACCGGTCTGCCCTGCGTCAAAGAGGAAGGTGTGGTCTTCCGTCTCCACGAACAGGCTCAGGCCATGCTCGGCGGTGAGCTCGGGGGAACGTGTGGTATTTTCGATGAGTGTTGTGATCTTCATATGGCCTCCTGGTGAAAGAAACAGAGTTGGTCGGGCTCCTCCAGCCGCTGCATCCACTGGAAGATCTGGTCGTTGTCGTGCCAGATGCCGTATTTGGCGCAGAGTCTGTGGAAAAGCGCGGTGAGCTCCCGATGGTGGACGCTGCGCAGCTCGTAGGCGCTGCCGTAGGTGCGGATGGTGCGCTCCTTCAGGCCGGGGAATTTTCGATCCAGCTGGGTGTAGTAGTATTCCCGGCTGCCGTCGCGGAGGGTCAGCCCCATGCCGAAGCAGATGATGCCCTTGACCCCCGCGTCGGCGCAGGCCTCCACGATGCCGCGGATGTTCTCCTCGGTGTCGTTGAGCCAGGGCAGGATGGGGCAGAGCCACACCACCGTGGGGATGCCCGCCTTCTGGAACTCCTTCAGCACCTCGATGCGCCGGGAGGTGGGGCAGACGCCGGGCTCGATGAGCTGGCACAGTCGGTCGTCCATGGTGGTCAGGGTCAGCTGCACCACGGCCTTGCTCCGGCGGTTGATCCGGCGCAGGATGTCCAAGTCCCGCAGGATCAGGTCGGACTTGGTCTGGATGGCGATGCCGCAGCCGTGGGCGGCGATGACCTCCAGGGCCCGCCGGGTCATTTGCAGCTCCCGCTCCACGGGGGTGTAGGGGTCGGTCATGGCCCCGGTGCCGATCATGCAGGGCTGCCGTTTTCGTTTCAGGGCCAGCGTGAGCAGCTCGATGGCGTTCTCCTTCACCGCCACGTCCTCGAAGCGGTGATCCATGTGATAGCAGCGGCTCCGGGAGTCGCAGTAGATGCACCCGTGCTGGCAGCCCCGGTAGAGGTTCATGCCGTTGCGCGGGGACAGGATAGACTTGGCTTGGATGTAGTGCATTTCATCATCCCCCTTTCGTTGGGTTTATTATAGAACAAACGTTCGTAAAAGTCAAGAAAGGGGAGTCCGGGATATGGGACTTGCAGGGAGCCCCTGCGGGCAAACTGTTCGTGGCGCGGCGGTGGTCGTTTTGCTGTACGTGGGGTCTTTCTATGGTACGTCACCAACGTAGGGAACGGTCATGACCGTTCCGCAGTACAAGGTCACGATCACCGGACACGTTCCGGCGAATCCGTACCACATCACATGGCCTTGCGGCTCTAGCATGAATATGATACCATATTTACGAGGTGATGACCATGCTTTTTGAACAAGGTGTTTATGTGATCGAACACGACCCGGAGCGAACCAAGGATTTCTATGCCCGGGCCACTGATACCCTCTGCGACTGTGCCGGATGCCGGAATTTCCGGGCGTCTGTTTCCCGGATGCCGGAGGAGCTTCGGGACTTTCTGGAGCAGTTCGGCATCGACCCTGCCAAGCCCGCCGAGATGAGCGCTGTCCATGCCCCGGATCCGGGGCGGATCTTCTGCGACGGCTTTTACCATCTCTGCGGCGAACTCCTGGAGGGCACAGAGCCCTTCGTCCAGACCGGGCCGAAAAATTTCCGGCTGGATCAAAACTATCTGCTCCCCGTGGGGGAGGGCAGCGTGTGGTTTGGGGCCAAATGCGCTTTGGTGGATCCGGACTTCCCCCGGCCCGTCCTCCAGCTGGAGCTCAGCTTTTACCAGCCCTGGGTGCTGGAGGAGGAGAATCCCTACCTGTGACCGGAATCCTTTGCCGAAAAAAGCTCCATTTTCCTGTTGGTTTCCATCCCAATATATGGTATACTGATATCCGGGGCGGGCGGATGCAACCGCTTGCGCCCCAAAATCTGACAATCAAAACAAAGGAGAAGCATACCATGCGCGGAATTCCCTCTTTGATCACCGATATCCGAAAGAAAGTCTTCGTCGAGGTCGCCCGGATGGCCTATGCCGGAAACGGCTACGAGGCCGCCAACGAGCTGCCCTACAAGATCGTCCCCGGCGACCGTCCCCTGCACCGGGAGTCTGTTTTCCTGGAGCGCGCCATCGCCGGTGAGCGGGTGCGTCTGGCCATGGGCCTGAGCCTGCGGCCCAGCGACGGACGGCATCTCGTCACCGAGGGCATGGACGCCGCCGCCGTGGCGGAGCAGTACTACGAGCCCCCTCTGGTCAACATCATCCCCTATGCCTGCCACGCCTGTCCCACCAACCAGTACAAGGTCACCAAGTACTGCCAGAACTGCCTGGCCCGCTCCTGCGAGAAGGTCTGCCCCAAGGGCGCCATCCACTTCGAGAACGGCCGCTCCCACATCGACCAGACCAAGTGCATCAAGTGCGGCAAGTGCGCGGGTGCCTGCTCCTACAACGCCATCATCCATCTGGAGCGTCCCTGCGCCAAGAGCTGCGGCATGGACGCCATCGGCTCCGATCAGTATGGCCGCGCCGTCATCAATCAGGACAAGTGCGTGGCCTGCGGCCAGTGTCTGGTTTCCTGCCCCTTCGGCGCCATTGCCGACAAGGGTCAGATCTACCAGGTCATCCGCTCCATCCTCCAGGGCGACAAGGTCATCGCCATTGTGGCTCCCGCCTTCATCGGTCAGTTCAGCGGCCAGGTCTCCCCCGGCAAGCTGGTCACCGCCATGGAGCGTCTGGGCTTTGCACAGACCGTTGAGGTCGCCATCGGCGCGGATATGTGCACCATCGAGGAGGCCAGGGACTTCCTGGAGCACGTTCCCGCCAAGCAGGATTACATGGCAACCTCCTGCTGCCCCGCCTGGCACTCCATGATCGAGAAGCTCTTCCCCAGCGAGTTCGGCAAGATCTCCATGACCCTGACCCCCATGGTCTTCACCGCCCGGCTGATGAAGAAGAAGTATCCCGGCTGCAAGGTGGTCTTCGTGGGCCCCTGCGCCGCCAAGAAGCTGGAGGCCATCCGGGAGACCATCCGCTCCGATGTGGACTTCGTCCTGACCTTCGAGGAGCTGATGGGCATGTTCGAGGCCAAACAGATCGACTGGGCCACCATCGAGGAGGCCCCCGTCTTGAACGAGGGCTCCGGCGCTGGCCGCTACTTCGCCGTGGCGGGCGGTGTTGCCAAGGCCGTCACCGACCTGGCCGAGAAGGAGAACCCCGGTCTGAAGATCCAGACCGCCCGGGCCGAGGGCCTGCGGGACTGCCGCAAGCTCATGACCCTGGCCAAGGCCGGCAAATACAAGGGCTACCTGCTCGAGGGCATGGCCTGCCCCGGTGGCTGCGTCGCCGGCCCCGGCACCAACCTGCCCGTGGACAAGGCGGCCAAATTCGTGGAGAAGTACAGCAAGGAAGCCAACTTCGCCTGCCCCACCGAGTCCGCCTACTGCCATATGGGCGAGGATCTGGACTAAATCATAATGCAGCACTAAAAAAGGCTCCCCTGCGCCGAAAGGCGTGGGGGAGCTGTCCTGTATCCATGCGTTTGCATGGATACAGGACTGAGGGGGGCTGATTTTTTTGCGATACAAAAAAATCAGCCCGCTTTGCATTGCAAAGCGGGAATTGCCCCCTCCGACCCGGCTATCGCCGGGCCACCTCCCCCATTTGGCTGACGCCAAACAGGGGAGGCTTGCAGGGGATCGTAACGAATGCCATGAAACAATATGCAGGTTTCTTTACTGCCTTTTTTGTCGATATTTATCCCCACAATGCAGACAAACTGGGAATGACCTGTTTCTTTCGGCTCATGACGTGGGGCAGGAACACCGCGCCGTCTCTGGGGGTGACGGAGAAGGCGTTGCGGATGACCTCCTCGTCGCCGACGAAGAGGAGCCAGGTGCCGTCCAGCAGCACATCGGTCAGCATCAGCAGCAGGATGCCGTAGCCCTTTTCCCGGCTGACCAGCTCCATCTGCTCCAGGAACTCCTCCTTCCGGGCGAACATGGCGGTGGTGTCCACGCTGGTGATCTGGGCCACGGCGAAGCTGTGGCCGGCGATGTGGAACTCCTTGAAATCCGAGCGCAGCAGGTCGCGGATGGTCTTGCCCTCGTGGGTGGAGGAGAAGATCTCCCGACCCAGCTCGTCCAGGCTGACGCCTGCGATCCGGGCCATCCGCTGGGCGATCAGCTTGTCCCGCTCGGTGCAGGTGGGGGACTTGAACATGACCGTATCCGCCACGATGGCCGCCGCCAGCATGCCCGCCAGACGCTCGCTGGGGATCAGACCCCGCTCCTGGAACATGCCCGCGATGATGGTGTTGGTGGAGCCCACGGGCTCGTTGCGGAAGTAGATGGGGTTCAGGGTCTGGATGTCCGCCAGACGGTGGTGGTCGATGATCTCCAGGATCTCCGCCTCCTCCAGACCGGCCACGGACTGGGCGGCCTCGTTGTGATCCACCAGCACCACCCGCTTGCGCCTGGGACGCAGCAGATGCTGGCGGGTCAAAATGCCCACGACCTTCTCCTCGGCATCGAGGATGGGGTAGCAGTGGTCGTTCTTCTTCAGCACCAGCTCCTGCACATCGTCCACCCGGTCGTCCAGATGGAAGGCGGTCAGGTTCTTGCACTGGCAGATCCGCTCCACGGGTGCCGACTGGAAGATCAGCCGCAGGGTGCGGTAGGCATCGTAGGGGGTCATGAGGATGGTGGTGGTGCTCTCGAAGCTGCGCAGCTCCTCGGGCAGCTCCGTCTGGCACAGGATCAGGCAGTTGACATTCAGCTCCAGAGCCCGGCGGATCATATCCGGCTGGCTGCCGCAGATGACGATGGTGTCCTTCTTTTTGAACAGCAGGTTCTCCCGGCTCTGGGGCAGGGCGATGGTGACCTCGCCGGAGATCATGTCGCTGTCGCTGCCCAGGTCGTTGAGCACCTTGCCCTCCAGGGTGGAGAGCACGTTGAACAGGGGCGTGGGCCGCAGGTAGGAGCTGGACACCAGCCCCATATGGAAGGAGGCGATGTCGTCCCAGCTGAGCATGCCGTAGAGGGTGCCGTCGGAATTGGTCACCGCCACGCTGGAGACGCTTTTCTGCTCCTGCAGAGCCGTCCAGGCGGTGCCCACGGTGACGGAGCGGAAGAGGGTGCGGGGGGTGGCATAGTCCAGATCCCGCACCTGGGTATAGACGTTGAACAGCCGCATGGGCGGCGCGTAGCCGAATCGATCCAGCACCCGCATGGTCTCGTCGGAAATGTGTCCCAGGCAGGCGGGGACATACTCCCGGTCGCCCACCGCATTGCGCAGGGCCGCATAGGCGATGGCCGCCACGATGGAGTCGGTGTCCGGGTTTCGGTGGCCGGTCACGTAGATGGGATCCACATAAATCACCTCCGGTGTAAAATATTGCACATATTATGCCCTCCTCTTTGGGGAGGGTGGCCCGAAGGGCCGGGTGAGGTGCGGTACATCGTCGCTTCTATGGAAGCATTTCGGCGAATTCGTACTGCGCAGACCTCATCCGCCCCTGCCGCGCTGTGCGCGTTGGGGCACCTTCCCCAAAGGGGAAGGCTTTTTTAGACGGTGATCTCGCCTGCGAGATTGCGTTTGAACAGGGCTTCGATCTGCTTGCGATCCATGCCCTGGCCGATGGCCCACATGAGCTTGGTCATGGCGGCTTCGGAGGTCATGTCCCGGCCCTGGATGACACCCAGGTCGAGGAGCTTCTTGCCCACCTGATACACGCCCAGATCCGCGGAGTCATACAGGCACTGGGTGGTGACGACGACACTGATGTCCCGGCTCAGGGCGGTGCGGATGCCGTCGAGACCCTCGTGGAGGACATTCACGCCGCCGAGACCGAAGGCCTCGATGACGATGCCCTTGTAGCCCATGACGGAGAGCATTTCAAAGATCCGGGGATCCAGGCCGGGGGTCAGCTTCAGCAGGAAGACGGAGTCTGAGATGTTGGTCATCAGCTGGGGGAAGCCCATCTGGGGCTGGAGCGCGCTCTTGTCGATGACGAGCCCTAAGTTGCTGACTTGGGCGGCATAGTGGGCGTTGACGCTTTCAAAGGCGGAAAAGCCCGAGGCGCGGACTTTGACCGCCCGGCAGCCCAGCATGACCTTCCGGTCGAAGGCCAGATACACGCCGTTGTAGCCCGATGCCGCCATGGCGAAGGCGGTGCGCAGATTGTCGGGGCCGTCGGAGAGCACATCCGCCAGGGGCAGCTGGGAGCCGGTGAGCACCACGGGACGATCCAGTCCCGGCAGCATCCAGGTCAGAGCGGACGCGGTGTAGGCCATGGTGTCCGTGCCGTGGGAGATGACGATGCCGTCGTAATCGAGCCTTGTCTCGAAGACCCGCCGGGCGATCTGCTGCCATTCGGCGGGACGGATGTTGGAGGAATCCAGGCACATCAGATCCTCCACGGTGATGTTGAAATAGCTGCGCAGCTGGTTCAGCTGCCGCTCCATCACATCTGAGCGGTGGGGCTCCAGCCCCTCGCCGCCGGGCAAACTGGCGATGGTGCCGCCGGTCGTTAGCAGGAGAATATGTTTTTTGTCCATGACAACCTCCCGTAAATGTAGTTTGTAATTTGTAACTCCATTATACCCGCCCGGGCAAAGCTTGGCAAGAGAAATGTTCGCATGGAAATCCCCCTGAGATGGGAGGCACATCTTAAGAATTCTGAATTCCGCTCCGGTGGTATTGTAATTCCGCCCAATAAAGTGTAAAATTACACCAAAGGAGCGTGATACCATGAAACGAAAAGCCTTTTGCATCGTGTTAAGCATCTGCCTGGCCTGCCTGGCCATGGCTCTGGTGGAGACGGTTTTCCAGCCGGGATATCTTGTCAAGTCCGCCATCAAGGCCGGGCTGTTCCTGGGGACGGTGCTGTACTTCGGCGATTTCAGGGGCCTTTTCCGCCGGGAGGGGCTGGCCGTCGCCGCCGGGCTGGGGGCGGGGATCTATGGGGTGATCCTGCTGGCCTTCTTCCTCTTCCGACCCTTCATCGACCTGGCCTCCATCGCGGCGGGACTGCTGGGGAAGGAGGGGGTCTCGGCGGAGAATTTCCTGTGGGTGGCGTTGTACATCAGCGTCGTCAATTCCCTGCTGGAGGAGCTGCTGTTCCGGGGTCTCGGATACCTGGGGCTGCGGGAGCATACCTCCGAGCCCTTCGCCATGGTCTTCAGCGCGGCTGCCTTCGCGGCCTACCATGTGGCCATCCTGGACGGGTGGTTTTCCTGGTGGGTCTGCGGCCTGTGCCTGGCGGGGCTCTTTGTCGGCGGGCTGATCTTCAACCTGCTGGACAGGCGTGGCGGCATCCTGCCCTCCTGGCTGGCCCACGGCGCCGCGAATCTGGCCATCAACACCATCGGCCTGATGATGTTCGGGCTGGTGCCCTCATAATACCGCCAATGTAGGGAACGGCCTCCGTGCCGTTCCCTACAATAGTCCTTACGTTTTTGAAATCGCCGCGAGGTTTTTACACCTGACCTGCAAGTTTTGATAATTCCTTATTGACATTCGATAAGAAATCAAGTATCATAGCCCCAAACCTTTCCAAGGGAGGAAAAGATATGAAACGACTGCTGTGCATCGCGCTGGCGGTGCTGGTGCTCTGCGGCTGTGCCGCCGCTCCCGCCCAGACCACCTCCGGGCCAGTCCTGAAGCCCGGCTTCTATGTCCCGGACGGGGAGGAATCCGCATCGCTGCTGCTGTACCTGGAGCTGAAGGAGGGCGGCCAGGGCATCTGCTCCATCATGGGCATGACCCAAAGCTTCGAATGGGATGCCGACGGGGCCGACTTCGGCGACATGACCTTCACCCCCACCGCCGAGGGCCTGGTGGCGGAGGATTCCGTCCCCATGACCTTCATCTACACCGGCGACGCGCTGCCGGAGGGCTATCTGCCCGATCCGCCTGCGCCCGGCGTATACGCCATCAGCAGCGTCGGCTACCAGGGAAACATGGAGATCTTCGGAGCCCTGACCGCCGAAGACAACTGCCTGGAGCTCCGCGCCGACGGCACCGGCGAGCTTCGCTTCCGGGGAAGCACCTACCCGCTGACCTGGGATGGGATCACCGCGGCCTTTGAGACCTTCCGTATGATGCTGATGGATCTGGGCGTGACCACCCCTGACGACCCCGCCCTGGTGATGGGCTACATGACTGAGGGCGAATGCCCCATCGAGGCCGATTCCATCGCGTTCCGGCTTCTGGAAGGAGAATAAACCATGAAAAATCGTTCCGCATCCCTGACCCTCTGGGCCAACCGCATCCTGATGGCGGTGGTTCTGGCTCTGGCCCTTGCCATGCCGAAGCTGCTGCACTGGTACAACCACATCCGTCCCCTGGAGGGATATACGAACATGGCCCTGCTGATCGCCTTTTATCTCTGTGTGCCCATCTCCCTGTACGCTCTGTACAATCTGGAGAAGCTCCTGCGCAACATCCTGGCGGGAGAGGTCTTCATCCGGCCCAATGTGCGCATCATCCGCCGGGTCTGCGGCTGCTGTATGCTGGTCAGCCTCATCTGTCTGCCCGCGGCCTTTTATTACGCGCCCCTGATCTTCTTCTGCATCGTCATGGCATTCCTCTGCCCGGTGGTCAATGTTGTCCGCTATGTTTTCGACGCGGCGGTCACCATCCGGGAAGAGAACGATCTGACCATTTAAGGAGGTGGCCTATGGCGATCATCATCAACCTGGATATGATGCTGGCCAAGCGGAAGATGTCCTCCGCCGAGCTGGCCAGCCGCATCGGCATGACCCCCGCCAACCTGTCCATCCTGAAGACCGGCAAGGCCAAGGCCGTCCGCATGTCCACCATGGACGCCATCTGCCGGGAGCTCAAATGCCAGCCGGGAGACCTGTTCGAGTACACCGAGGACGACGACCCCTGGAAGAGATAAGACCACTCGCCCCTGCTTTCCCATATAGGAGGAACCACATGAAAAAACTTGCGATTCTCTTGTTTATCCTCTTTCTGCTTGCTGGCTGTGCCGAACAGGATCCCCTGCGGGAGATCTCCGATGCCATCGGCACGGATGTGACCGGCGGCACACTGCTGGAGCATACCGACAGCCACGGCGGCTTCCTCGGTGACGGCGAGCGGATCCTGTGTGTCCGGCTGACGGAGGAGCAGGCCGCAGAGCTGGCGGACGGTGTCCGGGAGAGCGAATTCTGGCACCCCCTGCCCCTGAGCGAGGAACTGTCCGCCGCCGTCTGCGGCACACGAACCGAGACGGAAAGCTTTGGCCCCCTGTTCCCGGAGGGAGCTGTCCCGCCGGTGGAGAACGGCTTCTGGTTCTTCCGCGACCGTCATTCCCAGTCCACGGCTCCTGCCAGCACCGCCGGGCTCCATGACCGCAGCTCCTGGAACTTCACCGCCGCCATCTTCGACGCGGACACCAGCATCCTTTATTACCTCGAACTGGATACCTAAAGGAGGAACCCCCATGAACCAATACGACAATTTCATCGGCCCCAGGCGCAACTGGCTGCCCGCCGGGAACCGGGAGCTGATCTTCGGACTTCTGGCCGTAATTTTAGGACTGTTTGCCGCGAATATGGTAATCTTCGGCGGCTTTCGGCTGGGCTTTGCCATTGCGGGCGTGGTGTCCGTGGCCCTGACCTGGGGCTATCTGCACCGCTCCGGGTGCAAAGGGAACGGCTACACCACCGCGATCCTGGTGCTGTGTCTCGTCATCGCGGCGGGCTTTGGCTGGTCTGCCGACTCCTTCGTCAAGAGCTGGCTGCTGCTGTTCCTGATCGCAGGCACGAATCTGGCCTTCTGCCTGATGGCGGGTCACAACCGCTTTGCCCCCGGCTCCGCCCGGAGCCTGATCGATGCCGCCCGGACGCTGCTGGACTTCGGCGTGGGCCGCATGGGCTACGCCACCCGGGGCGTGGCCATGGCTTTCCGCTCCGGCGGGGCATTGACCCAGCGCAGCGGTGCGGTGCTGGCAGGTCTGGGCATCGCCGTTCCCGCCCTGACGGTGGTGATCCCCCTGCTCATCTCCTCCGATGCGGCCTTTGAGGGCCTGATCGACCTGCTGCCGGACTTCGACCTCTTCGAGATCGTCACCACCGTCCTTTTTGGTGCGGCTCTGGGCCTGTTCTTCTACTCCCGGGCCGTGGCTCTGCGCCACGAGGAGCCCACCGCCCAGCCCGCCCGGGAGACCAGGCGGCTCCATGTCATTACCATGAACACCGCTCTGGGCGCGGTCTGCATCGTCTACATCGCTTACCTGTTCAGTCAGCTTGCCTATTTCGTGGGCGGATTTTCGGGCATTCTGCCGGAGGGCTACACCCGGGCCGAGTATGCCCGCCGGGGCTTCTTCGAGATGACCTGGCTGGTGGCCATCAACCTGGCTCTCATGACCTTCGGTGTCAGCAAAGTCCAGCGGGAGACCCGAGCCCCCGGCAGCACCCGGGCCATGTGCCTGTTCCTGGGACTGGTGTCGGAATTCCTGGTGGCCGCCAGTGTTGCCAAGATGGTCATGTACATCGGCTCCTTCGGCCTGACCCGCCTGCGGGTGCTGACCATGGTCATCACGGCCTTCCTGGGCATCACCACCGCGCTGATCTGCGTCTGGCTGTATCTGCCGAAGCTGCAGTACATGAAGACGGTCATGCTGCTGGCGTTGTCCATCGGTGCCGCCGTGATGTGGCTGGATGTGGACACCCAGGTGGCAAAATACAACGTGGAGCATTATCTCAGCGGCGACCTGGCCTCCGTGGATCTGAGTCACCTGTTCACCCTGGGCCCCGGAGCGGTGCAGTACATGGAGCAGCTGACCGACTGTGACGATCCCGACATCCGCTCCCGTTCCAGAGCCTTTATGCGCTCCTGGTATATTGAAGAGGCGGAGGACTTCCGGGAGCTGACCTGGATCGATCGGAACGCCCTGGGGATCGTGGATGCGTGGCAGGATGATGACTTGCCCCCTTGGCGCCAGGAGGTGGACAGACCGTGATTCTCCCATTCCTCAATGTCAGCAGTCTGCTGATCGGCCTGGCGGCCTGGGGCTTCGGCATCAACGCCCTCCGCAGAGGGCGGGTGTCCCTGGCAAGCTTCGCCTGCTGCATTCTGGCGCTGGTGCTCCAGCTCGTGGAGCTGACCCACCGGGCTCAGATCGGGGATGCCAGCGGCATCCTGGACACCATCCGCGCCGTCACCCTGGCGGCATTCACCCTGGCCATCGGAACGGTGACCCTCAACACCATCGCCCGCTTCCGTGGCGGGAAATAAGAAAAAGGGGCTGTAAAGAAACCTGAATAATGATTCGAGTTATACATGAGTCAATCAGAAGAACCATCTGCCGTCTACCGCTGTCATTGCGAGGAGCCGACAGGCGACGCGGCAATCTCCTGGTACTGCGTCACAAATCTGCACATCGTACCAGGAGATCGCCGCGCCCTTACGGGCTCGCGATGACATGGATGTGGTCACCTGATCCGATTGATCCAACATAGAAAACAGCAGCAGTGTCCCGCTTGATTGTGTGTCACTGCTGCTGTATGTTGTTTGGATACCTATGCGTTTCTTTACAGCCCTTTTTTCATATTGAGAATCCTCTTGCCTCCCACATTTATGGGGGAGGTGTCGCGATGGATTCGGGCAAAGCCCGGAGCCATCGCGACGGAGGGGGTCTGCTCGTTTTTCTGCGAAATACGGGATTTTCCGAATATTTGCGCTGCAAATATTCGGACTCCCCCCTGGCCTGCGGCCATCCCCCCTCATAAATGCGGGGGGCAAGAACGCTGCTGTATTCTATGACACCGCGACAGAATCACTCCGTGGGGCTGACCGGCAGCGTGCAATCCCAATCGACATCCGTGAGATCCGACAGATCGATCCCCTGGGTGCTGAAGGCCGCTGCGTCCAGGATCTCCATGGCCCTGTCGCCGTACTCCGCCCACCAGTGCTCATGACCCTGACCCCAGACGGCGAAGTACTCGCCGAAGCTGATGAAATCCCAGAGACTCCGGCCGTCGTAGGTGCCCATGCTGGCGTTCTGCCCTGCCAGAAACAGGCCGGAGGTCTCCAGCCCCGTGCCGCAGACGGCGAATCTGTCCGGGTAGTAGCCAAAGAAGAGCTTGCCCTCCTCCCGGCCCCGGGGCCAGAAGGTGATGCCCGCGCTGATGGCCGCGTCGAGCTCGGGATCATCCAGATAGGTGATGTCATAGTCCCAGCTCTCCGGCAGCTGCAGGGCGATCCAGACATTGCCCTCGGAATACCGAACCTCCCGGGTCTGCTCCGGGACGCTGACAGCGACGGAGGTCTCGCCGGGCACCGCCGGGAAGGCCAGGCGGAAGACATACCGGTCATCGCCCACCGTCACCCAGTAGACGGCAAAATCGTCGCCATGGGTGCCCCGGCGGGATACATCCAGCAGGAAGTCGCCGTTTTTGTCCGGCTTTAGGATGTGCTCGGTGTTGATGATGCTCGTCTCGCCGTCGGTTCGCATATAGTATTCCTCCCGAACCTCGATCATGTCCACATCCTGTTCGGGCATGAGCACGAGCTTTGCGTCCGCGTCCACCAGGGTGGTGCTCATATCCCCGGGCATCCAGGCCCAGGAATCCGTGGAGTACCACACCGGCTCCACATAGGCTTCGATGCCCGGCTGCTTGATGGATACGCCCAGCAGGTCGGTGCGCTCCAGATGGTACATCTGATCCCCCTGGATCAGATACAGCTTCCCATCCATCATTTGGATCAACAGGTAATTGTCCGGGCCATTCTGAATAGCTTCCCAGGAACTGACCGATTCAGCCTTCAGTCTGACCCATTCCTCCCGGTTCGGACAGGCGGCACAGGTGTCAGGCAGGGATTCCAGCATTTTGAAAGAACCTGCCATGGCGGTTTTGCCGTTGTTTCGTATAAATAAGGCCATATCACTGGTCAGGGTGAACAGCTGATTCTGGTTGATCGGTTCCTCGTGTTGGGTGGATGTCACGATCATGGTAGCCTTATAGCTGTGCCCGAAGGGGGTATCCCGGCTTCCGGCGGGGTTGCAGGCCGTCATCACCAGCACGGCGGCGCAGAGCACCGCCGCCGGGATGGCCAGCCAGAGCTTTGCTTTCCTCCATTTCAGCACGAATTTCACCCGCTTGCCCGTGTCCCCCTCGCCGAAGGCCAGGGGCGCGGGGGCATACCGCCGCCCGGCGGCCAGGTTCAGCAAAGACTGGGCGTAGTCACTGCGCACCTGGGAGCCAAGCTCCCGCAGCACCGCCTCGTCACAGCGCAGCTCCATATCCCGCCCGCAGAGGGTGAAGGCCAGCCACACCAGGGGGTTGAACCAGTGCAGACTCACCGCCAGCCAGAACAGAGCCTTGACGATGTGGTCGCCGTGGCGGATGTGGAGCTGCTCGTGGAGCAGGATGTGCCCCTGACCCTCCAGCCCCACGGGCAGGTAAATGACGGGCTTGAGCAGCCCCAGGACGAAGGGGGTGCTGATCCGATCCGATTCCCGGATGCCCCACGCCAGAGCCATGGAGGCCCGCATTTTCTTCTTCAGGTTAACATAACTGATGCCCCCATAGCCGGCCAGACCGCCCGCGCCCGCCAGCCAGATCCAGGCGGCATACATCCGCCACTGGGGGACTTCGGGGACGGGCTCCGTCACGATCTGTCCCGGGGTTCCGGTCTGGCCGGGGATCATGACCACCGCATTCGTCTGCGGCTTCGGCGGAGCCACATACTCCACCGCGCCCACATTGGCCTTCGGCTCCGGCGCGTCCACGATCTCCAGCACCGACACCGGCCCGCTGACGGACACGGGGCACAGCAGACGAAACAGCACCACCAGCCACAGGGCCCAGGAAAAGACCCGGGGCGCGTTCTTCAATGCCAGCCGCGCCGCCAGCACACAAAGGATCACGATGGAGCCGGTGATGGTCATGTTCAGGACGGCGGAAAAGATGCTTTGCAGTTCCATAATTACCTCCTGCTCTCGTCGATGAGCTTTTGCAGGGCCACGATCTCCTCGGGCTTCAGCTTCCGGCTCCGGGAGAAGGCGGCCACGAAGGCGGGCAGGGAGCCGTCGAAGGCCTCCTGCACATAGTCCCGGCTCTGGCGGGCGTAGAATTCCTCACGGCTGACTTTGGCGGTCACGATGCCCTCGGTCAGCACGAAGATCCCCCGCTCACACAGCCGCTTGAGCACCGTGTAGGTGGTGGTTCGCTTCCACTCCAGCTCCGATTTCGCAAGGGCGATGAGCTCCGTGGTGCTCACCGGGGCCCTGGTCCAGATGAGATCCGCGAACCGGCTCTCCACCGGGCCCAGCTTCGTCTTTTCCATGGATATCCCTCCTTGTCTACAATGTGTAGTCAACTATAGTCTACAACAAGTAGACAGCTTTGTCAAGTACGAAAACCGGTTGCGCCCGCAACCGGTTCGTGCTATAATATGGAAAATGCTTATCGGCTTAACTCAGCAACGCACCCCTTGCCTCCCTCCAAGAGGGAGGGGAACCGCGTCAGCGGTGGAGGGAGTGTTCGAAAAGAGAACACTGCGCTCCTATCTCAGGACACTCCCCCAGTCAGCGAAGCTGACAGCCCCCTCTCAGAGGGGGCCAAGAAGTTGGTGCGGATCCAAGCCAATAAGCATCATATGGAAAAACCGAAAAGGAGCTTCGCCATGATCGTCAAACGCGACTGCATCTACACGCCCAAGGGCAAGAATCGCCCTCTGCATATCTATCTGCCCGATGATTACACCAACGGCATGGATCGCTACCCCGTCCTGTACTTCTTCGACGGCCACAACCTCTTCTCCGATGACGACGCCACCTACGGCAAGTGCTGGGGGCTGAAGTCCTTCCTGGACAAATGGGAGGGCAAGCTGATCTTAGTCGGCATCGAGTGCGGCCACGAGGGCGACGAGCGGCTCAGCGAGTATATGCCCTACCGGCCCCTGCTGACCACCCGGTTTGCCATGTACTTCCCCATGGGCAGCAAAACCATGGACTGGATCGTGAGTGAGGTCAAGCCCATGATCGACCGGGACTACCGGACGCTGCCCGACCGGGAGTTCACCGGCATCGGCGGCAGCAGCATGGGTGGCCTGATGGCCCTCTACGCCGGTGCCCATTATAATCACATCTTTTCAAAGGCCGCCTGCGTCTCCAGTGCCATCGGCTTCTGCATGCGGCCTTTGCTGAAGGATCTGCGCGCTTCCGAGATCCGCCCCGGCAGTAAGTTTTACCTGTCCTGGGGCACCAAGGAGGCCTTCGGCATCAAAAATCCCGACAGGGACGACCGCTCCAGCAAGACCTACAAGTGGAACCGCCAGGTCAGGGAGGTGCTGGAAGCCAAGGGCGCGGAGGTGAACATGTACTGCCAGGTGGGTGGTGCCCACTGCGAGGCCGACTGGGAGAAGCAGAATCCCATTTATATGGAGTATCTTTGGAAATAAGGCACAGAGCGCGGTGCAAAATGATTTGCACCGCGCCCAAACGAATTCAATCGTCCCGCGCTTACACCACAGCCGCCGCGTTAGCGGCAATTTCACACAGCAGCCGTGTCCACACAATCAAGTGGGACACGGCTGCTGGTTTCTATGTAGAAAAAAGAACCAGGTAACCACAACCACGTCATCGCGAGGGCGGGAGCCCGTGGCGATCTCCTGGTACGATATGCAGATTTGCGGCGCAGTACCAGGAGATTGCCACGCCCTGGTGGGCTCGCAATGACGGCAGTAGGCTTAAGGTCGTTCTCCTGTTTCACAAATGCATGACCCGAATCCTGATTCAGTCCCATTTATTCATACGTCTCCTCCGCCAGTGCTGCCGTGTCCCGTCTGCCCGTGGGGGTGCTGCCGAAGCGCTTGCCGTAGGCCCGGGTGAAGGAGGAGTAGCTGCGCCAGCCGGAGCGGAAGCAGGCGTCGGTGGCGCTCATGCCTCCCCGGATCAGCTCCCGGGCCAGCATCAGCCGCCGCTCGGTCAGATAGCCGTGGATGGTGGTGCCGGTCTCCCGGCGGAAAAGCCGCATCATATGGTATTTGCTCAGGTAAAACCGCTCCGACAGCTCCTCGATGCAGATATCCTCGGTCAGATGGCGGTCTAAGTACCGGACGATGGTCACCACCCGCTCGTTGCCGGGGGTCACCGGGCCGGGCCGGGGGGAATCGGTGCGGCGCAGGTTCCGGCCAATTTGTACCAGCAGCCGCAGCACCGCCGCACTGCTCAGGATCGCCCGGCCATACTCGTCCCCATCCAGCTCCCGCTCCAGAGAAGCCGCCAGGGCGAAGAGCTTCTTCCGCTCCGGCTCCTCGGGCCGGAGCACATGGCCCCGGCCGCCGCTGAAGCACTCGGTCAGATCACAGCCCGGTACGCTGGCCCTGCGCAGGAATTCCGGGGAGATGTAGAGGATGATCCGCTCGTAGACGGTGCCCGGCTCGAATTCGGGCCGGTGGACGCTGTGGCTGTTTATGAGCACCACATCTCCGCTCTGGAGGGCGTAGCGCTGGCCGTCCACGGTGTAGCCCCCGGAGCCGGAGACCAGCATCAATATTTTGCAGAATTCGTGGTAGTGGAATTCGGGCCTGGTGCCGCTGTCGCTGCGCAGATGGAAGAGCCGGTAGTCCTCCGTCAGGTAGCCTTTTTTCTGGTAGTTGGTCATGTTATCACCTAGTAAACGGGATCGTAGGGAACGGTTATGACCGTTCCGCAGTATGCACTTATGGGAGGAATGCAGTTGGGCGAAGGGGCAAAATGCTGCGAATTCGCCGGACATTGTTCGTACTTGTCAGGTTTCCCTGCGGAACGGCCATAGCCGTTCCCTACATTGCGCGATACATCTTCGAATAGCGCACTTTTTGCAATAAGTATAGCACATACTGCATATTCATTGCAAGAGTTGCGCTGTACAATATCCCTACAAACGGGCAAATACTGCCTATGGAGGTAATACATAATGAAACAATTCTTCAAGAACTACGGCTTCATCACCAGCATGCTGCTGGGCATCGGCGCGGGCTGTGTGTTCGGCTGGCTGTGGCCGGAGCAGGCGGGAAGCCTGGCCTGGCTCGGCACCATCTTCACCAACCTGATGTTCTGCGTGGTGGTTCCGATGGTCTTCTGCTCCATCTGCTCCGCCATCGCCAACATGGAATCCATGAAGAAGGCCGGCAAGATCATGGGCACCACCGTGGTGACCTTCTGCATCACCGCCGGCATCGCCGCCCTCATCATGTACGTCATCTGCCGCATCTTCCCCCTGGTTCAGGGCCAGTATGAGATCACCGAGGGTGAGGTCGCCCAGACTCTGGGTCTTTCCGACATGATCGTCAACTTCTTCACCAAGCCCGACTTCACCGAACTGTGGAGCCGCCGGGCCATCCTGCCCCTCATCATCTTCGCCATCCTCTGCGGCTTCGGCATCCAGATGTCCGGCGGCAAGAAGACCATGACCGCGAAGCTCCTGGAGGACGTGACCGGCTGCATCATGAATGTGGTCAAGATCATCACCTACTATGCCCCCATCGGCTTCTTCGGCTTCTTCGCCAACCTGGTTGCCGACTACGGCCCCGAGCTGATCGGCGACTACAGCCGTACCCTGCTGCTGTACTACGGCCTGTGCTTTGTCTACATGTTCACCTTCTTCCCCCTGTATGCCCGCTTCGGCGGCGGCAAGGGCGCGGTGAAGGTCATGTTCAAGCATCTGTTCAAGCCCGCCGCCGTGTCCTTCGGCACCTGCTCCTCCGTCGCCACCATCCCCACCAACATGGAGGCCGCCGAGGAGACCGGCATTTCCAAGGATGTCACCAACATCGTCCTGCCCCTGGGCGCCACCATGCACATGGACGGCTCCGCCATGAGTGCCATCATCAAGGTGGCCTTCCTCTTCGGCATCTTCGGCAAAGACTTCGGCACCGGCGAAGCCATCCTGGCCATCATCGTGGCCATCTTCTCCTCCGTTGCCATGTCCGGCATCCCCGGCGGCGGCGGCACCGGCGAGCTGGTGCTGTGCACCATCTTCTTCCCCGACCAGATGGCCATTGCCTACCCCATCGCCATCGCCCTGGGCAACCTGGTGGA
>SVLP01000054.1 GCA_015067895.1 Oscillospiraceae bacterium | reverse complement strand
TCTCGGCATCGGACTTGCCCTTGGGGTCGAAGTCGGAGCCGCCCTTGCCGCCGCCCATGGGCAGACCGGTCAGGGAGTTCTTGAAGATCTGCTCGAAGCCCAGGAACTTCATGATGGACAGGTTGACGCTGGGGTGCAGACGAATGCCGCCCTTGTAGGGGCCGATGGCGGAGTTGTACTGGACGCGGTAGCCGCGGTTGACCTGGACGTTGCCCTGGTCGTCGGTCCAGCTCACGCGGAAGATGATGGTGCGCTCGGGCTCGACGATGCGGTCGATGATCTTGTGCTTGACGATGTCGGGGCGACGCTCGACGATGGGCTCCAGGGAGGTCAGAACCTCCTCAACAGCCTGCAGAAATTCGGTTTCACCGGGGTTGCGCTGGCACAGACCGGCGTAGACACCCTTCAGATATTCATTGTTGATTGCCATAGAAATCACTCCTAGAATCAGTTTGCTTCCCGGCGGTCGCCGCTGGTCAGTTCGGCTTCTGCCCTTTCAGGAAAACGATGTGGTGATTATAATACATGTATCCAAGAATTTCAAGGGGTAAATGCAGGACAGACGGACAAAAGTTGCGCCTTGACGGACAGTTCTCTGATTAGCCCAAAAAATCTGCAATTTTTGGGGTCTGGTTTTGCAATTTTGACGAGGGGTTGCAATTGTTGACGAAATGCGCTACAATAATACAATTAAAGGAGGATGCGTTATGTTTGACACGATCCTGTTCGACCTGGACGGAACCCTGACGGACTCAGGCCTCGGCATCACCAAGGCGGTGCAATACGCCCTGGGACAGATGGGCTATGAAGTCCCGGCCAGGGAAGCGCTGTTCACCTTCATCGGCCCGCCGCTCCACAAGTCCTTCCAGAAGCACTACGGCATGGATGAGGCGACCTCCGTTGAAGCGGTTCGGCAGTTCCGGGTGTACTACAATCAGATGGGCGGTATTCTGGAGAATGAGGTCTACGAAGGCGTCCTGGAGCTGCTGGCAGCTTTAAGGAACGCCGGGAAGCGGCTGATGATCGCCACCTCCAAGCCCCAGGCGGCCGCAGAGCTGGTGATGCATCATTTCGGTCTGGATGAATTCGTCCCCGAGATCATCGGCGGCACCGACGACCCGGCGCGGAACACCAAGGGCAAGGTCATCGCTTACGCCCTGCGGGAGTTCGGCGTGGATCCCGAGACCGCCATCATGGTGGGCGACCGGGAGCACGATGTTCACGGTGCCCTGGAGAACGGCATCCCGGCCATCGGCATCACCTGGGGCTACGGTGACCGGCCGGAGCTGGAAAACGCGGGAGCCAAAGTGGTATTCGACGCGCCGGAGGACGTGGCGCAGTACATATTGAGAGGTTAATCTTATGGAAAAGATCGCAAGCTTTACCATCGATCACATCAAGCTCCGTCCGGGCCTGTATGTCTCCCGGCAGGATGCCATCGGCAACGAGACCGTCACCACCTTCGATCTGCGCATCACCAGCCCCAACGACGAGCCGGTGATGGACACTGCTTCCATCCACGCCATGGAGCATCTGGGTGCCACCTATCTGCGCAACAACGAGCTTTGGGGGGATCTGGTCATCTACTTCGGCCCCATGGGCTGCCGGACGGGCTTCTACCTGCTGCTGGCGGGCGACCTGAGCAGCGAGGCCATCCTGCCTCTGGTGACGGGCTGCTTCAAGTTCATCTCGGAATTTGAGGGCGAGGTTCCCGGCGCATCTGCAAAGGATTGCGGCAACTATACGGATATGGACCTGCCCATCGCAAGGCTTTGGGCCAAGCGGTACTACGAGCTCCTGCGGGATATCCCCGAGGATCGGCTGGTCTATCCGGAGTAATTGGAGGAGCATTTATGACAAAACTTGGAATCATCGGCGCCATGGAGATCGAAGTGGCGATTTTGAAGAGCAAGCTGGAGGACGCGAAGGTCACGAAGGTGGGCCCCATGGAATTTTATGAGGGTCGGCTCGCCGGATGCGATGTGGTCATCGTCATGTGCGGCGTGGGCAAGGTGCATGCGGCCATGTGCACCCAGGTGCTGTGCAGCAGCTTCGGCGTGACCCATATTGTCAACACCGGCGTGGCGGGCTCCCTGGATGCGGGCCTGGACATCTGCGATGTGCTGGTCAGCACCGACGCCATCCAGCACGATATGGATGTGACCCATCTGGGCTACGACGTGGGTAAGGTGCCCGGTCTGGACACCACCGCCTTCCCCGCCGACGAAAGGCTGATGAAATATGCCTTCGAGGAGAGCGAAGCCCTGCGCCCCGGCCATACCAAGCTGGGCCGGGTGGCCACCGGCGACCAGTTCGTCAGCTCCCAGACCCTGAAGGATCGGATCATCGCGGATACCGCCGCAAAATGTACCGAGATGGAGGGTGCGGCCATCGCCCAGGTGGCTTATGTAAACCAGGTGCCCTTCGTGATCCTGCGGGCCATCTCCGACAAGGCCGACGGCTCTGCAGAGCTGGACTATCCCACCTTCGAAAAACTGGCGGCCGCCAACTGCGCCGCCGTCACCGAGGCTCTGGCAAAGCGTCTGGCAGCGGAATAATACAGCAGGGGACGCGGATGCGTCCCCTGTTTTTCTTGAAATTTGTAACGAATCATCGCCCACCCGGTCTTATAGGTGCAAGGAGGTGATGGTGTGACCGAATTTGAGGAGGTCTACCGGCTCTATTTCCGGGATGTGTACCGCTACTGTCTCGCGCTGACGCGGGATGAGCAAACTGCGGAGGAGGTGACCCAGGAGACCTTTTTCAAGGCATTGGGAGCCATCGACAAATTTGACGGCAGGTGCAAGCTCTATGTGTGGCTCTGCCAGATCGCCAGGAATACATATTTTTCCATGCGCAGCAGGGGCAAGCGGCAGGAGATCCTGCCGGAGGAGCCCGCCGACGGCGAGAATCTGGAGGAGAAGCTGCTGACCAAAGAGTCGGCCTTTGAGATCCACCGGATTCTGCACAGCCTGGAGGAGCCCTACAAGGAGGTCTTCTCCCTGCGCACCTTTGGCGAGCTGCCCTTTCGCCAGATCGGGGAGCTCTTCGGCAAGACGGAAAGCTGGGCCCGGGTCACCTATCACCGGGCGAGACTGAAAATCAAGGAGGAATTGCAATGAAACTGAGCTGTCATGTAACCCGGGACTTGCTGCCGCTGTACCACGACGGCGTGTGCAGCGACGAGAGCCGGGCACTGGTGGAGGAGCATCTGGGCGAATGCGCCGAATGCCATGCAATGCTGAAAGAACTCCGGTGCGAGATCGAGGTGCCCCACGAAAGTCCCGACGACCGGGCGGTGCTGAGGAAGCTGGGAAAGAATGTGAAACGGGCGTGGATCCGGGGTGCCGCTGCGGTGCTGGCGGTGGTGCTGGCTGTCTTCACGGGCGTGAATGTGTGGTGGTATACGGGTGTCTATAGTTTCTACACCAATTTCGCAGAGGAGAACGGCGTTTGGTCGGATGGCATCTATGAATACACGGTACAGATGCCGGATTATTTGCAGGACAATGGGCAGATCCAGGTGATGATGGACTTTGAGAGAACCACCCGCTCCATCGAACTTGGCCGGGATGTGCAAGCATATCTGTACATTTCACAGGATCTGCCCTATTCTGTCCATCTGACGATTATCGATCATACAAAGGCATCGGGTCAGAGTCATGCCGAGGTGACTGCCTCCGGGGAATGCGTCATGCTGGATACAGACATGAACCAGATCTACCTCGACCACTGGGACGAGGAGATCATCGTCCACCAGGATCAGCTCTTGGAGGACTTTGGTTGGGAGATCATGAGCATCATCGAAGCGGCACAGGAGCAGTGGCCCTTCCTGGCGGAATAAACGTATATCAGCGTACGTTCTGAAGGGGTTGACGTACAGCATAACGACCCCACGCGATCCCGTGACGACGCCCATCAACGTACGAACAGCTTGCCCGCCGGGGCTCCCGGCAAGAGAAAGCCCCAGTTCCGGTTGGAACTGGGGCATTTGACTGCGCCTTGGAAAGGAGTATCCGCCGCTGAGGGGCCCGGCGGAGCAGGGCGCAGACAGGAGGTGGGGGAATCCCCCGGTCATGGGAAAAAGCAAAGAAGGAGTCAGGAAGGAAGGGAGGTGAGGGAGGAGAAAAAACCATGACCGGGGGAAATCTTCCATACCCGCCCACCCGGTCGAATCCCGGGGCCGTCAGGGACAGGCTGAAAGTGTAGGTATCAAATTCATATGCTGCGAATCAGCAGGGGGAAGACTTTCACATTTGCGAAATCTTTTTCGTTTCGCTCTTGCTCTTTTTGTCTGATGGTGTTATTATATAGGAGAACAACCGGTTTCTCTTCCAATAAAAAGCTCTGGTTTTGTAGAATCCTGCTGATTTGGAGTGTTTTTTATGATGTCAACCGAACGGGGGCTGCTGCCCCAGCAAAAAGAGAAGGCCCGCCACGGCGATGTCGGCTTCCCCATCCAGCGTTACCGCACCACCCTCCACGCCACCTATCAGGATGTGCCCACCCACTGGCACGAGGAGGCGGAGCTGACCCTGATCGTCCGGGGCGCGAGCACCTACACCGTCCAGCTGGAATCCGAGCAGGTGCGCGAGGGTGACATCGTCTTCGTGCCGCCCCAGGTGCTCCACGCGGTGACCACCGGCGGCGGGGAGATGGAGTCGGACACCTTCGTGTTCCACATGAACCTGCTGGGCGCGGGCAGCGGCGATGTGTGCAGTTTGCGCTACCTGGCCCCCCTGAGCACCCAGAAGCTGACGCCCCCTACGGTCATCCGCCGGGAGCATCCTCTGTATGAGCAGCTCCTGCGGATCATCCGGGACATGAACCGCACCTGGGAGGGGAAGGAGCCGGGCTATGAGCTGATGATAAAGGCCCAGCTGCTGACGGTGCTGGCCCTGCTGGTGCCCTACTGCGTCAAGGACTCCGCCGAGCTGGCCCTCCGGGCGGAGCATGCCGAGAAGATCAAGGCCGCCCTGGATTTCATGGACAAAAATTACGGCGAGGAGATCGCCATCGCCGATGTGGCCGCCGCCTGCTACTTCAGCCAGTACCATTTCATGCGTTTTTTCAAGAAGTACATGGGTGTTTCCTGCGGCGAATATCTGAAGAACCTCCGGCTGGAAAAGGCCGCCCAGGCCTTCACCCGGGGCAGCACGGGCATTCTGGATGTGGCCATGGAATCCGGCTTCCGGAACCTGAGCTACTTCTACCGGGAGTTCCAGAAGAAGTATGGCTACACTCCGAAGCAGTTTATCCACAGATGTGTGGAGATGCCGAAGGAATAAGGAAAACCGCCTCGATCCGAGGCGGTTTTTTGCGTCAGTTCAGGCTGATGTGATTCATTGCCAGGGCCTTGCGGATGGCGGAGGCCAGGACGGGGGCGATGACGATGGCGACGGCCATGTTGAAGGTGGTGGCGGGGAGCTTCAGACCCACGGCCACCAGTGCGGCGCTGGCGGTGGTTCCGCTGACGATCATGGTGTTCAGGAAGCTCTTGCACAGGTACAGCACGGCGTAGATGACCGCACCGGCGGTGGTGGCCGTCAAGTCGCGCATATAGCCGCCGAAGTGCATCCGCTCCGCCACCAGACCGGCAGCCAGACCATAGGCACCCTTCATAAGGAAGGTCAGCCAGGCCTCGGAGATATAGATGGGGTTGGTCATGTCGAAGATCGCGGAGCCGAGACCGGCAGCCGCGCCGCCCAGACCGGGCCCCAGCAGGATGCCGCTGAGGGCGCAGAAGATGTTGCCTAAGTGGAAGGCGGTGTTGCCGCCGATGGACACGGGGATGGTGATGCGCAGACCGGAGCCGACCGCCGTCAGCGCGGCCAGAAGGCCCGCCATGGCGATGCGCTTGGTGGAGATTTTCTGATTCATGGGAATGCCTCCTTTTTGGATTTGGTACTGAGATTATATCACAGACTGGCTATAAAACCAGAGCCAAAATGGGATTATAAAATCAGGCCAGACAGCGCAAAAACTGCCAACGCGAACGGTAACATAAAACCCCTCTCCCGGGGAGAGGGTGGCCCGCCCGAGCATGAGCGAGGACAGCTAAGTCGGGAGAGGAATGCGGGCGGCAGCCTATAAGCTGGTACAACACTGAGACCTCCACCAGAATTACCGCGAAGGCGGTACACTGGTGGAGGTCTTAACATATACAAAATCGTTACGTTCCCGCCCGCATTCCTCTTAAGTCATGGGGCTGTAAAGAAACCTGAATAATGATTCGAGTTATACATGAGTCAATCAGAAGAACCACCTGCCGTCTACCGCTGTCATTGCGAGGAGCCGACAGGCGACGCGGCAATCTCCTGGTACTGCGTCACAAATCTGCACATCGTACCAGGAGATCGCCGCGCCCTTACGGGCTCGCGATGACATGGATGTGGTCACCTGGTCCGATTGATCCAACATAGAAAACAGCAGCAGTGTCCCACTTGATTGTGTGTCACTGCTGCTGTATGTTGTTTGGATACCTATGCGTTTCTTTACAGTCCCATGACAGCTTCTCCCCGGGAGAAGCGTTTTGGTGCAGGATTTAACGCGATTTGATCTCGCTTCCGCCCCATTCCACCACGGTGAAGCCGCTGCGCTCGGGGGCAGTAAGTGTCTGGGGATCGATCTCCACGGGCGCGTCCAGAGCCTGCCAGGTCATGAAGACCCGGATGACCGTGTCCGGGGCGGGGGAGATGTCCAGCTTCGCGGCATCGGTGTAAGTGCTTCCCTGGAAGGAGATCAGGTTGTACGGGTTGTCCTCCATCAGGGGCAGCCAGTAGACGATGAACTCGTTGGCCTCCCGGCGATTCAGGCCCAGCTTCGCAAGAGAATCCTCCAGGAAGGCGGCGGTGTCCCTGCCGGCCACGCAGAAGCCGGTGGTCATGTCGGAGATGTCCTGCTCGGAGCCCTCCCAGTAGAGGTAGTTGTACTCCATGCCGTTCTCCCCGACCAGGGTGCCGTCGGGATGGGCGGTGACGCGCCAGCCGTCCCGGTATTCAGGGTAAGTGCAGGTCAGCTCGCCGGTGTAGTCGAGCTTCACGGTCACGTCGGTGACCTCTTCGGGGTAGAGGTAGATGACGGGCTTCAGGGGCATGGTGACCACATCTCCGGGCGGCTCCTCCAAGGTCTCACCCCAAATCCACTTATGGAAGCTTCCGCCGGTGCTCCAGTAAATGTTTTCATACTGGCCGTCCCGCTCCAGGGTGACGCGTCCGATGGTGTGATCCTCTTTGGCGAAGGAGTAGCCTTCCTCCTCCAGATGGGCGAAAAAGGCGTCAAAGCCGTCCTCAGTGGTGGTCAGGTAGGCCTTGTGGGGAAAATCGGCGATCTGGGCGACCTCCGCGCTGCCGGACTGGATCTTAGCCATGCCGATACCGGTGCGCAGCAGATTGAAGCTGCCCAGCTCCGCATAGCAGAGGATGCTCAGCACCAGAAAAATCGCCAGACAGATGACGATGGGCTTGGTGTATTGCTTCATAATGATCCCTCCTTTGCGGACATTGTACCACGGAAGAAGGACGGCAGCAAGAGAAAAACTTCTGAAAAAATCTTAAAATGCACCGGGACTTGTATTATAGCTCCCGGTATGCTAGAATAAAAAAACTGTATCTTCTGTCGAAAGGAGAGCGCCATGGTACATAAAAATCTGATCCGGCTTCTGGCGGTGCTCCTGACGGCGGTGCTGCTGGCAGTCCCGGTCTCTGCCGATGCCGGTCAGCGGCTGGCGGTGGAGCGGGAGGTCTACGACTACCTGACCAACGAGCTGAGCCTGAGCACTGCCGCCGCCTGCGGTGTGCTGGCCAACATCGAGCACGAGAGTGCCTTCCAGCCCACCATCTTCGGCGACAAGGGCACCAGCTACGGCCTGTGCCAGTGGCACAACGAGCGGTTCACCGCCCTGCGCAGCTATGCCTCCGCCCTGGGTCTGGACTACCGGACGGTGGAGGGGCAGCTGGCCTATCTGAAATATGAGCTGGGCAGCAATTATGTCAACCTGCTGCTGACCCTTCAGTCCATCGACGATACCCCCGATGGAGCCTACCGGGCGGGATACCTGTGGTGCATCCAGTTCGAGCGGCCCAGCAACGCCCAGGTCAAGGCGGTGCAGCGGGGTGAGCTGGCCCGGGGAAAATACTGGCCCCGGTACAACAATTTCGAGCCCATCATCATCGTCCTGCCCGAGCCCGAGGAGACCGAGCCCAACCCCGAGGTCATTCTGGAGCAGCTGAAGCAGAACCCGGTGTCCATCCCCCTCCCCCCCGAGGAGGAAGCACCCGAGCACGAGGGCAGCGTCCGGCACTTCTCCTTTGAAAAGCCGGAATTCATCTACTACACCCCCTGGAACCTGCCGAAGACCGTGACGGAGACAGCCGACCGGAACTGGGAGATCCCGACCCTGATCGGCATCGGCATCGCCATGGTGGTCGTGGTGCTCTTTCCCACGAAAAAGCTCCGCGCAAAGCTTTACAGGCGGGGTAAGTTTATGGTATGATATGCGGTAAGCAATCAGAATTGAGGTAATACCAATGGATTACATTGTATTGGATATGGAATGGAACCAGCCCTGGCCCGGCTCCCCCTCGGCCCGGAAGGTGCTGCCCGTGCAGATCCGGGGCGAGATCATCCAGATCGGCGCGGTGCGGGTCACCGAGGATCAGCAGGTCTGCGATGAGTTCCAGGTGATGGTGCGGCCCAAGTACTACCGGAGCCTGAACCGCCGGGTCAGCAAGCTCACCGGCATCAAGGAGTCCCGGCTCAAGGCCGAGGGCATCCCCTTCGCCGAGGCCATCGAACGGTTCCGCACCTGGTGCGGGGAAGACGTGGTGTTCCTGACCTGGGGCTTTGACGACATCACCATCCTGCGGGAGAATCTGCAGCTGCATGAGCTGCCCTATGCATGGGTGGAGCGGTGGTACAATGTGCAGATGATGTTCAACGCCCAGACCGACGGCTCCACCAGCCAGAAGGCCCTGAAGACCGCCATGGAGATCTTCGGCATCGAGGCCACCCGGCCTGCCCACGATGCCCTGGGCGATGCCTTCCACACCGCCCTGATCTGTGCGAAGCTGGATCTGAAACGGGGCATGGAGGAGTATGAGCAGGCCCTGCGCAGCCACGACAACGGCTTCCACGGCGCGGAGCTCCCCGGCTGCATCTGCCGGAAGGTCTTCTACGACTACGCCGACAAGCGGGCGGCACTGGCCGCCATGTCCGGAGAGGAGAACCTGTGTCCCATCTGTGAGGGGCGGATGCTGTCGTCCCGCTGGTTTGCCCAGCCGGGACGGCGGTACATGGATCTGGCCACCTGCCCGGAGCACGGCAAGTTCCTGATCCGGGTGCGCCTGAGCGACCAGCCCGACGGATTGACCCGGGTCAGCCGCCTGACCTACGAGGCCACCTCCGAGGCCGCCGAGGCCTACCGCCAGCGGGTGGAAAAGGCCGAGCCCGAACGCCGCTCCAGCCGCCGCCGCACCCGCCGCCGCCGCACTGCCGCCGAGTCCGCAGCTGAAACCGCCGAATGAATCACCGCCGCACCGAGTTCGGTGCGGCGATTTTTCCGGAAAAACGAAAATTCCCCCTTGACATTTGGGGGAAATGATGGTATTATACCATGCGTGTGGTGAACACCACCCAATGAAAACGGGCCTTTAGCTCAGTTGGTTAGAGCCTCCGGCTCATAACCGGATAGTCCCGGGTTCGAATCCCTGAAGGCCCACCAGTTGATTCAGGCGGCAGCCTTCCAAATAGAATATAGGGGTATAGCTCAATTGGTAGAGCGGCGGTCTCCAAAACCGTAGGCTCAGGGTTCAAGTCCTTGTGCCCCTGCCAGAAAACACTCAGTAATCGTGATGATTGCTGAGTGCTTTCATGTTTTATGGGTGGTTTTGGGTCTAAAAAGTTGGGAGAGGGGAGCTGTACCCATAGTTGCACCCATACCTGGCGGTTTATACTAATTTTTAATAAAACAGTTTAACAATTTATCTTCTAATATGCTATAATACAACCGGGTGATGAAAAATGGCATCAATGTATGTATTTAGCGAAGAAGAGATTAGCGCAATCGAAAAAGCGCGCAAGGAGAACAAGGACAAGCGAGTAGAAGCTCGACTGAAAGCACTGGAATTGCGGGCGAAAGGCGCAACGGCCAAGGAAGTATCCGAGGCAACAGGCTTTCATCCTGCATCCGTGACACGGCTGGTCGCCAAGTACCGGGATCATGGTCTTGAGGCGATTACCGGCA
>SVLP01000010.1 GCA_015067895.1 Oscillospiraceae bacterium | reverse complement strand
GATGTGGTCACCTGAGCCGATTGATCCAACATAGAAAACAGCAGCAGTGTCCCACTTGATTGTGTGTCACTGCTGCTGTATGTTGTTTGGATACCTATGCGTTTCTTTACAGCCCTTTTTTGCTATGTGACCAAGTCACCGAGCCCCCGTTGCAGTTTCGGTATCCATCTGATATAATCATATCGAAAACAATCCCCGATAAGGAGTGATCGATATGAATCTGACCGAACTGAAACAGAAAATGGATCAGGCCAACTATATTTACGATGACACCCTCGCCACCACCCTGGCGGTGGCATTGCAGCTGGGTCGTCCCCTGCTGATCGAGGGCGCGGCCGGTGTCGGCAAGACCGAGGTGGCCAAGGTCATGGCCGCCGCCCTTGACCGGGAGCTGGTGCGTATGCAGTGCTACGAGGGTCTGGACGAGAGCAAGGCTCTGTACGAGTGGAACTATCAGAAGCAGCTTCTGTCCATTCAGGTGAATATGGGTGCCGAGGACAAGGACGCTCTGACGAAGAGCCTGTTCTCCGACGAGTATCTGCTGGAACGTCCCCTGCTCAAATCCATCCGCTCGGAAAAACCCGTTGTCCTGCTGATCGACGAGATTGACAAGGCCGACGAGGAATTCGAAGCCTTCCTGCTGGAGCTCCTTTCCGACATGCAGGTCTCCATCCCAGAGGTGGGCACCATCAAGGCCAAGACCATCCCCTTCGTCGTCCTGACCTCCAACCGGGCCCGGCCCCTGAGCGAAGCCCTGCGCCGCCGGTGCGCGTACCTCTACATCCAGTACCCCGATGTGGAGAAGGAGCTGGCGATCCTCCGGGCCAAGCTGCCCCATGTGGACGACCGTCTGTGCCATCAGGTGGCGCTGGCCGTGGCGAAGCTCAGAAGCAACGAGGCCATCCTGAAAAAGCCCTCCATCGCAGAAAGTCTGGACTGGGCCGCAGCTTTGGACGCCCTTGGCATCAAGGAGCTGACCCCCGATGCCCTGCGGCAGACGGCGGGCTTCGTCCTGAAAAACTCCGAGGATCTGACCGTCTTCGACCAGGAGGAGCACGACTGCACCTGCGGCCATCACTGCGGAGGCCACCACCATGGTTGACCCCGGTGTATACGCGGAGAAGCTCTCCTACTTCTCCCGGATGCTCCGGCGGGAGGGCCTGACGGTGGGCCCCCAGGAGACTGCCGATGCCTGTCAGATCCTCATCCATCTGGGTCTGGAGGATCGGGAGCAGGTCAAGACCGCCCTGCGCACCGTCTTCGCCAAATCCCGGGAGGAGCAGCTGACCTTCGACCGGGTCTTCGACGGCTTCTTCATCAGCGAAGCAGCCATGCGGGAACAGGCGAAACGCCAGATGGAACGCGAACAGCAGATGGCCCAGGCCCGTCAGGAAGCGGCGGAGGATCTTCAGGGCACCAGCTTCTCCGAGGAGCAGAAGGAGCTCTACGCCGCCATGTCCGCTGCCCAGCGTCAGAAGCTCCGGGATATCAAGGAAAAGTTCGACAGGGATCTGGGCCGCAACAATCCCGGCCTCTACGGTAATTTCATCCACTCCGTCTTCGCCCGGGCCATGCTGGAGCAGCAGATGCTCCTGGAGAACGCGGGGCAGGACGTGGCGGGCGCCGACCCGGAGCTGGGCCTGCTGTACCGGGACATCAGCCGCTTCCGGGATGTAGAGATCCCCAAGGCCATCCACATCATCCAGGACATCTCCAGAAAAATCAATGGCGAGCTCACCGCCAAGCGGAAAAATCGCGGCCACAGCGGCAAGCTGGACTTCCGCCGCACCATCCGCAAGGGACTGGAGACCGGCGGCAGCCTGTACCGTCTCAAATACAAGCGCAAGCGCCAGCGGAAGAAGCATTTGGTGCTCCTGTGCGACGTCTCCGGCTCCATGATGCAGTTTTCCGAGTTTGCCCTGCGCTTCATCCAGTCGCTGAACCAGGCATCCGACTGCAGCCGGGTCTTCCTGTTTTCCGAGGAAGTCCATGAAGCCGATGCCTTCAGCCTGCAAAATATGGATCTGTTCCGCAATTACGTCCGGGAGCAGAACATCTACGGCCGAGGTACGAACCTGGGCACCGCCCTGGAAAAGCTCTGCACCACCAGGCCCGCAGCTCTGGGCGCGGCGACTACCCTGCTGATCCTCTCCGACACCAAGACCATCGACCAGCCCCGGGCCATCCGGGCTCTGCAGGAGGCCAAACGGCTCTCTGGCAAGGTCATCTGGCTCAATCCCATCCCCGAGAGCAAGTGGCCCTACATCCGAAGTGTCCAGGTCTTCTCCAGCCTGTGCACCATGGTCTCCTGCTCTACACTCCATGATCTGGCGGCGGCCTGCAAGCGCTTGGCGGATTCCTGACGTAAAAAATGCGCCCCCGAACCGAGGTTCGGGGGCATTTGCCTTCATCGGATATTCAATTCAGCTGAGAAGGCCACGGGGATCGTGGTGATGAGGAAGGGCACCTCCCCCTCCGCGTTCATGGAGACAGCGGAAAGAGCATCATCAACAATGGTCAGCACCATGTGACTCTCACCAAAGGTGACCCCCAGCTCCCCGATCTGGGGCACCAGAGCAGAGCAGAGGGCCGAGGTGGTCTCAGGGGGCAAGGTCACGGTGAAGACCCCGCCGTCGGCTGTCCGTTCAAAGTCTCCGTTTCCCAGGAGGAGCAGCCCCATGGTCACCGGGGACAAGTCACCGGGCAGAGCCAGATCGATCTCGACCCCCTCCCGTTCCAGCTTTGCCTGTCCATCGCCGACGGTCAGCACCACATCCTCGGCAAGCTTCAGAATGCCGCACTCCACCCCCAGCTTCATATCCGCCGTCAGGGGCAGCGCGTCCTTCAGCGCAGGGAGCAGCACCTCCAGCGGCTCCGTCAGCACCATGGGCCGCTCCATTTTGGCGCGAACCATGGCATCGGTCACATCCCGTGGAATCGGCTGGTGCTCCGGCTCCTTCGGGGTCACGCCGACCTGGATCGCTGTCCCATCGGGCAGCAATGCCCTGATCCGAATGTCGCGGACGGCCCGGTCAGCGGTGATGGAGGCCTGGAGCTCCAACTCCTCCGTATCCATGGAAACGGAGTAGACATCCCCCTCCTTCGTCACGCGGCCATAGAGCAGCAGTCCGGACAGTAGCTCCCGGACGGGCTTGACCAGTCCCGTCAGATTGGGCAGTGTATAGGCTCGTCCGTTGTCCAGATACACGATCCCCTCATGCACATAGACAGCCAAGCCGTCGGCACCCAGTACGTACATCGTTCGGTCGGCATATTCCCTCCAGCTTCCCTCCGCGGTCAGCTCGATCTGCGGAAGCTGGAGCGTCACAGCTGCCGCGCCGTCATCCTCCCCCAGCCAATCCTCCAGGGCGTCCGCCAGGAAGATGACATGATGTCCCCCCTTCCAGAAAAACACGCCCGCGACGATCAGCGCAAGGGTCAAAAGAACGATCAATAGCCTTTTCATTTGCATCACCCCTTTGATTATAGCACAACCGCCCGGAAAAAATGCGCCCGGAATCGCTTCCGGGCGCAGCATTTTTAAGCCATCAGCTCCTTCGCCAGAGCCTCGATCTGGTCGCGGGAGGCATCGCTCAGCGCGGAGAGGATCTTGACGGAGGTGTCGCAGAAGGTCAGCTCCTTGCTGCCCTCGAACATTTTACGCATGGTCTTGGCCGCAGTGGGGGCCCAGGTGCCGTTCTCCATCAGGCCGATGGTGCGGCTGCGGTAGCTCCGCTCGGTCAGATGGTGGATGAACTCCTTCATGAAGGGGAAGATGTCGCCGTTATAGGTCGTGGTAGCCAGAACCAGCTTGCCGTAGCGGAAGGCGTCCTCCACAGCCTCGGCCATATCGCAGCGGGCCAGGTCGTTGACCACCACTTTGGGGCAGCCCAGTGCCAGAAGCTTCTGCTCCAGCAGCTCCACGGCCTTCTTCGTATTGCCGTAGACGCTGGTATAGGCGATGACAACGCCCTCGGATTCCACCTTGTAGCCGCTCCAGATGTCATACAGATTGATGTAGTAGCCCAGATCCTCGGTCAGCACAGGGCCGTGGAGGGGGCAGATGATGGAGATGTCCAGACCAGCTGCCTTCTTCAGCAGAGCCTGCACCTGAGCACCGTATTTGCCGACGATGCCGATGTAGTACCGGCGGGCCTCGCAGGCCCAGTCCTCCTCCACATCCAGGGCGCCGAACTTGCCGAAGCCGTCGGCGGAGAAGAGCACCTTGTCGGTGGCGTCATAGGTCACGATGACCTCGGGCCAGTGCACCATGGGCGCGGTGACGAAGGTCAGGACATGCTTGCCGAGGTTCAGGGTGTCGCCCTCACCCACCACGATCCGGCGGTCAGCGTAGTCGGTGCCGAAGAACTGCTTCATCATGACGAAGGCCTTGGCAGAGGAGACCACGGTAGCCTCGGGGTAGGCGTTCATGAAGACGTCGATGTTGGCGGAGTGGTCGGGCTCCATGTGCTGCACCACCAGGAAATCGGGCTTTCTTTCGCCCAGCTCGGCGCGCAGATTGGCCAGCCACTCGTCGCCGAAATGCTGATCCACGGTGTCCATGACGGCCACCTTCTCGTCCAGGATCACGTAGGAATTGTAGGCCATGCCGTTAGGAACCACATACTGACCCTCAAACAGGTCGACTTCATGGTCGTTGACGCCGATGTAGCGGATATCATTGGTAATAAACATTGGGAAAGTCCTCCTTGTTTCGATTTGCTTGGACAAGTATACCATTTTTTCGCCACCGGCGCAAGCACCCTGCAAGATTTTACCATCTGGTAACATTTTCCGGTAAAGGAAACCGCCGCAGGGATCCCTGCGGCGGAAGCCTTATTCAGTTCTCAGGGCGATGACGGGATCCTTCTGTGCGGCCTTCCGGGAGGGGATCAGACCGCCGATGATGGTCAGGATCATGCTGAGCACCACCAGGATGACCGCTGCGTTAAAGGGCAGCACAGCGTTGATATCCGGGTTGTCGGTGACATTGTGGATGATGTCGTTGATGGGGAAGATCAGCAGCCAGGTGACGCCCACGCCGATCAGGCCCGAGCACAGGCCGATGATGAAGGTCTCGGCGTTGAAGACCTGGGAGATGTTGCGCTTGCTGGCGCCGATGGCCCGGAGGACACCGATCTCCTTGGTGCGCTCCATGACGGAGATATAGGTGATGATGCCGATCATGATGGAGGAGACCACCAGGGACACGGAGACGAAGGCGATGAGCACATAGCTGACGGAATCGATGATGGTCTTCACGGAGCTCATCATGATGCCCGTGATATCCGTGTAGCTGATGACCTGATCCTCCTTGCCTCTGGACTCCATATCATCGTTGTAGCGTTCCAGGAAGTCGATGAAGACCTCCTTGCCGGCGAAGTCGATGAAATAGACGGAGATGGAGGAGGGATCGTCCAGATCCGCATAGCCCAGGGAACGGAGGTTGGCCTTGTAGCTGCGCTCTCTGGGGGCGGAGGTCATGGCCTCCATCAGCCGGGCCAGCTCGTCCTCGCTCAGATCGAACTGGAAGGCCTGGGCCATCTTGTCCGCATCCACATCGAAGGCCTGGGTGAAGGTCTCGACGATGGTGGAGGTCAGCATGCCGACCTCCGTCATGATCTCGGTCTGCATGATGGTCTCGGTCATGGCGATAGCCATTTCCGAGAAACCGGCACTGATCTGGGGCATCATATTGAACACCTCGACCAGGGGCTCCACCATGGTCTGGGTGATGGGTGCGGCGATCATATTGGGCTTCAGGGGGAAGTCGAACTCCGGCAGGGGCAGCTCGGTGCCCACCATCTCCTCAAAGTCCTCGATGGTGGGAATGGAGGGCAGCTCCGCGCCTTCCTCGGGCTCCGGCAGCTTTGTCAGCTCCACGATGGCGGAGGAATAGGTGCTCAGGATCGCGCCCAGCATGGGCCGGTAGAGGGCATAGTAGGCGTCCGCGGGGATGATATAGTCCTCCGCCAGAGCCTCCAGCTTTTCCTGGGCAGTGTCGGTGGCCAGATAGCTGGCCGCGATATAGTCGCTGTTTTCAGGCGAAAGCATGGCGATGCCCGTCTCAGGATCGGCGTTTTCCTCGATATATTGGGTCAGCATCTCCACCGCCATGGCGGCGTAGGTGTCCTCCAGGGCGGTCTGTGCGGGACGGATGTCCGCATCGATGGACATGGAGATGGTACTCATATGCTCCTGCACAGAGGTCATGACGGAGCTTGCGTCGACACCGCCGCCGAAGGCCTCGGCCAGCAGCTCCTCGTCAATGGAGATCATGTCCTCGAAGTTCAGACCCTCCTGCTCCTCCTCGTCCACGATGCCAAATTCCTTGCCGGTGAAGACGTCGATCTTGGGTGCGGCGATCTGATCCCGGACGATCCGGGTCTGACCGGCGGTGTCGATGATATGGGTGATGAGGTCACGGGTGTAGGCGATGCCCTGGCTCAGGGCAGATGCACCGGAGCCCTCCCGGGGGCAGACGATGCCCACGATCTTCAGCCGCTCCGCATCCGCGATGGCCTGACGCAGGAAGACCTTATCCTCGGACATATCCTCCCAGACCGCATACTCCTCGTTGTACTGATACAGGGAGGACGGATGCACCAGACGGAAGTCCAGTGCCAACAGCTCGTCATACGTCCAGGACATGGGGGTGGTCTTGATCTCGGGCTCCTCGCCCTCCATCAGCTGCTCGATCATGCCGTCCAGCTCCGACGAATCCCGCATGCCCAGGGTATAGGCCATGTAGTCGGTGAACATGTGGGGATCCCCCAGCACCAGGATCATCTCATCATAATGCTCCGGCCAGCGGCCCTTCAGCACCTCATACTGTTCATTGAGAAGCTGCTTGTCGTCCAGCAGCTCATAGAACATGTTGGAGTCCAGATAGGCGGACATGGCGGCGGAGCCGGTCAGGTCGGCAAAAAGACTGGCAGGGTTGACCTGGGTGATCTTGCTGGAGGTGTCACCGGCATAGATCAGGGGCGTGATGCCGTAGCCGTAGCGCAGGTCGTTGACCACATCCTCCACCTGATCGTAATTCAGCTCCAGATGCTTCTTGAAGGATTTCAGGTCGTTGCTGCCCATCTGGCCCATGACCTGGGTAATCATCTGGGATTCCTTCACCACCTCGTCAGGGGCGTTCATGGAATCCATGACCTGGGCACCGATGGACATGAAGGCAGAGCCGATGTCGGCGGTGTCCGACTGGATGGTGAGCGGATAATTCGACAGAGTATCCTCCTGGATCTTGTCGATGTAGGCCTGGAAGCCCGTACTCAGAGCCAGGATCAGGGCGATGCCGATGATTCCGATGGAACCGGCAAAGGAGGTCAGCAGCGTCCTCGCCTTCTTGGTCAGCAGATTGTTGAAGCTCAGACCGAAGGCGGTGAAGACGGACATGGAGGAGCGGCCCATGTTCTTGTGCTGAGCGGTCATGGCCTCGCCGGGGAGGTAGGGATTGGAGTCATCGATGATTCTGCCGTCCCGGACGCGGACGATGCGGTTGGCGTACTCCTCCGCCAGCTCCGGGTTGTGGGTGACCATGACCACGAGACGATCCCGGGCAACCTCCTTCAAAAGCTCCATGATCTGGACGCTGGTGTCCGAGTCCAGGGCGCCGGTGGGCTCATCGGCCAGAAGGATATCCGGATTGTTGACCAGGGCCCGGGCGATGGCAACGCGCTGCATCTGACCGCCGGACATCTGGTTGGGCCGCTTGTGGAGCTGATTGCCCAGACCCACATCCTCCAGAGCCTTCTTCGCCCGCCTGCGCCGCTCGGCGCGGCTGATGCCGGAGATGGTCAGCGCCAGCTCCACATTGGCCAGCACCGTCTGGTGGGGGATCAGGTTGTAGCTCTGGAACACGAAGCCGATGGTGTGGTTGCGGTAGGAGTCCCAGTCCCGGTCGGAATATTTCTTGGTGGAGATTCCGTTGATGATGAGGTCGCCGCTGTCATAGCGGTCAAGACCGCCGATGACGTTCAGCAGCGTGGTCTTGCCGGAGCCGCTGGGGCCCAGGATCGCCACGAATTCGTTGTCGCGCAGAGTCAGGCTGACCCCATCCAGCGCCACCTGGACAAGGTCGCCGGTCTTGTATTGTTTGCGGATATTCTGGATCTGAAGCAATGGAAACACCTCGGAAAATCAATTCGTTTTATTATAGCATATCCTCTTTTTCAAATGTGAACAAATTGTGTCCAATTGAAAAATACTTGAAATTTTGGAATACACCACCTGTCTCCATTCTGACGATTTCTTCCGGTAAAAACCGACATGGATTGTGAAAACTGCGGGAAATCCCCCAAACCCGTTGACAATGCATAAAATCTGTGTATACTTAAAGACAGACAACCAAATACTCCTGTGAAGCCTTTCAGAAGGAGCAACAGACTGAAAGGAAGAGGACTCTCTGGAGAACACATTCAATTGTGTGCCGAAGGTGCAAGGCGTATGCTGAATCTCTCAGGCAAACGGACAGAGACGCAAACCATCGCTTTTTGCGCGCCTTTGTGCAGTCCTCATGCGGGGCTGCTTTTTTGATTTTTGAGGTTGTACAAACAGACAAAAAGGAGTAATTCTTATGTACGGTAAGCCTATTGATTCCATTGGTTTTGTTTCCCAGTTTGATCCCGAGATCGGCGCCATGATGGGCCGGGAGCTGGGCCGTCAGCAGGACGGCATCGAGCTGATCGCCTCCGAGAACTTCGCCTCCCCTGCGGTCATCGCCGCCATGGGCTCCATCCTGACCAACAAGTACGCCGAGGGTCTGCCCGGCAAGCGCTACTACGGCGGCTGTGAGTTCGTCGATGAGCTGGAGCAGCTGTGCATCGACCGGGCCAAGGAGCTGTTCGGTGCCGAGTTCGCCAACGTTCAGCCCCACTCCGGCGCCTCCGCCAACCTGGCCGTTGAGCTGGCCATCCTCCAGCCCGGCGATACCCTGATGGGCATGAGCCTGGCCAACGGCGGCCATCTGTCCCACGGCAGCCCCGCCAACATCTCCGGCAAGTACTACAATGTCGTTTCCTACGATGTCAACCACGAGACCGGCCTGATCGACTACGACCAGATCCGCGACATGGCCAGGAAGGCGAGCCCTAAGCTGCTGATCGCAGGTGCCTCCGCCTACCCCCGTGCCATCGATTTCAAGATCTTCGCCGACATCGCCCACGAGGTCGGTGCCGTGTTCATGGTGGACATGGCCCACATCGCCGGTCTGGTTGCAGGCGGCGCTCACATGAGCCCCGTGCCCTACGCCGACATCGTCACCACCACCACCCACAAGACCCTCCGCGGCCCCCGGGGCGGTCTGATTATGGGCCGTGAGGAGTTCGCCAAGAAGATCAACTCCGCCGTCTTCCCCGGCACCCAGGGCGGCCCCCTGGAGCATGTCATCGCCGCCAAGGCCGTGTGCCTGAAGGAGGCCATGCAGCCCGAGTTCAAGACCTACGCCCAGAACGTGGTCACCAACGCCAAGGCCATGGCCGAGGGCCTGCTGGCCGAGGGCTTCGACCTCATCACCGGCGGCACCGACAACCACCTGATGCTGGCTGACCTGCGTCCCATGGGTATCTCCGGCAAGGATCTGCAGAACAAGTGCGACCTGAACCACATTACCCTGAACAAGAACGCCATCCCCGGCGACCCCGCCAAGCCCTCCATCACCTCCGGTGTCCGCATCGGCACCGCCGCCGCCACCACCCGTGGTCTGGGCGTTGAGGAGATGAAGCGCATCGCCCACTGCGTCGGCCAGACCGCCCGCGACTTCGACGGCACCCGCAAGGAAGTCCTGGACATCGTGGCAGACATCTGCGAGAAGTTCCCCCTGTACAAGTAAGCATTGACGAACGAAGCCCCCGAACCTCGGTTCGGGGGCTGATTTTTTTATTAAAGCTTGAAAAGCTCCCAAAGCTCCTCTGCTGTTTCCTTTGCGAAGTACAGCTCGATGCTTGCTTTTCCATCCGCAAGCTTGATGCCGTCATACAGCATCTGCCAGGAAGCCTTTGTAACCGTCGTCTCAGCTGCGGAAAAACGGGCGACCTCCTTGAAAAGATAGTGCACTGCGTACTGCGCATCGGAGATGGTCAGCTTTCCGCCGTTGACAAACAGGTCGGAGCCGCCCTTTTTGTAATGCATGATGGGATATGTTTTCATGTTGTTTCTCCTCTTTATCGCAACAGCCAATGATAATCCTGACGACAATCTACAATCCAATCCACATAAACAATGTTATCCCGAATCTGGTATAGAACGAGATAGCTGTTTTCCACGTACAGCTTATGATACTTATTGGGCGGAATGAACTCGGTGTTCAAAAAAGGATACCGGTGCGGCAACTGCTCCAAAGAACGGATTTCCTCTATAAGACGCTTGCGGAGCTTCTGGGCGGCGGGTTTATTGATCTGAGCCAAAAAACGGACATGAAGCAGAAGATTCTGCTTGGCTTGCTCCGAGATGACGACCTGATAGCGCATATCACACCTCTTCAATGGCTGCACCGAGCAAGTCATCCAATTCGTCGATGGTACAACCGTTGCGCCCGGCAAGGCGGTCTTCCTCCACTGAGATCAGTCGTTCCCGAAGCTGGAGCATCTTCTCCCGCCGAGTGAAGGTATCCAGATCCATGACCACCAGATCCCCCTCGCCGTTCTTAGTCAGGTAGACGGGTGCGGCAGTGCGGCGGCAAAGCTCTGCGATCTCGTTGTAGTTCTGCCGAATGGCAGCGGATGGGCGGATATTCATACAGCTCCCTCCTTGCAAGATTCTAACTATATTATATCCAAATTCCGCTATATTGTCAATGTCAGTTTTCCTTCGGCACCCACACGCTGACGCTTCCAGCGTTCACGGTGAAATCCGCCCATCCGTCGGAGCGGACGGTGACCTCCTCGGTTCGATTGCCCAGCAGGTCGATGAACACCTGTCCGGGCTTGCCCAAATGCATGGTTTTCCAGCCGTCGCCGCCGTTGCTCATGACCACGGCCATGGCTTCGCCCCGGCTCCAGGCGATCACGTTGGGGTGGTCGAAATAATCCACCTGCTCGCCGTGGGCATATTCCTTCCGGGCCAGCAGCAGCTTCTCCAGCGCCCCCACGGGGCCGATGCCGTCGTGGGGGATGCCGTAGAGGTCGCCGTAGAAGACGCAGGGGGTGCCCGCCTGGCGCAGCAGGATCAGGGCATAGGCCAGGGGCTTGAAACACTCCCCCACCCAGCTCTGGAGTGCCTGGCCCGGCTGGGTGTCGTGGTTGTCCACGAAGGTGACCGTGTGCTCCGGATTCCGGGAAAGCAGCGTGTCATCGAGAATGGTTCTCAGGTCGTAGGAAGCACCGGCCTCCGCCGCCAGCTGGAACCGCCGGTGGAGCGGCACATCGAACAGGCTCATGCACCGTCCGCAGTTGTCCAGATACCCCAGCAGCGCAGCCAGATCGTCCTTCCAGTATTCGCCCACGGCGAAGAATTCCCGGCCGGTATACGCCCGCATGGCCGCCAGCCACTCAGGGAAAAAGGCGTAGCTGATGTGCTTCACCGCATCCAGCCGAACGCCGTCAATTTTGGCGGTATCGATGTACCATTTTCCCCATTTCTCCAGCTCTTCCCGGACTTCCGGCACAGAAAAATCCACATCCGCGCCCATCAGGTAGTCATAGTTGGCGTTCTCGGTGTCCACCTTCTTCGACCAGCGGTGTCCGGCCAGCTTGTAGACCGCATTGGTCTGGGTCAGGCCGTTCCAGTCCACGCCGGAAAAGTGCCGGTGATTCCACTTGAAATTGGAATACCGCTGCCGTCTCCCGGGGAATTTGAAGCCCGTCCAGGCCTTGATCCGCTTGTTCTCCACCAGACGGCGCAGCCGGTCGCTGGGATCATAGACGTGGCTGCGGACATATTCCGCGTAATCCGCGCCCATCCGGTGGTTCAGCACGATATCCGCCAGCACCTCCAGCCCGAAGTGATGGAGGGTATCGATGGCCCGGCAGTATTCCTCCCTGGTGCCGTACTTGGTGGGAATGGTATCCTTCTGGTCGAATTCCCCCAGATCGTAGAGGTCATAGACGCCGTAGCCCACATCCTCGATGCCCCCGTTGCCCTTGTAGGCCGGAGGAAGCCACACATCGGTGAAGCCCAGGCCTGCCAGCCGCTCCGCCTGAAGGGCGGTTCGGTGCCAGTGCCCGGCGTCGGCGGGCAGATACCATTCAAAATTCTGCAAAATGGTTCTCTTCTTCATATCCTGTCCTCGTAAAAAAGCGGCCCCGTCGGAGCCGCTTTTGTCTTGCTTTTTCTTACAGCTCCTGGTCGTAGCTGGGGGCTGCGGCCTGGGGAGCGGTGATGTTCTGGAACTTGGCCCGGGTATCGCGAACCTCGGTCAGGGCCTTCAGGATGGTCTCCTCGGTCTGACGCAGGGAGTTGTCCACGTAGCCGAAGGAAGCGGCCTTGATCTGGGCCATGGTCTCCTCGGTCTTGCGGGTGCGCTCCTCGCACTCGGCCATGTTCTGCTTTGCCATCTCCTGGCACTTCTGGAGGGTCTGCTGGTAAATGACTTCCTGCTCCACCAGCTGCTCGGCCTGGGCGCGGGCGTTGCGGATGATGACCTCAGCCTCGCGGCGGGCCTGGCTCACCAGCTCCTCGCGGGACTGGACGATGGTGCGGGCCTGCTTCAGCTCAGCGGGGAGCTGTGCGCTCAGATCATCCAGCATATCCAGAGCCTTGTCGCGCTCGATGATGCACTTGTCGGAGCTCAGGGGGACGGACTTGGCGTCCTGGATCATGTCGTACAGCGCGGTAATCAGCTCTTCCAGGTTGTTATTCATTATGTATTTCCTCCTTGACGAATGTCTTCAATTCTTTTGCGAAAATCCGGGATGATGGCGGCGGGCAGGAAATCCGTCAGATCCACGTCATAGCTGCCCAGCTCCTTGACCATGCTGGAGCTCAGGTAGGTGAACTGATGCTCCGAGGTCAGGAACATGGTGTCCAGCTCCGGATTGATCTTGCGGTTGATGAGGGCCATCTGGAATTCGTTTTCGAAATCCGAGCCCGCCCGCAGGCCCTTGACGATGACGCAATCGCCCTTGCTCCGGGCATAGTCCGCCAGAAGCTCCCGGGAGCAGTCCACCTCCACATTGGGCAGATGCGCGGTGACCCGCTGGATAAACTCCACCCGCTTCTCCTGGGAGAACATGGGCTGCCGCTTTCCGGCATTGACCATCACGCAGACGATGAGCCGGTCAAAGATCTTCGAGGCCCGCTCGATGATATTCAGGTGTCCCGTGGTGACGGGATCGAAACTGCCGGGATAAATGGCGATCTTCATGCTTCATCCCCCTCACGCTCCAGCCTGTACAGGGTGATGAGCGTCTTTCCATACTTATAGTCGCGGGAACGGGTGAAACCGGGCATCTGTACCTCCAGTGCCTTTTCCAAAGGCCGTTCCGTGACTATTATACCATTATCTCGGAGAATGTCAATTTCCGCAATGCAATTTAGTGCATTTTCCAGGAAAATTTCCGCGTAGGGCGGGTCGAGGAGGATGATATCGAACTTCTCTTTGGTTCGTTTCAGATATTCCAGGTAATCGCTCCGGACGACGCTGGCCTGCTGGGTGAACTTCGTCCGCCGCAGATTCTCCTTAATCAGCTCACAGGCCTTCTGCTGGTGATCCACGAACACCGCTTTCTTCGCACCCCGGCTCAACGCCTCGATACCCAGCTGACCGGTACCGCCGAAGAGATCCAGCACTGCGGCATCCTGAACATCAAAATGCAGGATGCTGAACACCGCTTCCTTGACCCGATCAGCGGTGGGACGGGTCAGCATCCCCTCGGGGGTCTTCAAAACCGTACCACGGGCCGTTCCCGCAACAACTCTCATAGCTCATCCTCCTCGTGAAAATGCTTGTATACCGCTCTTGCGGCGTCTCTGGGCAGCACCCGCTCCAGCTCCATCAGACTGGCTGCGCGCAGGTTCACCAGACTTTTGAAGGTCTTCAGCAGCTCCTGCTTCCGCTTGGGGCCGATGCCGGGGATCCCGTCCAGCTCCGAGTAGCTCAGGCGCTTGCTCCGCAGCTGACGGTGATAGGTGATGGCAAAGCGGTGAGTCTCCTCCTGGATGCTGCCGATCAGGGCAAAGATCGCCTGATTGTTGTCGATGCGGATCTCCCGTCCCTCCGGGGTCACCAGAGCCCGGGTACGGTGCCGGTCATCCTTGACCATGCCGAAAACCGGGAAGGAAAGCCCCTGCTCCTGCAAAACCTGAACGGCAACGCCCGCGTGGGCCACGCCGCCGTCGATCAGCAGCAAGTCGGGGGCCGACGCAAAGCCCTTGTCCCCCGCCTTATAGTGGACGAATCGACGGGTCAGCACCTGATGCATGGACGCGTAGTCGTCCTGATCGGCCAGGCCCTCCAGCTTGTATTTCTTGTAATCGCGCTTGCTGGGCTTGCCGCCTACGAACACCACCTGGCTCGCCACGATGTCCGTGCCCGCGATGTTGGAGATGTCGTAGGACTCGATCCGCTCCGGCGGCTCCATGCCCAGCATCTTTCCCAGGGTCACCAACGTCGCGGTGTGCTTTTCCTCCTGGCCAACGGCCCGCTCCGCCTCCTCGGCGGCATTGCGCTGGGCCAGCTCCACCAGCCGCATGTTGTCGCCCCGCTGGGGGATCCGCAGCTTGGTCTTCCGGCCGAACTCCTGCTCCATCAGCTGGGAGAACAGCTCCGCATCCTCGATGGCAAAGGGCAGCAGCACCACCTTCGGCGCGATGCCCCGGGACAGATAGAACTGCTTCAAAAGGCTGGACACGGCCCCCTCCGCCTCGTCCGGAGCCGGGAAGACCTCATATTCCTTGTCCAGCAGATTGCCGCCGGAGAAATGGAGCACCGTGAAGCAGGCCTTGCTGCCCCGCTCGGCGTAGCCCATCACGTCCGTATCCGCCAGGGTTCCGGCGGTGACCAGCTGCTTTTTGCCAAGCTGTTCCACCGCATTCAGCCGATCCCGCAGCCGCGCGGCGATCTCAAATTCCAGATTCTCCGCCGCAGCGAGCATCTTTTCCTTGATCTCGGCGGCGACTTCCTTATAATTGCCCTGCAGCAGCTGCCGGGCCTGCATCATCCGCTCCCGGTATTCGGTGCAGGTTTTCGTCTCCTGACACCAGCCCTCGCAGCGGTTCATGTGATAGTTGAGACAGGGCCGATCCTTGCCCACATCCCTCGGGAACTGCCGGGAGCAGTCGGGCAGCTTCAGCACCTCCCGGATGGCCTTCAAAAGCTCCAGGGTATTGTGCCGGGTTCCGAAGGGGCCGAAATACTCCGCCCCATCCCGCTGCAGCTTCGGTGCCAGGGTGATGACCGGATAAATCTCCTTCATGTCCAGCCGCAGGTACGGATATCCCTTGTCGTCTTTCAGGAGGATGTTGTATTTCGGCATATGCCGCTTGATGAGGCTGCACTCCAGGATCAGCGCCTCAAACTCAGAAGACGCGGCAATAACGTCAAAATGGTCGATGTGGCTGACCATGAGCCGGGTCTTCGGCGTATGGGCGGCGGTGTCCTGGAAATACTGGCTGACCCGGTTCTTGAGCTTCTTTGCCTTGCCCACATAGATGACCTTGTCATTTTTATCCCGCATGATATACACGCCGGGAACCAGCGGCAGCGAATTGGCCTTATCCTTCAGTTCATCAAATGTCATACACACACCTCCCTTTCAGATGGAAAAACCGTCCCAATGCGATTATGCACTGGGACGGTTGGTTGGGGATCGATCAATAGACGTCCCGCTGGAGCATAGCATCCAGCGCGTTGACTGCGTCCTCCGCGTCGGGGCCTTCTGCGCTCAGAGTCACGACGGCACCGGTCACGATGCCCAGGGACATGATACCCAGCAGACTCTTGGCGTTCATGCGGCGGTTCTCGCTCTCCAGCCACACAGAGCTCTTGAACTCGTTGGCCTTCTGAACGAAGTATGTAACCTGCTTGTTGTGCAGGCCGGACTCGCATCGGACGATGACTTCCTTATTGAACATAGATCAACAACTCCTTACCTTCTCGCCGCGCTGTGGTCAGCAACACGGCTCCTTTCTATATGATAGCAAATTTGCGAAAAAAGTCAATCCATTTTTCAGCAATTACTTACAATCTCGTTAGAAAAATTGTTTCCAACCAAATCGAAAGGTGCAAAGAGTCAGTCGAATCATTCAAATTCCGCGATGGTCACGCCGTCCTCACCCTCGCCGTAGACGCCCAGGCGGTACTTCTTGACGTACTTGTTCCGCTTCAGGCTCTCGTGGACAGCCTTGCGCAGAACACCGGTGCCCTTGCCGTGGATGATGCGCACCTGCTTGAGGTTACTGCGCATGGCCTCATCCAGATAGCGATCCATGACGCAGATGGCCTCGACGGAGTCCATGCCCCGCAGATCCACCTCGGGATTCATGGCTGCCACCTTCATCTCCCGTCCGGAGTGCTTGGGGCGGCCCTTCTGGACATAGGGATTCTCGTTCTCCAGCAGATAGATCTCGCTCTTTTTGGCCTTGAGCTTCATGATGCCCGCCTGAATCTCGTAGGTGCCGTCCTTGTTGATGCCGATGACGCTGGCCTTGGTGCCCAGCTTCAGCAGCTCCACGGTGTCGCCCACCAGGATCTCCCGCTTGGGCTCGGGCCGCCGCTCCACGGGGGCGTTCACCCGCAGCTTGGACTCGGCCTCATTCAGGCTTCGGCGCAGCTCGGTCTGCTTCTGGTTCAGGTTGGCGGTATCGGCGGACTCCTGGAGCTGCTTCTTCAAGGCCTTCAGCTCCTCGCTGACCTTGTTGGCGGTGATGCGGGCGTCCTCGATGATCTGCTGGGCCTCCTTCCGGGCAGCGGCCATGGCCTTCTCCTTCTCCCGGCGAAGCTGTTCGTTGAATTCCTCGGACTGCTGCTTGATCTTGGCAGTCTCCTGACGCAGCCGCTCGGCCTCCTGCCGGGCCACCTCCATCTGCTGCCGCTGGCTCTCCAACTGGCTCAGAACGTCCTCGAAGTCCTTGTCGGACTTGCCGACCAGGTCGTCGGCCTCCTTCAAAATGTGCTCCGGCAGACCCAGCTTCCGGGAAATGGCGAAGGCGTTGGACTTACCGGGAATGCCGATGAGCAGCTTGTAGGTGGGCCGCAGAGTCTCCACGTCAAACTCACAGCTGGCGTTGATGACGCCCTTGGTCTGCATGGCATAGAGCTTCATCTCGGCATAGTGGGTGGTTGCCACCACCCGGCTGCCCATGGTGCGGCAGAACTCGATGATGGCGATGGCCAGGGCCGCGCCCTCGGCGGGGTCGGTGCCCGCGCCCAGCTCGTCGAAGAGCACCAGCGTCCGGTCGTCGCACTCCTCCACCACATCGACGATGGTGCGCATATGGCTGGAGAAGGTGGAAAGGCTCTGGGCGATGGACTGTTCATCGCCAATATCCGCGAGGATCGCGTCGAAGGTGCTGAGTCGGCTGCCGTCCCCGGCGGGCACGTGCAGACCGCACTCGGCCATCAGGGTCAGCAGACCGATGGTCTTCAGGGTAACGGTCTTGCCGCCGGTGTTGGGGCCGGTGATAATCATGGAGTCGAAATCCGTACCCAGCCGCACGGTGATGGGCACGGCGGTCTTGGGATCCAGCAGGGGGTGCCGTGCCTTGCGCAGATCGACCTCACCCTTGTCATTCATCATGGGTGCCCAGGCCCGCATTGCGTAGGCCAGCTTGGCCTTGGCGAAGATCACATCCAGCTCCACCAGGATCTTTACGTTGGTGTTGATGTCGTCCCGATGGGCTGCGGCCTCGGCGGACATCTCCGCCAGGATCCGCTCGATCTCTTTCTTCTCCTTCAGCTCCAGCTCCCGCAGGGCATTGTTGGCGTTGACGGCGGACATGGGCTCCACGAAGAGGGTACCGCCGGAGCCGGAGATATCGTGCACCAGGCCGGGCACATCGTTCTTGCACTCACTCTTCACGGGCACCACATAGCGGCCGTCGCGAATGGTGATGATGGGCTCCCGCAGGGACTTCGCATAGGCGGGAGAGGAGATGATCTTCTGCAGAGAATCCCGGATCTTGGCCGACTGCACCTTCTTGTGCCGCCGGATATCCGCCAGCACGGGGGATGCGTTGTCGGCGATCTCCTCCTCGCTCAAAATCGCACCGAAGATCTTGTCCTCTAAGTATTTGTTGGGGGACAGGGACATGAACATCCCGTCCAGCACGGTAGCCGCCTCGTCCTCGGCGGTGTAGCCCTTGACGGTGCGGGCACAGCGCAGGGTGCCCGCGATCTTAAGCAGCTCCTTGGGATTCAGGGCGCCGCCCCGATCCGCCCGCTCCAGAGAGAAGCTGACGTCCTGGGCTTCATAAAAATGGGGATAGCCCTTCTTGGTGCTCAGATCACAGGCAGCCGTGGTCTGATCCAGCAGGGCCTGCACATCCTCTAAGTCAGAGGTGGGCCGCAGTTTCCGGCAGGCGATTTTGCCCAGCTCCGACCCGGCCCGCTCCGCCAGCATCTCCAGCACCCGATCCAGCTCCAGCTTCAGAAGGGATTTTTCGTATAATTCAGACATGTTGTTCTCCTATAATCATGTTGCATCAACTGGCAAATATGTAAGCAGCCGCTGATACAAATCATCAAAATCAGTATAATGGGTATGATCCACGCTATCATAAGAAGCACCCAAAAGTTTTTTTCGGCTGGAGATGGCAATCATATCATCATCCGCTGTCAGCACCCGCTCATCAGCAATCTTAATCATCAAAAGGGTTTTATCACCCGAAATGGATAATTCCGCCCTCTCGTTTATTCGTTCCAAACATAATCGTTTATAAACGTCCTCAATCGAATTCATGCCGCTCTCCTCCAAAAGAAAATCTCGAATTATGGGCATTGACGAAACCAAAGGATGCTTTGTAGGGGACGGCCTCCGTGCCGTCCCCTGGATTGTTGACCCAGAGGGACAACAATCCGCATTTTCCGTATTCGCCAGAGCTGTCAGGAAGCCTGACCCCGGTACTGCGGAACGGCACGGAGGCCGTTCCCTACGAGAGTATCCTAAATGAGTAATGACTTATAAAAATCCAGCGTGGAAAATCCCCGCTCCAATTGTGTGGTTAAGTAGCCTTGCGTCACATCCCCCAATTGCCGCATGGCATCGGGTGACAGACGGAAGGCAAAGATTTTTCTGCTGTCACATTCGCAGAGATACCGCATGGCCTGCAAGACCCCGGGTGACACCGGCATCCGGATGCCGTCGGACTCGATATTGCGGCAGCTGGCGCATTCGAGCATACCAGCCTTGATGTCAAACCGATCCGGCCATTCATTGCCGCAGCCCGCGCAGCCGCTGAGCTCCGGCTGAAAGCCCGCGATGCAGGCCAGGCGCAGCTCGAAGGCCGCCTTGACCTTCTCCTCGGGCTCACCCAGCTTCGACAGCGCATACAGACAATTCAGCACCAGCGACTGCAGCTCCGGATTGGGCAAGTCCTCCTGGGAGATGACCTCCGCCGCCTGGGCGAAATAGGTGCCCAGACTCAGCTTGCCAAGATCATTTCGCAGCCCGTGGAACAGCTCGATGGTATTGGCCTCATTGATGGTGTACATCCCCTTATATTCAAACAGGGTGAACTCCGCAAAGGCCAGCAGCTGGCACTGGGCGGTCAGGGGCGAATTCTTCCGCTTCAGCCCCCGGGCCTTGGCGGTGATCTTTCCATGCTGCCGCGTCAGGATCGTCAGCAGCACATCGTGGTCATTGTACTCCGTCCGCCGAAGGACAAGACCCTGTATTTTCAGATACATCGGTTTCCTCCGTTCGACGCTTCGACTGGTACGCCAGATAAAAGCTTGGCGCACCGGTGGCCATAAACAATTCCCAATAATACGCAGAATCCATGATGCATCCCTCCCGCAGTTAGGTTGTGCAGAATACATCAAAAAAACCGCATTTTCTTGGCCCCCTCTCAGAGGGGGCAGGGCTGTGAAGCAGACCGGGGGAGTGTCCCTTCGCATATGCGACACCCCCTCCGACCCGCTGACGCGGCCCACCTCCCCCTGTGGGGAAGGCAAGTTTTATTCGGAATAGCCGAAATTGCGCACCAGGAAGTCGGAATCTCTCCAATTCTCCTTGACCTTGACCCAGGTGGTCAGAAACACCTTGGTACCCATGAACTTCTCGCAGTCGGCCCGGGCCATGGAGCTGATCTTCTTGAGCATCGCGCCCTGCTTGCCGATGATGATGCCCTTGTGGCTGGCCTTCTCGCAGTAGATGGTGGCGTCGATGTCGATGATGCCGCTGTCCCGCTCAGAGAATTTGGTGATCTCCACGGCGGTGCCATGGGGGATCTCCTTGTCCAGAGTCCACAGCAGCTTCTCCCGGATGATCTCGGCCATCACCTGCCGCTCGGGCTGGTCGGTGGTCATATCATCGGGGAACAGGAAGGGGCTTTCCTGGGCGTACTTGGCGCATTCCTTCAGCAGCTCCTCCACGCCGTCGCCGGTCTTGGCGGAGATGGGGATGATGGCATCGAAGCCGACCTGGGAATAGGCGGCGATGACCGCCAGCAGAGCATCGGGCTCCACGGTATCGATCTTGTTGATGGCCAGGATCGCAGGACTCTTGCTTGCCTTGATCTTGGCGATCAGATCCTCCTCCTGGCCGCCGATGTTGGCCACAGGCTCCACCACCAGAATGGTGGCGTCCACATCAGCGATGGACTCCCGGGCCACGTTCACCATGTAATCGCCCAGCTTGGTACGGGAACGGTGATAGCCGGGGGTATCCACAAACACGAACTGGGTATCGTCACGGGTCACGATGCCGCAGATCCGGTTGCGGGTGGTCTGGGGCTTGTTGGAAACGATGGCGATCTTCTCGCCAACAAGGAAATTCGTCAAAGTAGACTTGCCGACGTTGGGACGTCCGGCAATGGTAATCATAGCGGTTTTGGTTTTCATATATTTCTCCTTCGTAGCAAAGTGCTGAGTTCTGAGGGCTGAGGGCTGAGTTTCCAATCATTCAGCACTAAGCACTCAGCACTCTGCATTCAGCACTATATTAGTCACGGCTCATTCCTTCAATGGTGGAAGCGATGGCCTCTTCCCTGGCTCTCATCTGTCGCTTCATTTCGCCCTCGTCCAGGTGGTCGTAGCCCAGCAGATGGAGCATGGAGTGGATGGTCAGATACCCCACCTCCCGCTTGACGCTGTGTCCGAACTCCTTTGCCTGGGCCCGTGCCCGCTCCAGGGAGATGACCATATCGCCCAGGGGCACGGCCTTGGTGCCGGGATCCATATAGTCTGTCCAGTCGGCGGGCGGATTGCCGGGCTCCAGCTCGAACATGGGGAAGGAAAGCACATCGGTGGGCCGGTCGATGCTCCGGGCGGCCTTGTTGATGGCGTGGATGCCGGAGTCATCGGTGATGAGAATGTTGATCTCACACAGAGCCGTGACGCCCTCGGCGTCCAGGGTGGCCTCCACGCACCGCTTGATGTTCCTGGTCACGGGGACATTGAGCAGGCTGGGCTTTTCGTAGGTCAGATTCAGCTTGAGCTTTGCCATCAGGTCTTCCTCCTGTACTTTCCCTCAAATTTTCTGGGAGCGGGCTTGGGCTGCTCCCGCTTCTTCTCGTGCTTCTCGTAGGCGTTGATGATCTCCTGCACCAAGGCGTGACGCACCACGTCCGCACTGGTCAGGCGGCAAATCGCAATGTCCTTCACATTCTCCAGCACCCGCACAGCATCCTTCAATCCGGAGACCTTGTCATCGGGCAGGTCGATCTGGGTCACGTCGCCGGTGATGACGATCTTCGAGCCGAAGCCCAGTCTCGTCAGGAACATCTTCATCTGCTCCCGGGTGGTATTCTGTGCTTCATCCAGAATGATGAAGCTGTCATCCAGCGTCCGTCCGCGCATGTAGGCCAGCGGCGCGACCTCAATGGAGCCCCGCTCCTGATACTTCTGGAAGGTCTCGGCGCCCAGCATGTCAAAGAGGGCATCGTACAGGGGGCGCAGGTAGGGATCGACCTTGTTCTGCAGATCGCCCGGCAGGAAGCCCAGCCGCTCGCCCGCCTCCACGGCGGGACGGGTCAGGATGATCCGGTTCACCGTCCGCTCCCGGAAGGCCGCCACCGCCGCCGCAACGGCCAGGTATGTCTTGCCGGTACCGGCGGGGCCCACGCCGATGGTGATGGTATTATTCTGGATGGCCTTCATGTAGTTCTGCTGGCCCACGGTCTTGGCCTTGATGGGCTTGCCCTTGGCGCTGATGCAGACCACATCCTTGGCGATGCGGCTGACCTGCTCGTCGTTGCCCTCCCTGACCAGGGTGATGAGGTAGCGCACCCGCTGCTCGTCGATGGTCTCGCCCCGGGCCGCGATGGTCAGCAGCCCCTCCAGGGTACGCACCGCCTTGTCCACGTTCTCTTCATCGCCGACTACCTTGAGCTCATTGCCCCGGTTGACGATAGACACGCTCAGCGCATCCTCGATGCGCCGGATATTCTCGTCGAAGGAGCCGAAGACTGCGATCAGATCCTCAACCCGCTCCACGTTCACCATTCTCTCGATCATTTGTATCACGCTCCAAATATACTCCCGGCCGGAACAGGGCGATCATCTCCCGGCATTCGAACACTGCCGTGAGCCGCTGCCCCTCCTGCGCGATCTCCTCGCCCAGGATCGTCCCCGCGATCATCCGCTCCTTTGCCAGACGCCTTGCGGCATCCGCCAGCGCCTGAGCGCTGTCTTCCCGCGGCACAGCAGCTTCTTCGCACAGGACATAGGTTTCCGTCACCAGCGCCGCCGGAAGCCGAAATCCCCCCGGCAGCGTCACATAGTTGACCGTCCTCATTTTAACACAACTCCCATGCAAAATTCCACTGTCATTCGAAAAATTCACACGTTTTTTTCCAAGAAGGAGGGCAAATTTTCGCACCAGCCGCCCATTCTCCCCCTTCACGACCGTCTCCCCCGGCAAAACTGCGGTGATTTCCCGCCGTGTCAGCCCATAGACCTCGCCCTCCGCCCGGTCGGCCCGGGTGGAAAGCCCCAGATCGGTCATCCCGGAAATAAGCATCTGCCCCGCCTTCACCGCCTGTCCCGGCACCGCCTGTGCTGTCCCGGACTCCGGGATCACCTCCGTCACCACCGCATCCACCCCGGCCACCAGATCCCCCGGCATCGACCCAGGCTGTGTCTGGTCTGCATCTCTTACGGAAACCGTGATGACCACCGTACACCCGCTGGTGTTCACTCCCGCCCACCGCAGCTCCGGGATGGCGTACAGCAGATGGTTCTTCACCTGCTCGCTCCGCAGCTCCCGCATGGACGCGCCAAAGTACACGCCGCACACCTCAGCCGCTTCCATGATGCGCCGTGCTGGCAGCTCCCCGTTCCCCTCCACCCGGATGAACCACACCCGGGTGGGCAGAAGCACCGTCAGCACCCCCAGCATCACAGCCACGACTGCCAGCCGCCGCCATTCCCAGACCCGCCTGGCCATCGAAGGCAGCCCGCCAACCGTTACGACCTCGATCCGCTCCCCTTCCCGGACTTCGATCCTGTCTGCATCTGCCTTCGAAATACAGAACGACGCAGTCAGATCATTGTGAAATTCGATATCCTCCAGCCTGATCTCCCGGGACATGGCCCGCAGCCGTGCCGCACAATCCGCGCTGGTCAGCCGAAGCCGCACCCAGCCCCGGAGCCTCCACCAAAGCTGCATCAGCTTCCCCCTTCCGTCCGGACGCAGCGGATGCGTCCCCGAATGACGAGCTGGCTCCTGCTCATACAGCAAAGCCGCAGCTCCTCCCCCTCCACGTTCAAGCAGCCAAAGCTGGTGCCGATGCGGATGCAGTCGCTGCCGTAGCCCAGGATCCCCCGGTGCTGCTCCACCAGAAGCCGCTCATTCCCATAAAGCTCCGTCAGCGTTCTCGGCTTCAATCCGCCCGCGTCCGCTGACAGCCGCTGTTTCCAATCGATCATGCATTTCACCTCACACAAGTCTATGCGGGAGGATCACCCGCATACACTTTCACGAGGTGATCTGTTTTGAGGAAGCGAACCGCCGCCCTTGTGCTCTTTGCCGCCATGGCGGCCCTGATTTTGGACAGCCGATGCGCCGCCGATTCCGCCCATGCCGCTCTGAAGCTCTGCACATCCACGCTGATCCCGACCCTGTTCCCTCTCTTCGTCCTCAGTTCCATGCTGGTTCCCGGCCTGAAATCCCTCCGCATCCCATGTCTTTCCCGGCTGCTGGGGATCCCTGATGGAAGTGAAGGCATGTTCCTTTTGGGCTGTGCCGGGGGCTTTCCCGTGGGCGCAGCCTGCATCGCCCAGGCTGTGGAGCAAGCATCACTCTCCAAAGCCGATGGGGAACGGATGCTGGGCCTGTGCAGCTTCTGCGGCCCCTCCTTCCTCTTCGGCGTCATCGCGTCCGTGCTGTCCCTTCCCGAAGCGGTGATCCTCTTCGTCCTCCAGCTGGAGACAGCCCTTCTGACCGCAGTCTTCTGGCCCCATCCATCCCATGGTGCCTGTCACACAGCTTCCGAAACCGTCTCCCTCCCGGAGGCCGTCCGCCGCTCCATCTCCTCCATGGCCTCGGTCTGTGCCTGGGTCGTCCTGGCCGGAGTGGCGGCAGGCTTTCTCAATCGCTGGTTCTTCCCCCTCCTCCCCCCGCCCCTCGGCGTTCTCCTGACGGGCCTTCTGGAGCTGTCCAACGGGGTCTTCGCCCTTGACCCGCTCCCCCGTGACCTCCGCTTCCTCCTCTGTTCGGTCTTCGTCTCCTTCGGCGGCGTCAGCGTCCTGCTCCAGATCGGCGGCCTTGCCGCCCAGGCAGGACTTCGCATGAATCAGTGCGCCGCCCAGAAGATTCTCCAATCCCTCCTTTCCGCCGTCCTTTCCCTTCTGTACCTCCGCTTAGGCATCTGGGCACTTTTCCTTCCAGCGGCGGTGCTCTTCGGAAAAATAGCAGTGGAAATTTCCGGCGGGCTGTTGTATAATAGCCCCCGAAAGGATGGGATCCATGATGCTGTTTCGTAAAAAGATCGACCAGTCCTGCCTGTATTGCCGCTACGGCACCCGGCTTGACGAGGAGATGATGCTCTGTGCCAAAAAGGGGATCGTGCCGCTCTGCGACGACTGCCGGAAATTCCGCTATGACCCCTTCAAGCGCGTCCCCCCCAAGCCCAAGGCCCTGGACTTCACCAAATATGAGGAGGACGATTTTTCCCTCTGATACGTCAAAAAACGCCGCTTTCGCGGCGTTTTTTTATTCAGTTCGTTCTCCGATGATCCAGCTGACGACAAATGCCCCGCCAAAGAGTGCCCAGGCGAACCAGAATATCTCCCTCCACGCCACCTCATGCAGCATCGCAGGGATCTCAGACCATCCGAACAGCAATGCAGTCACAAGGGAACCTACCGCAAGGAAAAAACCGGTCGCCAGTCCTGCCAGTACGCCGCATGCCGCGAGGGCAAGGAACAGAAACTGCACGGGAAGCATCGTGCCCTCACTTTTCCGCTCCTGCTTATCAAGCTGCCGCAGCTCCGCACGCTTCGCGGCTATGCCGATCTTCCGCTCCAGATCCCCAAGATCATCGCTGAGAAAAGAGCTGCCCGACCGGATCAGCCGGCGGCCTCCGGCAGAGAACATGCACGACAGGATATCCCCCGGCTTCTCATCCTTCCGCAGAAGCTCCGTTCCGCAGATAAATTCCACCTGAACGCTTCCATCCTGACAGGCATACTCCCGGCAGTGGATGTGGAACACCGCGTTCTTCTCGTGGCAGACGAAATAGGACTGCCCGCGGGACTTACCCACTCTCAGCCCGCGGATGGCTCCGGACTTTCTGAAATCGGGATAGCATCCGCTGTAGCCCAATGCTTGCAGCTGCGTCTCGATCTGATGCCGCACCTGGGCAGGCACCGCGCTCTTCATCGGATACTCCGCCTGGGACGCGGCGAGCTCGTCATAGATTCCCCGCCAGATGTGCTCATATCTGCTTCGGTTCAGCTGGGTCTGAAGCTTGTTCGAGTCCTTGAAATACCGCTTCCAATCCGAAACCTTCCCTTCCAGCCGATCCAGCAGCCGGTGCAGCTTCGGGTCGATACGCTGGCGCAGCAGCGGAAACTCCATCCGGTCCTTCCCGTCCTGCATCCCCCGCCAACCGGCCAACGCTGTCACCTCCCGCAGAAGCGGCAGCAATTCCCGTTCCCGGTCGTTCATCAGCCGGGGCGCGACCTCACTCTTACGGATCACCCCCTCGGCAAGCATCGCCAGCACCCACCAGGGTGCTGCATGAGCCTGAGCCGGATCTGTGTGAACTGCCTTCAGCTCCACCTTCACATCGGAAAATCGAAGCTCCACATTCACGAATTCATCAGATTCCGGATCATTTATTTCTCCCAAGAGGACATACGCATCCCCATCGGCCCGGATCTCACTGCACCAGAGCGTCCATCCGTCCTCTGCCTCTTCCGGCAGCCCTCTGACCTCCGCCAGCGTTGCGAACCAGACAAAGCACAGATCATAACGGTTCTCGATCACCAGATCCTTCCCGCGGGGATGGAGAACATACTCCCCATCCTCAGACTCGATCATGTCCTGCAAAACCCGCCTGATCTCCTCCGATAATCTTTCCATTTCGGTTCCTCCTTTCTCCGAATTCTCTCTGATATCATGATAGCATGTTTCCCACAGATATGCAATCAACTGCAAATAGAAAACCCCATCCGAAAGGATGGGGTTTCGTTCCTTAAGTTGCGTCCTTCACGGCACCGATGATGATCTTCACCAGCTCATCCTTGCCCAATCCCTTCTCGGCGGAGAAGGGGATCAGCCGGACGTCCTCGGGAAGCTCCAGATCGGTACGGATGGTGGCAAGATTCTTCTCGATCTCGCTCTTTTTCAGCTTGTCCATCTTGTTGGCAACGACAACGAAAGGACAGCCGGTCTGCAGGAAGTAGTCCGCCATGGTGATGTCGTTCATGGTGGGTGCGTGACGGGCGTCCACGATCAGGATGCCCAGGGTGATCCGCCCGGAGGCGAAATAGCCCTCCATCAGCTTGCCCCACCGTTCCTTCTCAGCCTTGGGCACCTTGGCGTATCCGTAGCCCGGCAGATCGACGAAGTAGCACTTCTTGTCGATGTTGAAGTAATTGGCGTGGGTGGTCTTGCCGGGAGCCTCGCCCACCCGGGCGAAGTTCTTCCGGTTCAGGATCCGGTTGATGACGCTGGACTTGCCCACATTGGACTTGCCCGCAAAGGCGATCTCCGGCATGGTCTTGGCGGGCAGACCCTCCAGGGTCGCGCCGGATTTCACAAATTCCACATTATGAAGATTCATAGTTACCTCACTGGCAGAGCGCCGTCTCTCTGGGACGAGGGGGCTCCACGGGGATGTTCAGGGGCTCCACGGCCTTCGGCGCAGGATTCAGGGCAGTCTCCAGCACCGTGTCGATCTGAGACGCGGTGACGAAGTGCAGCTTGCTGCGGACGGTCTGGTCGATGTCCGCCAGATCCCGCTCGTTGGCAGCGGGGATGATGACGGTCTTGATGCCGTGGCGCAGGGCGGCCATGGTCTTCTCCTTCAGACCGCCGATGGCCATGACGCGGCCCCGCAGGCTGATCTCACCAGTCATCGCCACATCCCGCCGGACAGTCCGGCCCGTCAGGACAGAGACGATGGCGGTGCAGACGGTGACGCCGGCGCTGGGGCCGTCCTTGGGGATGGCACCCTCGGGGAAGTGGATATGGATGTCCCTGGTCTTGTAGAAGTCAGGCTCCACCCCCAGCTCCAGGGCATGGGAGCGGATGTAGGTCACCGCCGCCCGGGCGGATTCCTGCATCACAAGGCCCAGATTGCCGGTGAGCTCGATCTTACCGGAGCCCTCCATCACATTGACCTCCACCTCCAGGGTCTCGCCGCCAACGGAAGTCCAGGCCAGGCCGGTGACCAGACCCACGGGATCCTCCTTCAGAAGCTCCTCGGGCTGATAATACCGGGTACCCAGGAACTCGGTCAGATTCTTGGGGGTGACGCTGACCTTCTTCAGCTCCTCATCCTCCACCAGCTTCAGATCGGCCTTCCGGCAGATCTTGGCAATGAGCCGCTCCAGATTACGGACACCGGACTCCCGGGTCCAGCCCTCAATGGCGGTGCGGATGGCGTCGTCGCTGATCTTGAGCTGGGTCTTCTTCAGACCGTGCTTGGAAAGCTGCTTGGGGATCAGGTGGTTTTTAGCGATCATCAGCTTCTCCTCGTCGGTGTAGGAGCTCAGCTCAATGACCTCCATACGGTCGAGGAGGGGTCTGGGGATCATGCCCAGATCGTTGGCGGTGGTGATGAACATCACATCGGACAGGTCATAGGGGATCTCCAGATAGTGATCCCGGTACGTATGGTTCTGCTCTGCGTCCAGGACTTCCAACAGGGCTGCCGCCGGGTCGCCCCGGTGATCCATGCCCATCTTGTCCACCTCGTCCAGCAGCAGCAGCGGATTGGAGGAGCCAGCCTGGATGATGCCGTTCAGGATCCGTCCGGGCATGGCGCCCACATAGGTCTTCCGGTGACCCCGGATCTCGGCCTCGTCCCGGACGCCGCCCAGGGAAATTCTGGCCATTTTCCGGTTCAGCGCCCGGGCGATGGAATAGGCGATGGAGGTCTTGCCCACGCCGGGAGGGCCAACCAGACAGATGATCTGGGCGGGCATCTCCGGAGCCATCCGGCGCACCGCCAGGGTCTCCAGGATTCGCTCCTTCACCTTCTCCATGCCAAAGTGATCCTTTTCAAGGATCTTTCGGGCAGCGCCGATATCGATGCGCTCCTTCGTCTTTTCCTTCCAGGGCAGCTCCAGCACGGTGTCCAGGTACCCCCGCAGCACCGCGCCCTCCTGGGAGCCGAAGGGCTGCTTGCTCAGCCGGTCGATGTCCTTCAGGAGCTTCTTCTCAATTTCCTCGGACAGACCGAGCTTCAGAACCTTCTCCCGGTAGACATCGACGTCATTCTCACTCTCGCCCTCGCCCAGCTCCTGGCGAATGACCTTCATCTGCTCCCGCAGATAGTAGTCCCGGTTGTACTGATCCATATTCTCCCGGGCCTTCTGCTGCATCTCGATCTCCACGGTCAGCATCTCGATCTCCCGGGCCAGCAGCTTCACCGCCTGCTCCAGCCGGAGCGCGGGGCTCAGCTGGCTTAAGAGCTTGCACTTGTCCGGATAGTCAAAGCCCACGAACTGACCGAGGCAGTCGGCGATGTAACTGGGATCCGAGGAGGCCAGCAGCTTCAGCTGCAGGGCCTGGGCGGGATGCTGGGTCAGCTCCAGATAGCCGCCGAAGGTCATCTGGGCGTCGCGCATGTAGGCCCGCACCTTGGGGCTGAGGGTGTAGGACTTCTCCTGCACCATCTCCACCCGGGCCAGCATATAGGGCTCGTTCTGATTCATCTCGCTGATCCGGGCACGATACAGACCGGTGACCAGCACCCGCTGGGTCTCGCCGCCATTCTTCAGCACCTGCTTGACCTTGGCGACGCAGCCCATGGGGTAGAGCTCGTCCGCGCCGGGATCATCGTCGATGATGCTCTTCTGGGGCACCAGGAAGATCAGCTGATCCTTCTCCGTTGCCGCCTCCAGGGCCTTGACGCTCTTTTCCCGGGCCACATCGAAATGGACGGTCTGCTTGGGGAATACAACCAGTCCCCGCAGTGCCAGCACCGGCAGCTGCCCGGAAACGATAATTTCACTCATAGGAAAATCCCCCTTTCTCTGGGTATATCAGGGAATATTTTGAAAAAAGAGGGGGTAAAATCTTACCCCCTCTCACTTGAATTAAGCTTTTGCGCCCAGCTTCTGCCGCAGATTCTTGGGATCGCGGACAACAAGCGGGTCGGCGCCGTCCACCGCCTCGGGGGTGATAATCACCTTGCGGACGGAAAGATCGGAGGGGATGCCGAACATGACGGTGGTCATGATCTGCTCCATCACGGCCCGCAGGCCGCGGGCGCCGATCTGACGCTCCACCGCCTTCTCGGCGATGCGCTCCAGGGCCTCGGGCTGGATCTCCAGCTCCACGTGATCCAGCTCCAGCAGCTTCTCATACTGCTTCGTCAGAGCGTTCTTCGGCTCCGTCAGGATCCGAACCAGATCCTCCTTGGTCAGGCTGTTCAGGCTGGTAATGACGGGCAGTCTGCCCACCAGCTCGGGAATGATGCCGAACTTCAGCAGATCGTGGGGCTGCACCTGCTCAAAGAGCTTGCCCACATCGCGCTTGCGCTTGCTCTTGACCTCGGCACCGAAGCCCAGTGCGGACTTGTCGGTGCGCTTCTCGATGATCTTGTCCAGACCGTCGAAGGCGCCGCCGCAGATGAAGAGGATGTTGGAGGTGTTGATGGGGATCAGCTCCTGATGGGGGTGCTTTCGGCCGCCCTGGGGCGGAACGCTGGCGACTGTGCCCTCCAGGATCTTCAGCAGCGCCTGCTGGACGCCCTCGCCGGAGACGTCGCGGGTGATGGAGGTGTTCTCGCTCTTGCGGGCGATCTTATCCATCTCGTCGATGTAGATGATGCCGTGCTCCGCCAGCTCCACATCAAAGTCCGCAGCCTGCAGAAGACGCACAAGGATATTCTCCACATCGTCACCCACGTAGCCGGCCTCGGTCAGGGTGGTGGCGTCGGCGATGGCGAAGGGGACGTTCAGGATCTTGGCCAGGGTCTGGGCGAAGAGGGTCTTGCCGGAGCCCGTGGGGCCGATCAGCAGGATGTTGCTCTTCTGCAGCTCCACATCGGAGTCGTGACCGAAGTAGATGCGCTTATAGTGGTTGTACACAGCCACCGCCAGAGCCACCTTGGCGTGATCCTGACCGACGATGTAGGTATCCATGAAGTTTTTCATCTCCATGGGGGTGGGCAGGGTCTCCGGAGCCCGGAGGTTGCCCCGCTCGTCGTAATAGATCTCCTCCCGCAGCAGCTCGCCGCAGGCGGCGACGCAGTCGCTGCAGATACACACACCGGGTCCGGCAATCAGCCGCTCGACCTGGTTTTCCCGCTTGCCGCAGAAGGAACAGCGAATCGGCTGCTCAGGGTTTCTTGCCATAACCTCAGTACCTGCCTTTCAGGGATAACGAAATGATGATTAGTGGTTCGTGATGACCTTGTCGATCAGGCCGAACTCCAGAGCCTCCTCGGCGCTCATGAAGTTGTCGCGCTCACAGGCGGCGGTGACCTCCTCGATGCTGCGGCCGGTGTTTTCCGCCATGATCTTGTTCATCCGCTCCTTGATGACCTGCAGACGCTTCAGATGGATGGCCATGTCGGTGATCTGACCCTGGGTACCGGCACTGGGCTGGTGAATCATGATCTCGGCATTGGGCAGCGCCATACGCTTGCCCTTGGTACCGGCGGATAGCAGGAACGCGCCCATGGAGGCGGCCATTCCGATGGTGATGGTGGCAACGTCACACTTGATATACTGCATGGTATCGTAGATGGCCATGCCTGCGGTGACGGAGCCGCCGGGGGAATTGATATAGAACTGGATGTCCTTGTCGGGATCCTGGGCCTCCAGATACAGCATCTGGGCGACGACCAGGGACGCAGTAGCGTCGTTGACCTCCTCGGACAGGAAAATGATGCGGTCATTGAGCAGACGGGAGAAAATATCGTAGCTGCGCTCGCCGCGGCTGGTCTGCTCCACAACATAAGGGACTAATGCCATGGTTATTGCTCCTTTCACGGGGTTTTCGGACATTCTAACCATATGGGCCAGGGAGTATACGTTATTACTCAGCGGCCTTGACGACAGCGTTGTCCACCAGGAACTTGACGGTCTTGCGAACCTGCATGTTGGTCTTGATCTCCTCGACGGGAACCATCTCCTTGATCTTCTCGACCTCCAGCTCGTAGGACTTGGCCATCTCAGCGAACTCGGCCTCCAGCTCCTCCTCGGAGACCTCGATGGCCTCGACCTCAGCAACCTTGGCCAGAACCAGGTTGCTCAGAGCCTGCTTCTCAGCCATGGGCTTGAAGGCATTGCGCATGGTGTTCAGGTCGCCGCCCATCATCTGGGCGTACTGCTCGACGGACATGCCGTTCATCTGCAGACGGTAGGCGAAGTCGTTCATCTGGTTGTCCAGCTCCAGCTCCACCAGAGCGTTGGGAACCTCGACGGTGGCGTTGGCGGCGACAGCCTCAACGACAGCGTTCTCGAAGGTGCGGTCGATGTTCTTCTGGGCATCGGCCAGCTTCTTCTCGCGGATGTCAGCCTTCAGCTCCTCCAGGGTGTCGAACTCGGAGGCATCCTTGGCCAGCTCGTCGTCGATGGCGGGGACGTTCTTGACGGACAGCTTGTTCAGCTTGACGGCGAAGACAGCAGCCTTGCCGGCCAGCTCCTTGGCGTTGTAGTCCTCGGGGAAGGTGACGTTGACGTCCTTGTCCTCGCCGACATTCATGCCCACGACCTGCTCCTCGAAGCCGGGGATGAACTGGCCGGAGCCCAGGGTCAGATCGAAGTTCTCAGCGGCGCCGCCCTCGAAGGCGATGCCGTCGACGGTGCCCAGGAAGTTGATGTTGGCGATGTCGCCCATGGCAGCAGCGCGATCCTCAACGTTCTCGACGGAAGCAACGTTCTCAGCGATCTGGTTCAGCTCGGCCTCGACCTGAGCGTCGGTGACCTCAGCGACAGCCTTCTCAACGGCGACGCCCTTGTACTCGCCCAGGGTGACCTCGGGGTAGACCTCGGTGGTCAGGGTCAGGGTGGTGGTGCCGTCCTCGGCGATGTCCATGTTCTCCAGGGAGGGACGGCCGACAGCCTTGAACTCGGCGTTGCCACCGATGGCGAAGTCATAGACCTCGGGGAAGATCTCCTCAATGGCGTCCTCGAAGAAGATGAACTGGCCGTACATCTTCTCGATCATCTTGCGGGGGGCCTTGCCGGGGCGGAAGCCGGGGATGCGGATGTTCTTGCGCTGCTTCTTGTAAGCGATCTCAGCGCCCTTGTTCATCAGCTCGTTCTCGATCTCAACCACGATGGTGGCCTTGGTATTGGTCTTTTCAGTGCTCTTGATAATCATTTTAATGATTCCTCCTGAATGTTTACGGCGCAGCGCGCCCATATTTTTATTTACAGCCGTACTATTCTATCAAAGAAGGTCTGGTTTGTCCACTCTTTTTTTCGAAAAATCGTGACATTTTTGTTAAAGTGCTGAGTTCTGAGTGCTGAGTGCTGAGTTGAAAAAGAAACAGAGTGCCAAAGGCCGATCACTCAGCCCTCAGCACTCTGCACTCAGCACTATCATTTAGTCCATGACCTTCACCGGCCTGAACCCGGTATAATCCGCAGCAACGAGCCTATACTCCACACCGCCCCAAAGACCCTCGATGGCCAGCTTGTGACTGTCGGAGTGCAGGTGCCCGTAGAAGCACCGGCGGACGCCGTACTTTTCCAGCATTTCAATGATCTCCCGGCACTCATAGCCCCGATACTTAGGCGGATAGTGCAGGAAAACAAGCTTCTCCTTCTCCCCTGCCGCCTTCAGGCTGGCCTCCAGACGGCACATCTCCCGCCGGAAAACCTTGGTGTCATGCTCTCCGGACTTTTCCTCTTCAAAGAACCAGCCCCGGGTACCGCAGATGGCCCAGCCGTTGTAGTCGTAGCAATTGTTGTTCAGAATGAGCTGATCGGAAAACCCGTTCTGCTCACAGAATTTATAGAATTTACTGGCAGTGGACCACCAATAATCGTGGTTGCCCTTCAGGATGATCTTCCGTCCGGGGATCTCGTTGATCCAGGCGAAGTCCTCCTTCGCGTTCTCAAGACCCAGTGCCCAGCTCAAATCCCCGCAAAGCACCAGGGTATCCTCGCCGGTCACCACAGACAGACCCTCTTTGAGCTTGTCCATGTACCCCACCCAGGCTCCGCCGAAGACGTCCATGGGCTTCGGCGCACCAAGACACAGGTGCAGGTCACCGATCGTATACAAAGCCATTTCTTATCCTCCCATGCGCCAGTCGTCCAGCTCCTGGCTGGAGATCGCCAGACTCTTGATGACGGTGTCCGCACATGCCTTGGGGTCATACTCCGTCAGCATCAGCGCGGCCCGCCGGGGGCCGGGACGGCTGCGGTAGTCCATGAGTCCGGTGTAAACCAGCGCACTGTAGGGGCACAGGATGTAGCCATTCGTCCGGTACAGATTGGGGATCGCCAGCTTCACCCGGCTCTCGCCCACCACCGATGCAGAGATACCATACCGGAAATGCCGATATTCCTCCGCGCTGAGGTAGTAGGTGCCGCCCTTTTTCTGCAGCTCCAGGAATTCCTCCACATCGTCCCATTCCAGCTTGTCCCGGATCAGCAGCTCCAGAGCCTCGGGCACCACCATGTCGCACTTGGGGGTCATGGTGGGCACGACCTTTGCATTCAGCTTCATCTGGGCCCGGTTCACAAGATCCCATACGCCGCTGTTTTCATTGCAGCAGCAGATGATCTCCCCCACCGGCAGCCCCATCTTCCGGGCCGCGTAGACCGCATAGGGCCCCTCAAAATTCCCCGTCAGCGCCGCCACATCCAGCACTTCGAACCAGGGGATCATTTTCCGCTGATACAGTTCTCCGAAGATGGCAAAGATCAGCGCGATCCGGCAGGCAATGCGCATCCATGCTCCCGGCTCCGCCAGTCCCACCTCAACGGAGACGCGCTGGGTCAGCCGGCGGCACAGAGCCTCAAAGCTCCAGTCGGTATTTCTCCACAGCTCGCCGATGACGATCCGGTGGCTGATCTCCGTGACGCCGAAGAACCGCTTGCCCAGGGCAAACTCCACATCCAGCTTCCCGAGATTCGTCTTGAAAAAGTCGTTGAGGATCCGGGCCACGATCTGAGCCGCAGGCTCCTTCAGCAGCGCCAGCAGGCCATCCCGGTCATAATAGGGCAGCCGCGTGGGCATATAGAAGCCCCCGTCGGGAGCCCGCTCCTCCTTCAGCGCCCGCTGGGCGGTGTAGGTGGCGACTTTACTTCTGGTGGTTGCGTACAGCACGATCCATCACTCCCATCGTGTTGCTCCAGTAAATGTTTCGAATGGTCTTCTCGTCCAGTCCCCGTTCAAAGAGCCGGTCTGCCAGGGCGTTGTAGCTCTGGATGCCCACAAATCCGGCGGGCAGCTCGTCGCAGCCATCCAGATCGCCGCCCAGGGAAACATGCTCGCCGCTGGGATCCAGCTCCAGCATCCTGATAATGTGGTCACAGGTGGCATCAAAATCCGCACCGGATTCCTTGATGAAGGGGGCGCACAGATTGATGCCCGCCGTGCCGCCGGTCTCCACGATAGCCCGATACATGTCCTCCGTCAGGTTCCGGCTGTGGCCGCAGACGCTTCGCAGATTGGAGTGGGATGCCACGATGGGAGCTTCGGTGATTTTCATGATATCCCAGAAGCCCTCGTCGGAGATGTGACTCACATCCACCAGGATGCCTAGCCGCTGGCATTCCTTCACATATTCCTTACCCGCGTCGGTCAGACCGCCGCCGGTCACATGGGAGCCCACGAGAATATTCTTCTCGTTCCAGCCCAGGGTGGAAATGCGGAAGCCCCGCTTGTACAGCTCCTCCAGCCGCCCGGCGTCAAAGCCGATGCCCGCCGGGCCCTCCAGCGTCAGGATGGCGGACATCTTTCCCGCCGCCCGGTTGGTCTCGATCTCGGCGGTGGTTCCGGCCTTTGCGATCAGGTCGGCGTTCAGCTCGATCTCCCGCTCCAGATTGGCGAGCATGGTATCAAAAACCTCGGTGACAGGCTTGCCGAACCACTGGTCAAAAGCCGGGGTCGTATACATGGCAAAGCACTGGGCATAGCCGCCCAGCTCCCCGGCGCGAACAAGATCGATGTGACGGTCATTGCTGCGCAGGGATTTATAGTGTTCCGCCCGCTCGGAAAGCGCCAGGGCGGTGTCGCAGTGCAGATCAAAAACAGGCAGTCTCATTGAAATGCATCCTCCAGATGAATGATCTCCGGGCTCGGCGTATCCATACCCTGGGGAGCATAGATCTCGATGACGTCGAACCTGGGCTGCAATTTGGTGGGATTCTGGCTCAGATACAGCGACGCGGTAATGCGCAGCCGATCCTGCTTCCGCCGATCCACATACTCCATGGCCGAAGCAAACCGCGCTGATTTGCGCAGCTTCACCTCCACGAAGGCCAGATATTTCTTATTCCTTACGATCAGGTCGATCTCTCCGAATTTGCATCGGTAAGAGCAGGCCACGACCTCATATCGCTTCCTTCGTAAATACTCCGCGGCCAGAGCCTCGCCCCAGCCGCCCAGGAGGTTACTTCTCCCCATAGAACTTCTTCAGGAAAGTCCTTCGATGGGCGTCACACATTCCGTGTTCCGTCAGGGCAGCATAATGGGCCTTGGTGCCGTAGCCCTTGTGGATCTCGAAGCCGTACTGGGGGTATTGTTCCGCCAGCTCCTCCATGTAGATATCACGGGTCACCTTCGCCAGCACGGAGGCGGCGGCGATGTTGGCGCTGCGGCTGTCGCCCTTGACCACCGTCAGACAGGGCACACCGAAGTCGGTCTCCCGGTTGCCGTCGATCAGGGCAAAGTCGGCCTTGCCCTCCAGCTGCCCGATGGCCCGCTTCATGGCCAGGAAGGTGGCCTGCAGGATGTTGATCTCGTCGATCTCCTGCTCGGATGCGAAGGCGATGCCATAGGCAATGGCCTTCTCCTTGATGATGGGAAAGAGCTCCCGCCGCTTCTTGTCGGTGAGCTTCTTGCTGTCATTGAGCCCGGGGATCAGCTCCCCCTCGGGCAGGATGACCGCAGCAGCGCACACCGGCCCCGCCAGGGGGCCCCGACCGGCCTCGTCCACGCCGCAGATGACGCCGACGCCCTGCTCCTTCAGGCCATTTTCAATTTCCCACAGATTCACTTCACTCATTGATCGCATCCTCCTTGGGGGGCATTTCCAGCGTGAACTTGCCCAGCTTGCCGCTGCGGTATTCATCCAGCAGCACCTTGGCCATCCGCTCGGTATTGACCTCCGCCCGGGCCATCAGGAAGCCCCGCTTCCGACCGGCGGCCTCCAGCAGCTCATAGCCGGTGGCGTCGGCGGGCATGTCGATGTTGTATCTTGCCTTCACGGCTTCCGGATAGTGCGTCCACAGCAGCTTCATCAGGAACACCGCCAGCTCCTCGATGTCCAGGATGTCCTCCTTGACCGCGCCGGTGTAGGCCAGCTTCATGCCCACCTCGGGATCCTCGAATTTCGGCCACAGGATGCCGGGGGTGTCCAGCAGCAAGAGCCCGGAATCCACGGTGACCCACTGCTTGCCCCGGGTCACGCCGGGACGGTTCTCGGCCTTGGCGCCCTTGCGGCCGGAGATCTGGTTGATGAGGGTGGACTTGCCCACGTTGGGGATGCCCACGACCATCACCTTCACGGGCTTGTTCATGCCCTTGGCGGCGTTCCGGGCGATCTTCTCCGCCAGCACGGAGCGCACGGCGGGGGTAAAATCACCGATGCCCTTTCGGCTCTTGCAGTCGGTGATGACCACGGCATAGCCCAGCCCCTTGAAATAGGCCGCCCAGGCCTTGGTGGCCTTGGGATCCGCCAGATCCATCCGGTTCAGGATGATGATCCTGGGCTTGGCGCCGAAGATGCTGTCGATGTCCGGGTTCCGGCTGGAGATGGGGATGCGGGCGTCCACGATCTCGCAGACCGCGTCCACCAGCTTCAGGTCAGTCTCCATCTGCCGCCGGGTCTTGGTCATGTGGCCCGGATACCACTGGATATTCATATTCTCTGCCATTACTCTAGTCCTCCGATCCGGGAAAAGTCCGGCGTCACGGTATACTCGCCCACGCCCGAGCCGGGCACCATCAGAAACACGGCGCGGCCCAGGATCTCCCGCTCGTCCACCTGACCGATCTCAGGGGCCCGGCTGTCCCGGGAGTCCATCCGGTTGTCGCCCATCAAAAACACGCAGCCCTCCTGCACCACCAGAGGAAACTCCACGCCCTCTGACAGGTTGGTGGGACTGAAGATGTACGTCTCCTCCAGTGCGGCCCCATCCACATAGACGATGCCCGCCCGGAAGTCGATGTCCACGGTCTGGCCCTCTGTGGCGATGACCCGCTTGACGATGGCCTCGCCGCCCCGGAACCGATCCATGCTGGCGACCACGATGTCGCCCTGCTCCAGCTCCCCGCACAGGGGCCGGTTGATGAGCAGCAGATAGTCCCCGTCCACCAGGGTCGAGAACATGCTCGATCCCGAGACGATGACCACACGCACACAGAAGGTGAACGCCACCAGCACCACGGCCAGGATGTACACCACATCATGCAGGTAATCCAGCCCCACCGCCACCGGCGACCGCTTCTCCTCTTTCTTTTCCTTATCCTTTTTGGTCTTGAAAAAAGCCAATGTAATCCTCCTAAAGGGGAAACGCTCCCCTGTTATAGTAAACCACACTAAGTATACACGAATTTGGGCAATAAAAAAAGAGGGCAAGCCCTCTTTTTTTATGGAATTTTGAATCAGATCTTTTCCTTGATCTTAGCAGCCTTACCGAAGCGCTCACGCAGGTAGTACAGCTTGGCGCGGCGAACCTTGCCCTTGCGGACGGTCTCGATGTCAGCCACGCGGGGGGAGTGAACGGGGAAGACCTTCTCACAGCCGACGCCGTAGGAAACGCGGCGAACGGTGATGGTCTCGCCGATGCCGCCATGCTTGCGAGCAATGATGACACCCTCGAACACCTGAATTCTCTCGCGAGAACCTTCCTTGATGCGGACGTGAACGCGAACAGTGTCGCCAACACGCATTTCGGGCAGCTCAGCCTTCATATACTGGCTGCTCAGAGCCTTAACCAGATCCATATCTTTGTCCTCCTTAATATTGGGCGTTCATGCGATGTTTCGTTCCGGCGATATGGTTCCCGGCACCGCAGAGGACTCACCTTGTTTTCAGACCGATTTATATTAGCATACGGATCCGGAAAAATCAAGCATTATTTTCAAGAATTTTCTGCTTTTTTCAGGTCTGCTCCCGGGCCCAGGCGGCGATGCGTCCGGCGTTTTCCTCCACCTTGCAGCCCTTGACCTCCAGCGCGGTGCCGATGACCGCGCCATGGCAGACCCGCTTGAGATCCTCCAGGCTGTTTCCGAAGCCGCTGCCCTCGTGGGTGCAGAAGGGCACGACGGTCTTGCCCGTCAGATCATAGTGCTCCAGGAAGGTGAACAGACACATGGGTATGGTGCCACACCAGATGGGATAGCCCACGAAGATGGTGTCATAAGAACCCATATCCTCCGCATACCCCTTGATCTCCGGCCGTGCCCCGGATTTCCATTCAGCCACCGCCTCGCCGCAGCAGGCCCGGTATTCGCCGGCGTAGGGCTTGACGGTATCCACCTCAAACAGCTCCCCGCCCACGGCATCGGCAACGATCCGGGCCGCCTTCTCGGTGTTTCCGACCTCCAGGTATCTGAGATTGCCGTCATAAAAGTTCTCGCCCCGGCGGGAATAATAAACGATCAGGATCTTCTTCATCTCGTACGCTCCTTTTTTCTTTTCAGGATACCATCCCCAGCCCTCCATGTCAAGAAAAACGCCCGGCTCCCGCCGGGCTACAAAATCTCTTGCCTCCCCCATTTATGGGGGAGGTGGCCGAGCGAAGCGAGGTCGGAGGGGGTAATACCCGCTTTTCATGCAAAGGCGGGAGGTTTCGCGTATTTGCAAAGCAAATATGCAGACTCCCGCCGGCCGCAGCTTCAGATCACCGGGATCAGCAGCAGCCGGTTCTCCTCCGGCTCCCGTTCCAGCTTGTTGAGCCGCTGGATGGCACTGACCGTGGAGCCGCAGTATTTCGCGATATCCCACAGGGTCTCCTCCGGTCTTCTGGCGCGGAGGATCACACTGGGCCGGTCAGGATCCGGCTCCCGCCGCTCCCCTGCCCGGATGCCCGCCACCATGCCCATTGGCTTGGTGCACACGCTGTCCAGCTTTGCCTCCATCCGGGCCTCCAGTACCCAACCGCCGCCCTCTCTCCTGGCCTGGGCCCCGCCGCGGAGCCAGGTACAGGGGATGGTGTCGCACGCGGTCATCAGGGAGATGGGCTGATGGGCCTTGACGGTCTTCCCCACCAGACTTCCGTCTGGCTCCTGGCACAGGGCCTGGAAGCTGCCGCCCACCCGGATCTCCGCACCGCCGGGCTGTCTGGTCACCATAGGGAGCTCCGGGAAGAAGATCTGATCCACGGGCACACCCTCCCCCGTCAGCCGCTCCCCCAGCTCGATCTGCCGCACCTGCTCGTCAAGCCAGGCCGGGAGCACCACCTCCTGCTTCACCAGCTCCAGCTCCCTCACCGGGCTGTAGACATCCTCCAGGCACCGGATCACGGTAGGGGCGTTCACGATGTACTGGCTCACCAGCCCGCACCGCACCCGCAGCTCCCCGTTCTCCCCCGGCTCCACCTCCAGCGAGGTGACACAGAGCAGGTTGGAGATCTCCGCCCCCTCCTCGTAGTCCCCCTCCAGATCCAGATACTGGGCAAAGGGCACCTCCAGATCCATGCTCCGCAGCTTCCCCTGTTCGTCCTGGCACAGCAGATGCAGCTCCCCCACGCCCCGGAACACGCCCCGGCTGCCCAGCACCTTCTGCTCCAGCACCCGCGGGGACAGCCGGTAATAGATGATCCGCTCGATCTCCCCCGTCCCGGGCAACGTCTCGTCGCAGAGGAAGGTCTTCTCCCCGGTCTCCCGGGTCAGCACCATGGGATAGGCCCGCTCCAGCACCTCGATATCCCCCGGCAGCTCCCCCGGCGACATCAGCTCCGCTTCCTTCGGCATCAGCGTCTGCACCATCAGCCCCACGGAGCACCGCAGCATCAGCTTTCTCGACGAGGTGCTCCGGGCATCCACGCTGCAAAGGACACACTCCGCCCGGATGATGCCCTCCTCCTCTTGCCCATGCTCCACCCTCGCGCTGAAGGGCAGCCAGCTCTCGATGCGCCGCACCTCGCCGCCGTCCTCGGGGGCGTAGAGCACCCACACCATCACCCCGCCGTTGAGGCCGATGTGATGGTTCCTCCATTCCTTCCCCCGCAGCACCACCTGTCCCCAGGCGGCGATGACCCGGCCAATGTCCGGCATACTCTCCGGCAGCTTATACTCCTGGGTCTCCTCCTTCGTCACGGGGGTGTACAGCTTTTGCTGCCAAAACCTGCTTACCGTTTTTTCAAATGGCAGTTCCAATTTTGACTCCTCCTTGAATAGAATACTAGATTCTATTCAAGGCCGGGCCGTTTATGCCTTGCATTTCCCGTTCAGGAGCCATACGCCCACACCAATTGCCGCCCCACCCACGATCAGGTGTCCCAGCAGCGATTCGAAGAGTGCTCCAACGATCATCCCCACCCCGAAGCCGATCAGCAGCGCGGCGGGGATCCAATTTTTCCGACACATAGCAAAACCTCCCCGCACAGTCTATGCGGGGAGGTCTTAAAAATTGTTACTCGCTGTCCATCAGATCCTTGCAGGCTTTCAGGACTTCCGAAATGATGGGGATGCAGGTCTTCGCGCCGGAGCCCGCGTCCTCCACCGCAACCATAAAGGCCAGGGGATAGTCTTCATCCATACAGAAGCCCGCGAAGGTGGCGTTGGGCTCCTTGCCGCCGCCCACCTCCGCCGTGCCGGTCTTGGCGCAGACGGTCAGGCCGGGGAAATTGTCGTCGCCGTACTGATTCTCCACGTTATTGCGCAGCAGCGCGGTCAGAGCCTCCGCCGTATCCTTGTCCATCAGCCGCCCGGTGGACTCCGTCCTGGCCCGATGGCCGCCGAAGAGTCCGGAGCCGGCGGACTCCACGATGTACGGCTCCGCCGCCTCACCGCCGCCTGCGATGACGCCCAGGAAGGTCATATACCGGCAGGGATTGATGAGATCCAGGTGCTGTCCGATGCCCGACCAGGCGATCTGCTGGGCGGAGGCATCCTCCACGCTGAAGTTGCCCTTGGCGGTGGTGATGCCGTCGAAGCTGACCGGTTCGGTGATCTGGAATTTCTTCACATACCGCTCCAGGGTCTCGGCTCCCAGCACCTCGGTCAGCTGGGCGAAGTAGCAGTTGCAGGACTTTTGAAGCGCCCGCTTCAGGCCGATGGTGCCGTGCTCGCCGGTGCACTTGACCTTGCCGCCGGACATCTCGTACACGCCGTCGCAGGAGAATTCGATCTCCTCCGCATTTTTCAGACTGTCCAGAGCCGCCGCCGTGGTAACGATCTTGAACACGGAGCCGGGCACATAGGTGGTCTGGGTGAAGCGGTTGAGGTAGATGCCCTCATATTTTTCGTCGTTCTCGTCGATGTCGGGCACATTGTCCGGGTCGTAGGTGGGGGTAGACACGGCGCAGAGGATCTCGCCGGTCTCGTAGTTGTACACCGCAACGGTTCCCTTCTTCTTGCCCATGGCCTCCAGCGCCACCTTCTGCACCCTGGCAGAAATGGTCATTTTCGCGCTGCCGCCGGTACCGCCGTAGCCGTAGATGCCGTTGAGCAGATCAAAGCCCGTCATCTCCCCGGCATAATCGGTGACCGCCGGGGCACTGATGTAGCCGTACCGGTCGCCCAGCCAGTGGATGGTGGCCTTGCGGATGCCGCTGTCCTCGGAGTAGGTGCGCTTGCCGGTGGCGCTCAGCAGCACCTCTCCGCTCCGGTCGGTGATGACACCGCAGCCGATGTTGACGCCGGTATAGACATGGGGACTTCCTTCGAAGACCACCCAGTCATCGGCCTTCATCACATATTCCGTCAGGAACAGACACATACCGCCCAGGAGGACGACCACCAGCATCAGTGCGATGGTGCTTCTCGATGCAACTCGGTTCATTCCTCCACCTCCTTACCCTTGCGGCGGCTGATCTTGATGGCGAAGCTGGCATTCTGCCGGGTATCCGCCGCCTTGATAAAGGCCATCATACCCCAGGCCGAGAGCATGGAGCTGCCGCCATTGGAAACAAAGGGGAATGTCACGCCGGTAAAGGGCAGCAGATCGATGGTTCCCATCACGTTGAGGATGGTCTGGGCCAGCAGAATGCTGGCCGCCGTGCAGGCGCCGATGGTGTAGAAGCTGCTCCGGCCCAGGCTGGCCGCCCGCAGACAGAACAGTGCCAGCACCACCACGGATACCACCATCAGCATGGCGGCGATCAGTCCCCACTCCTCCGTCACCGTGGCGAATACCACATCGGTGTCGGCGGCGAAAAGCTTCTTCATCCAGCCGTTGCCCGCGCCCAGACCCAGCAGGCCGCCGGAGGCCATGCACATCAGGCTCCGGGTCTGCTGGTAGCCCCGGCCCAGGGGATCCTCCCACACGTGCCGCCAGATGGTGAACCGGCGCAGGGCATGGGGCGCGATCTTCAATGCGATGACGCCCGCGAAGCCCAGACTGGTCACCGCCAGGCCGATGGTGCCCACGGAGCCCGAGCGCATATAGGCGATGGAAAGGAACGCGATGAAGAAGATCAGCGCGGTACCGAAATCATTCATCAGGGCCAGCAGGCCGCACAGTACCACGGAATAGGCGATGAAGCCGATTAGATTCCGCCTGCGCAGGATCCGATCCATGGTGCTGGCTCCCACGAAGACGAAGCACAGCTTGCTCAGCTCCGAGGGCTGGATGGAGAACCCGCCGATGACCAGCCAGTTCTTGGCACCATAAATTTCTTTGCCAAACAGCAGTGTGATGACCAGGAAGCCGATGCCCGCCACGGTGGCCCAGTAGCGCACCTTCTTGGCCCGCTCCAGATCCCGCAGGGACCAGCCCACGAAGAAGAACAGCCCAAGTCCCAGTCCCATGGCGATCAGCTGCTTCATGGCCTCCCCCGGTGCGGTGGCGGCGATGACGTTCATGCCCATGGTGCACAGGAAAAAGGCGATGGTCTCGATCTCAAAGCCCGACCGCCGGATGGCCGCGTAGAAGGCCAGCACGATCCACTGGGCCGCGATGATGCCGCCGAAGCCCAGCATCACATTACCCATGTGCTCCGGATCCCCATTGACCAGGAACGCCAGAGCGCACAGCAGCTGCAGCAGAGTCAGCAGTACCAGATTGAAGGCCGACGCTCCGCCGGAGGAGGCCTTCGTCCGCAGCTGTGCCAGCTTGTCCTCCTGCTCGGCGGTGATGGGCTCCAGATACATCTTCAGTCCGCCCAGCTCGATCTCGTCCCCGTCCTCCAGGGCGCAGATCTCCATTTTCTCACCGTTGACCTTCACGCCGCTGGTGGATTCGGTATCGGTGATCGTCCAGCTGCCGTCGTCGTAGCGGGTCAGAACCGCGTGGTTCTTGGAGATGGTGGGCAGATCGATGACCAGATCGGATCTGGGATGCCGTCCGATGATGTTTTCCCAGTGGGTCACGGGCAGTCCCGTGCCGTCCTCCAGCCGCAGGATCGCCCAGATCTCCGGCTCCTTCCGGAAGGAAAGGAGCGGCTTTCCCGCCCGCCACAAAATGACGCCCATCAGCACCGGCGCGATGACGCGCAGAAGGGCGATGTATACGTTTGCAAAGTCCACGGGCAGACTGCTGACAAATTCCATAACAGCCTCCATGGCCTCACCTCCTCAGTCGATTTCCTCAAAGCCCGGCAGCGCGAACAGCCGGATGGCATTCTCCGCCGTGATCCGCTCCACTTCCTCCCTGCCGATGCCCTTCAGCGCCGCGATCTCGTCGATGACCCTGGGCAGGATCAGGGAGCTGTTCTTCGTCCGCCGCACCAGCTTGGGCGGCAGCACATCCTTGCAGTACGGCAGCACGTAGGGGCTGTCCGTCTCGATGACGATCCGCTCCAGGGGGATGTGCGCAATGGCGGGCTTCAGCTTCTCATTCCGGGCCGGATTCAGAAGCGTCCCGCCGATGCCGATGTACAGCCCCAGCTTCAGATACGCTTTGATGGTCTCCCATCCCTCGCCGCAGCAGTGCACCACACCGCCATGCTTCGGCTTGAAGCATTTCAATACCCGGATGGCATCGGTGTCCGCGTCCCGGATGTGCAGGATCAGCGGCAATTCCCGCTTCCTCGCCAGCTGCAGCTGATACAGAAACCACATCAGCTGCTTCATCCGGTGCTGCTCCTGTCTCGGATGGTGATAGTCAAGCCCCGTCTCACCAATTGCGACGATCCCAGCTCTTTTGCTGACCTCCGCCAGCCGCCTCCGGTCACTCCACTTCTCACGGATGCACCGGGTGGGATGGCACCCCACCGCTGGGAAAATGCGCCCGGGATACCGCGTCGCCAGCTCCAGGATGTTCTCGTTGAAGTCCAGCCCGATCCCCGGCTCGACGCTCATGGCGATGCCCTGCGCATCCATCCGGGCGAACAGCTCCTCCCGGGTTCCCTCAAACAACGCCCAATTCTCCTCCCAGCTTAAGTACCGGAAGGTGCCTGAGAAGCAGGCGTGGGCATAATGGGCATGGCTGTCAACGATCATGACCTTCTCCTTTCAGGATAACGGGGGATCCCCCTGAAGTCAAATAAAGTTTTTCTTAATTTTCCCCGGAGCAGGGCGATCTCAGCCGCGTAGCCGGGCAGCTCGTTGGGGGTCTCCAAAATCATGGGCTTGTCCGACAGAAGGGGATGGTTGACGATCCGTTCAAAGGTCTCGATCCCCAGGCTTCCCTCACCAATGCACTCGTGGCGATCCTTGTGGCTGGCAAAGGGATTCTTGCTGTCGTTCAGATGCAGAGCCTTCAGCCGGTCGATGCCAATGACCCGGTCGAACTCCGCCAGCACCCCGTCCAGATCGCTGACGATATCATACCCGCCGTCGTAAACATGGCAGGAATCCAGACACACGCCCACATACTCTGAGCCCACGGCATCGATGATGGCCTTGAGCTCCTCAAATTTACCGCCGACCTCGCTGCCCTTGCCCGCCATGGTCTCCAGCAGCACGGTCACCGGATACCCCGGCTCCAGTGCGGCCTTCAGGGCCTCAGCGATCTGGGCGATGCCGGTGTCCACACCCTGACCCACATGGGAGCCCGGATGGAAATTGTAAAACTGCCCCGGCAGGTATGCCATCCGCGCCAGATCCTCTTTCAAAACCTCCGCCGCGAAGGCCCTGGCCTCGGGATCCTTGGTGCACAGGTTCATAGTATAGGAGCCATGGGCCACCAACGGCCCGAATCCGAACTCCCGCAGTGCGTCCATGGCCTTCTTACAATCCGCTTCATCGATGGGCTTCGCCTTGGAGCCCCTGGGATTGCGGGTAAAGAAGGCAAAGGTATCCGCGCCGATCTTCCGCGCGGTCTTCACCATTTCGTAGTTTCCCTTGGTGGATGACAGATGACATCCCAAATAACTCATATAGATCACCTCTTGTCCCCATTCTATCATCTTTTTCCGGAAAAAGCAATCACAGCCCCATTTGACAAAGAGTCCCCAATATGGTACTCTATCCATAAAGGAGCTGATCGACCATGCCAAAATCCGACAACCAGAAGCTGAAGCTGCTCTACATCCGGGACTACCTGGAGCGCAACTCCGACGAGGAGCACCCCGTGGGCGCCCAGGAGCTCATCACCATGCTGGCCAATCACGGCATCGACTGTGAGCGCAAGGCCATCTATTCCGACATCCGCGCCCTCCAGGACTTCGGCCTGGACATCCTCAACCGCCGGGGCAAGAACGGCGGCTACTACATCGCGTCCCGGAATTTCGAGCTTCCGGAACTGAAGCTGCTGATCGACGCCGTCCAGTCCAGCCGGTTCCTGACGGAGAAAAAGTCCCGGGAGCTGATCTCCAAGCTGCTGAACCAGTGCAACCGCTATGACGAGAGCCTGATGCACCGGGACGTGGTCATCGACCGCCGGGTCAAGAGCATGAACGAGACCATCTACTACAACGTCGACGCCATCCAGGACGCTATCTCCCGGGGCGTACAGATCACCTTCCGCTATTTTGACTGGGGCATCGACGGCAAACGCCACTACCGGGACAAGAGCTACCAGGCCAGCCCCTACGGCCTGTGCCAGGACAACGAGAACTGCTACCTGCTGGCCCACTCCCCCCGCTACGGTGTCACCCACTACCGGGTGGATCGCATGACCAACATCGCCCTGACAGAAGAAAAGCGTGTTCCCTGTCCGGAGCTCACGGGAGCCAACCTGGTGGAACACGCAAATCAGTTATTCCAGATGTATTCCGGCCGTCAGGCCAGCGTCAAGCTCCGCTTCCACCGGAGCCTGGCCAACGTGGTCATCGACCGCTTCGGCCATGATATCATGCTCATCCCCGACGGGGACGACCACTTCACCTTCGTCGTCGATGTGGCAGTGTCCCCCATCTTCCTGAGCTGGGTCATCGGCTTCGGCGACAAGGCCCGGATCGTCTACCCCCAGAGCGTTGCTGACGAATGCCGCGCCCTTGCCGAAACCGCCATCGCGCAGCACCCTGCTGTGAAAATGCAGAATGCTGAATGCTGAATGCAAAATGCGCTTGCTGTTTACTTATCCACTTTTTCCTCTCCACTCAAGTCCAGGCTGGCGCAGATCTGGGCATAGTCATCGGATACATCCGCCTCCTCCGGGGCTGTCAGGCTGACGCAGTAGTGGTAATTCCCGTCATCGGCCACCATGCACCGGCCCAACGTGATGCCTTCCTCCGAGGTACACGACCACACGGTCTGGTAAAGCTGCATCCCGTCCCGCTCGTACTCCATCACCGTCAGCTTGTCGGCAGAGAGCCCCGTCAGCTGCTCCAGGGTCGCGCGGATGTCCCCACCGTCCAGAGTCTGGATCCGCAGCTCACACTCGCCCCAGACATAGCACTCCCCCGTCTCCGCCATGGTCTGGGCCGCCGCCCCGTCGGGCAGCCACACGGAGATCGGCGCAGGCTCCGCCGCCGCGACCTCCACGATCTCGTCTTCCACCGTCTCAAACACCGGCTCCGCGTCAGCACCGCAGCCTGTGAAGCACATCATCAGTACGACCATCCACAACAGAATTTTCATACCATACCTCCCGAAAGGAATCCAAATGAAATACGTTTTTCTCTATCTTCTCCTAATCAATGCGGCGGCGTTCGTCCTTATGCTTGCGGACAAGCAAAAAGCCCGCAAAAACCGCTGGCGCATCCCGGAGCGCACCCTGATCCTCAGTGCCGTATTCGGCGGCAGCATCGGAGCCCTCGCCGGCATGTACACCTTCCGCCACAAGACGAAGCACCTCAAATTCACCCTGGGCATCCCCGCCATCCTGGCACTGCAGATTTTTCTCGGCTTCTGGGTTTTTACGCATTTTGGTGCTTGACAAACCTGCAATCATATGCTAGAATGCCATAGTACGAATTGAACAGCGTATGATTCGGAGTGATACCCAAGAGGCCGAAGGGGCTCCCCTGCTAAGGGAGTAGGCCGTCAAAAGCGGCGCGAGGGTTCAAATCCCTCTCACTCCGCCAATAACCGCAATCTTTATGATTGCGGTTATTTTTATTTTATGGTATAATATGATGTGGAGGTGGTTCATTTTGCGTGAAAACAAGCGGTTTGAGGAACTTACGTTCTTTGCACAGATGAAGAAACGACCGGGTCTGTATTTGGGGAAGCCCTCCCTGCTTTCTCTGCGGGATCACCTGTTTGGCATGGAACATGCGTTTTCCTACACTGCATCTGAAAATCCCCTGTATTACTTCCGCTCTTTCGTATGTTGGTACCACGAAACCATCCTCGCTGATAAAAACGGCTACGCCTGCTGGTGGAATCACCTGCTCTACACCAACGGAATTGACGACAGGCTTGCTTTTGAAGCCTTTTACTCCAGCTTTGAAGTTTATCTGATGAACGTTCACCATATTTCCCTGCCAGAAGTATAAGAGGTACATCCTATGACTCCCGACATCCTGTCCTACATCGACTCCCACGCAGAATCCGCCCAGCAGCTCCTCATCGATCTCGCGCAAATCCCCGCCCCCAGCAACCACGAAGAGCGTCGGGCCGAATTCTGCCTGAACTGGCTCCATTCCCATGGAGCTGCTTCCGCCTACATCGACCCCGCCCTCAACGTCATCTACCCCATCGGCGACACAGGCTCCAATGACCTGATGGTCTTCATGGCTCACTCTGACGTGGTCTTCCCGGATACGGCTCCCCTGCCCCTGAAGGTCGAAAATGGCCACATTTACTGCCCCGGCGTGGGTGACGACACCGCCAACGCGGTGGCTCTGCTGACCGTAGCGGGCTACATCGCTGAGCATGGCCTGACTCCAAAAAACTGCGGTGTGCTCCTGGTCATCAACTCCGGCGAGGAGGGTCTTGGAAACCTGAAGGGCTCCCGCCGGATCATGGCCGACTTCGGCCGCCGGGTGAAGGAATTCATCACCTTCGACGGCAACGCCACCGCCATCGTGGACAGGGCTGTGGGCTCCCGCCGCTATCGCGTCACCGTCCGCACCGAGGGCGGCCACTCCTACGCCCGCTTCGGTGCCCCCAACGCCATCGCCCAGCTGTCCCGGCTGATCGCCCGGCTCTACGAGATCCAGGTGCCCCCCATCGGCAAGACCACCTACAACGTCGGCACCATCTCCGGCGGCACCTCGGTCAACACCATTGCCCAGGAGGCGGCCATGCTCTTCGAGTTCCGCTCCGACGAAAGGGAGGGACTTTCCATCATGCAGCGGAGTTTTGACACCATTGTGGAGGAATTCCGTTCTCAGGGCGTTCAAATTGAGACGGAAGTGGTGGGCGACCGTCCCTGCGGTCTTCCCACCGACAGCACCGGCCTGAAGTCCCGCTCCGCCCGGGCGGTCAAGACCCACTACGGCTTTGACCCCGCCTTCCACCCCGGCTCCACCGACTGCAACATCCCCCTCAGTATGGGCATTCCCGCCATCTGCCCCGGCTGCGTCCTCGGCTCAGGAGCCCACACCCGGGAGGAATATGTCGAGATTGACAGCCTCCTCCCCGGCCTGAAGGTGGCCTTTGAGCTTATCTTGCACCACTTCTGAGGAGGACTTATGAAAAAGATTTGGTATTTTATCCGTAATATCGTCCTCAGCATCGTCGTTGTGATCGCGCTTACCATTACCACACTCTGGATCGCCATCACCAGCCCTCTCAGGTTTCTGTCCTACCGCAAATCCCATTTCTACCGCAACACAGGCACCAAATTCAAGGTCTGGATCACAGATTCCTATACCTACCAGTTCTATGAACTGATCCACAAAAACGGACTTCCCATTCGGTATCTGATGCCCAGGGATCCCAAGCTGGTCTGCGAGGGATGGTTCCTTTCGGGCACCACCTTACTGCTGCACAATTTGTCTGAGGTGACATTCGTTGACGAATTGGATTCCTGGTCGGTCTATCCCGAGGATCAGGAACCCCTCAGTGATACCATCGCCGCAACCCTTTTGCATCTGCGGGAAGATCATCCCGATGTGACCATTGCACAAATCCGCATCCTAATGGATATCGATGATCTGACCGTGAACGATCTGAAACGAGCTGAACAGGATCCACTCTTCCTGCTCTATTCCGGCGAGGAACAAATGCTGGATGCCCTCCGCACCCTCAGCATCAACACCTGAAAAAACACGAACAGCCCGGTTCAAACGAACCGGGCTGTCCTCTTATTCTTCCGTCAATATCTTCCACGCCTTGGCGTATTTCTCTCTGCGTCTCTCGGCGTTTCCCTGGTTGCAGATCCGCTTGGGATCCCCATTGTGCCGCAGGTCTGCCAGCTTCACCTTCACCGCCACGGGATCCTTCTTGATCGCGCGAACATAGTCAAAATATTCCACACCCTCCCGGTGGGTCAGCAGGTCAACGGCCTCCACGATTTCCCGGGGAAACTCCTTCGCCAGCTCCTCCAGCGTCACAGCGGTATCCTCCACCGTATCATGGAGCAGAGCCACACAGGTGGAAATTTCGTCGTCCATCTCCTCCGCCAGATGGATGGGATGGAAGATATAGGGCACACCGCCCTTGTCGAATTGCCCGTGATGGGCGTCATAGGCCAGATTCATGGCCCGGATGGTCAAATCGGTATAGATCATCTGTAAAATGCGTTGCCGCCGATGAACTCCCGCACAAGGCTCGTGGGCGGGATCTCGTCGTCAACATCTGCCTCCTGTACAAAATTCAAAATCTTGACGATGGCGCGAACCTCGTCGTAACAGCTTTCCTCCGGGGGAACCGCATCCAAAAGCGGATAGATGTGCTTTTTCAGCACCGCCAGCTCGTAGAGGGTGGAGCTGTTGAAGATCACGTCGGCATTCTCCTGGAAGGGGAAGATCCACCGCTTCTCACCTCGCTGGACGCTCTCCCACATGCCCATGGTGTGCTCCACGCTGGAGCCCCGGGTCTCGTAATCCCGCACCGTCCGCCGCAGCAGCCGCAGATAGGAGGTGGGGATCCGATTGTGGTTGTCCAGATTCAGGGGGATCAGGGCGCTCACATACATCCGGAACACCAGATTGGGCTCGATGCCCTCGGGCATCAGCACGGGATTCAGGGCGTGGAGTCCCTCCACGATGATGACGGAGTTGCTTTCCAGCCGGAGCTTGTGGCCCTTCCACACCCGCCGGCCCAGCTTGAAGCTGAAGGACGGAAGTTCCACCTCCTGCCCCTCCAGAAGCCGCTTCAGGTCGTAGCGGAACAGGTCGGTGTCGATGGTGTTGATGTGCTCCAAGTCCAGCTTCCCGTCGGGGCCGGGGGCGATCTTGTCCCGGTCGATATAGTAGTCGTCCAGACTCATGAGCACCGGCCGCATGCCGTGCACCCGCAGCTGCACCGCCAGCCGGTTTGCAGAGGTGGTCTTGCCGCTGGAGCTGGGGCCCGCCAGCATGACGGCCTTCGCCCCCCGCTCGATAATCATGTCCGCCATCTGGGAATAGCTCTTCTCGTGCAGGGCCTCATTGACCCGGATCAGCTCCCGGATCTTGCCGGAGGCCACCAGCTCATTCAGATCCGCCACCGTCTCACAGTCCAGCAGCTGGCACCACTTCTCCCCTTCATTGAACACCCGGAAGAAATTGGGCATCTGGGTAAAGCTTGCCAGCTCATCGGGGTTCAGGGGATCCGGGAAGATGAACATGAACCCGCCCGTCACGGGAATGATGTCCCAGACGGTGATATACCCCGTGGAGGGCATCATCTCGCCGTAGTAGTAGTCGGCAAATCCCTCATGGGTGTACACATCGAAATAGGGTGCCTTGCGCCAGCTCAGGAGCCTCGCCTTGTCCTCCTGTCCATCGGAGCGGAAGTAGTCGATGGCCTGCTCGGTGGTGATGCGCCTGCGCGTCAGGGGGATATCCTCCGCGATCAGGGCGGCGACCCGCTCTTTCAGCTTCGCCGCGTCAAATTCCTCGCTGAGCACCTGGATATAGAGTCCCTGCCCCACGGTGCAGTTCATCTTGGCGGTCACGCCGGGATACAGCTGCCGCAGAGCCAGGAACAGCACGAACTGGACAGTTCGTGTGTAGGCCTCCCGGCCGGTGTTGTCGCCGTAGCGCAGCAGCTTCACCTGTCCTCCGGACGCCGCCATGGCCCGCCGCTGGGGCGCGGAGGGATCCAGCTCCTCCTTCAGCCGTACAGGGACATAGTTCAGCGTAAAGGTCTCACCGGCGATCTTCGCCGCCAGCGGGCGGGCAGAGAGCTTTTCGCAGTCCAATCCCAATTCCCGCACCAGCTCCAGCAGGGTCTGCCCGGTCTTCGCCATGATCTCATGGCCGTCAATGGTCAGCTTCATAACGATGCCTCCTTTTCCTTTTTTCCCATTATAACAGGGTATGGCCGTGAATACAACTGAAGAATTATTAATTTTGCCCATACCAGCTTGTTTTATGCCAACCCATATTGTACAATATTGTCATAAAGGAGGGTTTTCCATGAAACGCATCCACTTCCCCACCCTTGCCATGCACATCCTGCTTCTTCTGCTGGCCCGGCTGACCATCAGCGATTACCCGGGCTTCTTCCTGGGCTGCGCCATCGTGGTTTTGATCCTTCATGTGGGTCTGGCGATCAAATCCAAACGAAGCTTCCTCACCGCCCACCTTCTCGGCATGGGTCTTTACCTCCTCGCACCGACCATCGGTCTGGTCAATCCGGACAGCGGTGCCTTCGGGCTGGGCGGCGGCGGATTCGCCTGGTTCTTCTACGGCATCGCCCTGGCCGTTTCCTTCGCCATCCTCAGCATCCTGCGCATCGTCCGCATGATCCGCAAGACCTGAAAAAGTCCCTCCGAAACCCTCGGAGGGACTTTTAATCACTTATAAATAATGACACAGGGCTCAAAGTCACTGCGGTGGATCCAGTTGCTGGTCAGATCCTTCATGTCATACCATTGGCTGGCCTTGTAGCTCAGGGGATTGTTGACAAACACCTGATCCACGCCGTCCTTCTCCCGATAACCGGAGATCAGGATATAGTGTCCGCCGCCGCCGGAATAGGTGAATGTCGCCTTGCCCGTCCGATCCTTGATAAGCACCACCGCCAGGCGCCCCTTCTTCAGGTGCTCGATCAATGTGGCGGACTTGCTGCAGAAGGTGGTGTCCAGGCCCAGGGTTCTGGGGTATTTCAGGACACCGTTGTGATAGGTGCCGCTGCCCAGGTAGTACCCGTGATCCGCGAACCACTGCATCACGTTCTGTCCCGTGTAATCATTGGTATCCAGCATCGCATTCAGCGCCATGGCCGTGGAAACACCGGCACAGCCGGACTTGCTCACGGTGGTGGACTTTTTGCCGCCGTTATAGTACCAGATCTTGCTGTGATCCGTGTCCTGATACAGCGAATCGATCCAGATCTTGTAGGTATCCTTGTCCTGCTCTCCGGACTCGCCTTCGCTTCCGCCCAGGCTGTAGCCATAGAGCTTCTCCATGGTCTTCGGCCCCGCCACGCCGGTGACGGCCACGCCCACGGCCTTCTGGTAGGCCTTCACGGCGTTCTTGGTGCCACCGCCGAAGGAGCCGTCGATGGCGCTTGTGTAGTACCCCTTCCGGGCCAGGTCGCTCTGGAGGGTCACCACGGTATTTTTCAGGGAGGTCATGGTATTGGCCCCCGCGCTGCCATCCACGCCCAGGCCGTAGGCGCGCTGGTATTTCTTCACGGCCTCCGCCGTTTTCGTACCATACAGCCCGTCGGCACTGCCGCTCAGGTAGCCCAGACCGATCAGCGCCTGCTGCAGCTGCTTGACCTGGGCCCCGGAGCTGCCCTTTTTGACCGAGCTGCCCGCCTTGAGACCGCCGGAGCGGCTGTTGATGGCCGACCAGGTGGCCTTGTCCGCCAAACCGGTCTTGTCCAGACCCTTATCCTTCTGGAAGGCCTGGAGGGCCGATTTGGTCTTGCTGCCGAAGTGACCGTCGGCGGCGCCGGGGGCATAGCCTGCGTTCTTCAGCTCCACCTGGAGCCGGACGACGGCATTGCGCACAGCAGTCTGGGTGGCCTGCCCCGCACTGCCGTCGGCAGCCAGGCCATAGGCGGACTGGAACTTCTTCACGGCCTCCTTCGTCTTCGCGCCGAAGCTTCCATCGGCGGAGCCGCTGAGATAGCCCAGACCGATCAGGTTCTGCTGCAGCTGCTTGACCTGACTGCCGCTGCTTCCCTGCTTTAGGGCGGCGGCCTCCGCCTGCGTTGCAGGCATCAGCGCCAACACAGTGACCAACGCCAGCAACAGTGTCACGATCCGCTTGAAGCTTTTGGACATATCAAGCCTCCTCTTCGTTCTGACCGATGGTCATGATATCATAGGGCGTGGTCTGGTAGACGAAATAGTTGAGCCAGTTGGAAAACAGCAGATGGGCGTGGCCCCGCCACCGGACGATGGGCTCCTGGGTATCGTCGTCATCGGGGAAATAGTTGGCGGGCGGCTCGATGGGCAGACCCAGCTTCTTGTCCCGGACATACTCCCGGTTCAGGGTGTCGGCGTCATACTCACTGTGGCCGGTGACGAAGATCTGCCGTCCCTCCTTGTTCATGACGCAGTACACGCCCGCCTGCTCGGAGGATGCCACGATCTTCAGCCCAGGCTTGGCGGCGATGTCCTCCCGCAGCACGGTGGTGTGGCGGGAGTGGGGCACCCAGAATTCATCGTCGAAGCCCCGGAGCAGGATGGAGCGCTTGTAATCCGCCCGGTGGGGATACACACCGAAGAGCTTCTTGTCCAGGGTGTGCTTGGGGATGCCGTAGTGGTAGTAAAGGCCCGCCTGGGCGCCCCAGCAGATGTGGAAGGTGGAATGGACATTGGTCTTGCTCCACTCCATGATCTGGCAAAGCTCCGGCCAGTAATCCACCTTCTCGAAGTCCATCAGCTCCACCGGTGCGCCGGTGATAATCATGCCGTCGAATTTCCGGTCTTTGAGCTCGTCGAAGGTCTTGTAGAAGGTCAGCAAATGCTCCGCCGACACATTCTTGGACTTGTGGGTGGACATCTTCATCAGCTCCAGATGCACCTGCAATGGCGTATTGCCCAGAAGACGGCTCAGCTGGGTCTCGGTGACAATCTTGGTGGGCATCAGATTCAGCAGCACGATCTCTAAGGGTCGGATGTGCTGGGTCTCTGCCCGGGTCTGGGTCATGACGAAGATGTTTTCTTTTTTCAGGGTCTCCGCTGCGGGGAGGTCATTGGGGATCTGAATGGGCATAACGTGGCCTCCTTAATAGTAGATTTCTTCCTTATTTCCGTCGGGCGCGGCCTCCATGGCCAGCAGCTCGATGCGCTCGCGGAGCGGCTCGGGCTCCGCCAGATTCATCAGGAACCAGCCGCTGGTGCGGCGATGCTTCCCGTGGCCGTGGACGGCGTAGTTGATGTAGATGTCACCGGAGCCGAAGATGCGATCCAGCAGACCATAGTGCACCTGCAGGCTGTGTACATCCCGCAGGAACACGGACTGCCGGGCGGGCTTGAACACACCCTTGCGGATGATGATGCGCTTGTTGGTGAGGAAGTAGTCCTCATTGCGCCACTGGACAACGGAGGTCACCGCATTGCCGATCCACAGCCACACGGGCATCATATGCACCAGCAAAAACAGGATCAGCGCAGCATCACCGCCCGCGGCCCACAGAAACTGGAAATCAAAGACCATCCAGATCACCGCAATGGGCAGCATGGACAGCGCCTTGTCCGCCACATAGGCGCTCTTTTTGGGCTTGCCCCGCCAGAGGATGTGCTCCCCCGCCGCCAATGTCGGCACGGGCCCCATGGCTTCATAATCCGTTTCACCGTACACACGATCACCTCCGCACAGTTTTGCAATATTCTACCACATACCCCCGTTTATTGCAAGATACACGCTGTACCGAATTGTGCGCAATTCATGCCCTTCATAATATTGACAAAGAATTCCTTCCATGATATCATCTTTTTAGACATTTTATCCACATTGTGGAGAAAGGAACGTATTATTATGAGCAAATTCGTCATCCGCACCGTCGCCTCCGGCATCAAGTTCGACCTGAAGCACACCAACGGCCAGGTCATCGCCACCTCCGAGGTCTACAACTCCAAGGACGCCTGCCTGAACGGCGTCGCCTCCGTGCAGAAGAATGCTCCCGCCGCCGGTGTTGAAGATCAGACCGTCGAAAACTTCGAGCAGGTCAAGCATCCCAAGTTTGAGATGTACACGGACAAGGCCGGCGAATTCCGCTTCCGCCTGAAGGCCACCAACGGCCAGATCATCGCCACCTCCGAGGGCTACAAGGCCAAGGCTTCCTGCCTCAACGGCATCGAGTCCGTCAAGAAGAACGCCCCCGAGGCCGAGATCGTCGAGGACTAATTCCATAAACGTGCAAAAATCGCCATGCCCAGCCGGGCATGGCGATTTCTTTTACAATGGATCAAGTCTTGTCGATGGCCTGGGCGATATCCGCGATCAGATCATTGACGTTCTCCAGACCGCAGCTGAGCCGGATTAGGTCGGCACCGACACCGGCGGCATCCAGCTGCTCGTCGGTCATCTGCCGGTGGGTGGCAGAAGCCGGGTGCAGACAGCAGGTGCGGGAGTCGGCAACGTGGGTCTCGATGGAGCCCAGCTGCAGATGCTTCATGAAGACCTCAGCGGCCTTTCTGCCGCCCTTCAGACCGAAGGAGATGACGCCGCAGGAGCCACCCGGCATGTACTTCTGGGCCAGGTCGTAATACTTGTCGCCCTTCAGGCCGCAGTACTTGACCCAGGCAACCTTCTCGTTGCTCTGGAGGTACTCGGCGATGGCCTGGGCGTTGGCGCAGTGCTGCTTCATCCGGAAGGGCAGGCTCTCCAGACCCAGGTTCAGGATGAAGGCGGACTGGGGGCTCTGGATACAGCCTAAGTCCCGCATCAGCTGGGCGGTGCACTTGGTGATGAAGGCTCCCCCCAGCCCGAACCGCTCGGTGTAGGTGACACCGTGGTAGCTGTCATCGGGGGTGCACAGGCCGGGGAACTTGTCAGGGTACTTGGTCCAGTCGAACTTGCCGGAGTCGACGATGACACCGCCGACGGCGCTGGCGTGGCCGTCCATGTACTTGGTGGTGGAGTGGGTAACGATGTCCGCGCCCCACTCGAAGGGACGGCAGTTGACGGGGGTGGCGAAGGTGTTGTCCACGATCAGGGGCACACCGTGCTCATGGGCGACCTTGGCGAACTTCTCGATGTCCAGCACCGTCAGGGCGGGATTGGCAATGGTCTCGCCGAACAGAGCCTTGGTGTTGGGTTTGAAGGCGGCCCGGAGCTCCTCCTCGGTGCAGTCGGGATCGACGAAGGTGAAGTTGATGCCCATGCGCCGCATGGTCACATTGAACAGGTTGAAGCTGCCGCCGTAGATGGCGGTGGAGGAGACCACATGGTCGCCCGCGCCTGCGATGTTGAAAATGGTCATGAAGTTGGCCGCCTGGCCGGAGCCGGTCAGCATGGCCGCGCTGCCGCCCTCCAGGGCGCAGATCTTGGCCGCCACCATGTCGCAGGTGGGATTCTGGAGCCGGGAGTAAAAGTAGCCGCTGGCCTCCAGATCGAAGAGCTTGCCCATCTCCTCGGAGGTGGCATACTTGAAGGTGGTGGACTGGATGATAGGGATCTGGCGGGGTTCGCCGTTGCCGGGAGCATAGCCCGCCTGGATGCAGCGGGTCTCCATGCCGAGTTTGTTCATGTGGATCACCTCAAAAAGAATGTATGGGCTTATTGTAGACCTTTTGACGACATTTGTCAATCCAGGATGGTCAGGATTCGCCGTTCCAGATCCGCCTGGGAGATCATACCCGACTTCCCGCTGACGATATGACCCTCAGCATCGATGAAGAAGGTCATGGGAATGCCGGTGACGCCGTAGCCGTAGGCGCACTCTGCCCCGGTATCATAGTACACCGGGAAGGAATAGCCGCCCTCAGTCAGGAACGCGTCGGAGTCCGCCCTGGGGTCACCGAAGGGGTCGGACATATTGACCATCAGGAAATGGAGCTCGTCGCCGTACTCCTCGTAGGCCGCCTGGAAGTGGGGCATCTCACTCTTGCACGGGCCGCACCAGCTGGCCCAGAAATTCAGCACAACGCCCTTTCCCCGGAAATCCGAGAGCTTCACCGCATTGCCTTCGCCATCGGTCACAGTAAACTCCGGAGCCAGGTTTTCCGAAATGGTTTCCGTGGGGATCGCTTCCGCGATATCCACGCTTCCCGACAGATTCCGGTACAGCAGCACCGCGCCTCCGATCAAAATTACAAGAACCAAAATCGTCACGATCAGTTTATAGGTCGAATTGTTCATAGCAACCTCCTTAATTCATGGCGTTCAAAAATCTGGTCAGCAGCCCCGTCATCATCAGCACGCCCACGACGATCAGCAGCCCGCCGCAGACCTTATTGATAACGCCATAGTTCCGCTTGATAAAGGTAAACGCCGACTTGAGCTGATCGATCAGCACCGCACTGACGAGAAACGGCACACCCAATCCCAGGGAATAGCTCAGCAGCATCAGGGTACCGACCATCGCGCTTCCCTGCTGGGAAGCCAGCATCAGCGCAGACCCCAGGAACACACCCACACAGGGCGTCCAGCCCACGCTGAATACCACGCCGAAGACAAAGGCAGACCAGAAATTCATATCCGCCGTCTTCACCTCACCGCGCATGCCTTTGAAGAGGTTCAGATTCAGCACACCCAGAAAGTTCAGACCGAACAGAACCACGATGCCGCCCAGCACGAGGTTGACGATGGTCTGATATCGGATCAGAAAGCTGCCGACAGTCCCGGCCAGCGCGCCCAGAGCCACGAACACCGCCGTAAAGCCCAGCACGAAGCCACCGGCACACGTCAGGGTCTTGCCCGTGCTCCGCTCCCCGCCGCCGGCAAAATAGCTGATGTAGATCGGCAGCATGGGCATCAGGCAGGGCGAAATGAAGGTCACGATGCCCTCTAAAAATGAAATCACATATTGCATATCCATTCCTCCTTTGTGACGGTATCATAGCATACTTGATGCAATGCGTAAAGTGATTTTGTCACGAATCCCCTCTGCAAGGTGGGGCATGCCCCCCGACCCGCTCTGAAACCTGCCCTACCCAAAGCAGAAGAACCCGCATCAAGTCACCTCTGTCATTGCGAGCCCGTAAGGGCGCGGCAATCTCCTGGTACTGCGTTGAAATATGAAGAATGTACCAGGAGATCGCCACGGGGCTTTGCCCCTCGCGATGACATACTATTCTGGAGTGCACGTAAAAACGCACCGCCGCAGCGGTGCGCTTTTTCATATTTTATGCCTCCTTGGGACGCTTCCGGCCCAGATACTCGTCCAGCCGCTCCTTCATATTCTCGGGGATCTCCCGCTTCACGGGCATATGGACAGCATTCGCCATCCGATCCACGAAGGTCTGGATGAATTCAATGTCCCGCACCATGTGCTCGCCCTTCATCAGCTTCAGGGTGTCGTAGCTGTTGTGGATGGTGCCGGTGTTGTTGGCCGCCAGCCGGGCGAAGCTCACCGCGGGGATACCCGCATCGGCCATGGGGGAGGAATCGGAGGAATAGACCCCCTGCACCACGCCGATGCCGAAGCCCTGCTCCTTTGCAAAATATTCGATGTAATGGCGCAGCTTCTCCTCGCCGGTGACGCAGGCGTGGAACTTGCCCATGATGGAGCCGATCATATCCAGGTTCACGTTCAGCACGCATTTTTCGACAAGCTCCGGATGGTCTTTGACCCACGCCTTGGAGCCCAGCAGTCCCCGCTCCTCGCTGCCCGTCAGGATCATCCGGATGCCCCGCTTATGAGGTGCGGTCATGAAGTGCTCCGCCATGGCGAGAATGCCGATGGAGCCGGACATGTTGTCGTAAGCGCCGGTACTCAGAGAGGTGGAATCATAGTGTGCCGTCAGCACGATCCATTCGTCGATCTCGCCGGGGATGTCCAGCACCACATTGTGGCTCTTGCCCTCGTATTCGTCCTGCTGCAGCACGATCTTGACCGTCTTCGTCTCGTTCTCCACCAGCTTCACGGCATCCTTGGCGTTGATGTTCACGCCGGGGAGCTTGTTGCCCTTTGCCACATGGGGCCGCAGCTCCCGCTGGTCGATGTCCCGGTCGGCATAGTTCACATGGCCGTCATAGGTGATGAAGCCCACCGCGCCATGCTCCAGAATGTCCTGATACCGCCAGTAGCCCATGTAGCCGTCGATCATGACGATCTTGCCCTTGCACAGGCTCAGGGAGTAGGCATCGGTATTGGCCAGATAGTAGAAAGGTGCCTCGATCTCGGCGGAGCCTGCGATGCGGTAGCCCTTGCAGGGGATCTCGATGCCGTCGGCATAGAGCTTTGCTTCCTTGATATCCGCCATCTGCACGGCAAAGGGCTGGATCTCAGCCTTGCCGCCAAACTCGGCACACAGGCCGGCAAGATACTCGGCGCACTTCAGCTCCTCGGCACTGCCGCCCATACGTACATAGGCGGTGTCCGCAAAAATCTGATTGATCTTCTGAATGTCCATGGAATGACCTCCATTATCTCTAAGATGGTAAGATTATAGCACACCCGTGCAAAAAAAGAAAGAGGGAACGGCCTTTCTGCCGTTCCCCACCGTTAAATTCTGTTGTACTTCCGGGCATGCTCCTTGATGGCCTCAAAGCTCTCGTTGCTTAAGACATGCTCGATCCGGCAGGCATCCTCCGCCGCCACCTCCGGGCTCACGCCCAGGGCAATGAGAAACTGGGTCATCAGCTTATGCTTCTCCAGCACCGCCTCGGCGATCCGCTGACCCTCCGGCAGCAGATGGATCTGTCCGGCGGCGTCGACTTCAATATAGCCGTTCAGCCGCAGATTCTTCATAGCAACGGAAACGCTGGGCTTGGAGAATTCCAGCTCATTCGCAATATCAATGGAGCGGACACTGCCCTTGCGCTGCTGCAGCATCAGGATCGTCTCCAGGTAATTTTCCGCAGATTCGTGGATCTTCATACTCGTCCATCCTTTCGGGTGAATGTCTTTTGATTCTACCACACTTTTACAGAAGATGCAACCTGAAAAACAATGCTTGCACCAACGCCGGCCATGGCTTATAATGGAAGACACCAAGGAGGTGTCCCCATGAATGAAAAAAAGAACACCGCCGCAAAATTCCTGACCGGCCACATTCTTCTGTGCGCCACCATCGCCCTGCACATCGCCGTGCTTCTGCTGTCCACCCGGGTCAGCTTTTTCCCCGGTGCGGATGTCCTGCGTACCATCGTCACCACCTGCGCCCAGATCATCGCAGGACTCTACGGCATCACCGCCGCGGGCTACACCTTCTTCCTCTCCCGGATCGATGCCCTGTCTGCCCAGGACATGACCCTGGACTACATCGTGACCAGCCTGAAAAACCGCTACAAGCGGCTCATGTGGTACATCACCGGAAACGTGCTCCTGACGCTCTTCGCCAGCATTCTCCTGCTCTATATCCCGGCCCCCACGGAGACTGACCACGCCTTTTGGTATCGGATCTTCTGCAACGAATTCATCGTCTCCATGGGAACCTCCATTTTGCTGATCCTCTATTACAGTGTCACCGTCGTAAATCCCAACGCCATCAGCAAGGAGGCCCGGAAGCTGAAAAAACGCCTGAGCCATTCCCTGCTCCCCACTGGCGATGTCTCCCGGTTCATCGCCCTCTACGACAGCATCGAACGCCGCTGTGAAGCCCTGGTGGATCCCATCGTCCTGAACCAGATCTACGAAAACAAGGGAAAGCGCTTCGAATACGCCATCGAGCTTCTGCTTCTCAGCAAACCCACCCTCGTGCCCCTGCTCCTGGACATCCGCCGCATCCACCGCTACTACGAATGCACCGTCAACTGCTCCCCCATGACCGTGACCAAAGAAATGTGCGCCCTGGCTCAGAAAACCAGCGATGCACTGGAGCAGATCCCAGCGAACTGACCGCAAAAACGCCAGAGTCAACGGACTCTGGCGTTTCACGTTATGTATGTTAGTTGAACCGCACGACCTTATTGGCCAGCTTATACGCGCCGCCCACCAGGGTCTGACCCACCTTACCGGGAGCCTGGGCGAACAGCAGGATGGACTTCTTGCGGAAGTGATCCGCCCACTTCTTGTTGTGGGCCTCGCAATTTTTCCACATCACCTCAAGGGCTGCATCCGCCTCGGCACTCTTGTTGGTGCGGGTAAAGGCGGTGGCGATGCAGAAGAGCATGAACAGCTCATGCTTCATATACTGCTGATGCTGGCGGACAGTCAGAGCGTCCAGATCCACGGACTTGAAGCAGGTCTCCGCGATCTGGATATGGTGGGTATACCGGCGGCGGGAAACGTCATCCTGAACGGACTGTCCCTCCCGGCCGATGGTGTAGCGGTACAGGTCGACATTCATGTAGAACATCCGCTCCACATAGGGCAGCGTCCGGCAGACCATCAGATTGTCCTCGTAGAAGACCTTCCGGGGCAGCTCGCCGCCGCAAAGGCGCATGACCTCGGTGCGGAAGGTGCAGGAATGGATGGTCAGCATCTGGTGGATCTGGAACCGCTTGGTGTCGCCCCAGGTGAAGATGCGGCCCTCGGGCAGCACGTTGGAGTAGTTGATGGAGCGGTCACCGATGCCGTCGGTGTGAACGTAATAGTAGTTGGTGACGAACAGGTCAACGCCGCCCTGCCGGTCGCACAGCTCCAGCCGATCCAGGAAGGCGACAAAGTCGGAGCTCACCTCATCGTCGGAGTCCACGACCTTGAAATACTTGCCGGTGGCGGCCTTCAGACCGGCGTTGATGCCCGCGCCGTGGCCGCCGTTCTCCTGGTGGATGACCTTGACGATGCTGGGATACTGGGCGGCATACCGGTCGCCGATGGCGCCGGTTGCGTCCTTGGAGCCGTCGTCGATGACGATGATCTCCACCCGCTCGCCGCCGCGCAGCAGGGACTCAATGCACTTTTCCATGTAATCCTGAGAATTGTAACAGGGCACGGTAACAGTAAGCAGTTTCATTTCATAACCTCGATCTATCTATCATGTAGTTGATATCATTGTTAACCGGCAGGGCCGGATTTCCTGTACAGTTATAGCATACCATCGTTGAGATTTCAACTGCTTTTCAAATTTTCTCAGGAAAATAATAAAATCTTAATAATTCTTTAGGGTGAAAATCCAACATTTCTCAGCAGACTGTCGGTTCCATCGGTTTTTGAATAACTGATTGCGCAGCCCGGCGCAAAAAAGCAGCACCCCACTCGGGGGTGCTGCCTGCACGATCATTGTGCCGTCTCGATGATTTCCGGCTTCTCTTCCCCGATCGTCAGCTGCTTCCGCTTCACAAAATACGCGATGGCCGCCACGGGCACATACAGCTTCGCCCGGAAACCGCCTGCGGCAAAGGTCGTCAGCTCTGTGATGCCCAGATACAGTCCGATGTTGAACCGGAAGGAGAACCCGCCGTCCTGCATGGTGAAGGTCAGGATCACCATGCCCAGCAGGATCAGGGGCAGCCACAGCCACTTGCGCTTCATCTTCCGCCGGGCGCAGTCCACCACCATCCAGATGACGAAGCCGAACACCGCCACGCCGATGCCCGTAAAGGCCCAGTGCACCGGCCCGATGGGCGTGGTCGGCTCTGCATCCTCGGCAGCCTGCTCGACCTGGAAGCCCGCAAGCCCCTCCTGGCCCGCCAGCTTGGACACGCTCAGATAGTACTTGCCACTCTCAGCCTCGATCAGATACCGGATGGCCGTCACATCCTGGTCACCGGACACCTTCCGATTCCAATTCACGGCGGTCATCTCATACGCGCCCAGCTCCGCCAGTGCGGTGTGGATGGGCTCAAAGATACCCTGCAGATCACTGTCGGACACCGACTCATCCAGAATCGCCCGACAGGCATCATAGTCATTGTCCACGAAGCTCTCCAGCAGCACCACCGCATCCGCGCGGATCTCGCTGTCGTCGATGGCCTCGGAGCAGCCCGCCAGCACCAGAACCAGCACCAGCAGCACCGCAAAGAATCGTCTCAATTTCATAGCGAAACCTCCTTTTCGTTTCTGTCAACATCCTACCACATTTCCCGGAGAAATACAAGCAGCGCAAAAGGTCGGGATCCCTCTCGCCCTTTGATCCTATTTATTCCAGCCGTTCCCAGCCAGAATAAACCGATACATATCCTTAAACACCTGCACCCGGTCATCCTCCTTGAGGATCTCATGGCGGTCGCCAGGGTAGAGCCTCAGCGTGGCGTTCACACCCTGCCGCAGATACCTGCGGTACACCGCCTCCACACCCTTACCGTTTCCGCCCACCGGATCCTCGGCACCGGCACAGAAATGGATGCGGATATCCGGGATCTGTCCGGCCCGCTCCGTGCGGGAGGCACACTCCAGACCACTGAAAAGCCCGTAGAAACCGTTCAGCGTAAACCGGAAGCCGCAGAAGGGATCCTCCACGTACTGCCGGACATTCTCCTCATTTTTCGACAGCCAGCCCATCCCCAGCTTCTTTTCGAAGCCGCCGTTGACAAAGCTGTCCACAAGCGCGCTCCGATGCCGCCAGCCCTTGAACATTGCGATCACCCGGCAAAGTCCCTTGGCGCAGACCAGTACGGGAACGGGGATGTCGCCGGTACCCATGATGACAGCTCCGGTCAGACCCTCGCCATGGAGCCCCAGATACTGCCTTGTCAGAAAGGAGCCCATGCTGTGGCCCAGAATAAAATAGGGCACCCCGGGATAGGCCTGCTGGGTCATCTTTCGCAGCGCATGGATATCCCCGAGCACACAGCCATTGCCGTCCGGCTCCGCGAAATATCCCAGATCCTCAGCGCACGCAGCAGACTTACCGTGCCCCAGATGGGAATGCCCCACCACCAGCACGCCCCGCTGGGCCAGATACGCCGCGAATTCCCCATATCGCTCGATGTGCTCGGCCATACCATGGACGATCTGCAATACCGCCCGAACCTTGCCCTCCGGCTCCCACCGGATGCCATGGAGCGTGTTTTTCCCATCCTGGGAATCATAATAAAATTCCTGCTTCATGCCAATCGCTTCTCCTCTTCTCCATCCACAATCAGTGGGTGATGCTCATGCCTACATTAGCACACTTGTGTGCATTTGTCTACTTCACAAAGCCCTGCAGTCTCGTATCTGAATTTGTCCTGAAAACACATACTTTTTTTCGCAGCCATACAAATAAGCCTTGAGCTTTGGCGAAAATTGTGCTAAATTAAAAGCAACAATATCAACAAGGAGGATTCCTGTATGCATGAAGTATACGAGTTCCTGAAGTCCTGCGGTACCTACTACCTGGCCACCGTCGACGGCGACCAGCCCCGCGTCCGCCCCTTCGGCACCATCGACCTCTACGATGGCCGCCTGTACATCCAGACCGGCAAGGTCAAGGATGTGGCCAACCAGCTGAAGGCCAATCCCAAGGTCGAGATCAGCGCCATGCACGAGGGCCGCTGGCTCCGGCTCCAGGCCGAGGCCATCCTGGACGACAACATCGAAGCCCAGGTGCATATGCTGGACAACTATCCCAGTCTGAAGGCCATGTATACCCCCGGCGACGGCAATACCGAGGTCTACTACCTGGCAAACGCTGTTGCGGCCATCTGTTCCTTCACCGATGAACCGGAGGTGCACGAATTCTGACATGGATGAGAAAAACTATGATGCCCTGAAGCTGCGCAAGCAGCTCTGCTTCCCCCTCTACGCCTGCGCCCGGGAAACCATCAAGCTCTACAAGCCCTGGCTGGACAAGCTTGGCCTGACCTACACCCAGTACATCACCATGATGGTGCTCTGGGAGCACAAGGCCATGACCGTCAAGGCCCTGGGCCAGGAGCTCTACCTGGACTCCGGCACCCTGACTCCCCTGCTGAAAAAGCTGGAGGACAAGGGCCTGGTCACCCGCCGCCGCAGCGACCAGGACGAGCGCAACCTGATCGTCACCATCACCGAGCGCGGTGAAGCCATGCGCGACGACGCCCTCCACATCCCCGGCGAGATGACCAAATGCGTCAATCTGACCCCCGAAGAGATCCGCACCCTGTACCACATGCTCTACAAGTTGCTGGAGATCGTCAAATAATGTAAACGCCGCAGTTCACCTTGAACTGCGGCGTTCCAGCTTGTCAAAGAACTATCCAAACGCCCCCGTTTCGTGTATACTAGACGAAACGGGGGTGTTTTTATGGAAGCATGGAAAAACAACGCACGGCGGGAGCCGGTAATCATAGACTTGGATACGCTGG
>SVLP01000053.1 GCA_015067895.1 Oscillospiraceae bacterium | reverse complement strand
TGTGCGAAGGTGACGTGGTGATCGCGCTGGCCTCCACCGGCATCCACAGCAACGGCTTCAGCCTCTGCCGGAAGGCCTTCAACATCGACAACAACGATCCTCTGCTCTATGTTCCCAGAGAGGAACTGGGCGGCAAGACCATCGCTGAGGCTCTGCTGGTCCCCACCCGGATCTATGTCAAGAGCGTCCTGGCTCTGCTGGAGAAGGTGGATGTGAAGGGTATTTCCCACATCACCGGCGGCGGCTTCTACGAGAACATCCCCCGCTCCATCCCCGATGGCCTCTGCGCCGAGATCGACAAGGCCTCCGTCAAAGTTCTCCCCATCTTTGACCTCATCGCGTCCTTCGGCAATGTGCCCGAGCGTGACATGTTCAACACCTACAACATGGGTGTCGGCATGAGCGTCGTGGTCCCTGCCAGCCAGCTGGACGAGGCTCTGGAGATCCTGAAGGCCAACGGCGAGAACGCCTACGTGATCGGTAAGATCGTCAAGGGCGAGGAAAAGGTGATCCTGAAGTGAAAAAAAGGATCGCTGTACTGGTATCCGGCGGCGGCACCAATCTCCAGGCGCTGATCGATGCCCAGCTCCGCAGCGAACTGGGCGGCGGCGAGATCGTTGCCGTCATCTCCTCCAAGGCGGGAGCTTACGCCCTGGAGCGGGGCGCCAAGGTCGGCATCCCCGGCTATGTGCTGCCCCGGAAGGAGTTCGCCTCCAATCGGGCCATGACCGTGGCTCTGGTGGAGCTGCTGAAGGAGCTCCGTATCGATCTGGTGGTCCTTGCGGGCTGCATGGTCATCTTTACCGAGGAGCTGGTGAACGCCTACCCCAATGCCGTCATGAATGTCCATCCCGCTCTGATCCCCAGCTTCTGCGGCGAAGGTTTTTACGGTCTCCATGTCCACGAGAAAGCGCTGGAGTACGGCGTGAAGCTTTCCGGCGCCACCGTCCACTTCGTCAGCGAGGAATGTGACGGCGGCCCCATCATCGCCCAGAAGGCCGTGGAGGTCCATCACGATGATACCCCCGAAACTCTGCAGAAGCGGATCATGGAGCAGGCGGAGTGGAAGCTCCTGCCGGAAGCCGTGGCTCTGTTCTGCCAGGACCGGCTGTGTGTGGAAGGCCGTACCGTTATCATTAAATAAACCGGAGGTTATTACCAATGAACGTTTATGAGATCAAGTCCATGGCGGAGCGCCTGGACGGAAACACCTATCCCGGCCGTGGCATCGTCCTTGGCGTCACCCCCGACGGTAAGAAGGCCGTCGCCGCTTACTTCATCATGGGCCGCAGCGTCAACTCCCGCAACCGTGTCTTCTGCCTGGAGCCCGACGGCATCCGCACCGAAGCCCACGATCCCGCCCTGATGAAGGATCCCCATCTGATCATCTATCATCCCGTCCGGGAGCTGGGCAATGGCCTGATCGTCACCAACGGTGACCAGACCGACACCATCTGGGAGTTCGCCGCCAGAGGCGAAAGCTGGGAAGCCGCCCTGCGGACCCGTCAGTTCGAGGACGACGGCCCCAACTGGACCCCCCGGATCTCCGGCATCCAGGCCGGCAACGGCTCCTACAAGATGTCCATCCTGAAGGCCGCCGACCCCGAAGGCATGAACTGCGCAAGGTTCTTCTGGGAGTACCCTGCCACCAAGGGTCTGGGCCACTTCCTGCACACCTACGTCTGCGACGGAAATCCCGTGATCCCCACCTTCCAGGGCGAGCCTGAGCGTGTTTCCATCCCCGCTGACATCGACGCTTTCACCGAAGAGCTGTGGACCAACCTGGATGAGAACAACAAGATCTCCCTGTTCGTCCGCTACACCAACCTTGAGACCCGCGAATATGAGCAGCGGATCATCAACAAGCACAACTGATCGGAGGATAACCAGATACTATGAAGAATTTTGAGCTGAAGTACGGCTGCAACCCCAATCAGAAGCCCGCTTCCCTGTATATGCACGACGGCTCCGAGCTGCCCATCCAGATCCTGAACGGCCGCCCCGGCTACATCAATTTCATGGACGCCCTGAACTCCTGGCAGCTGGTCAAGGAGCTGAAGGAGGCCACCGGCATGCCCTGTGCCACCTCCTTCAAGCACGTTTCTCCCACCTCCGCCGCTGTGGGCAAGCCCCTGCCCCTGGACCTGAAGAAGGCCTGCTTCGTTGAGGATGTGGAAGGTCTTGACGAGAATCCCCTGGCCTGCGCCTATGTCCGTGCCCGCGGCACCGACCGTCTGTGCTCCTTCGGCGACTGGGTGGCTCTTTCCGATGTCTGCGACGAGCTGACCGCCAAGCTGATCGCTCCCGAGGTCTCCGACGGCGTCATCGCCCCCGGCTACACCGAGGAAGCCCTGGCCATCCTGAAGGCCAAGCGCAAGGGCAGCTACAATGTTGTCCAGATCGACGCTGACTATGTTCCCGATGCCCAGGAGCGCAAGCAGATCTTCGGCATCACCTTCGAGCAGGGCCGCAACAACTTTAAGATCGGCGAGCACCTGCTGGAGAACATCGTTACCGCCAATAAGGACCTGCCCGAGAGCGCCAAGATCGACCTGATCGTATCTCTGATCACCCTGAAGTACACCCAGTCTAACTCCGTATGCTTTGCCTATGACGGCCAGGCCATCGGTGTGGGTGCCGGTCAGCAGTCCAGAGTCCACTGCGTGCGTCTCGCCGGCGGCAAGGCCGATACCTGGTTCCTGCGTCAGCATCCCAAGACCCTGAACCTGCCCTTCCGCGAGGATCTGGGCCGTCCCGGCCGCGACAATGTGATCGACGGCTACATCAACGGCAACGAGGAGGATGTCTGCGCCGAGGGCATCTGGCAGAACTACTTCACCGTCCGTCCCGAGCCCCTGACCGCTGACGAGAAGCGGGCATGGCTGGATTCCCGTGACGCCGTTTCCCTGGGCTCCGACGCTTTCTTCCCCTTCCCCGACTCCGTCAAGCGGGGCGCCGCTTCCGGCGTCAAGTACATCGCCGAACCCGGCGGCTCCATCCGTGACGATCTGGTCATCGAAGAGTGCGACAAGAAGGGCATCGTCATGGCCTTCACCGGCATGCGTCTGTTCCATCACTAAAAAACATCCTCAGGGGACAGCCCAAACGGGCTGCCCCCTGTTGGTGCGCTTTAAGGAAATTGACAATTGACAATGGACAATGTACAATTATAGCATCGTCTGCCGAATCATCGGAACTGTCAACTGTCAATTGTCAATTCATCTCAGGAGGTAATTCCCATGAAACTGCTTGTTGTTGGTGGCGGTGGCCGTGAGCACGCCATCATCCGTTCCCTGAAGAAGAATCCCGAAGTTACCAAAATCTATGCCTGCCCCGGCAACGGCGGCATCGCCATGGATGCTGAGTGCGTGGCCATCGGTGCCACCGATATCGAAAGAATCGTTGCTTTCGCCGTAGAAAACAAGATCGACTACGCCGTGGTGGCTCCCGACGATCCCCTGGTTCTGGGCTGCGTGGACGCCCTGGAAGGCAAGGGCATCCCCTGCTTCGGCCCCAGAGCCAATGCCGCCATCATCGAAGGCAGTAAGGTCTTCTCCAAGAACCTGATGAAGAAGTACGGCATCCCTACCGCGGAATACGCCGTATTTGAGGATATGGCCGAGGCCCTCAAGTATCTGGAGACCGCCCCCATCCCCACCGTGGTCAAGGCTGACGGTCTGGCCCTGGGCAAGGGCGTCATCATCGCCCAGACCCGTGAGGAAGCCTTCACCGCCGTCCGGGACATGATGGAAGGCGGCGTCTTCGGCAAGTCCGGCAGCCGCGTGGTCATCGAGGAGTTCCTCACCGGTCCCGAGGTCAGTGTCCTGGCCTTCACCGACGGTAAGGTGGTCAAGCCCATGGTCTCCTCCATGGACCACAAGCGGATCGGCGATAATGATACCGGCCTGAACACCGGCGGTATGGGCACCGTCGCTCCCAACCCCTACTATACCGACGCCATCGCCGCTGAGTGCATGCAGACCATCTTCCTGCCCACCATCGCCGCCATGAACGCCGAGGGCCGCACCTTCAAGGGCTGCCTGTACTTTGGCCTGATGCTGACCCCCAAGGGCCCCAAGGTGATCGAATACAACTGCCGCTTCGGCGACCCGGAGACCCAGGTGGTGCTGCCCCTGCTGGAAAGCGACCTGCTGACCGTCATGCGTGCCTGCACCGATGGAACCCTGGAGAACACCGAGGTCAAGTTCGCCGACGCTCACGCCTGCTGCGTGATCCTGGCATCTAACGGCTACCCCACCGCCTACAAGAAGGGGCTGCCCATGCAGTTTACCGAGGAAGCCCTTCAGCACACCTACATCGCCGGTGCCAAGCTGCAGGACGGCATCCTGGTCACCTCCGGCGGCCGGGTCACCGGCACCACCGCCATCGCCGATACTCTGGAAGAAGCCGTGAAGGAGGCCTATCGGATCAGCGACGGCGTAACCTTCGAGGGTGCCTACCGCCGCAGCGACATCGGCAAGCGGGCCCTGATGGCAAATAAATAACGAAACTAGGAGGAATGATCCCCATGGTCTATCGTGTATATGTTGAAAAGAAGCAGGGTCAGACCCACGAGGCCGACAGCCTCCTGCGGGAAGTTAAGGACTTCCTGCAGATCGAGGGTCTCACCGCTCTGCGGGTCCTGAACCGCTATGATGCGGAGAACATCACCAAGGAGCTGTTCGACTACGCTGTCGGCACCGTGTTCTCCGAGCCCCAGGTGGATGATGTGACCTTCGAGGTCCCCCAGGGCGACATCGTCTTTGCCGTGGAGCCCCTGCCCGGTCAGTATGACCAGCGGGCCGACTCCGCCGCCCAGTGCATCCAGATCATCTCCCAGGGCGACCGTCCCACCATCCGCACCGCCAAGGTCTATGTCCTCACCGGCAGCCTGACCGGAGAGCAGATCGCCGCCATCAAGAAGCATGTGATCAACGCCGTGGAGAGCCGGGAGGCTTCCCTGGAGATGCCCGAGACTCTGGCTGCCCAGTATGCCGTGCCCGAGACCGTGGCCACCGTGGAAGGCTTCATCGCCATGGACGATCAGGCCCTCTCCGCCCTGCTGGACAAGCTGGGCCTGGCTATGGACCTGGACGATCTGAAGTTCCTGCAGGCCTACTTCCGGGATGAGGAGCACAGAGATCCCACCATCACCGAGATCCGTGTGGTGGATACCTACTGGTCCGACCACTGCCGCCACACCACCTTCTCCACCCACCTGGATAACATCCAGATCCACGACGAGGCTGTGAAGGCCGCCTACGAGCGCTATCTTGCCGCCCGTGTGGAGGTCTACGGCGAGGAGAAGGCAGCGAAGCGTCCCCAGACCCTCATGGACATCGCCACCATCGGTGCCAAGACCCTGAAAAAGCGGGGTCTGCTCCCTGAGCTGGACGAGAGCGAGGAGATCAATGCCTGCTCCATCCATGTCACCGCCACCGTCAACGGCGAGGACCAGGACTGGCTGCTGATGTTCAAGAACGAGACCCACAACCATCCCACCGAGATCGAGCCCTTCGGCGGCGCTGCCACCTGTATCGGCGGCTGTATCCGCGATCCCCTGTCCGGCCGTGCTTATGTCCATCAGGCCATGCGCGTCACCGGTGCCGGCGACCCCCGGAAGTCTCTCAGCGAGACTCTCCCCGGCAAGCTGCCCCAGAGAAAGCTCTGCCAGACCGCTGCCGCTGGCTATTCCTCCTACGGCAACCAGATCGGTCTGGCCACCGGCCATGTTGCCGAGCTGTACCATGACGGCTACATCGCCAAGCGTCTGGAGTGCGGCGCTGTGGTCGCTGCCGCTCCTGCTTACAATGTCCGCCGGGAGCGTCCCGCCCCCGGTGATGTGATCGTCCTGCTGGGCGGCCGTACCGGCCGTGACGGCATCGGCGGCGCTACCGGCTCCAGTAAGAGCCACAACGCCAAGTCCCTGACCACCATGGCCTCCGAGGTCCAGAAGGGCAACGCTCCCGAGGAGCGGAAGATCCAGCGGCTGTTCCGTGACCCCAAGGTCACCCGCCTGATCAAGCGCTGCAACGACTTCGGTGCAGGCGGTGTCAGCGTTGCCATCGGTGAGCTGGCCCCCGGCCTGACCATCGACCTGGACGCTGTCCGCAAGAAGTATGAGGGCCTGGACGGCACCGAGATCGCCATCTCCGAGTCTCAGGAGCGTATGGCCGTGGTGGTGGAAGCCAAGGATGCCGACACCTTCATCGCCTATGCCCAGGAAGAGAACCTGGAAGCCTACCGGGTGGCTGTGGTCACCGAGGAAGAGCGGATGGTCATGACCTGGAAGGGAGTAAAGATCGCCGACCTGAGCCGCGCTTTCCTGGATACCAACGGCGCCGTGAAGCACAGCACCGTCTGCGTCACCGAAAAGGACCTGTCCCCCCTGAGCCAGCCTCTGTACGGCAGCCTCCGGGAGATGGCTTCCGACCTGAAGACCGCCAGCCAGCGGGGCCTGGTGGAGCGCTTCGACGCCACCATCGGCGCCGGCTCCATCCTGATGCCCTTCGGCGGCAAGCGGCAGCTGACTCCCGCCCAGGCCATGGCCGCTGTGCTGCCCGTGCTGCCCGGTCAGGAAACCAACACCGGCAGCGTGTTCAGCTGGGGCTGCGATCCCGACCACCTGTCCATCGATCCCTACACCGGTGCCCATGCCGCCATCTACTCCTCCGTCGCCAAGCTGGTGGCTGCCGGTGCTGACTACAAGAAGGTCTACCTGACCCTCCAGGAGTTCTTCGAGAAGCTCAAAGCAGAGCCCGACCGCTGGGGCAAGCCCTTCGCCGCGCTGCTGGGCGCTCTGGATGCTCAGCTGGAGCTGGGCGCCGCCGCCATCGGCGGTAAGGACTCCATGTCCGGCACCTTCCTTGACAAGGATGTGCCTCCCACTCTGATCTCTTTCGCCATCGCTCCCGTGGAAAAGGACACCGTCCTGAGCCCCGAGTTCAAGGAAGCGGGCCATCCCGTCTACCTCTTCGGCGCTGCCGACGAGTCCGCTGAGAGCCTGAAAGCCACCTGGGAAGCTTTCCACCAGCTGCACAAGGCCGGCAAGGTCAAGGCCGCCTGGGCCGTGGAGCACGGCATCGGTGAAGCTGTTATGAAGATGTCTTTTGGCAATAACATCGGCTTTAAGTCCAACGGCTCCGTTCAGGACCAGTGGCACATGGGCCTCTGGGGCTTCCTGGTCGCCGAGCTGACCGAAGATGTGGAGCTGCCCGGCGTCATGAAGATCGGCGAAACCACCGCCGAGGCCGTGATCGAGCTGGACGGCGACAGCGCCTCCATCGACGAGCTGCTGAAGCTGAACACCGCCACTCTGGAGGGCGTCTATCCCACCGAGACCGTGGAGACTGATGCCAAGATCCCCACTTTCTCCGGCGCTGCTCCTGTCCGCACCGCTCCCGCTGTCAAGGTAGCGAAGCCCAAGGTGCTGATCCCCGTGTTCCCCGGCACCAACTGCGAATTCGACTCCGCCCGGGCCGTCATGGCCGCCGGCGGCGAGGCTGAGATCGCCGTTATCCGCAACCTGACCGCGGAGGATGTTTCCCGCAGCGTGGAGACCGTGGCTGAGAAGATCGCTGAGTCCCAGATGATCTTCATCCCCGGCGGCTTCTCCGGCGGCGACGAGCCCGACGGCTCCGCCAAGTTCATCACCGCTTTCTTCCGCAACCCCGCCATCAAGGAGCAGGTCATGAAGCTCCTGAACGACCGGGACGGCCTGATGTGCGGTATCTGCAACGGCTTCCAGGCCCTGATCAAGCTGGGTCTGGTGCCCTACGGCGAGATCCGGGACACCGATGACACCTGCCCCACCCTGACCTTCAACACCATCGGCCGCCACCAGAGCCGGATCGTCCACACCCGGATCGCATCCACCAAGAGCCCCTGGCTGAGCCTGATGAACGAGGGCGATATCGTGAATGTTGCCATCTCCCACGGCGAGGGCCGGTTCTTCGCATCCCCCGAGCTGGCTCTGCAGCTGGCTGCCAACGGCCAGATCGCTACCCAGTATGTGGATCTGAACGGCCAGCCCACCATGGACACCGCCTTCAACCCCAATGGCTCCCTCTTCGCCATTGAAGGCATCACCTCTCCCGACGGCAGAGTCTTCGGCAAGATGGGCCACAGCGAACGTATCGGCAAGGACCTCTACCGCAACGTCCCCGGCAACTACGATATCCGTATGTTCGAGGCTGCAGTGAAGTACTTTAAGTAAGAGAGAAAAAACAGGTAGGGCTTGTCCCTACCTGTTTTATCGCAGTATGTCAAAAAAAGCGGTCATTCCGAGCCAGTGCGCACACTGGCGTGGGAATCCCCCCGATAATCGCAACATTTTCGACTCAGGAGATCTGGATCATCCCATGAACCGTGGGATCGCCACACCAGTCTGCTGACTGGTTCGCGATGACCGGGTATTTTTCTTCCTGCCTCCATCTTTCAAATTCCAATATGTCAAACAGTTGACCGCAGCACCGTTCCTTTGGTGCTGCGGCCGTTTATTGGTGGTTGGCGGCGGGAGCAAGCCCCCGCCCTACGATAGGTGCTTCCCCTTTCAAACGAAAAACAGGTACAGCGGTTTTTCCGCTGTACCTGTTTTTTGTTTCAGTTGTTGAGGAATCTTGCCAGGAAGTCACGGGTCTCCTGCTTCTGGGGATCGCCGAAGACCTGCTCCGGGGTACCCTCTTCGCAGATGACACCCTTGTCCATGTAGACCACACGGCTGCTGACATCCCGGGCGAAAGCCATCTCGTGGGTGACCACCAGCATGGTGATGCCTTCCCGGGCCAGGCTCCGCATGACCTCCAGGACCTCACCCACCATCTCGGGATCAAGAGCGGAGGTAGGTTCGTCGAAGAGCAGGATCTCGGGATCCATAGCCAGGGCCCGGGCGATGGCCACCCGCTGCTTCTGACCGCCGGAGATCTGCCGGGGCTTTGCGTTGATATAGGGGGTCATGCCCACCTTCTCCAGATAGTAGAGGGCATGCTTCCGGGCCTCTTCCCGGCTCTTCTTCAGCACCTTTACCTGACCGACGATGCAATTCTCCAGCACGGTCATATTATTGAAGAGGTTGAAGGACTGGAATACCATACCAACTCTGCTGCGGTAGGTGGGCACATTGAAGCCACGGCGGAGCACATCCTCATCATGATAGAGGATCTGGCCGTCGGAGGGATTCTCCAGCAGATTGATGCAGCGCAGCAGCGTGGACTTGCCGGAGCCGGAGGCGCCGATGATGGAAATCACATCGCCCTTGCAGACGGAAAAATCGATGTCCCGCAGGACCTCATGGGTACCGAAGGATTTGGACAGGTGCTTTACCTGAAGGATCATTTCAGCCATATCAGCGGTCTCCTTTCGGTCTGCCATAGCGCAGCTCCTGCAGTTTTCTTTCCCGGCGTTCCCGCTTCAGCTCTTTCGCGGTGAACTCCTTGCTCTTCTCATCGAAGGGGGTGCTGCGGTCCGGGTGGCTGTAGGTGCCGGCGCTCATGGTCAGGGGATCCACACTGGCCAGCTCATAGTTAGCATCGCCGTCCAGCTTCTTCTCCAGCCAGCGCAGGCCGAAGGAGGCCAGCAGCGTCAGGGTCAGGTAGCCCGCCATCTCGATCACCGCGGAGGGGAAATACAGCAGGTTCACACCAACGATGTTCCGGTGGGTGGCGAAGAAATCCACGAAGCCGATGACGAACATGACGGAGGTATCCTTGATATTGATGATGAAGTTGTTGCCGATCTGGGGGATGATGTTGCGCAGGGCCTGGGGCATGATCACATTGACCATGGTCTGATAATGGGTCATGCCGATGGCCTTGGCGCCCTCCGTCTGGCCGGGGTCGATGGAGATGATGCCGCCCCGGACGGACTCGGCCATGTAGGCGCCGGTATTGATGGCGACGACCAGCAGGGCCGCGATCCAAATGCCGGTGAGGCCCTTGAAGGCGATGGAGCCGTCAGAGAAATAGGGCAGGCCGTAGTAGATGAACACCGCCTGGAGCACCATGGGGGTGCCGCGGAAGACTTCCACATAGATCCGGATCAGGACCCGGATGGCAGACAGGAAGAACCGCTTCAGGGGATGGTCCGTCTTGGAATAGGGGATCGTATTGAGGATGCCGCAGATGAGGCCGATCAGACAGCCTGCCAAAGTGGCGAGGACCGCCAGGATCAGGGTGTTGCGGATACCGGTGAAATAGGCGCCGGAGTAATGGCCCCAGAGCTTGCCGATATCCGTAAAGAGCTTTGCCAGCTTATCCATGTAAAGTGGCTCCTTCCGAAAGTTAGAAAATACACATTCTGACCGGGCTGCCAGAAGCAGTCCGGTCAGAAGTTTTTGTGTCTTTAGATCTCGGGCTGGACGGCGATGGCCTCGTCCATGATGGTATTGAACATATCCACGTTCATCTCGCCCAGGACCTTGTTCATGGCATCCAGCAGGAAGGTATTGCCCTTGATGACGGAGATGCCGATGTTGATCTCGCCCTCGTCCACCTGGAAGTTATCGTCGCTGCCGGTGAAGTCCAGGA
>SVLP01000002.1 GCA_015067895.1 Oscillospiraceae bacterium | reverse complement strand
CGTCCGGGAGCTGATCGACCGGGCCGCCGCTCCCCTATCCATCCCCCTGGAGCTCCGGGGGCTGCAATTGGCGGTTTCCTGCTCATCGGAATCCCTCACCGCTGACCCGGTCTGGACGGCGGAGGCCATTGGGAACCTGCTGAAAAACTCCATGGAGCATACCCCGTCCGGCGGCACCATCACCGTCAACGCCCAACAGACCGCCCTCTACACCGCCATCACCGTGGAGGATACCGGCTGCGGCTTCGATGAAGCTGACCTTCCCCATCTCTTTGAGCGGTTCTACAAGGGCAAAAACGCTTCTGAATCAAGCTGTGGCATCGGCCTGGCTCTGGCTCGCACCATCATCGCCGCCCAGAACGGCACCATTCAGGCCATGAATACCGGAACCGGTGCAAAATTTCTCATCAAATTCTACCATCAGGTATTGTGACGATTCTCTCACCGAATTGTCACGATGCTGTCACCTGGACATGGTATCCTGAGACCATCCCGAAAGGAGGTATTTTCAATGGAAATCCTGAAAGTCGAACACCTGTCCAAGATCTATGGACAGGGAGAAAATGAAGTCCGGGCCTTGGACGATGTATCCTTCTCCGTGGAGAAGGGACAGTTTGTCGCCATCATCGGCCCCTCCGGCTCCGGCAAGTCCACCCTGCTGCATATCTTAGGTGGTGTGGATCGCCCCACATCCGGCAAGGTGTACTTAGAGGGGCAGGATGTGTTTGCCCAGAACGAGGAGCAGCTGGCCATCTTCCGCCGCCGTCAGGTGGGCCTCATTTACCAGTTCTACAACCTGATCCCGGTGCTGGACGTGACGGAGAACATCACCCTGCCCGTCCTGCTGGATGGGCGAAAGGTCAATGCTGAGCGGCTGGAAAAGCTGCTGGAAACCCTGAATCTGACGGACCGGGCGCATCATCTTCCCAACCAGCTCTCCGGCGGTCAGCAGCAGCGGGTATCCATCGGACGCGCCCTGATGAATGCCCCGGCGGTGGTGCTGGCGGACGAGCCCACGGGCAACCTGGACTCCAAAAACAGCCAGGAGATCGTGGAGCTGCTGAAGAAGAGCAACCGGGAGTACGGCCAGACCCTTATCGTCATCACCCATGACGAGTCCATCGCCTTGCAGGCCGACCGGATCCTCGCCATCGAGGACGGGCACATCGTTCGGGATGAGGTGATCCGATGAACATCATGAACCGGCTGGCCTGGCGGTCCCTCTGGAAAAACCGCACCAGGACTCTCGTCACCATCGTAGGCATCATCTTCTCCGCCGCCATGTTTGCGGCGGTGGCGACCCTGGGCGTGAGTCTGCGGCAATATCTGGTGGACATTACAATCTACAATACCGGCGACTATTTCATCCGCTTTGACAATGTCACCGCCGAGGAGGTGGAAGCCATCCAGGCTCGTGAGGAGATCTCCCAGCTCGGCATTGCCAGGACCCTGGGCTATGTCAATGTGGGGACGGTGGAAAAGAATCAATCCTACATTCTCACCGCTCTGGACGAGAACGCCTTTGAAATGCGGACGATCCTGTTGAAGAAGGGCCGTCTCCCGGAGGCTCCCGATGAAATTGCCGTCCCGGAGCATTGCCTTTGGTATTTGCAGGCCATGGGCATGGCCGGTGAGCTGGGTGAAACGGTGTCCCTTGATGTCGTCCCCAGGTATGAAGACGAGTATTATTATGACCACATGCCGGAATTCCCCATTGCGGACATTCCAAACTTTACAGAAACCTATGTGATCGTAGGCATTCTGGATAACGAGTCCAGCCGCATGGGCGACTGGAGCATGGAGCCCATGAATTTCATCACGGTGGACGATGGGACCCATGCTTTCCATTGGGCAAGGCTGTTCGCCAAGACCGCTGATCCCATGGATGCCTACCCGCTGGAAGTCGAAAACCTCTCCCCCATCTGCTCGCTTAATTTTAACCTACTGAACTACTATGGCGCATCCAGATACACCAACATCAATGATCTGATCTATACGGTCTGCGCCATACTCATGGTCATCATTCTGGCATGCTCTGTCAGTCTCATTTACAACGCCTTCTCCATCTCCCTGACGGAGCGGACCAGGGACTTTGGCCTTCTATCCTCCGTGGGTGCCACAAAAAAGCAGCTTCGCCGGAGTGTTTATTTTGAAGCACTGTGTTTAAGCATCATCGGCATACCCATCGGTATTCTGTGCGGCTACTTTGGTATTGCCGTGACATTGTATCTCACCGGCGATCTGATCACCGGACTGCTGGCCGGTTCCCTGCAGAGCGGTGTCATCTTCCGGGCGGTCCCCTCCCTGTCGGCCTTTTGCTGTGCTGGTGTGGTAGCGGTGGTGACGGTGCTGATCTCTGCCTGGCTTCCGCTGAAGAAGGCCATGAAGCTGGACCCCGTCAGCTCCATCCGTCAGAACGGCGATTATCAGATTCCGAAAAAGCTCCGCAGTGGCAGTATCACCGGTAAAATCTTTGGTGTGCCTGGACTGATGTCTGCCAAGTATTACTCCGTCAGCCGGAGGAAATACCGCTCCACCGTCATCAGCCTGACCCTGTCCGTCATCATCTTCCTGACCAGCGTGGGCTTTACCGGCATTTTTACGGAGCTTGCCGGAGAAAACAGCAATACCAGCAATTATGATTTCAGAATCACCACGACTCCTGAACGGTACGAGGAGATTCGGAATCTGGATTTCGTGGAGAAAAGTGCCATGGTTTGGCATGAATCCTACGAGGGTATTCTGACTTCGGGAACCTACACAGCCGAACATTTGGAAATTATGGAGAAACTTGCGGCTTCCGGACTCCATATATCTCCAGGATTGTCCCCCAATGTCTATTTTCTGGAGGATGCGCATTTCCGCACCTTCTTACAGGAGCAGGACATTGATCCGCAAGCCTATTTCCAGGGAGATATCCCCAGGGCCGTCTGTCTGCGAAGCAAGGGTACCATCTACACTGACCACGAGGATGGAACCTTTGACCGGGTCACTATGACGGCTCCTGTCTTTGAAACGCTGCCGGCTGTGATCGATGTCTATTCCTCTCAGCTTTCCTCCAGGCTTATTGAGCTTATTTTCAGCTTCGGTGGGGGGATGAGCTTCGAATACACCGACTGGGAGGGCCATCTGATCCAGACCTTCGACATTTCTGACGGTCAGGTCCCGGAGGAGTATCCCGTCAACAGCGACGGCACCATTTCCTTCATCCGCATCCCCCGAACCACGGAGGATGGAAGCATAGTGGAAGATTTCCACTTTTTCTCCAAGGACACCATGACCGTGGGCGAATATCTTCTGACAGAAGAGAATCTGCCGGTGCTGCCCGATATTGAGGTGCTGGACCAGGTGGATGATCTTCCCTTTGGTGTGGATGGCTATTCCCATTGCAACAGCCTGGTGCTGATCCTCCCGGAATCCTGGCTGTTCGAAAACTGCATGGATGACCTAAAGGTCAAAACCTCGGATTACCATGCCATGCTCTCCTGGCTTAGGAGCAATCTGGAGGAATATGAATATCAGGATCTGCTGGAATCCCAGATCCAGTACCGAAACATGATGACGATGATCCATGTATTCTCCTACGGCTTCATCATTCTGGTCAGCCTCATCTGCGTGTGCAATGTCTTCAACACCATCTCCACCAACATCGCCCTGCGGCGGCGGGACATCGGTATGCTGCGCAGTGTGGGCATGCAGGAGCGGCAGCTGCGACGGATGCTGGGGCTGGAATGTGCCCGGTATGGTGTCCGTTCCCTCCTTTGGGGACTCCCCATCGGCGTTGGGGCCGGATATGGGATCTACCGCCTGCTGGATCTGGGCAGCGGATTTCCGTACCGCTTCCCCTGGATGAGCATCTGCATCGCCGCAGCCGCTGTCTTCGTGGTCGTGTTCATCACCATGGGCTATGCAGTCCGGAAACTGCGCAGGGATGACCCCATCACCGCAATCCGAATGGATGCACTTTAACAGTTCCATATGATAGCAGCATAAAAATTGAGTCCCACGATCAATCAGGATCGTGGGACTTTTGCTATGAAGGATATGTACAGAAATCAAATCGAAGCTGCCGGAACAGGCTTTGAAAGCTGCATCTTTGGATCCAGTGTATTTATTGTCGGGAAAAGAGGTACAAATGCTGTTTTCATACACCGGGAGTTCAATTCTACGGTGGTAATCCGATTCCATCTTGAAGGAAATTATATACCCAAACACCTATCCAAACTCGCTTTCGTCGTAATACAGAGGCAAGTTGGCAACATTTGAATTGATTTTGGGTGGTGGGTGTCTTTTTATCACAGCTTTGGGTACGGAGGAGCTGGGCCACCTGGAGATGGTCGGAGCCATCGTCCATCAGCTGACGAGGAAGATGACGGATTCCCAGATCCAGGACTCTGCCTTCGCGCCCTACTTCGTGGATCACACCGCGGGGGTCTACCCCACCGCTGCCTCCGGCTTCCCCTGGACCGCCGCAAGTATGCAGGTCAAGGGCGATCCCATCGCCGACCTGACGGAGGATCTGGCTGCGGAGCAGAAGGCGAGAGTTACCTACGACAATATCCTGCGGCTTTCCGATGATCCGGATGTGAATGACGTCATCAAGTTCCTGCGGGAGCGGGAGGTGGTGCATTTCCAGAGATTCGGAGAAGCAATACAATCAGCATGAAGTACAAAAAAATTAGACTTTCCAAGTAATTTCACAGGTGGTTTCTGTGACTTTGATGACCGTGATGAGCAGATCGACAACGGTTCTTTTGTCGTCAAATTCCAGCTCATCCCAGTGCTGCATATAGTTTTTGAGCTGCTTGGTGTCCAGGTCGCTCTGGCTTTCCACGGCAAGAAGATCACTTCGCTCCTGCTTGAGCGCAGTTGCCTGCGTGTGCAGCTCACTGATCCTCTTATTGATGTAACCCATCAGGATGGCATCGGCGTCGGCCACACGGGCCATGAGCTTTTCGATCTCCTGATCGATCCTTTCGATTTCAGAATCCAGTTCGGGGATTCTGGGGTTCTGTGACTGGCTGTTTGGGGCGTTGAGTGTTTCAAACTGCCGGACATGCTCCGTCATCTCCTGAAGAATGAAGTTCTCAAAGGCGGTGGTGTCGATTCCACCGACACCCTCACAGAAGTTTGTCTGATATCTTCTGCTGCAAACAAGGTAGCGGCCAATCTTGGTGTTGGATTTCTTCACGACCATTGCATAGCCGCACTTGCCGCATTTGACCTTGCCGGCAAGCCATGTGTTTCTCGCCTTCAGAGGCTTTGCTACCTGCTTGTTGTTCAAGCATTTCATTCGGGCTCTGATCCAGATATCGGATGGAACAATGCCATCATGGGGAGCCAGAACGATGTGCTGACCTTCCAGATGGGTTTCCTTGCGTCCCGATTTTTGATCGGAGTACAGATAACAGCCATTGGTTCCGATGAACAGAGATGGGTCATCGTGAAGCACTGCCCCCTGGTCTTTATAGAAGCGATAGACATCCAGGTCTGCTTTTACGTAGATGGGGTTCCGGATCATGTTGCCGATTCTGTTGCGATCCCATACGCCGCCTTTGCCCTTCACATTCGGAATATCGTGATCCACCAGATAGTGGACGATATCTCCGAAGGAGGTCTGGGGCTGCGCATACATGGAAAAAATCAGCTTCACGATCTTTGCTTCCTCTGGAACGGCAACGTATCTCGATGTTTTCTTACCCTCGATCATATGGGTTTCCAACTGATAGCCGTAAGGGATGCGGCCACCCATATAGAAGCCCTTTCTGCTCCGAGATATGTAGGCATCGGTGACACGCTGCTGGATCGTCTCACGCTCCAGCTGGGCAAAGACGATGCAAATGTTCAGCATGGCTCGTCCCATGGGAGTGGAGGTGTCGAACTTTTCCGTACAGGAAACAAACTCCACATTGTGTTCCTGAAACTGAGCCATCATGGTTGCAAAATCCAGAATGGATCTGCTGATACGATCCAGCTTATAGACGATAACACGCTTGACCTCCCCTTTTCGGATTGCTTCAAACATGAGTTGGAAATTGGGGCGGGCTGTGTTCTTGCCGCTGTAGCCTTTGTCCTGAAAAACCCTGTATTCGCCTCCCCTTGCTTCATATTGGCAGTATTCGATCTGACTTTCGATAGAAATGCTGTCCAGACGGTCTACCGATTGTCTGGCATATATCGCATCGTATTTCAAAATAGGCTCCCCCTTTCAACAAGAAAGAGCCACCAACAGCATCATTGTACCGTGGTGGCTCCTTATGTTCAAATGTGCGAATACTTCTCAAAGATGCGATATAAGCCGTATTCGATTTTCTGCTTTACCTGTTTCCGTTCCTCATCGCTGGAAAAAACAGGAATCAGTTCAATAACGGTAAAACTCAGTGTGCCAATCATGGCCTGACGGGTTTCGGTTCTGTACGAAGCTGCAACGCCCAAAAGCTACCTCCTGCATCATATGGTGATAGACCATATTCTTAACCGGGTTGTCCTTATGCCTTCTCTTTCTTTACGAGCGTGTACTCGTACCCCAGACGATGGTTGCAGTAACTACAGACTTCCTTCCGGCCATCATTGGGTCTGGCCCTCTTGAGGATGTAGTCCCCTGCCCCGTAGAAGTTTTCGGCGCACTTGGCGCAAAGGCAGAGTCTCAGATGGCTGGGCTTCGGCTCGATCAGGCCGATGCTGATGGCCAGGGCGTGGTTAAGCCCTTTGATCTGGCCGGATGTAAGGGTTCCGATGTAGTTTGTCAGGCGGTGCTTGTCTATGGTGCGAAGCTGCTCCGTGAGGATGATCGACGGGGCTTCCAGACCGGCCTCCTGGCCGATTTCATAATGGGTGGGGAGATTGGACTTTGTGCTGTTCTTGCTTGTCACAGCGGCGACAATGACCGTGGGGCTGTGCTTGTTGCCGACATCATTCTGGATGATGACCACCGGACGGTAGCCGTTCTGCTCGGAGCCGACGCCCTGACCCAGATCTGCATAGTACAGCTCCCCACGTTTGACTGTTCTGTTGATGGGAATGACCTCCTTTGTGTAATAAGGCAGCATGACTGCCTATGTAAAGACCGTGCGGCAGGTCTGGGTCAGGGCTTTGTGCTGAGACTTACGCTGCCGACGGTCGGTAAGTGTACGGTTCCATTTGTCCTCAACGACCCGAACCGTGTAGGAATTCATCAGGCGGCTGGCAGCGTACCAGCTCCACGGGCGTTTTGCCCCCGGCAGGTTCTCTGCACGGCTGCTCTCATTGCTTGAGGCTGTGACTGAACAGGAGTATCATTGGCCCCATTGCGGGTCATCGCCCCACCGGGAGCTGCCCGGTGCTGATAGCTTGCTGTTATTCGCTCCCCGCTAGGCCGGTTGAGACAAGACAAAAGAAATCGTGAGATCTTCTCGTACCGGACGGCGGATCATGGCGCAGACGCTAAGGTGGCTTATGCTCATCGCAATCGCAATGGGAACGTACCTGATGAACTGATATGGATTTTTCAAGGTGCATCCAGCCGAATTGACTGTATGCATATTGTACGGTTTTGGGCACGGTTTGGCGATTGACCACCGGAGAACAAAGATGGCCGATTTTCGATGCATTTTCAGATCTGGCATTCCAAGCGGGACAAGCTCTCGATCAGCTCCCGGAGCTGCCCCTTGATCTCCGGCAGGGCAACATTCTTTCCGGTGACAAGATAATCCAGTGACCGTCCCGTATTCTCTGAGAAGGTCACGAGAAGCTCGATGGAGGGCTTCTTCAGGCCGCACTCCAGCTTGGCCAGATGGTTTCTGGTGATGTTGTTCAGCTCCGCAAACTGCTCCTGGGTCATGCCCATCTGCTGACGCAGGATGCTGATTCTGATTCCCGTCTCTTTCGGGTTGAAATTCATATTCTGCTCCTCCGTATACTGACATTTTGGTGTTGGGTCAAAATGCCGACATGGTCGGAGAACGGATTCTAGGCCCATTCGGGCATAAAAACGAGCATCGGCTGGTGGGCGAAAACACACTGGCCGATGCTCGTCTGCTATTTTCGGGTTCCAATAAAATACCCCCGCAGGTTCAGCGTCAAGGCAAGTCGCTCTTGCCCGGACAGATTAACCTGCGGGGGTTGTATGGGTGGTTGTGTGGGGGTTATGCGGTGGTTACGGGGTTGGTTCAATTTGAGTTGTATGAAATATTTGGGTTATACCGTGGTTGTTATTGGTTATGAGACAGTTACAACCTAAAAATATTCAAACTATGTGTTTTGAAGCGATGCTTTTTTACGTTCCTTTTCCGCTTCGCTGATAGCATATTGGAATAGGCCTGCAGCCAAAGATGCTAGATCAAGGAAATATGCAATTACAATTGAGATGTAAGCTGCAGCAGGATATTCGCTAAAAAAGATTTTGAACACTTTCTCTATGGTATTGATATCTGTTGTCTTTCCTCTTACCAGGGAGTCAATTTCATGTATAAGGGCAATCGGATCGTAGGATTCAAGGATCTCAGTATTAATGAGATGTCTGCCGCTCTGACCGAGTTTATCATTCATGACTCTTTCGGAGTAGTCTGGTAGTGATTGAATCAAAGATTTGAGATCATCAAACGCCGTCTTCCAAGTGGCTTGCCAAGCCTGCTTATCCTGATTGAATGAATCAAGTTGCGGATTTGGTGTAATAGCAAGAGCACTGTTCAGAGTAGTATTGGTGGGATCGAAAATTGTACTTTTGCCAGCACCTCGAAGCGCAAGATACTGATCAATTGTGATTTGCAGCGATTGAGTTTTTGTGACAATTTCACCGAAATTGTCAGGTATGTTACCACCATTACCCAGTTCGATAATCGCTGCATTTAGGTAGTTCATTTTATCCTTAAGTATTGTTTCATCAGGATCAAAACTAAGCAATTCGGCCAAAAAGCCGCCTATAATAGCACCTTCTGTTTTGCCCCAGTTATCAAATGCCTTCTGAGCCTTCTGTTGTTCTTGCTCTCTAGCCAAAGTGGCATTCTGCGCTGCTTGCCACAAAGCATATGCGTTGTCTCTTTTTGTCTCCGCAGTGGCATAGTCATCTTTTTTCCAGTACTTTACCCCCTCTAAATTATCGACTTTTTTGGCAGCAATATCATAATCACTTTTTTTCTGTGATTCATCTAAGCGTGCTGCTGCTAGTTTACTGTTTGCTTCGTCAAGTATATTTGTTACTTCCTCAAGAGTATGCTGTGTTCCGTCATTTTGTGAAAACAGATCACCGACCATAACTTGTAACTCGGAAAGTTGCTCACTGGCGAGGATCTGTGTGGCGTTTACATTTTCATTTATGTAGTTCTGTGTAGCCTGCCTAATCTCCCAATAACGAGTGTTTAGTTCAATATTGTTATCAACATAACCAGTATTTCGACCATATACAGCATTATTGCAGATGAATACAAACGAAAATGTAGAGGAAAAGATAAGTAACGAAACATACAGAGCTATAAGAACACACTTATAACCTTTTGAGCTACTGATATTTTTGGTATTCTGTACCGTATTAGTATGAGGCTTCGTACCAATACGTTTGAAATATTCAGGTAATTTAAGATTAAAGACAAATAGTATTCCTTGTACACCAAATGATACTAATGTGGCATGAATCGGCTGGTTTTCAAACACATATAGATTAAGGCCGTCTGCGGTTGCAATCCAAGACACGATGGCAAAACAAAAGGCAGCAACCCTTACTATTTTAATGCTTTCGCGGGTGCTATCGAATCTTTTCTCGTGTTGCTTTTTTTGAGGATCATGTTTATTTTCCGGCATATGTAAGCCTCCACATATTATTGATTAGCTTGAGATTATTAGTTCTCAACACAGGTTGCTTCAGCATTTTCTTCAGGTTCACTTTCATCGCACTCATATGTTACTTGATCATATTCATCTGTCCCAAAAGTGAATTTGTAGAATGTGCTGAAAAAGCTTGGAATAAAAGCAACGTAATCCAATGCGGTTTTTATTGTTTTGAGAATAATATCATTGATCAACGTATTTCCTATATCATTAATATATGTCTGCATGAATTTAGAAATCCGTTTGCTCAAAGACTCCTTCAAATCCTTTGGATTCAGGTCGACGATCAACAGCAACAAGCTATGAGAAATTCTAACAAGAATCCAGAATGTAATGAAAATGACAATTATGGCAAGGGGCAGTGCAATATATCTCGCCTCTGAAGTGAGTTCTGTAAAATCGTCTAAAGTAAATCCGGTGAAGCTGAATGCTATATAGAAGAGAATCAGAACTCCAAAGAAACTGACAACCCAAGGAAATGTTACTTTACTCTTTATCTGCACTGAGGATTCAACAGGCCATACATGCGAGAATAGAAAGCGTATCATTTCAACCAACGCATAGATAGAGAACAAAACTGCAAGAAAGACAATCAGAATTATTGCTCCATTAGATAAAAGTGTCGATGCAAATTCCGCAATATCCGTAGTAATAATCTCTTCCGTTCCTACCTTGAGCCACTCATAACTGATAAATGTTAACGCAATGATGGCGACTGAGGCAAGCGCCATAAGCAGTGTTCGAAGAATATTTGTATGCTTCCGGATGGGTTGAGCAGTAGTCTGTATCTCGGTTGCTGGTGCAGCAGTGACGTGAACGCCATCTTCTGTCGTTGGATGTGACGTGGGAATTGCTTGTTCATTCGATATGGATGGCTCCGACATTTCAGCGAACAGTTCCTTAACGAATAGGAACGCATAATACAACACAAAAAGTAGGATTACGAAGAAAAAAGATAACAATGCTGGCGGAACTTTTTCAAGGAGTGGAAACAGTGCGATTATTTCTTTGTTTGAATAAAGCTTGTTGGCAAAAATAATGGCCATGATTGAACAAATTATAAAAGGAGTTAGAATTACTCGCTTCTTAATCAAGACAAGATATACAGACAAGGAAAGAATAGCAGTAGACAAAAGTGTAATAAATAGCGTGAAATCAGAATCGCTAGGGATAAGATAGTATTCTGCAATGCAAACACAAATGGTCAATAATGTCACTACAGCTCTTTTGAATCGTAGCAGTAGCGAAACGAGTTTTCTCATCTCTTTCACCTCGATAATGATATTTATGAAATCAATACATCTTATGGGGGCAACATTAATTGCAAATAGAAACAATCAATGCTATCACTAATAATATGTACTGAACATACACAAAAGTGACATCATTCCAAAATATATTTTTCCAAACGACATTGAGTTTCTACTTATGAACATCAAAACAACTGGCCTATAGGAAAAAGCTGGCTCCTAATAACAGATAGGAGCCAGCAAAATAGGAACCGCCCTTATACAATCAAGTCTTGCTTAACTCTGATTCGAGACAGTGAAAATGAGTTTATTCTTTTCTGACTCACTATATCGTAATCTTTCGAGAAGGACGCTGATTTCTTCAGAAGACAACATGATTTGCGCTGTAGATAGTTCGCTTCTTGCAATTTCCGGAGAGCCCAGGCGATTCAAAGCAGTGATTAACCAGAAATATGCGTCTGCATTCCTGGGATCAACCTGCAAGGCCATTCCTGCGTATTCCTGGATCAGCGAGTAGCTGCGGATCGCAGACAGTTCCCGCATCAGCTCATTAATGACACCGTTATATTTCAAACGGTAGCTCACTTCCGTAGGGATCAGCCAATGCTCTCCGGACGCTGATGTAAAAAGACTGCCATGGTAAAGTGCAGCAGCCTTCTTCAGAAGCTCAATCTTTGCATCTGAAGAATTGCTGGAGGATGGCATATTCTGCGCATCACGACGATAGCGATCAAACTGATCCAGATCGGTCATGACGTTCAGTTCCGGGTTAATACGGTATCCGTTGGTGGTAGATACCACGAGCCGATAATCAGAAATGATACTGAACGCACTTTGAAGCCGGAAAGCCAGGGCCTTAATCTTGTTTCCGGGATTCTCGATCTCCTCTTCTGGCCAAAGTGCATCCACGATCATTCGTGGCGGGACAGCCCGTTCCCGGTGCAGAACAAGATATCCTAGCAACCTGCTGAGCTTTGGCGAGTTCAGAACGCCTTCGGTCAGCACACCCTTGGATGTATAGACCGAAAGCTGTCCGAACAGATTGATGATGACATCGGTGTCCCGCTTGATATTCTCCGGGGAGAATGACTGGTTGGAACGTTCCAGCAGCTTTTTCTCATTGATGGTCGAGACAGCAACATAGGCATACATCTGGAGCAGACTTGTATACCTCTTGAATCGCTTAGGATTTCTGACAAGAAGAAAGCCAGACGGGTTCTTCCAGAAAGGTGCAGCAATCACGGAATGGGCGTTGAGACGCTTGTAAACGCTGTATTCACCGGGATGGGTGTCTTTGACATCTTCTGCGTTTTCGATGCAAATCGGTGTTCCCTGCCGCATGGCAGTAATCCAACGTTGCATGGGAGCGGCATCCTCCAGCTCCAGGAACCGGGTCGGCGTCATGCCGCCGGTGCGGCGGTCATACCACCACAGCGGCGTCCATGCACCTACCTCAAGATCCGCTTCAACCACACCGCACCAGTCGCCGTCGTAGAATTCCACGGCAGCAACGAGCATTTCAAGGGCAATTACTTCCGGATTGTCGGTGTTGTGGAGCTGGGATTCAAGACTTCGAAGGGCGTGCTCGAAACCCAGCGCATACTGAATATCTTCCAACGAGCCAGCCAATTGCTGCTCAGAAGTGTATGTATCCATGTTGGCTAAGCCAGTCACTCCTTACCCATTTACGATTTTTCCATCCTTCATCTTCAGAACAACATCAGCGGCCTCAGACACTGCCGGGTCGTGGGTGACGATGATGACGCAGCGGTCATTTTCGTGGGCAAGCCGGTGGAGGATCTCCACGATATTGCTGCTGTTGGTGCTGTCCAGGTTGCCGGTGGGCTCGTCGGCCAGGATGATCTCGCTGCCGGAGGCCAGGGCGCGGGCGATTGCCACACGCTGCTGCTCGCCGCCGGAGAGCATATTGGGCAGCCGCTTAAACTGATCCTCTTTCAAACCGACCTGTACCAGCTTTTCCGCTGCCAGTTCGTCCGCTTTCTTCTTGGGCATTTTGCGGACATACAGCGGGTATGCAGCATTTTCCAGAACGGTCAAGTGCTGGAACAGGTTGAAATTCTGATAGATTACGGATACATGGTTCAGTCGGTAGGAATCCCGGTTCATGTTTGCGGTGGATTCTCCGTCCAACTCAATGGTGCCGGAGGTCGGTACATCCAAGCCAGCCAGCAGGGACAGGAACGTGGTCTTACCGCTGCCGGATGCTCCAACAAGGGCATAAACCAAGCCCTGCTGAAAATCGCAACTCACACCATTCACGGCCTTTACGGTTTGAACTGCATTTCTATATTCGTATGTTACTTGCTTTGCAACCAAGCTATTCATATTCAATCCTCCACCTTCATTAGTGTCATAACATTTACACTGGTGATTCTAAGCGCAGCAATTGCAGAGCCAAGTAAGAAAATCCCTGTCATCAGCGCAGCGTTCAACAATGCACTTGTTTGTATTTCACCTTCCAGAAGAATACCACTCGCAATGCCCAGGAATGAACCTAGGAAAGCGAGAACGGTGAGTTCAGCCATAACCAGCCCGAAAATCTTACCTTGCCGTATACCGATACAACGCATTACCGCAAATTCTTTTGTTCTGCCACGGGTAGCCAGAAAGCTTGCGAAAAAGCCGATGCAACCGCAAATGACAATCAGTATCGGCAGCAACAAGCGCAGCATGGATAAGTTCGCCTGAATCTCTTCTATATTCTTCTGATATGTCTCATCGTGTACCAAAACGCCAAAGGTCATTCCATCAATTTGGTTACTAAGATTGGGCTGAACGAACCACTTGTAAATGTACTCTTTGCTTTCTTCAAGATTCTGATTATCCCGGATGTCAAAAGAGCAACTGTCAGTCAGAAAAGCAACGGAGATCCCTTCTTCCCAGGGCATGAAGTAAGGGCAATATATAACATTGCTGGGGCCGTTTGCGACAGTACCTATTATTTTCAAACGCACAGGTTCTTCCATCTCAGCGGAAATTGTAATATATCCGTCCTCTGTGACCATATCTGATGGAACCAAACAGATTTGTCCCAATCCCCTGAGAGATTCTTCTGTCCAGTCATCAAAAAACAGTACGGATGCTCCTTCCACTTGCGAAAGTGCGGGGTCAGAATCAATGGACAGGATACGACGGAGAGTTGTTCCTGCTGGTTTCCCCAATGGCATCTCTGCCGTTGCTCGCACATTTTTTACATAGTCGTCCAGATAGCACCCTCTTAACCGACGTTTTCCTTCCAGCATTTCCACAAATGCAGAAATCATTTGGAGATTGCCTGAATCAGTACCTTTTGCATCAGTAACAGTGCAGGAAATAGTGGAATTTGCTATCGTATTGCTTAAAGCGATCTCTTGTCGTATTGTCAGATTTTGCAAGACCATTGTGGAGAAGGCTCCTGTAGCTGCAACCGCAACAAGCAGCAGACTTGCTATCCAACGGCGTAACACCGCAATAAGTGTTACACCCACGAGGGCGCAGCCATTCTTTTGAGTCATAGTGCAACCATCCCCCTCGAACCTTATTTCGCTTTCATCAGTTTGCGGTTAGCAGAGAAGGCCGTACCGGTGATACTAATAAACGCATGAAATACAAATGCAGCGACAGCGGCAGTTAATATTGCTTCCGGATGAAGCGCAAGTGTAGTTGAAAGAACTTTTTCTGTAACAGTATCATATAGAATAGCAGCGGTGGAAGTCCCAATCAAAACTGCCAGGATCTCCAAGATAAGGAGAATGGAAAAGATTTCTCCAAATACATTTTTTGCGTATTTGCCCATCAGCCGCACACCTCTGATAGTTGGCTTCATTCTCCGGAAATTTAAGAACAGGAACAGTACAGAAATGAGCAAGAACACAACGATTCCCAGCAACATTAAGCGCATGGCATTGGTTTCCAAAGCTTCAAGCGATTCCTGCATAGAAGAAAAGTCCTGATCGAAATAAAGAAATTGTCCGCCAAGCCCCTGTTCTTCCATATACTTTTCAAATTCTTCAGTAGACCCGTTTTCCAGAATAAAAGTGTTAAGCAACGAATTTGCCCAAGTTTCATAGTTTTCTGTGTTCGGAACAGATGCTTTGGGTACTAAAATCGTGTCCGCATTAAAATGATAGGAGCCAAATGCGAATCGAGCACCAGTATAGACACCGATAATCGTATATTCTTTACATACGCCGATAGCATCATCGGGGGTCATATAATATCTCTGGCGATAAGATCCTGGATCTCCAGCTGCAAACATGGAATTTGCAGTTGCACCATTGCTGTATTCACCAAAATACGAATTATAGTAGTCCAGTTGCAGTGTATCACCAAGCCGGAGATTGTTCAGGTCAGCGTAAGATGCACTGATAATACATACATTGGCACCTTCTTTGTATTCTTCATCTGTAAAGAAACGACCAGACAGCAGACTTGCGTCACCGGTATTGAAGGAATACATACTTGTAATGCTGTCAGTCAATATCACGGTAGCAGACTCATGGTTAAGCTGACAAAGTGGAATGATTTCTTCATTCCAAAGGGATGCAGCTTCGCTGGACAGAAACTCAGTCACCGTTCCACTATACTCAGCGACCCAGGGCATCTGCCCATCGACGGGATAGTAGTAGCTTTGACCGTTTCGATCTCCAATTTCGAGGCTGGCGGGTTTACCGTAGAAATTGCTGTGTATTTCGGGGAATGGAACAATGTAACGGTTTTCGGTTGTTACTTGACTGTATCCATCGGCGTCCCGAACTACACGGTAATCTTGATATTGACCGAACACAAGATAGGTTTTACCTTTTTCAAATGGTGTTGCGCCGTTTGCTTCACGGACATCACTGTAGATATGGACTGTCTCAGGTGTAGGGAAACAGGCGTAGGCATCCGACAGGCATACAGTTTCCTCGACGCTAAACGTTGCATCGTACAGGAGCATCCCCTCTGTTGGCTGCTCTCTAATGTTTTCACAACGCAGTGCAAAAACCGCAAGAGAATAGCATTCGTTGTCAAATGCGATATTGTATTCAGATGGGTCAATTCGGCTGGAGGAAAGCGATTTGCTGCCCGTTATGTGAGCAGCGAGGAGACACCGGCGATCAATCATAGTAAGCTGAGGTGCTTCTTGTGCAGCCCAGTCAGCATATACACGGTTCTGTAACGCCAGAGTAATTTCATCCGCAGACAGTTTGGTCATGTCTGGTTGCAACGGAATTGCAATAGTAGTGTATCCACCAGAGATCTCGTCCTGCTGCATCTTGGCACTTGTCCAAGCAGAGTAACCGATGCAGGATAGTGCAATAGCAAGACTGAGTAGCAATACCATCAGTATGGTAAAGACAGGTTTTCTTGTTGCTTGTTTGACGAAAATGTTCATTTTTCTGCCCCCTTTTGGATTACCAAAGGTGGCCGCACCCCAATTGGTACGGCCACCCCGGCTATTTTTCTGCTTAAGGATTTGTTTGGCTACTCCAGTTAAACAAAGAGCTTAGGCAGGCAGCCACTGGCAACCGTTCTGGTGACTTCTGCCAGCACCCGGACAATCCTGCCAATCGGTATACCGATAAGCACCACATTTAGGACAGGTGTAGATCAACGTCTGCGTAGTACCATCACAGGTAGCTTTGTTTACGGCGGTTCCATGATAGGGATAGGTGACAGTAGTGTCTCTATCGGTTTCGCCGCAGCGAGTGCAAACTTTTGTGACAATTACGGTTTTCTTGCACTTAGAGTCGCTGAATACTTCCCAAATGGTGGATGTAGTTGCAGGTCCCCACCAGGAAGGCATGTTATCATGGTTACACGCCTGCGGTTCTACGACTTCGGGCTGGGCCGCAAATGCGGGGATAGCCATCGCCATGATCATAACCACGGCGAGAACCAGAGAGAGAATTTTCTTCATTGTATTACTCCTCTATGATATGTGCTGATTACTTTTTGCTCGGGCTGCAATCAACATACAGCCCCACGAGAATCTCGAAAATGATCGATATGTGGCCGCACATCGGTCATTGAGCATCTGCTATAATAAGTAATGGCCTGTTACTTATTAACAATGTGGTTTGCGGGTAGGCGCTTGCGATCAACGCTTATTCTGCTTCTGGGTTGCGGGAGCGAAAATCTTGTCCGGGTTGCTGATATTCTTGGGACGCTGCGGATGATAGGCGAATGCCAAACACTTGGGTGGCCATTCTCTGGTCTCGCCGTCAATCATTTTTTTGAAGGACGAACGAAGTGCGTTGTTTACTGCGGTTTTCAACTGAATCATCGAGACTCCTCCTTTCCGTTATTTTTGCGAGAATAAGCAGGGTACTCGTCATTACACATCCTAACGATATTCCTTCTGCGATCTCATGCAAACCAAAGAATACGCAGGTATAACAGGAAATTACCAAAAGAATACAGCGGATGCGGGCGGTTTTCATGCAGGCGGTATACTCCTGATCGTCGAGATTCATCATCGGATGATTATATGGAGCGAGCAGGAATACTACCAGTGCTGCAAGACCGACCAGAACGAGAACCCAAATTACATTCAGCATCGGTTCGATAACCATCAGAAAGAACAGTTCAAGGAGAAGGGATACTACGAAGCATCCCCAATGCGTTTTTGCGTGATAACCGTTTGTTTGAGAACGGAGATAGAAAAAGCTGACGATGTAAGAGATCGCTGTCCATAATCCCGATAGGTATATAGCTATTACTGCAAACGGAATCAGAACGACGAGTGTACATAATCGTTTTTCCAGACCGTATCGGAACCACGCTTCGTTGTCTTTGGAAATAAGCGTATTGCTGATGCAGTAGTTTGTAAACCAATCCAGCAGGCTGTTCATAACCGATGCCTCCTTAGTCTGAAAGAGTAGCATTGATTGGAACGGATTTCCACAAAACTGTAATGAGAAGGGATTTCTTTGTAATGAAACAGGAAAAGCCCCGCATTTGGCAAACGCAAATACGGGGGCAGATACCAGCGGCATTATGTACTTGATTCCAGAGGGATTTCTGCGACAAAATGGAACCAGCCATCCTTGAAATGATATGCAAATTCAGCGGACAAACCGTTCAGGATGTGCCGAATGTTAGGAAGGCCAAAACCATGCTCGTGTTTGGGTTTTTTCGTCGTTTCGATCAGGCCGTTTACAATTTCGACCGGTTGCGAAGTATTACGAAGCGATATGTACAGCGATTCCTCGCAGATAATATGACAAAATATAGCACGATCCGCCGGGAGCTTCAGACAGGCTTCGATTGCGTTGTCAAACAGGTTCGCAAACAGTACAACCAACTCGTTCAGACCAATGGTGATTTTGGACAGGTCATTGATCTGGAATTGCACCTTAATCCCATTTTCGCTGGCCCACTGATACTTTTGGTTCAGAATTGCATCCAGAACGGGATTATGCGTATTGATGTTCAGGGCCGTCGTTCTCCGGGTTCCCTGGATTTCGCTGATATATTGGCGTATGGCTAGTTCCTCGCCTCGATCCAGCAGATCAACGATTGTTTGGAGCTGATGCAGATGCTCATGGGTCACACGGCGTTGATTTTGATAACTCTGATTCAAAGCAGCAATGCTCTTGGATTGGATTTCCATTTGCTGGTTGAGAAGGGTTAATTGCTGCTCCTCCTTTGTCCGCTTTTCCATGATATTGATTAGGTATAGGATGGCGAAGTTTGCTATAGCCATGATGAGGCCATAAATAAAGGCACTTATCGACAGATCCTGAGCATTTTGGAATGATATGAAAATGATGAGCATCATTACCAGACTTGAGACAGGGAACAAAAGGGTCAATATTAACCAACGATGTTGAATAATCCCTATTTTCTTTTGCTGATGATACTTTACAAAGATATGCGAAGATAGTGCTGCAACCAATTTCCCTATGGTTACAGTCAAAGTATAAAGCATTTTTTTCCACACAAAACTAGCATAGCTGATGTCAAGCAATACACAAACACCGTATGTAAATGCAATATCGATTATTCCGATAAAAATTAGCCCAATCGTAACACAAAGTAAGTACCGAAAAATCGTTCCTTTATATATCAGGCACTGCAACAGGAAGAACAAGGTGATTGATAGGATTTGGTAGGCATAACCATCTGGTAAGAAAAAAGCGCAGATACTTGTCAGGCACCACATCAAAATAAAAATTAATAATGATGTTTTCACACTGTGTCGAACAGAGAAGAAAGAACTTGAAAAAATGGTCAAAGTCAGGAAGTCCAAGAGCAGCCATATAGGTGTAATAATATATTCCATTTACCGGAATCCCCTCCAATACAGGTATTTTTGTTTTAGATCAGCATAATTCTTTTCACTCACAGGAAGAATTGTGCCATTATCAAGCATAGCCTCTCTGCACTGGAAACGCTGCAAATGCGCCATATTGACGAGATAGCTTTTCTGGATACGGAGGAAGCCCTGGGGTTCGAGCTGCTTTTCCATCTCGGCAAGGGAGGCATAGCAGGAGTATTTTTTGATAGCCCTTCCGGAGGATTCTCGCTGAACATGGATCAGAACCTGACGAAGCTGGGATTCGATATAGAGGATTGATTTCAACGGAATATCGATGATCTCGCCGTTCACCTTGATTTTTAATGTTTCACAAACGGATTGAAGCTGGGTAATGGCTTGCTGAAGGTAATCCTTTAGCTTGCTCTCGACATCGAGCTTCAGCACATAGCGAAAAGCCTGCACCTCATACCCTTCCGGCGCATATTCAATGAAGTTGGTGATGAAGATGATAATGGCATCCTTACGTTCTGAGCGCAGCTTCCGGGCAATGTCCAGGCCGTTATAGCGGGTGAGGGCAAAGTCGATATCCAAGAAGGCAATATCGCAGCTCGCCAGGATTGGCTGACCGATATCCTCCATGCGGCTGTATGTATGGATTTTTGCCGTTACATTCATGCCTTGCAGAGCAGAATCAATTGATTTTCTCAATTTCTCCAGAAAAATCTCATCGTCATCACAAATAATAACCCGAATCACTGGACTACCTCTTTCTACAGTACACGGCAGAATTTCTTGTATGTTGCCGTGGTTGCCTTTCATAATACATCAATCCTTTCTGTTTTCAAATTCAGCGTGTCGATATTCGGCATAATCGTAGCATATATTAATCCGGATTTCAATGCCGTCGAATATGTTCGTGGTATAATTACGCCAAATCAACTGTGGGAGAATGAACAATGCGAGATGTAGGTTTGCGAATAAGCCAAGCTAGAAGCAAGCGGGGATTGACCCAACAAGCACTTGCTGATCGTATTGGACGAAGTGTATCTTCTCTCAGTGGATATGAGCATGAGGCACAGTTGCCGCCTTTGGAGATTGCAAAAGACATAGCCACTGTCTTGAATGTTTCATTGGATTATCTCGCAGGCAGCAGAGATGATGAAGGAATCTCCTACAAATCGCTCACACCTGAGCAGAGAGAAGTATTGGATCTGTTGATGGTTGAGTTTACCACACCATCCAATGCCAAAGGCGAGTTTTCTCCTGAGCAAATGAACATTATCATGAAACTCGGTCATATCTTTTCGTCGAGAAAAGATGTAAAATAAAGTAGTTTATCCCCCTCATTCAGGCTCAGAATGAGGGGGTTTCATGCTTGGGGCATTAATATTCCTGGGATATCAACCTTCTGATTATTGCGTTGTGTGGATTATGTTGGCTTGGGTAATTATACTCTGTAGGAATATTTCCGCCGATGGCGGCATATTGCCTGATTGCTTGTTCGAGTGATTCTTCATGTTCATTCATGGTGCGTCCCGTCAAAAGATAATTCGTGGAAACCTGAAATTCTTCGGAGATAGCAATGATAATGCTTAGAGAAGGAGTTCTTCGCCCTTGCTCGTACATTCCAAATGCACTGCCTGATAACCCCAGACGCCTACCTAGTTCGTTCTGGGTTAAACCTGCATGACACCGAAGAAAACAAAGTCGAATTCCGAACATTACACTCACATCCTTGCTGTATTTTCTGTATCATACCACATGAAATCCAAGAAAGAAGTCAAATTTCCACGAATGAGAACGATATGTACCCGGCATCCGCCGGGATTGCTTATGGGTTATAGGTGCCGTAGCCTAAAATCTCTGCATGATCGATAGAATAGCTTTTCGCTTTACATGCATCTCCGGAATTGCCCTCAATCGTGTATATGATACTTTCCCCTACCCTTTCCACGATTCCCACATGATCCGGACTTCCGTCCTGGACTTCATCGGCCCAGTCGAAGAAAATGATATCCCCCGGCTTTGGAATGTAGCTGCCGGTTCGCCAAAGACCTCGTTCCCGGAACCACTGGACGCCGCCGGAGCAGGACGCAAATCGGGGCAAGATTCCGGCTTCTAAATAGCCACACTCGTTGGCACACCAACTCACAAAGCAGGCACACCACTCCACACGTGATTCAAAGCCGTACCAGCTCCAATAGGGTTCGCCGCTCACATTGCCGATCTGAGACAGGGCGACGGCAACAATGTCTGTGTTGCCGTCTGTACCGTAGATGGCAGCATTCCACAGACTGCGGTATTCCTCCGAAAGAAGCTCTGCAAGCTGACTTCTCTGGGAAGACGTAAAACCAAGATGATCGGCCATATCGTCCGGGGGCTTAGGGGTGATCGTGAAGGAAAGGATACCTTCTGCACCGGGAACAGCGGTGATCTCATGCATCAGCCAGAAGATGTCCTTCAGGATTGTTGCTCTGGCATCGTCCATCATCATAACATCCGTGCTGGCGGTGGTATGCACCGCATAGACCGCCAGTATATCCTGCCATGGCGCACGAGAGCCGGATACTTCTACGGTATTGTAGGAATATCCGGCTCTCAGCTCGTCCAGCCGCTCTGCATATTCATCGTTGACCTGACGGATTACCGATTGCAGGGTCTGACCGGTGTCATGGTTCTCGCCGGAGAAAAAGATCCCGAAGCCGGAGCCCATCAGCAGACCAACAAGGCACAGAATCACGACAATGATGACGGACACAGTTCCACCAGCGGTGAGTGCAGCGACAAGTGTTCTGGCTCCGGCGATGATATCCCGGACTGCTCTGGATGCGGCTTCGGTGGCCTTCCTGGCAGTCACTCTTACGGAATTAGCGGCGGCACGGGTGCGCTGCGCATTTCCCGCAGCTTGTGTGGCTGCTTGCACGGATACCAGTCTGCCGCCCGTGGCGGGCATGGGGCTGATTCGCTGGGTGGAGGTTCGGATACGGATTCTGGTGGGTTTCACTGATGCTGCTCGTTCTCTCGGCTGGTGGCAGGTGTTGTCCCTTTGCGTTGATGCGGTCGGCTGCGGAGAGTGTCGGGGTGGCTCTGTGGTGATCTGCTCCGGTTGCCGGTGTCGTCGTTCAGCTTTTGCAATTCCCCAATGTCCGAGATTGGAGCCACTATAAATCATATCCCCCACGCCGCCGGTCATAAGATCGGCGGCATATTCCGTTTCGGAGTTCTCGCTGCCCACTTCTGCCTGCTTACTGCGCAGAAAGGAATCCAGCATCCGTTTTCCGGCGTCGGTGTTCTGGCCAATGCGTCGGGCGTTTTTCCTTGTTCTGATCTCAGGCATCCGATTCCACCTTTCTTGCAACGACAACCATCCTGCCATTCTCATGGCTGTATTCACAGGTGGACAGGGTGATGAGCTTGTCTCCATATTTTGCGTTCACGCCGGTGTCGTAAAGGGACCTCGCCTTGCACCGGGCGATATAGGCATCAAACCGGGCGGGATCGTTCAGCTCCACATAGTCGAAGTATCGGAATCCATTCTGGGAATAGACCACAGTTTTGAATACAGCTACGATTTCATATACTCCGAACTCCTCCATGGTATCAAACTGGATGGTGGGGTGTGTCTGCCAAAAGTCCCTGCTTTTATAGCTGCACAGATCTGCAAACATGGAGCCATCGTTCATGTGGTGGCCGTAGATGATGAGATTGTCGGAGCTGCCCACTACGCAGTCCTCCTGGATATAGGGAACGCCGTGCTTGCTGTATTCTCTGTCAAAACCCCGGCGCAGATAGAAATTGGGACGGTCAATGCTCTGCATGACGGGATAATCGATGGCGGTTCCCTCAATGGAGATCCAGCCCACAAAGTCGGAGTTTGCCGCATAGACTTCGGCATACTTTTCACGGGCAGTCATGGGAACAGCGGGCTTCTCCGTAACTTCGATCGATTCCGTGAGATATTCCTCCGGCTCCTTCAGAACCAAGTCTGCCACAGAGGAGAAGGCTTCTGCCGTTTTCGTCTGTTCAACATGGTGCTGACGGAGCATCAGCCCGGAGTAAAGAAATATGGCGGCAAAAGCTGCCGCCATAATAATCGCAATCCATCGTTTCATGCGCCCTCCCCTTTCGTCTCGCCGCCGAAGATGCCCTCGCCTGGTTTGGTGGTCATGAGCTGATAGAGCTTCGTGTCCTTGGGGAAACGATTGACAAAGGGAACCAGCGCAGAGCCGTACTTAATCAGGCCGCAGCCAGCCTCCGCATTGGTCACATAGCTCATCTGCCTGGGCGAGATATTCAGCAGTGTGGCGAGCTGCTCCCGATCCTTCTGGGCCTGATTGAGCATGACGATGAACTCGGAATTGGACAGCATGGAGCGAGCCTGGGGCGAGTTCAGCAGGAAGTCCACATTCTGGGTGATAGCCGTGGGATAGGCGTTGCGCTTGCGGAATTGCCGCCATGCGGAGTCGAAGAAGGCTGCGGAATAGGCGTTCTCATAGACCACATGGAACTCGTCGATGAAGATATGGGTGCGCTTGCCCCGCTTCCAGTTCAGGGTTACACGGTTCAGGATGGTGTCAGTGATGACCAGCAAGCCAGTGGTCTTGAGCTGCTCATCCAGACCGTGGATATCAAAGACCACCATGCGCTTATTCAGGTCAACATTGCTCTCGTGGCTGAAAATGTCCAGGGTGCCGGTGGTGAACCGCTCCATGGACAGTGCCACCTCCTGGGCCTGGGGTTCCGGCTGCGCCAGCAACTTCTCCCGAAGGGAGATCAGGGTGGGAACGGTGCCATTCTCGGCAGCATCCCGGTATACCGCCGCTACACAACGGTCGATGATGGATTTGTGCTGGGAGCCGACACCGTTGTCGCTCATCTTCTCGATCAGGGACATGATGAACTGGGATTTGGAGGCCATAGGGTCATGCTCACCGTAGCCCTCCTCCATATACATGGCGTTGAGCCGGTGTTTTCCGCCTGCCCGGATCTGGATGACGGCTGCATCCTCGCCGCAGATTGCCTTGGCAAGGGAGCCGTATTCGCCCTCCGGATCGCAGACAAGAATATCATCCTCCGTTCCCAGGGCAATGCCGGTAATCTCATTCTTACACACAAAGGACTTACCAGAACCGGGAACGCCCACATAGGCACCGGACTGATTCAGCAGCTTCCCACGGTCACAGAGGAGCGGATTGTGGGAAATGGCGTTCTCTCCGAAATAGATGCCGCCGGCATCCTGGATCTCCTGCACCTTGAAGGGGGTGAATACGCCCATGGATTCGGTGGTCAGAGTGCGGAACGCATGGGTTTTCCAGATACCCAGGGGAAGTGCGGTGTTCAGACCGTCCATCTGCTGGACGGTCAGCGGTGCGATCTGGCACAGCCGGTTTGCGGCAAAGGAGCGCACGGCTTCCGTCTCGCTGTCCAGCTCGTCCTTGCTGTCAGCGGTGATGACCATGGTGATGATGGCCTGCATCATCCGCTGGTCACGGGTCAGAAGATCTTCCAGGAATTCTCTGGCCTCCTTGCGCTGCAATTCCAGATCATAGGGAATGGTGGCGGTGAAGTTGTTGTTGGCGTTCTGCCTACGCTGCCAGTTGGTGATGTTGGTTTCCACGCCCAGAAGCCGTGTTTCAGCTTCCCGGACGGCCTCATCCATGGGGATGGGCAGGATGTTGATGGACACCATCGTATCCACATTACGGGTCACCAGGGCATCGATGAAGTCATCACGGACAAAGGATGCGAAGTCCTTCAGAAACAGCACTCGCACAAAACGGTCGCCCAGCTTCAGGTAATCGCTGTGCCGCTCCACACTGTCGGGACAGATATAATCCCGGAAGTCGTGGCCCCAACGGATGCTGCGCTTCAGGTCAAAGCTGAAATGCTCACTCTCTCTGGGACGATAGAAGCTGTGCAACAGCCGCAGGCGATCCAGCGTCTCCATCTGGGTGCAGTGGGAGCCCACCTGGGAGAATCGATTCTCCAGCTCCGTGCCGGTACGGGCAAAGAACAGCCGTGCTTCGTCGATACTCCGCTTTGCGGTCGCAACAGTGATATACTTCTCCTGGAGGAAGCAATTGCCGCCGGTGCTGCCGGAGATGATGCTGTTGTATTCCCGGCGCAGCTCGTCACGGCCATCGCCACGCATGGGCATCAGTTCGGACTCCGACAGGTTCCACCGGCGTAGGGCATGATTATAAATGCTGATTTGCGCCATGGAGCCGCCCTCCAGACCGTTCAGAATGCCACAGTAGCCCTTGTAGAACTCCAGCTTATCCTCGTCGGATGCCACCTTGTAGTTGATATCCGAGAAGCTGTAAGTCTTGGAATAGAAGCCACCACTGCGGAAAATACCATCCATCCAGATGCACTGAATGGGGATCAAGTCCTGCACACGACGGGGAATGCGGTATCGTTCTTTCCGCTGCTTCAGAAACCGATCCAGAGATTTAATCATGGCGACGCTCCTTTCTGCTTACCAGCCTGAACCAAAGGCTTTCCGACCGAAACGAAAATTGCTGCGGCTCCAGAACTGTGGTTCTGAGCCAGTTGAGCAGAAACTGCTCTGCGGTCATGCCGTGGTAGGAAAAGAAGCCCATAAAGGCAAAGGGCGCAGCACCCAGCACACAGAGCCAGGATACTGCCTCGGTGCCGACATGGGACGACAGACCGAAATAGAGGGCAACAGCCACGGCGACTGCTGCCAGAGAAAAGAGAAACTGCCGCAGCGACAGGCCGAAGAACATACTCTCCCGGTAGTTGCGGATCTCCTTGTTGATTTTGACTTCCATAATACCTCCTTATAGTCCCATCATTTCCCGTACCACCCGGTCGGCCATTTTGACCGTACCGACGAGAACCAGCATATTGAAGATCAGCTCGCCCACATAGCTCCAGACCATGGAGACAGCCGCTGCATCGGGATCGATCACCGGCGGTGTGGCGGCAAACACAGAGAAGATGATGCAGCCCAGAACGATGATGGCTCCCTCTAGACAGACGGCAGCGTAGGATTTGAGAAAGCTGACGCCAACGCTTTGGGTGGATTCCCCGGCAAAGGCTGCAAGGGGTACGGGGGCGATGGCGGTGTACAGATAGAGCTTGAAAAAGCGTCCGTAGACGGTCATGACCATCACAAAAGACAGCACTGTGATGAACAGGCTTCCGATCAGAGTTACTGCCCAGAGCGGTACACTTTCCAGAAAGCCGCATTCCTCAATCGCATTGATGATTTCCTGGGGCAGAATCGTCTCCTGGGGTGCGCCGAAACCGGCAGCTCCCATGATGGTGGAGATCAAGCCCTGAACGATCTGAAACAGAGCCATCATCAGCTCCAGTCCGTAAGTCACAAGTCCCTTTGCCAGGGCAAAGCGGATAAAGAGCTTCAGAGCCTGCTCCGGGCGTTTGATTTCTGCGAAGCTGCCGCAGGTTTTCATGACACCCACCACGAAGAACAGCACCAGCAGGGCCAGTCCTACGGCCTGCACCGCTCCGTGGATACCCTGCATGACATTCCAGATGGAGCCACCCTTGAACGCCTGCGGGGATTGTGTGATAAGCAGCCAGATCTCTGCCAGCTTTTCGTTCCATGTGGTCAGTGCATTACTTAGATTTTGCACGACCCAGTTATCAGACATCGTATCAACTCCCTTCTAAAATGTGCGGCAGGGTCAAGCCCTGCCGCACGGTCGGTCAGCCGGTGATAAGAACCAGAATCTCCTTGGCGAAGGTGATGATGATACCGCCGGCCAGGGTCAGAAAGCCGTTGGAACGCTGGCTGGGATCGTGGGACTGGAGAGACAGACCCACCTGGACAATGCCCCAGCCAAGCAGGATCAGACCAACGGCCCGGATCAGACCGAAGATGAAATCGGACAGGTTATTGATGACGGTCAGCGGGTCGGATGCGGCGAAGGCCGGGGTTGCCATGGCAGCCACCAGCGTCAGTGCAAGCACAGCGGCACGGTAGATACGGAAGCCACGGCGCACGGAATCGGGCATGGAAGCGGGCTTTTTGTTGTTTTTCAGACGGTTCATTTTGTGTTCCTCCTTGTTAAATGGAAAATTCTTCTTCAATGTCCTCGTTGGACAAAAGCTCAAATTGGGATTCTGCATCTGTAAAATCAGTGGGTGTGATGGTTGCAGCACGGCTCACGGAGATCTCGCCCATGGCAAGGTCAGTCCGTCCGTGGCGGTATGGCTCCGCTCCCCCGAAGGTGGTCTGAGCCACATGGGGATGCTTGTGCATATCCAGCTTTTCGTCCAGAATGGGCCGTTCGCCACGGATGAAAAGGATGGCGTACTTGTTGTTCAGCATCCGTACCTCATCCGGGGTCATCAGCTCCCGGCCTGCGTTCTGGTAATTGGTGCTGTAGCTGCCGCTCCTGCCGGTGGATTTGCCGTAGGTGTTTGTGTCGATGGTGGCCTTCCCAAGCAGCTCGGACACATATTTGTGGGTGCTTTGCTCGTTGCCGCCCAGATACAGAAACTGGTCACAATTGCCCAGAATGGATTCCCATTGCTTCTCGAACAGAGCTTTGAGCTGGGCGATATTTTGCAGGATGATGGACACATACACATTCCGGGAACGCATAACGGACAGAATCTTCTCAAAGTCATCGGGCAGGCTGACATTCGCAAACTCATCCATAAGGAAGTGGACGGGAACCGGGAGCCTGCCGCCATATTTGTGGTCAGCCAGATAGAATAGCTGCTGAAAAAGCTGAGTGTAGAGAATGGATACCAGAAAATTGAAGGAAGTATCGTTGTCCGGGATCAGGGCGAACAGAGCCACCTTCTTTTCTCCCATACTGCCAAGATCCAACTCGTCGGTCATGGTCAGCTTGGCAAGCTCCGACAGGTTGAACTTCTCCAGACGGGAAGCAAGGGTGATCTGGATGGATTTCAGGGTCTTTCCTGCGCCCTTGCGGTAGAGGTTGTAGTATTTCAGGGCGATGTGTCCAGGCTCCTCCATCTCCAGCCGCTCAAACAGCTCGTCCAGAGGCGACAGGTAGCTCTCATCGTCCTCCCGTACCTCTGCCGCCCGTAGCAACTCCATGACCATATCGAAGTTCTGTTCCTCCTTGGGGGCCTTGCTGTGAAGCAGTAGGACAAGGGACATGAGAAACATGGAAGCGGAGGTGTCCCAGAAGGGGTCTTGGGACTGACCGCCCTTGGGCGTGGTGGCCTTGAAGAAGTTTGTCACCATCTTCTGGGCATCGGCTTCGGAATGGATATAGACAAAGGGATTGAAACAGTGGGATTTCTCCATGTTCAAAAGATCCAGCACCCGGATCTCATAGCCCTGCTTCTCCAGAAGCCCGCCAGTGGTACGCAGCAACTCGCCCTTGGGGTCAAGCACCACAAAGCTGGAGTTGCACTGCATCAGATTCTCCATGGCGAAGCGTGTGGACTTGCCGGAGCCTGCGCCGCCGACCACGGTGGTCAGCAGATTCCGGTAGTGCTGCGTTGGATTCAGACTGATTTGAACATGCATGGTCATGGGCTTATTGTTGAAGGGGTCTTTGTCCCGGTACCGCTTGTCGATCTCCTGGACATCGCCCCACTTGGCGGAACCATGCTCCTCTCCCCTTCTGTAGGTGCGCTGATTGGAGAATCCGATAGCCAGAGCCAGCGTATACAGGATCAGGAAAATGAGGACAGTCCGCAGACTGTCCTCGCAAAGCTGGATATCAAAGGGATGGTTCATGGCCTCCGGGAACCGGAGAATGATCTGGGGCAGACCGCCGGATACTGACGGAGCCATCAGCAAAGCAAGCCAGACCACCGGGATGATTCCCAGAAGGCAAAATAACCGAATGGCCTTGCGGTTATCGGGCTTCATCCCGATTCCTCCGTGTGCGCCTGGTGGGTGCGTCGATGGTTTTCAGCAGAAGCTCGTCTACTACATCCGTAGGATGTTCCTCCCGGATCAGGCCGTTGCGCAGCTCGTTCAACGCATTGATGACCACACCATGCTCATAATTGTTCAGGGCGATGACTCTTCTTTCCTCCTGCTCCATAGTTATCGCCCCTGTTCCTTATCTTTTGTGGACAGCACCCGCTGCATCCGCAGGGAGATCTGATCGGCAGTATCCCGGATCTCTGTCAGAATGTCACGCACACCCTTGGGATCGTCGAGGCGCAGTTCCAGAGGAAGCTGGCTGAAATCATAGCCGCTGACATCAATGCCGTTCTGACGGCTGAGAAGATAGGAAACGCAGTAGGCAATGAATGCAGCCCTGCCACGCTCATAGTCTCCTTTGCCTCCTGTAAGCTCCGCTTGGGCCAATGCCTTAGAGACACTTCGGAAAATGTCCGGTGCGGACATTCCTTTGAGAACCAAAATGGCATCCCTGTCGTGGTCGTAGAAGGCTCCCACACCGCCTTCGATGCTCTCCACAGTTTCAATGGCGATGGGAGCCTTGTGGATCAAAGCACGGATGAGCTTGCGTTCGTCATGCTGGACGATGGGAGCTGCTTTGTTCCGGGCGTTGGTCTGCGAGATGTCAAAGACCTTCTTGACGTTATAGGAGGTACCGGTGGAGCCATCCTCTCTGGCGTAGCTTTCGCCGGGCTCCAGAATGGAGATGCCCTTCTGACTGCGCTTGATGGAAACGCCCCCGCTTCGCCAATGCTCAAAGCTCTTGAGCTGGGTGGCCTGGGGCATCTGCGCAAAGATCAGCAGGGCGTTTGCCGCAGAGTATCGGGAGAACTTGGCCTGGGTGTCCAGGAACTGCCGGAACTTGGAACCATCCGCTGCGATGGAGGCAGCAGTGGTATCCACGAGGGCGTAGACCTCCTTCCGCTCCGCCTGCTTGCGATGTCCCCAGGCTTCCCTATCAAAGGGCTTCCGGGTAAAAAGATCGTCAAATCCGCTCATTGCTTACCTTCCTTTCTGCTTGCGCTTTTTCTTGGGATGCTTGTGCTTCTGCTGCTTGGGAGTGGTTTTTTTCGGTGCCGCCTGTCGAGCCTTTATCTCGTTCAGCTCCTTGCGGATGGATTTGCGGCCATCAGCCGGAATAGGGATATCCCCGTCGGCTATGGCCTGCGTCCCGGAGATAGGCTCGGAGGGATGGGACTTGCTCCTCGTCGCCTGGGCAGGGTTTTCGGCCTTCTCCCCGGATGTGGGCCCCAGCAGCTCGTCGAGCAGCTGATCCTCCTGTGCGGTTGCTCCGGCCTCATGGGCGGCATTTTGTCTTGCCCTGCGCTGTTCAATGTCATGGCGGATGGCCACGGTGTCCACGGTTGCCAGATGGAACCGCTCCACGATCCGATTGATCTTGGATGCGTCCTCTGCCCGAACCATGATGTCTACAAGTCCATCAGTGGAGCGTTCCTTACCCCGGAGGGCGCAGTAGACCACGCCGTAGCGTTTGGCTTCCAGGGCAAACTGCTTCAGATGCTCCTCTCCGATGGTGAATACCTTCAGCTCCTTGCCGCTTTTGAGCATGGCGGTAAGCCGCTGACGGCCCCGAACCTTGGTCTTATCCCGGTTCTTTGCCATGGCGTAGAGGGCTGCGGCAACATTCTTTGCGGCAGAACCAGTTAGCCGGAGGGCAACTTCCGTTCCCTCAAGGCTCAATCGCACGATCTGTTCTGCCGCATCGCCGGTGTTGTTCATATTGGTTTCTCTCCTTTCTGGTTTGTTTCTCGTCCTCCCGGACGGATTTCAGTTTCTCCGTCATGATGCCGGAGCGGATGGCAATATCCTCACATAGCTTCACCTCCTCCCGCAACTGCTTCAGCTCCCTGGTCAGCAAAGCGATCTCCCGCTTTACCTCCTCCGATAGGGCTTCATTGGCCCGGACAGCGGTGGTGCGCTGCTTCCGGTAAAGCCGTTTACGGTCATCGGTTCGTTGATTGATCTTCGCTACCAGTTCACCTTGAAATAAAGAAAGCTGCTCGGCGGTATCAATGTCGTGTGCCGCCAGCAGCCTTGCTTCCTTGGATATGGCCTCCATTTTGATCAGATCCTCCCGCAGGAGGAAATGGAGGCGTTTGTGATTCTGCTTTCTGCGGGGATAGATGCCCAGCAGATAGCAGTAGTGGAAATACAGGGCTTGAAAGCCGGTGATCTTCCTTGTGTTCTTCAGACTTCCCCGGAGCTGGCCTCTGCGCCGCCGCTTCTTCGGTTCCGATAATGGAAGTGTTCTGCGACGCTGAGCCAGGAGACGGCGGCGAATGCCCTCCAGAGAGTAGTCGTCGCCAAAGTTGCGGGTCAGACGGACAAACCGCTCCTTGCCCAGTGGGCGGACGGAAATGTCCATTCCAACCTTGATCTCATAACCCTTTTGCCGGAGGGCATCAAAGAACTGCCGCTCGGTCATGGATTGCCGGATAGCTTCATCCACATCAGAGCGCACCATGCCCCTCCAGGTGGGCCGCTGCTCCTGCTCTGCCCGCCACTCGCCATAATGCTTCGATTGACCGCACTGGGGATTCTCGATCACGGACAGATTATATTCCCGGCACAGGCGATCAGAGATAGTCTGCATATCATGGTAGTCCTTGGCGGTGCGGTGATAGCGGATGCCGTTCACGAAAGAAACGGTGTTGACCACAAAATGGGAATGCAGATGGTTCTGCTTGTCCAGATGGGTGGCTACGATGACCTGATACCTATTGCCCCAAAGCTCCTGGGCCAGCTTCATACCAATTTCATGGGCGATCTCAGGGGTAGCTTCGCCGGGAGCGAAGGACTGATAACCATGGTAGGCCACTACACCGCCCTCCTTGCCGAACCGCTTCTTCACGGCGTTCATCTCCTGACGGGCTGTGCTGGGGTGGCAGTTGATGCCGGAGACGAAGTTGTGCAGAATCTCAGCATCCTCATCATCAGCCTTCTGGGTCTTTAGGCTATTGACGGCGTAGCGCAGTACATCCTCCAGACCTTCGGCCTTTACCGATTTCGGATTTGTGGTCTTGTCCGGGTTCTCAACATAGATGACCAGCTTGCCGAGCCAGCCCTTGACCCGCCAGATGGAAGTAACGGCCATCAGAGTTCCAGGGGGCGGGGCAGCAGGACAGCTTCGGTGATGGTTTGTACCGCCTGCTCAAAGGTGCGGACGGCGGCGTCATACCGCTGAACATCCACTACACCCAGAGTATGGGCCTTCATGGCGATCTGATTGAGATTGTTTCCGATACCGTAGAGTTGCTGCATCATGGCGTAGTAGTCCGGGGGTGGTGCTTCCCTGGGGATCTGTCCATTCAGGATCTGCCGGATGTAGGCTTCTCTGGACAGGCAGCTCTTTCTGACCCGCTTGTTCAGGGCATCCGCCTCCTTGCGATTCAGCCGAACCTTGATCTCCACATTACGCTTCTCCATGTTCTTCCTCCTCATTGCGATTGATCTGAAGGGCGCACAAAAAAGCGGCGGCAATAAAGCCACCGGCCAATGCGCCGATCATAAACAGAATGATGTCGTGCATGATGATTTCTTCCTTTCTGATGACAGGGGTTTCAGGGGGATTGCCCCTGACAAGCTGCCCTTTGTCCCCAAAGGGCGATGCTTGCTGGTATGATGCACCTCGTTCTCCCCTCCGGGGCGAACTGTCGGGACTGCCTGAAAAGAATCACCGCTCCTGTCCACGGCTCCGTTTCAGTTGTGTCTCGACTCGCTCCAGTTCATCGGACATACAGTAGCATCGCTCTACCTTCCAGCCGTTCTTGCCGCCGCATTCATCCGCCATATATTGCTCCAGCCGGACGCAGGGATCGCTTCCGTCCAGGGAGCCGCCGTAGATGGAGTAGCCACCCATATTGGGGCGATAGGCTTTATTGTTACTGGAGACACCATAGGTTCTGGCCTGCTCACTGTATTCCTCTGTAAAACTGTCCTTGGTGAATTGGATATAGCCGGTCATGTGGATACCACTACGCTCGGCTGAACGGAATTTTGCCGCAAGCTCTGCGTAGGTCATTTCCACCTGCTTGCTGTCGTTTGTATGATTCATCGTTCCTGTCTCCTTTCAGATGGTTTGGTGGTGGGGATGCCAAGCGACATACAGAGGGCATCGTTGTAATCCTTGCCCAAGCGAGGCAGTTTTGCGGTGACTTCGTAGTGGTCTGACAGCAGGGCGTATAAAGCGTTCATGGATTCCTTTCCGGCAGCGTCCCGATCCAGGCGAAGGACGATCTTACGGATGCCGGGATGATCCTGAAGGTATTGCTTTAGAGCCAGGGGCAGCGAGCTTTCTCGCAGCTCCTTTTTCGGGCGGTATACCCCAGCCAGGGACAACAGATGCTCCGTGTTCCATTCCTCGCCCCTCTGCTTTCTCATGGTGGCATAAGACAGCAGATCGATGGCACTTTCAAAGAGATGGACGGTATCGCTGCCCTGGGCCGGGATGGAAAAGGAAAACCGCTTGTCGCTGCCATTGGCTTCGCCCTTGAAGCCAGAGGTGGTTCCACGGATGTTAGCGTATCGGGGCTTGTCGTAACGATCCCGTCCTACGAACACAACGCTGTGGTGGGGATCGCTTTCGTAAAGCCGACCGGTCTGGATACAGAAGCGAATGATCTCCGGGTCAATACCCCTGCCCTGCAAGTAGGCTTCGGCCCTGGCTGTGTCCGGATTCGCTTTGGGCAGCAGCAGGGTTCTGGTCTTCTCCTGACGCACAACAGGCGGCGAAGCAGCCGCCTGACCGGACAACTGCTCCACCGCCTGGAGAAAGGGAATATTCTTGACTTCCATCAGATAGTCCAGCGCAGAGTAGCCACCGATGCTCCGGGAGAACCAATACCATTTGCCGTTGGAGATTTTCAGACTGTCATGGGTTCGGGTGCAGTAGGTGTTGCCGCCCACATGAACCAGCTCATCCGGTTCATAGGTGCGCAGATATGTCAGAAGATCCATTTGTCGGGCTTTTTCAACCTGATCTGGTGATACATAAGCCACGCTTCACCACCTACCTTTTCTGCTGAGGGCTGCGCTTGATGCACTCCCGCATGGCGGCATTGGCCTTGCCCTCGATGGCGTTCCAGAGATCCTTCATGCGGCCTCTGCCGTGATCTTCATAATGCTGGAATACAGTATCCAGCGGTTTCTCGCACTGGAGCAGTGCAGATGCCTGCTTTGGGGACAGGTCATCATTTTTCATCGCCTCAAGGATATCCGCACGGGTGGAATACTCGTATGCGTGATCGAGAATCTCTCCAGGCGGCAGGGTCAGCAGATGCTCCCGATATGCGGCTTGCTCAGCGGACATCTTCCGGTAGAGTTTTGTGTTCAGTTCTTCGTCTGTCATTATCATCACCTCCTGAAATAGAAATAGCCGAGGGGCTTTCGGATGAAAACCTCTCGGCTATGTAAATTAAGCATTTCTTCAATTAGGGTGTTGTATGGAATTATCTGGTCTTCAAATATGCGGTTCTTTCTTAACACGAACCAGTGCGTTGAAATAGCGTGCAGCAATAAATTCTAGCGCATCAAATGAGTAGGTCTCATAACTGAATACATCTTTTTTATACTGTTTCATAATGAAATTAACAACTTTTTTAAGCTCTTCGAAGGAAGAAGGGAGGTCAATCACGACACCTTCTCCTGCTTTGAACATTACAAAAGGTTCGTAGAGATGCTCTTCCTCATCACTTCTAAGAAACCAGACGCACTTTGTGACATCTTTAAGATCTTCGGCCAAAAATGAATGAAGCGAATCATATAAAGTTTGCTGCTCATAAAGCACCATCCATTCTAGCATTACGCCCCAGAACGCTGTTGTTACATATTCCTCTGCTGGCATACCCATATCGATGTTTACGGCATCTTCGAAATCGTCTGTAGGAGTGGGATATTTTTTGAAATCTTGATAATTGTACGCAACTCTATGACACTGCATCTGAATAAGTGCGTGAACATCATTTGTCCTTCCTAAGCGATCCAATAGACGGTAAAGCATACTGATAATTCCGATGTGCCTGTCATACGGCGCATAATGGAATTCGGTGTGGTTATTTAGTAAACGGATGATACTATCTGTTATTTGGCTGCATTTGTTGCGAGCACTAAGATCGAACACCCCAATATATGACAAATAATAGGTGTAGGATGCCAAATAGCCGAGAATTTCGTATAAAATAACTCGTTTTTCAACGGAATTACACGGCGGAAGGGGTGTCGCTCCATCACAGCAGCAACGAACAGACATATAGTATGCATCGCTCCATTTTTCGTAGGACTTTAGGTATTTATGAAGCCATTCTCTATGGAGCGGATCTCCCAGCATATCATGCTTCATCATATGCTTCCAGTAACGAATGATGAGGTATTCTGAAACCATCACACTGATTTTGTATACTCCAGCATCAGCGGAATACTGTGCAATCATTTGACTTGCCAGATGAACACTGGTTAATGTTTTTTTTCGTGCCTTTGTGTTGTCAACATTTAAGGTATCCATATAGTGATCAATAATTTGCTCGTAAAATTCAGGACGATAGTCGCGCTCTTCTACAAAATATAGCGCACGGCGGAGCATACTTTGCATTTCTGCATTAAATGCATGTTCGTCAAGCAGATGTTTTTGGAGTAGATCGGTGATGAGGTCTATGTTCCAAAATTCGATCTGAACGTTCATGCCTTGCACGTTGGAATTGTTACTAGTATACCCGTCCCATTGCGGTCGAACAGCCTCATCTATCATACCATTGGTAGCAACAACAATACGGATTTTCTTCTTTCGGTCGTTGCCCTTCAAAAAGCCTAAATATACATCATTAATCTCTTCCAAGCTTTGCCTGACAGCATTTGGGCCGCTGCTCCAAGTCTGCCTGGTCAAATTTCCTTGCTTGACAACGAAAAGCAGAATTTCATTGGGGTTGTGAGCTCGAATGTCTACACCATACTGGCGGTTTCCTGTTTCAGGCTTGTTATCTGTTATGAATCCCATTTGTAACAGAAGATCGCATAATAGCAGATCCAGCTCATCTTTTTCTTTCAATTGAAGAAGATAGTCTTTAATTATCAATCGCATTATTTGCCACCTCGTTTAGGGTATTCATTTGCTTTCTGTTATACTCCAAGGGATCATTGACATACACTGTTGGCAATTCCATACTTACTGAGATTGTTTGATGCGGAGCAATACGATAGAACATCTCATTTTTTCGCCCGTATTGTATAAACGCAGTCCGAATACCATATTTAAGTGTTCTGCTTGGAAAATAACGAGCGGCAAAGGAATTCTTGCGTGATTTATGATTCATCTGTTTAGATTGAAGATATCTTGCCTTCTGGAAGATTCTCTGATGTTCTCTTGAAGGTAGCAAATCCTTGATTGCATACGAATCGTTGAAGTCATCTATCATCTGCTGATGTGCAGATGATACTAATTCTGCTAATTTTATCTGTGTGGGAAGAGTGGAATTCAAATACTGTTCGCTCAAGGAATGCATGGTCGATGGGTAGTTGTAGTAGACCTCGTTCATACAAAAATGAAGATACTGATCCGATTTGCCATTACATAGTCCTAGTAGCTGATAAGCTGTGTGACATATTTCTTTGGAGTCCACGCCAAAGTATAGGATTATTTTCATCAAGCGGATAATCTGCGTTTCTGTTATGGAAAACACATTATGCCCGTCTTGTGTTTTGCCGATTTGAATTTTTGTTATTTTTCCTGCTTTATGTAATAATCCTAACCCAAAAAATACTCTGCATATGTCAGAAGCGAGCATACACTTGATGGCATGCATAGTAGTTTCAGCCGAGAACACCGATAACGCTGACAATGTATTTGGAAAGACATTGAAGAAATTCGGATAATCTGATTCGAACTGGCTTGTACGGAATATATATTGCATTTGCTCCAATATTGCTTCCCATTTTCCTGACAGTACTTCCTTTGAAAACGGGTAGTCTAGCTTCTTCAGTATACCAGCATCTTTTCCAAGCGGAAATGATATTACGACATCAATAATTACATTTAGTCGCTCCCTGTTTTTTATGCCATATTCGACTGCAGATAAGAAGCATCGCTTTGCGTCACTGGAACCAGTACCAATCCCTTTTAGCCGGTTAACGACACGAGAGTATGTCTGCGTTTCCGTCTCTTCAACTGAAGAGTGGTCAACATAGCTGACATATATCGGGATAGCGTGGAGCCATAAACTTGAATCCTCGGAACAGAGATTATCAATTATCGGAAAAAGGGAGTGGAATTTAGTCAGATCAAAAGAAAAGCAGCATTCCCAAAAATCGATGCCTGCTTTATGGTTCCAAATAGTGTTATTGGAAAGCATGATATCAAGATAATCGTTTGCTTCTGTTGGATTATGTTCATACCATTTCCATCGTAACCTTCGCATGAATTCATATTCAGTCGAATTCTGGAGGTCTCTAAATAGTGCGGCAATATCGCTCAAACAGTTTTGCGCAGTACATAAACAAGCATAATTGGTAAGCAAAGCACCATACTCATGATGCGATATGTGCTTGTGCAGCATGCTAATAACGTCTGTTGCTCTCTTGATATCTACGTATGGTGCAGACTCAATGCTTCGTACTACTATGGGTACAATTTTATCAAATTTTTCTTTTTCCTCTGCCGCAAGGAGCAATTCTATCAAATCAATACCATATTTAGCTTGAAGGATGTAGCCCACATATTCAAATGTTAAGGTTTCGTCAGCCACCAACGATAGGCAATCGACAAGTGCGTCCAAATTCCAATGCTCGATGGAATTAATAACCAACCAAGCAGCAACGCCCCACCTATCACGAACCATGTCTTCTGTTGTGTCCAATTCATTAATCACATCTGTAATGGTCAATGATGCAAGTTCAGGTCGATTATGAAGAATTTCTTTGGCGTTTACTAAGATCATCTCAGTTTCGTTGAGATCTCGGTGCATAAATTCACTTCCTTATTTTGAGTACCTAAAAGTTACACTCTTTTGGTTATTATATCAAAGTATACCAAGAAACTCAATAGAATTACATTCGGATAAGATGTATGTAAAGCGGCGGGAATCGCCGCTTTTATCGAGAGTAACACCGTTCTTTAGTCTGTTGCGGTGCATCAGTAATTGCTCCCTCATCCAACAGCTCCCGATCCTTCTGATCCATGTTCAGCAGGATGTTCAGCTCCTTCAACCGGGCGGATTTCTCGGCTAGCTCTGCTTCCTTGGTGAATGGTGTGTCCAGCTCCGCTTTGGCATTTTCAATCTGGATATTCAGTTCGCCCAACTCTGCACGGAGCTTTTCAAGCCTCGGTGTAAGGGCTTCCAGGGCGTTGTCCATGCGGGTGAAGTTGCCGATGGCATCTGCGCCCAGGAAGATGGAATGGGACAGCGTTCCCTTGAGGGAAAGACGGTACTGGTTCTTTCCGGCATCATAGCAGATGCTCACGCCGAAGCCACGGTATGCACCCATATCCTGGGGTTCTGTCGTGGCAGTAGTGGTACAAAACTGGATGATGGCCTTGCCGGCGGCCTCCTTATCGGTGTAATGCTTGCCCTGGAGCGTGATACCGACAAAGCCTTCGGCGGGCTTCGGGTTTGCCGCAGCACGGGCAGCATCCGCCTCATATCCTGCGATCCGACCATTCAGCTCCCGAAGTTCAGCCGGGAATTTCCGCAGCACCATGTCCTCCAGGGCGTAGTGCTGGCTCATGTGGCTGGCTTTTAGCACATTCAGCTTACTGACCTCCATATCCAGATTGCACTTTTCAATGATGAGCGGATTGCCGGTGGCCAGAGCCTTGATCTCCGAGTAGCTCAGAGCAGTCTCGTCCACATCCTCTGCCGCACGGACAGGAGCCTTGCTGCTCATAACCTGGGCGATGAACTTCTGCTTATTCTCCACGAGCTGATAAAGGTAGGCATCGAAGGTATTCTCCGTGACATAACGGAAAATCTCGACCTCCGGATTCTGGTTTCCCTGGCGGACAATTCTGCCCAATCGCTGAGCCAGATCAGAAGGCCGCCAGGGGCAGTCGAGGTCATGGAGTGCGATCAGACGATCCTGGCAGTTGGTTCCGGCTCCCATCTTCTGAGTGGAGCCCAGAAGCACACGAATCTGACCGGCTCTGACCTTGGCGAACAGCTCCTTCTTCTTCGCTTCGGTGTTGGCATCGTGAATATAGGCAATCTCCTGGGCCGGGATGCCCAATGCAATGAGCTTTCTGGTCAGATCGTCATAGACATTCTGGAAAGGAGCCATTACTGCGGTATCGCCCTGCATCACCATGTCGATGGTGCCGGTGGGGGTCGAGAGGTCGCAGAATACCATCTGAGTGGAGCGGTTTGCTTCTGTTTCCAGCCAGATACGGTAGACATTCCGGGCGCAGGTGGCTACCTTACCATTCTCGTCATCCGGGGCAAGCGGATTGATGAGCCGCATGTCCAGAGCCAGCTTGCGACCATCGTTGGTAATGCGCAGCATATTATCGACGCTGGGATCGACACCGCCGCCACGGATGGCCTCTGCACGGTCTGCAAGGCTCTTCACCATCTCCTGCTGAAGCTCCGAGGGCTTGATGACCTCCGTGTGGAAGTTGGCCTTGGGAACCGGAAGCTTCAGCATATCAGCCGTCTGGATGTCTGCCACCTGACGGAAGGTTGCCATCAGCTCCGGCAGATTGTAGAACTTGGCGAAGCGGGTCTTGGCACGGTAGCCGCTGCCCTCCGGGGACAGCTCAATGGCGGTGATCGTCTCACCAAAGTTTGCCGCCCAGTCATCGAAGTTCAGCATATCCATCTCCTCCAGGGTGTGGTACTGCAAATACCGCTGGATGGTGTAAAGCTCGACCATACTGTTGGAGATGGGCGTTCCCGTGGCAAAGACTACGCCCCGGCCACCGGTGATCTCGTCCAGGTACTGGCACTTCATGAACAAATCACTGGATTTCTGGGCTTCCGTTTGGGCAATGCCGGAGACATTCCGCATTTTCGTCGCCAGAAACAGGTTCTTGAAATAATGGCTCTCATCCACGAAGACCCGGTCAACGCCCAGCTCCTCAAAGGTGACGACATCATCCTTCCGGCTCTGGTCGTTCAGCTTTTCCAGACGGGCAACAAGGGATTTCCTCGTTCGCTCCAGCTGCTTGATGGTGTACCGCTCCGCTTTGGCAGATTTCGCCTCGGCAATGCTGTCCATGATGCTGTCGATCTGCCTCCGAAGAATGACCTCCTGCCGTTCCCGGCTCATGGGGATCTTTTCAAACTGGCTGTGGCCAATGATGACAGCATCATAGTCGCCGGTGGAAATCCTGCCGCAGAAGCGTTTCCGATTCTGTGTCTCGAAGTCACGCTTGGTGGCAACCAGAATGTTGGCGGAGGGGTAGAGCTGGAGCCATTCAGCCGCCCACTGCTCTGTCAGATGGTTGGGAACCACGATCAGGGATTTGGTACAGAGGCCAAGCCGCTTGGATTCCATTGCCGCAGCAACAATCTCGTAGGTCTTTCCTGCCCCCACTTCGTGTGCCAGCAGGGTGTTGCCACCGTACATGATGTGGGCGATGGCATTGATCTGATGCTTGCGCAGGGTAATCTCCGGGTTCATGCCCACAAAACGGATGTGCCGGCCATCATATTCACGGGGACGGATGGCATTGAATGTCTCGTTGTATAGCCTACAAAGCATTTCCCGGCGGTCGATGGTCTGCCAGATCCACTCGGTAAACTTGGCTTTAATCAACTCCTGCCGATCCTGGGCAACGGCAGTCTCCCGTTTGTTCAGCACTCTGACCTCGTTGTCATATTCATCAATTTGCTTGTCATAGACACGGACATCCTTCTGGTTCAGGGTCTGCTCCAGGATGTGATAGGCGTTGGTGCGCTTGGTGCCGAAGGTGGTGGAAATGCGGATGTTATTGGCATCGGCGTTCTTGTTGGTGATGTTCCACTCACCGGTGCCTTTGGCGTGAAGGATATGCATTTTGCGCCGTGCCATATAGCTGGTTCCGAACAGCTCGAACATGAACTGGCGGTAAATCTCGATGGGAACCCAGTTGGCTCCGATGCGGACGCCGATCTCACCGGCGGTCAGATCCACAGGCTGAACAGCCTCCAGAGCGGTCATATTGCCGTGGACTGCATTTCTCTTTTCAGGCGGTAATGCCTCCTCCAGTGCTTTCGCCATACGCAGCTTCCGGCGCACATTGCCGGAGAGGTATTCGTCAGCGGTGACGAAGGGATATCTGCTCAAATCCAGATCGGCTTCCGCAATCTGCCGTACCTCCTCGGCACACTGGATATCCCGAAAGATCACACCGGAAAGCTCTGCTTCCAGCTCGGCCTCGGATTTGCCGGACAGCTCCGACATATAGGCCATATCTACACGGGCCTTCTCCGCAATGGCGACAGCCAGAGCTTCACTAGCAGTGTCCACTGAAGTTACAGGCGTATGGGAGCGGATGGTGCGCTTTGTGAACATATCCGCCTTGCGCTTGAAGTTGCGCTCCTCGTCCAGCACCTCCAAAGAACACAGGAGACTGTAGCTGGAATCATCTCCGAAGGCCATGCTGTTGCCACGACTGGTCAGGCGGCCATACTTCTCGGTATAGCTGTCATAGAGACTGTTCAGCCGCTGCTGTTCCTTTAGAATGTCCTCATCCGGGTAATTCTCGGTCTGAAGCTCGATGAGTTTTCGCACACAGTCCCGCAGGGCGACCATACCACGGATGCGGTTTGCTGCGGTTACAGATGCATCAACTGGATGCATCCGGGAGTTTTCCCGGAAGTAGAGCTTCCCGTCTACGATGCAGTAGCTGAAATTCCGCACGGAGGGGTCAGCCGGGATGGTACGATCCTCCTCCGGCTCCTCAAGGTCGTATGCGGTGATTTGGGCATGGAGGTTCTGTACCGCTTCGGAAAGAAGCTCGGCCAGATCATCCCCGTCACGGGGCTTGCAGGTGCTTACCTGGCCAAACCGTCCGTTTTCCGTGACCATCTGCCCCAGAATCATCTCTGGGTGCTGAACGAAGTAGCGATTCATGCGGATGCCGTTTTCAGCGGTGTCGAGTTGCACCCAATCAGGTTCAATGTCGGTCATGCGATCCCGCTTCTGGAGGAAAAGAATATCGCTAGTGACTTCCGTGCCGGCGTTCTGCTTGAAGGCCGTATTGGGCAGACGGATGGCTCCAATCAGGTCAGCTCTCTGAGTCAGATAACGGCGGACGGCAGAATTCTCCTTGTCCATGGTTCCCTTGCTGGTGATGAAGGCCACGATGCCGCCGGGTCTGACCTTATCCAGGGTCTTTCCGAAGAAATAGTCATGGATGAGCCAATGGTGCTTGTCGTACCGCTTATCATTGACCTTGAAATCACCGAAGGGTACATTGCCGATGGCGATATCAAAAAAGCTGTCTGGCATCTGCACCTTCTCAAAGCCGGTGACGGCGATGCTGCTGTTTTGATAGAGCTGCTGGGCGATTCGTCCGCTGACGGAATCCAGCTCCACGCCGTAGATCTTGCTTGCAGCCATGCTGTCGGGGAGCATACCGATGAAGTTGCCAACACCGCAAGCGGGCTCCAGAATGTTGCCTGCTTCAAAGCCCATTCGCTCCAACGCCTGATAAATGCCCCGGATGATAATAGGAGGCGTGTAAAAAGCCGTCAGCGTGGATTCTCTGGCGGCTTCGTATTCTTCTTCGGTCAGCAGAGCTTTCAGCTCCGGATACTTCGGATGACGGTCATCGAAGCAATCGGCCAGACCGCCCCAACCAACATACCTGGAGAGTATCTCCTGCTCCGCAGGGGTGGCCAGACGATCCTCTGCTTCGATCTGTTTCAGTAGACGGATAGCGGCGACATTGGCGGTGTATTTCTCACTTTTGGTGCCGTGACCCAATTGTGTGTCCGTGATCCGATGGTTGCTGCGCTGTTCCGTGGGAATCTCCGGGTGGATGGATGTAAACTCCACCCGCTCCCGTCGGGGCTTGGGTACGGTCATGGGCTGCTCAATTGCCTGTGGTTCCTCCTGAACTGGTTCAGCAGTGGGAGTTATCTGCTCCAGATACGGGGCATCGATAATCGAAAAGCCCTGGGGCGGCGGGTCGAGCTGCTGGAGGAAGTCTTTCGGGATGGTGTTTCCGGACTGATCCCGGTAGAGGACGATGCACATGGGAACACCGCTGTCGTTTTCGTTCAGAATGGTTTTGACGAATTGCTCCGGGTCGCTGTATTCGATGCTCTCCCGGATTTTGCCGCTGGAGGCAAGGAAATCTATACGGCCAACAGGACGATTGGAAAGCGTGGTATCCTCATTGGGGATTTCTTTTTCAGGCTGTGGCGTTTCTGGCACCACCGCAGGACGGATGGTTTTTCCTGTACCAAAAACGGAGTAGGTTCCCTCCCGGAACGAGCGCATATGCTCCATCGTCTGCTTCCGGGATTCATAGTTGCGGTCATCCTGCGGGGTGATTTCCCAGAGGGGCAGCATCATTTCCGTGTAGATCTGCTCTACCCGCTGTGCATCCGTTAGCTGTTTCTGTATTTCCCGAACGCCATCCCAGAATTCAGGCGTAGTCTGGACGGCATAAGGCCGCTGGAACAGGTCGGGAGCGTTGGCAAAGAAGGTTCTGATCTCTGTGGCAAGCTGCTTATGCTCGAAATCCGCCATGGCGGCCCTGTCCTTTTCATCGAGGAAACGGTTCTGCTGAATCAGCTCCCCGATTCGTTTTGCTGCTGCACTCCAGCTCAGTTCCAGCTTGGCATAAGGCCGGCTGACATTGCCGTGGCTGAAAAGGATGCCCTTGCTGTCATAGGTCAGATTGTCATTGCCTCCGTAAGAACCAGACCCGGCTGAATGGAGGCTTTTCAAAAACCGTTCACGGTCGGACAGTTCCTTGTGGGTCGCAAAGTAGGAATATACATTCAGGCGGTAATCAGAAAATCTGGTGCGCAGTACCTGATCCCGCTCGCCATCGGAGATGAAGTATTGACGGTCGTGGGACACATATTCGGCGGCTTCAAAGCGAACCGGCTCTAGGCGAAGGTCGGACAGTCGGCGCACAGTCTCTCTTGGGCCATATCGTTTGGATTTGATGAGCGAGGAATCCTTTTCCCATGCCTCTGCAAGCTCCTCAAATTCCTTGATGAACAGCTCCACCTGCTCCGGATTCTCCAGAGCCAGATGCAGCTCACTTTTTGTCTCCGGGTACCAGTCGTGGGAAAGGTAGAATTTGGAGGTCAGCGGAAGGAAGCCAGCTTCCACGGCCTGTTTGGAAAGCTCCCGACGGAAGTAGACCAGATGATCTGCCAGTACCTTTCTGTCATAGTCAACAGCCTGCTCGATCTCATTTTGGGGCATATACCGTCCCAGATCCAGCAGCTCCCGGATTCGCTTTGCAGCCTGTTCCCAGGTCAGCACGGTTGCATGACGGATTTGGGCAGTGCTTCCCCAAGAGATCTGCATTCCATCCGGCGTGTACCATAGGGAAACCTTACGCCCATCAAAGAAGAAGCCTGCCCCGTTGGTTCCGTAGTGCTTTTGCAGAAATGCGGCATTCTCCTCCAGGGGCTTATCTTTACGGAACTCGGCGCAGATGATAATGCGGCTTTTCATCTGATTGGAGCCGATGCACAAAGCCTCGTCAATGAGCTGCTGCGGAAGCTGAAAATGGGACTGGAGCGAAAGCTGCTCCGTATCATCCTGGGATGGAAGATCGAAGATGGTCAGTTGGGAATCAGAAAACGCAGGAAGCACTTCGCCTCCTGCGTTTTCAATCGTCAGCTGTACACCAGCTCCGTCAGAACGTTCTCCTCTGCCGCCTGCCGGATGTTGTTCATCATGCCCACCCAGAGAAGCTGATCCTTGGCCTTCAGCTCCTCCGTCAAGCCCTGCTGTGCTGCCATCTGCGACATCAACTGATCCAGCCGGGTCGTGGCCGTCTGCTGGATCTCCGACAGGTGCCGATTCAGGTTCCCGTTGGTCAGCAGATTCGTGAACATCACCGGTCTGTGCTGCTTCAGGAACTGCCGGCGCAGCAATGCGTACTTCCCATGGGGTGCTTCCTGCTCCGGGGGCGGCAGCAGGTCGGGAAGCCGATACCCGTTCTCCATTCTGTAATTCATTCCGTCCATGCGTTTGGCTCCTTTCTTGTTGGGTTCTGTCCCCAGAATAGCCTGTTTTGGGGACAGATGCAACTGTGCGATTCTGCTCAAAGGTCAGAACCGTCCGGGCGATCTCATCCAGGCACATCTGACCAATGATGCCGGTTGCCACGCCCAGGGCATTGAGGGTATCCGGCGTATTGAAGCCCTGGATAAAGTCAAAGGAATCCGTAGGAATTTGTGCTTCCGGGTCAAGTCCGCAGCGGCTCAGAAGCATATAGGAAATGCTGCTCTGAAGCATGGTGCGGTAGATGATCCTGATTCCATCGTCATCCAGAGGCTCCAGATGACTTCCGGCCTTGTAGTAGAGGAGCTGCCCCAGATAGTCCTCCAAATTCGCTGCCACCGCATTGTAAACTGCGGAAACAAGTGCGGAAGAGAAGGTAGATTTGTCCTCCAATGAGCCGAATTTCTTTTCCAGGGCTTCCTGCACTGCTGCTTCATGTTCCGGCTGCATCTGCCAAATGGGAACCGGCCGGGGCTTTCTTCCGGGGTGGGTATCGGAGATGTCAAAATAGTATTTTACTCTGCCGATGTGAGTGCTGTCAAAGACGGCGATGCCGGTGGCACCCTTATTGACCCAACGGTGGAACCGCCTGTTCCAACGCTCGATCTCCAGCAAGGCGGTGGCGTCCGGCCTCTGGATATAGACCAGAAGCTGATCCGGGAAGGTCAGACGGTAGTTCCTGCAAGCGGTACGCAGGAAGTCCCTCCATCCCTCCGGGGAGGCTACCTGTTCCTGGGCGTATTGATACAGCTTTGTGATCCGATCATAGCATGATGCCATCTGCACCACCTCCTCCGTTGTTGTAATTTGGATTCATCGTGCATCCCCTCGTTCCTGCTTTCTTCCGGCACGGACAGGAAATCCCTGCTCGTCATAGTTGGCGGGATCTGCGCCGGGAACCTCAAAGCCGAACATGGAACCGGCTTTCATGGCTGCGGCCTGCGCTCTGGTCACGCCCATTGCCTGATTAAGAGAATCGACGCATTCCTGGGGTGTTTCATTCTCGGCATATTTACCGGTGGGCGCATAGCCCTTACATCCCTTCTCGATCACAATGACCTCGCCGGTGGATTCCAGAAAGCTGAAGCACCTGTCAGGCAGAGACTTACGAAGAGGAACGATGGACTGGCATCCGCTTGCCTCCTTGCGTTCTGCAAATTCTGCGATATGATACAGGTTGTCGCCCCGGATGCTACTGGCCTCAAAATGGCACTCGTCTACATAACGGCAGGTCATCTCTCGGTGTTCGCCGCCTTTGGTAATGATGCGGATGCGATCACCGTCCCGGATGCGGAACAGCTCCTTGTAACTCGGAGTAATGAAACGGATACCACGCTCGGCTCTGGCCATATGGCGATCCAGCCACTGGCGCAGATAGCAGTAGCAGTAAACATTGTAGTCGCCCTTGTTGGGCGTCAGGCGCAGGAAGTAGGAGTAGTGACTCGTATCCGCACGGAAGCCGTATTCATTCCGGTCATTGTGAAAGCTGCTGTCGTTGTTTCTGGCGCAGTAAGATCGCATAGCCTTTCGTCCGGCGAGGATGCCGCCAAATCGGGAATCGCTGCGCAGGGCATCGATGACAGCATCAAACTCTGTCTTGAAATCCTCCGATTTGATATCCGCTCGGTGGTCATCCCAGGTGGTAAAGAACTGCTCTCCGGTGTTGCCGAAATCGCCCCGGAGATGCCCAATGCAGCCTGTCTGCATCATGAGCTGATAGCTCTGGGTGTAGCTGTACATCCGCTCCGTCTCAGTCATCGGTCTGAGGGTCAAATCCATTATCGCTCACGCTCCTTGTCTCTTGGTTTGGTTTCCCGGCTGGGGTATTGCAGCTCCAGCTCGATTGCTGCACGATCCAGCAGATCTCGCTCTGCCGCTTCTCTGGTTTCCATGTAATGGCCCCAGAAGTAGTCATTGCCGCCTTTGCAGGCCCAGGTGACGAACATGGGCGGCGTGGCGTTGTTCTTTCCGATGACGAACTCCGTATTGCCGATGGTCAACGAGTCCGTGATGGTGTATCCGGCGTTTGTCCGCTGTGTCATTGTTTTCCTCCTTTCTTTGGTATGTAATGGGCGGCAGTGCCGCCCATATGAATTAATGCTTGCGCTTGCGGTAGAAGTACACGCCGCAGAGCGTCAGGCCGATGGCAGATGCCGCCAGCAGCGCAAGCCAGAGGTTGGGGGTGCTGTCGTCGCCGGTCTTGGGAGTGTCCCGCCAGTGGTTGTACATCTCCACGGTGATGATCTCGCTGTCGATGACCTCCACCGTCTGCGCCTTCGGCAGGACATAGCCCTCGGAAGCATCATCGGACATCTCTGACACGGTATACTTGCCGATGCGCAGACCGTCGATCTCGATCACGCCGGTTTCGTCGGTGGTAAAGGTCTGCTCATAACCGCTGGGGCCGGTGACAAGAAAAGAGAAACCGGCAACCTTGCCGTTGCTGGAGGTCTTGTTGATTTTCAGCTTGCCGGTCTTGGGTGCATTCAGGAAGCCGACACCGGCCCCGTTCTCAACGATGACGGTTTGACCGTCCTCGGAGATCCGGAAGAAGTAGGCATTCTCATCCAGCACGAAGCCGTCGGGGGCCTTGATTTCCCGGACGAAGTAGCCGCCGAAGGGCAGGTCAAACAGCTCATAGATGCCGGGTTCCGTCTCCGCCATGGAGCCAAACAGGATATCCTCCTCGGTCAGCAGCTCATCACCGTTGCCATCTGCCCAGATCTGGAACTCTGCGCCGGTCAGCTTGTTTTCGGGATAGTCCCTGTCCACCTTGGTCAGCTTCACAGAGCCGGTGATCTGCTGGTTGACGATCTCGATGACGATGACCTGACCATCCTCGCTGACGGTCACGGGGTAGCTCTCCTCGGTCAGCAGGTAGCCCTCCGGGGCTGCGATCTCCCGGATGATCCAGGTGCCGTAGGGAACGCTGGGGAAAGAAAAACTGCCATCCTCGGAAGAAACGGTGGTGAGGATGGCAGTGTCGGCGGTGTATTCAATTTCGTTGGGCTGGAAGATGCCGATGATGGCACCGGCCAGGGCGTTGCCGCCGCCGTCCTTCTTGACGCCCATGATCTTGCCGGTTCGCAGGGTGTTGGTGATAGCCTCGCCCTCGTTGACGGTGATCTCCACCAGAGGGATATCCTGGCCGTCGTAGGCGAAGGTAAAGGGATACTTGTCCTGAGAAAGCAGGTAATGCTCGTCGGTGGACAGCTCCATGAGATAGTAGCTACCCAGGGGCAGGTCGGTGGTACAGGTGGCTGTGCCCTCCAGATCGACGGAAATGATATCCATGAGGCCGTCTGCGGGGATGACGGAGCCGTCAGCGGCGGTCAGCTCCTCGGCGGCGTAGAGGCCGAAGGTAACGGAGGCGATTTCGCCGCCCAGGCCGATGCCGAAATCCTTGTTCTGTTCCAGCTGCTTCTTAACGGTCACAGCGGCCTTCTGGCGGCTATTCGTGAAGCTGACCATGGCCTCGGTGATTTCGTCATCGGCGTTCTCAGACAGCTCCACGGTCTTGGGTTCGGTATTCAGGACGGTGCCGCCTGGGGCATGGATCTCCAGGATGGTGTATTTGCCAGGATACAGCTCCTTGCTAACGGCATTGCCGCTTTCGTCGGTGGTGACAGTGTCCACGACCTCGCCGGCGGTATGGCGGACGGTGCCGTCTGCGGTGATGATGTCCTCTGCGGCTGCGATCTCAAAAACCGCACCGGCGAGGGCCTGCTCTGCGTAGATGGGGACATAGATGCCGCTGTCGCAGTGGACGGAGGCAAAAATCTCACCGGTCTTGCTGATGCGGATGCGGGCCAGCTTCATGGTGTTGTGGACGGACTTCTCAGTGACGGTGTTCCACTCGATGGTCACATCCAGGGCATCGGGGACTTCGTAGCGGCTGGGGGTGTCCACCTCGGACAGCACATAGCCGGAGCCGATGGGGATGTTCTCGAACTTTGCCTTGCCGGTGGCATCGGTAACGGCGTATTCCTCCACGCCCAGGCCGCAGGCTGCGGTACCGGTGAGACGGAACTTGACACCCTCCACCAGACCGTCATCACTGGTCTTGGTGACGATCAGACCGCCCCGGCGCAGGGTGTTGGCGAAGCTCACGGTGGCAGTCTCGCCGCTGACGATGGTGACGGTCTTGCTCTCCTGGGGTTCGTAGAGGTCGTGGCTCTGCTCGGTGACGGTGTAGGTGCCGGGAGTCAGATCCTTCAGGGTGATCTCGCCCTTCTCGTCGGTGGTGACGGTGTAGGTCTGGCCGTTGCCGGTGATGGTGAAGGTGATGCCGGCAATATTGTCATCCTCGCTGGTCTTGTACAGCTTCAGGTCGCCGGTGCCGAGCTTGACGGTGAAGGAGCCGCTGACGGGATCGCTGACGCTCTCAGCGAAGGAAACCATATCCTGAGTGCCGCCGTCGGGGTCAAAGGTTCCGTCTGTCCAGACCACCAAGCCCTTGCGGAAGGAGTTGAGTCGGGTGGCGGTGATGGTGACTGCCTTGTCGGGTGCAGTATCGGTGTAGACGGTGAGGGTGTTGCCGCTGTGGGAGGTCTTGACGGTCTCATTACCGGCTGAGAAAGCAAACTGGTCGAGGATGCTGTTGGTGTCGGTCAGGGTGACGGAGTAGTGTTCACCGTCCCAGGTGAGGCTGTACTCCTTACCGCAGAAGCTGGGGATGGTGGTGTGCTTCTTCACTTTGGAGACGATGCTGTCGTAGTAGGAGAACACTCTATCGTGAAGGGGGTGATCCTCTGCGATGTACTCCGCCACACAGTCGTAGCCATCGCCGGGAGCCACATGGTTGAAGTTCATATCACGCTCGCCCACGATAGTCTCCCAGACCAGAAGCTGGGTAGCCAGCAGATTGGCGAGCTTGTTGGCATCCTCCTCGTTCTGGGAATACCAGGAAGTGCTGACCTTGCCGGTGTAGCCGTACTGAAGGATACGGCCAATGACGGTGCGGATCTCCTCGCCGGAAAGGGTGTGGTTCAGATCATCAGGAATGGTGTCCCAGAAGTCATCGCCACGGCTCACGAAGGTGTCGCCGGTATTCTGGATGACACCGGGTTCGATGCAGTAGCAGACAGTGCCGGAGTAGGATTCCATAGCCCGGATGATATTCTTGCTGGATTTGCTGGTCTCCCAGCCGTTGCGGTACTTCAGGGCGGGATGGCCCCAGGCGGCGTCGTAGTTGTCATCGCCCTCACGGGGGAACTGGATGTTGCGGACTTCGGCCCGCTGCTCGGCGGCCTGGACGGTGGGGATGCCGCCGCTCAGGAAGGCAGACAGACACAGCACCAGAGTCAGAAGCATGGCGGTGGTTCTCTTGATGATGGTTTTCATGTTGTTTTCCTCCTTGTGGGTATAAAAATAACGCACCCGTTACAGGTACGTTTCATACATAGGGCTGATAGATTCTTCTTTTCGGGTAGTACAGGTAGTTTGGAGGGGGTGAGGTGTGGAGAGGGGGAAACACAGAGTTCCACTTTTAGTTACAGCGATACTGCCCCCTTGTCAGGAGGCTATCTGCTTTGCTCCCGCTGACGCTTGCGGTAAAGCTCCAACGCCTTGATGATAGTGTCCTCGATCTTCTGCGCAGGCGTCCCCGGCGGAAAATACTTGCTGATGCGTTCTCTGGGCATTCGGAAATGCTCCTTCTGATTGGGCTTCTGCTCCTGCATGACAGAAAGGGTCTGCCGTGCAGAAAGGTTCCCGTCCTTAGATAGCTGCCGAAGCCGGATGGCCTGGGCATGGGATGGTGTGCAGTCCTCGGCCTGGATGATCTCATAGAGGATCGCCTGTTCCTCCGGGGACAGATACGAAAGCTCCACCGCAGGACGCATGGCGATCTTATCATCATCCACCAGTGCGAGAAGGTCAGGAACCAGATAGGTCAAGCGGATATAGCGAAACACCTGGTCACGGCTTTCTCCGCATTGTTGTCCCACTGCTGAAGCTGTATCCAACTTCGTCGCCACTGGCGACAAAGTTAAATCAGTTCGCTGTCCTTGCCGCTTCATGGCTTCCTGCTTCATCTTATAGGCAAACGCTTTCTCCGAGGGCAGGAGCTTTTCACGCTGGAGGTTGGAATCCACCATGATGATGGTGGCCTCGTCATCGCTGAGATTTCGGACGATACAAGGCAGCGGAACACCTGCGAGCTCACTGGCTCGCTTACGCCGGTGTCCGGCAACCATCTGATAACCACCGTCCGGAGCAGGGCGCACGATTGCAGGAACAAGAATGCCGTACTGACGAACACTGTCCACCAGCTCCGCCATCTTGTCATCCATGAGGACTTTGAAGGGATGGTCGGGAAAGTCACTGATCTGCTCCGAAGGGAGCTGTACAATTGTCTCGAAAGGTGCTTCGTCCCGCTGGGCCTGGGTGGTGAACAGACTATCTACCGAGGTCAAAAGGCTTGCTGCGCCGCCTGCTGCCAATGTCCAGCACCTCCTTTACAAGACTTCTGTACGCCTGCGCCGACTTTCCTCTGGGATCATGCAGAAAAATGCTTTTACCCGCTGCACTGACTTCGGCAAGGCGTACCGTATCGGGAATGCTGGTGCGAAAGACCGGCACATGGGTTCCGCAGTTCTTCCGCACGGCGTTTGCGATCTCCTGCCGGAATCTGGTTCGGTTCACCATACTCAGGAACACGCCACCGATCTGAAGCTGCGGATTGATGCCTTTCCTGACATTCTGAACCGTGACGAGCAGCTCCGTCATATCCTCCGCGGCCAGATACTCGGCCTGGATGGGAATGATGACATAATCCGATGCAGCCAGTGCGTTGATGACCAGCATACCCAGAGACGGTCGGCAGTCCAGAAGTACATAGTCATAGCCGTCCCGGATTCCATCCAGATAGCGGCGCAGCACCGTCTCCCGGTTCGGGGTATTCACAAGTCCAACCTCCACTGCTGAGAGCGACCGGTTTGCGGGGACAAAATCAAAGCCCTCTTTGTGGTGCAGGATCTCCGGGTGGGAATCGTTCGCCTTGCCGGTAACGACTGCATCCATGGCATTGCTCAAAGTAAAGGACAGCTCATGGGGCCGTCGCTGACCCAGCATCTTCGTCAAATCTCCCTGGGGGTCTACATCTAGAAGCAGGACTTTCCTGCCGCTGGCGGCGAGTCCGGCACCCAGATTGAATACGGTGGTACTCTTTCCCGCGCCACCCTTCTGATTCGCCACAGCGATTACCTTCGCCATTTGATATTCCTCCTTTCTAAAGATTTAGCCGCCCACGGCGAATGGGTGGCTATGTAAGGGAACGGAAAAAGCCGCCTGTTCCAAAAACAAGCGGCCTATGTAAGATGGTCTATTCCGAGAATTTCAGGATGAGCTCGTCCACACAGTCAGATGACCGCCCCTGCTGAATGAGGCTGTTTCGCAGCTCGATAAGGCTATGCAGGATTACTTGCAGCTCTTGACTGGTCAATCTGAGATACCTCTTTTTACGGAACATACAATCACGTCCTTCCTCATGCCCTTATCGTAGAAAAATGGTCACGGAAATTCAAGTGTGCGTTTGGCTGAACTTTTCGGATCAGTAATCATGGGAATTGCTCTGAATAGTGGTTGTTGGTGGCACTTTCTGTGATGCTTCACGTTGACTGTTCTGGCGAAGCCGTGGAGCTCTTGCGGCGGAAGCTGAATCAGCGCAATGTCTACTGTATGAACCCGGCCATCGATCTGTAAAGGAAATGGGGCTGTAAAAACGCATAGGTCTTTACAGCCCCGTTTTTCAGCGGGTTCCGGCCGGAATTTTGCCACCGGCCAGGATCAGCGGTTCGTCAATAGATCGTCTGCGAAACGCTCGTAAATGAGCTGCAGCAAAGTCGGTTCGAGCCGATGGCTGCCAAAGTAGGCATCACCGCAGACATAGTTGATGCCGTTATAGAAATCCCCGTCGGGAAGATAGAAGCGGTATTCGCCGTTCCAAAGGATCAGAGTGTGGGTGGGGACATATTCTGCATACATACCCGCCTCCCAGGACATGCCCGTCAGCTTATTGTACAGCCAAATGGTGTCCTCCACGGAAAGGGTATGGGCTTCACCTTCGGTTTCCAGAAGGGCCTGCCGGGGAACGATCCCCATGGCCAGGGCCAGGCGGGTGAAGAGCGTCGCGGCCTCGGCCCGGTTGGCAGTATCCAGCGGGCGGAAATTGGACGCTTCATCACCCTGAAACAGTCCCGTGCGGCGCATTACCTCCACAGACTCCCTGGCGTAGTCGGAGACAAGGTCTATATCCAGAAAAGCCTGCTCGCAAGCATCTCCCCGGAGAATATCCGCATCAATGTGGATCAGGTACCGGGCCAGCATACAGGCCATGTCCTGACGGAGGATGCTCCGTTCCGGAGAGAACGTGGTTTCACCGGTACCGTTGACGATCCCCTGCTCTGCGGCCCAGTCCACGGCCCTGGCGTAAAAGCTCCCGGAGGGGACATCGGTGAAGCCGCTGGGGGCAGCATCCGGAGCACCGGCCAGCCGGTGCAGGATCGTTACGAACATGGCCCGGTTGATGCTTTCGGCGGGGGCAAACTGACGCTGTCCGATGCCGTTCATCAGGCCCAGCTCCGTACAAAATGTGACACTCTGGAAATACCACTGGCCGATGGAAACGTCCGCGTAGGGTGCGTCCTGGGCTGCGCTGACCTTCGGCGCAAGCACGAAAAGAAGCATTGTGGCGGAGAGCAGCAGAGCGATCATTCGTTTCTTCATTTTAATCATCCTTTCTGAGGTGCGTGTTCCGGGGGCGGTACCTCCCAGATCGTGTCGACCGTGATGGTCGCTGCATTCTGGCCGCATTCGGTACATATGACCAGCACATAGCAGCCTGAGAAGTCCGGCCGCTGCTCTGCAACGGTGCCGGAAGTGCCGTCAGCCTTTTCGAACCAGGCATCCGCTTCGAATACCACCTTCAGCTCCGCGCCGAGCTCAAAAAGGCCGGGCATCACCAGCTCCGCGACCGTTCCGGTAAAGCCGTCGTCGGTCATCTCCTGCACATACACGACCACCTCCGGGAAGCCTTCCGGCAGGTAATGGGGCAGAGTGGTCGGTGGGGTCGTTCCCTGGGGAGCGCTCATCAGGGGCTGGACGCACAGCAGGATCAGGCACAGACAGGCGGCCAGAGATGCGATCCGCAGCCACGGAAAAGCCATGGAGGGTCTGCTGTGTTCAGCCTCATCGATGAACCGCTCATCGATGCAGCTCAAGCCCACAAGGAGGTCTTTTCCGGTCATACGCAGATCCCCTCCTTTTCCAGAAACAGCTGCAGCTTCTTCCGCGTCCGATGGAGCTGTGTCTTGACCTTGCTTTCTGTGATGCCATAGCGCTGTGCGATCTCCCGGACGGAGTCCGAGAACCAGTAGCGGCGCAGAAAAATCAGGCGGCTTTGAAGGGACAGCCCCTCCAGAAACTGATCCAGGAGCCATCCAAGCTCCTCCGCTTCCAGCGTTCGTTCGCAGGCTGGATCCGGGATGCAGGATTCCAGCTCCTTTGTCAGCTCGACGATTTGGGCATTTCGCTTGGCTGCATTGTTCCATTCCAGCCGCATCAGGGAGAAGTTCCTGCAAATCTTCGACAGATAGGCGAAGAAATAATTGGGCTTCTGTGGCGGGATCGTCTCCCAGGCGCGCATATAGGTATCGCTCACGCTTTCCTCTGCATCCTGGGCGGAATGGAGGATCCTGTCAGACATGACATACAGCCTACGGCCGTAGGCTGTGTCCGTTTCCCGGATCGCGTCTTCATTTCTGTCCCAGAACAGCGCGATGATCTGAGGGTCGGTCATTGAGGTTCACCTCCGGAGTTTTGTCCTCACCTTGTATGATGGAAACGATCATCAAAAGGTTACATCTATCATAGCAAAAAACAGAAACATTGAAAACAACAAATGCTCGAAGGAGCTGGACGAGGCAGGATACGCTGTCTCCCCAGCCCGCCGCCATTCCCCTCCGGGGCCTCATGATATATTCAAATCTTAAGATTTCGTAAGCTTTTCCCCATTTCGTTGAAAGAGGGCGGAAGCTATGCTATCATCGTCTGAAAGAAAGGAGGAACGATCATGAAGATTCTTCTTGTGGAGGACGATCCTGCCCTGCGAGCTGCTCTGGAGGAACTGCTGCTGCGGGAGGGCTATGAAGTGAAGAAGGCCGCCAATTTCCGGGAGGCCCGTGAAGCGCTGGACAGAGCCATCGATCTGGTGATGCTGGATGTGGGGCTGCCGGACGGGGATGGTGTGTCCCTGTGTAAGCTCTGGCGGAGTGAGGGGGTGCAGACCCCCATCCTGTTTCTGACCGCCAGGGACGAGGAGCTGGACATCGTCCGGGGGCTGGATGCCGGCGGCAATGACTATGTGACCAAGCCCTTCCGGATGCAGGAGCTGCTCAGCCGCATCCGGGTGCTGCTCCGGGGACGGAATACTGCGGAAACGGTGATCTGCCGCAGCGGCATCACCCTGGACAAGTCCCGTCTTCAGGCCAGCCGGGATGGGGAAAGCCTGATCCTGACCTTGACCGAATATAAAATCTTGAGCAAGCTCCTGTCCACCCGGAGCATCCTGACCCGTTCGGCCCTGCTGGAGAGTCTCTGGGACACGGACAGTCGGTTCATAGACGACAATACCCTGTCCGTCCACGTGAGCCGTCTTCGGGAAAAGGTGGGTGCGGCCCATATCAAAACTGTCCGGGGGGTGGGGTATCAATGGGTGGACTGATCGCCCTGTCGCTTCTGTGCCTGATCCTGTTGTTCCGGGACTGGCGGCGGGAGCGGCGAATTCGAGCGCTTGCGGAGCGGATGGAGGATCATCTTTCCGGGAATGGCCCCATGCTGGATGTGGCATTGGAAGAAGACAATCTTGCCCGACTGCAAAATGCCATCTCGGACACCCAGCAGGCACTGGAACGTCAGCGGGAGCTTTACGCCCAGGAGTGCGCCCGGACAAGCAATCTCACCGCCGACATCTCCCACCAGCTCAAAACGCCTTTGACCACGCTCCGGCTCTACACGGAGCTGGACGACGCGCCCCATGCCGAGGAGTGCCTTGCCCAGATCCAGCGGATGGAGACACTCATCCAGGCCCTGCTTCGGTTGGAGCGGCTCTGTGCCGATGGGTATGCATTTACCTTTGAGACCTCCGATGCGGAAGTCATTCTTCGGGAACAGTGGCAGAGCATCGCACCCATGTTTCCCGGGAAATCCCTCACCGTCTCCGGCTCGGCCATCATCCGCTGTGATGAAAAATGGTTGGGGGAAGCATTCGGGAATCTGCTGAAAAATGCCTGCGAGCATTGCAGCTCGCAGATCCATGTAAAGCTGGAGCGGACGGAGGCGGCCTTTTTCTGCTCCATCGAGGACGACGGGGGCGGTGTCTCCCCTGCGGAGCTTCCCAGGCTTTTTGACCGGTTCTACCGGGCTGAGGGACAAAAGAGCGGCGGCGTAGGCATCGGACTTGCCATCGTGAAGGAAATCGTCACCCGTCACCACGGCACCATCACAGCTGAAAACGGCAGCAGGGGTCTTCGCATGACCATCTCCATGCCCATGCTGGACCGAAATCTTACGAAATCGTAAGCCAAAAGTAAGATACAAGCAAGATTCGTCTGTTACGATAGACCCATAAGGAGGAATGACTATGGAAATCTTGAAAGCAACCAACCTCAGTAAGATCTATCAGACCGGTGAATCCGCCGTGTACGCCCTGAATGACGTATCTCTCTCCCTTCAGGAGGGCAGCTTCGTGGCCATCACCGGCCCCAGCGGCAGCGGCAAGTCCACGCTGCTGCACCTGCTCAGCGGTCTGGACAAGCCCACCCACGGCACCGTCCACTACCGGGACAAGGAGCTGTACAAGTACAACGACAACCAGCTCTCCGTCCTCCGGCGGCGGCGCTTCGGCTTCGTGTTCCAGAGCTACAATCTCGTCAAGGAGCTGACGGGCTGGGAGAATATGCTCCTGCCCATCATGCTCGACTCCAAGAAGCCTGACGAAGCGTACCTGAACCGACTGGTGGAGATGCTGGGCATCGGTGACCGGCTGTCCCACCTGCCCGGGGCCATGTCCGGCGGCCAGCAGCAGCGGTTCTCCATCGCCCGGGCTCTCTCCAACAAGCCCGCCATCCTCTTTGCCGACGAGCCCACGGGCAATCTGGACGGCAAGGCAGGCCGGGAGGTGCTGACCCTCCTGCGGACGGTCAGCCGGGAGCTGGGCATCACGCTGGTGCTGGTCACCCACGACATGACCGTTGCCGAGCAGGCAGACCGGATCATCCGGCTCCGGGACGGACAGATCGAGCACGACAGCGGGGTGGCATGATGAAAATGCTGACCTATTCGGGCATGGCCTCTGCCCGGCTCAAGGCCAACAAGCGCGGCTACCTGAGCCTGGCCATCGGCGTATTTCTGTCGATTTTTCTGATCTCCACCTTCGTGCTGGGCGTCTTCGGCATCGTCAACGCCCAGCTTTATAACCGGCAGGAAAAGGTCGGAACCGTGGATATGGTGGTGCTGGACAATGAGCTTCTGAACGACGAAAAGCTCATGGAGCTGGGTTCCTTCGAACGGCTGGGTCATGCCTATGTGACCGGTTCCGTGGAGGGAAGCAGTCTGCACCTGGGCTATTACGATGCCATCGGCGCAGAGCTGCTGTGCCTCTCCCCCACTGCCGGACGGCTCCCGGAAAATCCCGGAGAGATTGCGCTGGAACCCTCCGCATTGGAGGTTCTGGAGCTGGAAAAAGTCATCGGAGACACGCTGGAGCTTTCCATCATCCCCGTGGACGGTGTGGCAAAGAAACGCACCTTCACCATCGTGGGCTTCCTGCCGGAAAAGAGCCAGCATCTGGATGTGGTGGACAAGCCCGGAGTGAACCAGTTCCCCGCCATCATTACCTGCGAGACGGAGCCCGCCTTTGCCACAGGTCGGGTGGGCATCCATCGGGTGATGGGTCTGCAAGCGGGCGTTTCCCTGGGCACTGCCCTGGGCCGGTTCTGGGAGCGCTATATGCGCCCGGAGCTGGTGACGTCCATGTATGGCCTGACCATTACGGGCAAGCAGACCTCCACCTACAGCGCAGGCGAAATGTTCTGGGCCGACCGGGAGCTGATGGACATGATCTCCATGGCAGCCGCCCTGGCCGGGGCCCTGCTCCTCAGCTGCGGCATCGGCATCTCCGGTGCCATGGAGGGCGTACTGTCCAAACGGCGGGAGGAGATCGGCGTCCTGCGGGCGGTGGGTGCAACGCGCCGCCAGATTCGGCGTATGTTCGGACGGGAGAATCTGATCCTGGCCCTACTCGTCTCCCCTGTCGCCATTCTCGCTGGATGCGCAGCCGTTTGGATTTTGTCGCTGATGATGCCAAAGTTGGTCCGCTTCGGTCTGCGGCTCTGGCTGATCCTGCCCATCATTCTCTTTTCCGTCATCACCATTCTGCTCTCCGGCTATCTGCCTCTCGTGCGGGCCTCCAAGCTGATGCCCATGAGCGTCATCCGGGACACCCGGATGCTCCGCCGGAGCAAAAAGGTCAAGTCCAAGACCATCTTCTCCGCACACCGGCTCATGGCAGCCCGGCAGGTACGGCTGAACCCCACCCGGCAGCTGGGCACCAGCTTTCTGATCGGGCTGATGCTGGTGTGCTGTGCCCTTCTGTGCAGTCTCATTGCCAGCTTCCGCTTTTATGCCATGCAGGACTTCCCCACCTTCCGCATTGCCGATAACGAAACCTCGATGGGTGTCTATGTCCAGACTTATGCGCGGGAGCCCATAAGCTCCCAGAGCATCCGTCAGATCAGAAGCCTTGACCATGTGGAATCCATCGAGCTGGAGCGGGAGCTGCCCGTCTATGTGGAGCTGGAGCATGCCCCCAGCTATGCCAGGCTCCATACGATGCAGGAGCAGTATGGAATGCTGGACGATGCCGCCTTCGCCGAAGCCATGGCAGCCCTCGGCGAGAACAGCTGGTGGTATGTGGATTACCGGGACAAGGATCGGGCGGAATATCTGGAATTCAAGGAGACCTACGGCTTTGCGGGCGAGGCCTACCAAACTGCCATCATCACTATCGACCCCACCAGAGCCAATCTGGATGCCCTGGCGGAATACTTAAGCGAGGGCAGCATCGATGCCGCTGCCCTGGACTCAGGCTCTACCGTTCTGGTCTATGCGCCGGATATCTGGGTGAAGCAGCACGAACACGGCAGCTACTCCTTCTTCACCTCTCTGGAAGAGCTGGAAAGCGATCCCTATGAGGGCCATGTGTCCATCTCAGCGAAAAATGACTGCTTCCATGGGGGGCAGACGCTGAATATGACCCAGCTTTACCGCACCGGGGAAGAAGCGGCAGTGATCCGGAACGACAAAGCCGTACAGGTGGGCGGCATCCTCAAGGAGCTGCCGGAAAAGCTCCATTGGCTTTGGAGCATCACCGCCATCATCACCACGGAGCGGGGTCTGGAGGCCATGGGCCTGCGGATGGAGGAGCTGCACACCGTCTCCGTCTACACCGACGAGCTGACCCTTCAACAGGAGGAAGCCCTGGAACGGCAGCTCAGCGCCATCCTGCGGCGTACCGGCGGCTATACCCTGGACAATCAGGCGGCGGAGCAGCGAAAGAGCGTCCAGGATAATCAGCGGATGCTGGTCATGTTCCTTTGCATCATCCTCGTCTTCTTCTCCGTGGCGGTGGGCATGATCGTCTCCTCCGTGACCCGGCAGCTCCACAACGAGGGCCGCACCATCGGTATGCTCCGGGCCGTGGGCGCAGATGAAAAAGCCATCCTCGGCTGCTACTCCGGCCAGCTGAATGCCGCCATCTTCGGTGGCCTGGGCATCGCAGGAGCCGTTTACATTCTGTTCGGGATCTTCTCCGTCATCGATGCCATCGGCAATCCCTTTTTCCGCATCCGGCTGGCCGACATCCTCCAATGGGCGGCTGTGCTCGGCCTTACTCTCGCTGTGGCGGCGGCCTGCTGGGCTCTGAGTCGGTTCATCCTGGGACTGCGCATCCGGGAGATCCTGAAGAAATCCATCATCGACAACATCCGGGAGCTGTGATTATGAGAAAACTACTTTGTTTGCTTATTGCGATTTTGATTCTCGCCGCTCCGGTCGTGGCGGCGGAGGTGGATCCGTATACTGCCATCAGCGGCATGGGGAAAAGCTGGTATCAGGGCTATGAGCCGACTGTGAAAAACAACACCATGACCATCTATCTGCCCATCAAATCCGAGCTGGAAGGCCCAGTCAGCGTGTCCATCGCCCTGACTGATCCCAATGTCTACCTGCTGGCTTCCCAGCCCAAGGCAGTTACCGTCACGGAAAAGGACGGCATCTACCACGTGAAGCTGACCCTGAATCTCCAAAAGGATCGCAGAAACGGCGACTATCCCGCCGTCATCACCCTCAAAAGCGGCAGCAAGACCGAAACACTCCCCTACACCATCCGCATCCGGGATGGCCGGGGAAGCCATGAGACCCTCTCTCCGATCCTCTCCGATGTGACCGGGGATCTGGATGTGGGAACTGAGGGAAGTTTGAATCTGACCATCACCAATCCCACCTCCACCCTGTCCATGATCGGCGGCGTTCTCACCATCACCGATCCCACCGGCGAGGTGCTGATGTCCGGCTCCGACCGGTTCCCCGTTCCTGAAGTCCTGCCCGGGGGCTCCGTCACCGTTTCTGTACCAATGACGGTGCTGGGCAATGCCGCCATCCGGGTTCATACCCTGAATGTGACCCTCTCCTGCGCCGTTTTGGGAACGGAAACAAAATGGGAGGAAGCCTTCACCGTCCCGGTGACCCAGGCCATCCGGCTGGAGCACGGCGATGCCCAACTGCCCCCGGCCATCGCGGGCGAGCTGGGAAATCTGACTCTGCCCCTGATGAACCTGGGCAAGGGCGAGCTGAGCAACATTCTGGTGAAGCTGGAAACCTCCGCCGCCAATGGCCAGAGTGTTCTCGTCGGTACCCTGGCTCCCGGTGAAACCAAACAGGCTCAGCTGACCTTCACGCCTTTCGCAGATTCCATCGGAACCCACAGCGGTACGGTCACCGTCACCTGCGAGGATGCCTACGGCAACACCTTTGCGGAAACCATGGAGGTCACCCTGACCGTAGACGAACCCCTGCCGGAGGTGTCGGAGGAGCCGCAGCAGAAGGAAAAGACCGATCCCAAATCCATCCTCCTCACCGTCCTGTGTGTTCTCCTGACCGCCGGATTGATCGCACAGCACCAGATCCTCACTGCCAGGCTCCATAAGCTGGAGGAGGAGCGGCTCTGAAAATCAAGTCAAGCCATAAGAAAAACTGCCCTCGGAACATCTCACGCAGAGTTTCCGAGGGCAGTTTATTGCGCTGGTACACGTTCCTTCACGTTTTATACTAACTCTTGATTAAACTGTTTAATTCTTTCCGGTCTAAATTGCGCCATAATGCGTTCTCGTCCTAGGTGGGCGACAGCCCACCGTCGTCCTCGGCCTTTTCTGGCACAATTTATCCTCGGAAAGCTCTTAAACCATTTAACCAAGAATTAGTATTACTCGATCAGTCCGTATTTGACCTTCACCCGATCCAGTTTTTCCAGCATGGATTCCGACAGGAGCCAGAGGAAGAACACCGTTGACGCCGCATGGACGGCATCTGCGGGCAGGCCGGTGACGAGGGTCGCCAGGATCATTTTCAGGCTTGGTTCGGACTGGTACATCCACACCGAGGTGGGGTTCAGGATCCCGCCGTAAATGATGAAGATGGACACTGCGCCGTAGACAGACAGGCTCAGCCGATCCCGGTTCAGCAGACCCTTGCGGAAGAGCACACCTGCCAGTAGGCCCAGAACGCCCATAGCGAACATCTGCCAGGGAGTCCAGGGGCCCTGACCAAAGAGCACATTGGACACCAGCATGGTCACAGCACCCACCAGGAACCCGGCTTCTGCGCCGAAGGCCACACCCGCCAGGATCACCAGAGCCGCCACAGGCTTGAAGCCCGGCAGGGCGAAGAACACCGCCCGGCCGCCGATGGCAAGGGCACTGAGCACAGACAGGATCACCAGCTCCCGGGCCTGGGGCTTCCGGCCCTCAAAGGCCACGAAGAAGGGGATCATGGTCTCTACCACGATCAGCACCGAGGTGACCAGATATTTCCGTCCCCCGCCCAGCTTCAATCCAAGCCAGAGGGTCACGGGGATGGCGAGCAGGCAAAGGGCCAGCGTCAGCTTCGTGCGAAGGGAGAGCTTCCCCTTCATCAGCTTCTGCTCACGGGCTGGTGCACGGCGGCTGATGGACGCGCAGAAGACGAACAGCAGCGCGAACATGGAAAGATATAAAGGCGCGTAGTGCACCCAGAATTCGTTTCCTTTGTAGAGCAGACTCAGCTCCACCCGGGTCAGGGCATACACCAGACAGCCCAGGAATCCCGCACCGGAGAAAATGCCCAGAACCCTGCGCCGCAGAGAAAGCTTCTCCGGCCTGCGCTCCGGCGGCGGCGTCATGTCCAGGGGCGCTTGCGTTTTTTGGGGCCACTGTGGCGGGAGCTGTCCGCCGCAGGCGGCGATGATGTCCTCGGGGGTGACCGCCCCGGGCAGCAGGTGGCGGGCCATCCGGTTGGCGGCGGTGGTATAGAAGCTCTTTCCGGCAAAGAAGGGCTGGGGTGCATCCACGGTGACGAGTCCGCCGTCGAAGTACAGGGCGCAGCGGTCGGCATATTTGGCGCAGAATTCTACATCGTGGCTGACCATGATGATGCAGACACCCCGAGCCGTCAGTTCCCGGAGAATGTCAGCGAAGAGCTCCTTGAAATCGTTGTCCAGCCCCTTGGTGGGCTCGTCCAGCAGCAGGATCTCCGGGTCTTGCAGCAGCACCTTGGCAAGGGCCGTGCGCTGCTGCTCACCGCCGGAGAGGTCGTAGGGGTGCCGGTCGAGCAGTCCCTCCAGACGGCACAGGGCAGCCATCTGGCCTGCCCGTCCCTCGTCCGCCACGGACAGCAGCTCCTCCCGGACGTTTTTGTGTACCAGGAGCATCTGGGGATTCTGGGGCAGTGCGGAAATCTTTGCGGTTCCGGCGGTGCGCTTGCCCCGGTAGGGCTTCCGAGTCCCGCTGAGGATGCTCAGGGTGGTGCTCTTGCCCGTGCCGTTGCCGCCGAGGATGCACAGCAGCTCGCCGGGGTAAGCCTTCAGGGACACACCCTTGAGGATGTCCGGGCTGTCCTTCTCGTAGCGGAACCAGACCTCCCGAAGCTCGATGCAGGGGTCGCGCTGGGGCTGCACATAGGGTCGTTCGGGGACGGGGCGCAATTCCTGACGCTCAGCAAATTCCGTCAGGGCGTTCCGTCCGTCGCTGACGGTCATGGGACAATCGCAGTCAAACCCAACCGCACTCCAGACCCGCATGGGGGTGGGCATGGACAGCAGCATGGGGTGGCTGCGTTTTCGCAGGATTTCGAAGGCATGGACAGGTGTGTCATCGGCGATCAGCTGTCCCCTGTCCATGATGAGCAGACGGTTCGCCATGGGGATCACGTCCTCCAGCCGGTGCTCGCAGATGAGGATGGTGGTGCCCAGCTCCCGGTTGATGCGGCCCAGGGTCTGGAGGAAATCCGTGGCGGCGATGGGATCGAGCTGGCTCGTCGGCTCGTCCAGGATCAGAAGCTGGGGCTGCAAGACCATGATGGAGGCCAGGTTCAGCAGCTGCTTCTGTCCGCCGGACAGGCGATTGGTTTCCATATGGAACCAGGTCTGGATGCCGAAAAAGCTGGCCATCTCTGCCACCCTTCCGCGAATCTCAGTGCTGCTGACACCCAGGCTCTCCAGTCCGAAGGCCAGCTCGTGCCAGACCTTGTCGGTGACGATCTGGCTGTCCGGGGACTGCATGACGAAGCCGATCTTCGCGGCCTGCTGACCGGCGGGGATGTCGTCGATGGGGGTGCCCGTCAGGGTGATGGTGCCCTCCCGCTTGCCATGGGGGGCCAGCACCGTCTTGAGCTGCCGCAGGAGGGTGGATTTTCCGCAGCCGGAGGGCCCCGCCAGCACGGCAAAATCGCCGGGACGGAGCGCAAGGGACACATCCCGGAGAACCGGCGCATCCTGCTCCGGGTAGGTGAAGGTCAGATTCTGGATCGAAGCGAGTTCCATTTGCAGTCCTCCGTGAAATTGATGGTCAGAGGCATCAGGCAGATGCCGGCAAAGCTCAGATAGGATACGATTTGGCCAAAACCAAGCAGCGGGCTTGTCATGGCGGGAAAGAAGACCCATTGCACCGTCCCTGTCAGCCAGGGCAGGATCGTGCCCAGACACAAAGCCGCCAGCACCGCCAGGCTCAGGCCGTCCCGGCGTTCGAAGCGGTAGATGGCGTAGGCGGTGCGCCGGTCAGAGCCGTAGCCCCGGCTCTTCATGGAGTCGGCGGTGACGATGGACTGCTCCATGGCCCAGCTGACGGTGGCGGAGAAGGCGGTCAGGGCCTGCTTCAGCGTATCGAGCCTGCCCTTCGGCGGCTGCATGGCCCTCTGTACCTGCTGGGTGCTTTGCAGATATTCCTTGAACCGGGGCACGAAGCGCAAGGTCATGGAGATCAGCAGGGACAGGCTGGGGATCACCCGACCGAAGAGGAAGATGATCTTGTCCGTGGTGAAGACCGCATTGCAGCAGTTGAACCAGAGGATGGACGCGCCCATCAGCACGGCGGAGGCCAGGCCGAAGCAGACCGACTCCCAGGTCACCGGATCGCCGTTTTGCAGAAGGAAGAGGATCGTCTCCCCCCGGTGGTTGAACAGCGGGTTCAGCAGCGCTGTAAACAGCAGCACCGGCAGCAGATAGCCCACCTGGCGGACAAAGCCCCTCGCCCCTTGCAAATACCACAGATACGCGGCGGAGCAAAGCAGGGATACCGTCAGAAACACCGGATGCATCAGAAACATGCTCAGGCCGATGGCGGCAGCAAAAAAGGCCAGATTCACCGCCGGATGAAAGCCAGCAAAGGCGTCCTGCTTCATGTCTTCCCCTCCCCTCTCAAATAAAAAATGGTCATGGCACGTTATAATGAACGTTACCATAACCATTCTTGGCAGCTATTCCACCGGTCACAGCAGGTCTCCCGACTCGCATCTCAGACGAATGGCCGTCCTGCCTTCTCAGGGTCTCCCCCAATGACTGGCTTTCGCCAACGGACGGGATTCTCGATGCCCACGGTATTGGTTAAATGCGGGGATTTTGACCCCATTCCCTTATGTAGCACCCATGCCTGGATGAACCGTTGCGGCAAGGATGCCTCTGCACCATTTATATTCCGTATTATATACCGGCCTCCGGCAAATTGCAACAGGGAATTTTAGCAGGCGATCTGCGGAGCTTCCATACACTTCCTGTTGTCAAACCCGGGGGGCTTGTGTTATTCTATCTATATACACGAAAAGAATGACGATACCGGAGATGACCATATGAACTACAATGTGCTGCGTTATTTCTCTGTTCTGGCTCAGGTGGAGCACTATACCGTCGCGGCGGCCCGGCTGGGGATCTCCCAGCCCTCCCTGAGCAGCGCCATCCACAATCTGGAGACTGAGCTGGGCGGCGTCAAGCTGTTCGAGAAGGTAGGTCGGAATATCCGATTGACGGACGAGGGCAGATTTTATCAGGAAAAGGTGGATGCTGCGCTGAATGAGCTCCATGCCGCGTCGCTGATCCTCCGCGACAGCAAGTCCAGTGCGCCCATCGTGATCCGCATGGGCTTCGTTTCCGGGACGCTGAATGGTCTGGTGGCGGAAAAGATCGCAGAGTATTCCCATAAAAACAAGCGGATCCGTTTCCATCTGACGGAAAGCTCCGCCGAGAATCTGATGGATCTGGTGCGCCAGGAAAAGCTGGACATGGCCATCGTGGATTCCACCGACCGTGACCGGAGCCTCCACTTCCGAAAGCTCAAGGAACGGGCCTTTTTTGTGGCTCTGCCGGATGGCCATCCTCTGGCGGAGCAGGCGCACCTGGAGCCCCATGAGGTCGTCCATGAATCCCAGGTGGTCTTCAATTATGATGTGGGAAAGAGCTTCAAGGAGTGGACGACCGGAACGCCTGCGGACGAAAGCGTGATCTGCACCGTGGATACGGCACAGGCCGCGCTGGATCTGGTGGAGGCCGGTGTCGGGATCGCCTTCATTCCGGATCGATGCGTGAAGCCGCAAAAGGGCATCCGGTATGTGCCGCTGAAGAACTGGCACCAGGCGCTGTATATGTGCATCCTCTACGACAAGTGGCTTGAGCCGCCGGTGTGGGATTTTGTGGAGAACATCGTCCGCTCCATCCGAACCTCCGATGCGCAGAAGCTCCAGGATCAACAATAGAACATAAGAGCCGCGATCACATTTGGATCGCGGCCCTTTTGCGTTCAGAAGGAGATCTTAAGCTCTCCCAGAGAGCTGGCCCTGGCGGTCAGGGACACGGTATTGCCGGAGATGGTCACATCAGAGGGTACCTCCCTGCCGTTCAGATCCAGGCTGACGGCGGTGGCGGGAGCCCTGCTGAAATGGAGGGCGATGGGGTCATCCTTGCCACAGTTTTCATAGTAGCGCAGGTGGATCGTATTCGCTTCTTCCGTGGGAAGCACGGCGCTGAGGACAGTGGAGCCCGCCTTCAGATGGAGGAAGGACTGCTCCATGGGGAGCTCGCCGGGGTGGGAGCTGTTGGAGAGGAAGTAGGCGGGATGGTTGAAATATGCGGCGGTGTCCTCCAGCTCCCTGGGATCGTCCCTGCCGATGGCCAGCGCGATGTTGACGGTATGCAGACCGCGATCCGGGAAGGGATCGGGATTGTTGGAGGTGTTGATGAGGGACAGGGACAGGGCGTCCTCCGTGGCCCGGTAGCCGTACTTGCTGTCAGGGATCAGCGCCAGGGCGGAGCCGTTTTCCCGGATGGCGGCGCAGTACTGCAAACAGGGAATGTCCTGGTTCCGGGGTGCGCGGTAAACGGCACCGGCGGGGACGTCACAGAGGTATTTGCCGATCCTCTCGCTGTGGGGCACCCGGAAGACCAGCAGGGGCGCAGAATCCTCACCGGTGACCTCGTTCCACTCGACTTCGACGCAGAAGCGGAGGGCCTTCTCCCCTGCGCTGAGGATGGGGGTGACCTTCATTTTGGACATTCCCCATTTGTAGGAGGCGGTGAAGCTCTGCTGAAGGGGGCCGGAGGTCTTGTGCTCAATGGAGATCAGGTCAGTCAGGAGCTCAGTCTTCAGGTAGCGGCCGATCTTCCAGGCGTTGTTGCTGCTGCGCTCCTGGGCGATGACGGCGAGACTCACCGGGCCGCCCAGGAATTCCTCGCCGCTGTCCTTGTCCGTCAGGGAGATCAGACAGCCGGTGTTGGGGTGGAAGACTGCCCGGATGTGTTCGTTTTCCAGGACAATGTCGTCGAAGGGGTACTCACTGCGGCTTTCGGGCTGGCGGTAGACGGGATAGGAGCTGGCCTCGGCTTCCCGGAGGATGACGGTGGTGTAGCCCAGGGAGGGCACCTCCGCCTCCACCAAAATGCGCAGGAACCGGTGATCCCAGAACCACTGGCTCTGACCGTCTACGAGCTGGAAGCGAAGGTCATTGCCTTCTGCGTCGGTCATGCGGATGCGGCGGAGATCCCCCACCCAGTCCCAGACGGTCAGCTCGGTGACCATGGTGCGCGTGGCGGTGGCGGGATTGAAGATGTGGAAGATCCGGGTCTTGCCGCAGCCCCGCTCGGGATTGGGTACGCCATTTTGGAAGCCCACATGGAAGCCCACGCCGCCGGGACGGACGATGCCCAGGTTGGCGCCCATGTTGTAGGCGGGGCCGGCACCCTCGGACTGGGTCAGGGCGATGTCGGGATCCGTCTCGATGGAGGAGGTGTCGATCCGGGCGGCGATGTGCTCGACGCTGTTTCGGAACTGGGTCTGGGCATAGGCGAAGGTCTTGGAGAACTGGCCCAGGGTATTTTCCCGGGTGTCCTGGACGCAGGAGCCGGTGATGATGTCATGGAAGTGTGCGTAGAGGACATTCTGCCAGGCGGCTTCATGGCGCCTTTGGTCGAACCGCTTTCCGGAGAAGGCGATCCACCGCTCGGCATCGTCCAGGAGGGCCTCTGCTTTCCGGTTGGCCCGCTTGATGCGGGTCTGGGTGGTGTAGCAGCCGTTGAAGATGTAATTGAGCTCCCGGTCGATGACAGGCAGCTGCTCCCGGACGGACTCGGCCTCGTGGAAGAACTCCGCGAAGGTGCCGAATTTGACCACAGGCCAGATGGGCCAGGACTGCATCTCGATGGCGTTCTCAATATCCCGCCGGGTGGGGCCGCCGCCGTGGTTGCCCACGCCGTAGACGATCAGGCCGGTCTTGAAGCCTGCGCAGGTCTTGGAGATGTCGAGCAGACCCAGGCCGATCTTGGGGGTGATGCCGGAATTGTACCAGTACTGCTCCCGGTAGACCAGCAGCTCCTTGCCCGAGGGGGCCCGCCAGCGGTACAGGGACAGATCACCGTCCAGGGCCCGGCAGTGGTACATATACTTCACGCCGCCGAAGCTATCGATTTCAGGGATGAAGGCGCTGTGTCCGAAGGTGTCCGGGGAGAAGTCGATCTCCAGGCTGTCGGCGTCGATGCCCCAGACATCGGAAAGGTAATTCTTTGTATAGCGGATGTGGCGCAGGAGGGATTCCGTGGAGGGCATATTCTTGTCCGTCTCCACCCAGCTTGACGCCGTGACCTCCCAGCGGCCCTCCCGGATGTGCTCCTGGATCTCGGCCATCATATCCGGGTCATATTCCTCCACCATTTGATAGACAGAGGCCTGGGACTGGGAGAAATGGAAGTCCGGATACTGCGCCATCAGGTTCAGCACCGTGCGGAAGGTGGCCAGGGTGGAGGCCACGGTCTCCTGGTAAGACCACATCCAGTCCATATCGATGTGGGCGTGACCGGCCAGAATGAGCTTGTATTTCTTCGCTGCATCATGCATGGGCATCAGCAGCTCCTCCGCCCGGCGGCAGACGCTGCGGGTCAGGACACCGTCCACCTCCATGCATTTGCCCAGGAACCGGATGGCGCTGCCCACGGTCTGATCGAATTCGCCGCAAAGCTCCTCATTCAGCCGGATGGCGAATTCAAGCTGGCTCAGGAGCCGTTTGTTGTGCGGATTGGGAACGGTGATGTGCTGCTGCTCCTCCCTGGGCTGGCCGAAGGTCTCCTCGTAGCCGTATTGCTCCCGGTTGCCGCCGATGGCTGTTTTCAGCTTGATAAAGTCGGGCCAAAAGTTCATGATGGGCGCTCCTTTCACCTGATGGGGTCAGTTACGTTTCTTTGGAACCATTATAGAGGATGCACCGGCAGATTTCCAGTGGTATTTCATCGAATGGAGGAAAAGATTATCCTTGCGTTTCGCAAAAGCTTGTGATATTCTTATAAAAAGATATCGTTCGTGGCTTTGAAATATGAGCGAAACACACAAAATCGGAGCTGAAATTGGCGGTATCTGGGAAAGGAGTATCTGTATGAGGAAACAAAGCTTCAAACGCCTGGGTTCGGCATTGCTTGCATTGGTGATGCTGATCTCCTCCGCCTCGGGTCTGGCAGTGCCGGCCAGGGCGGATTCCTGGCCGAACGACACGGCCTCCGCTGAACCGACCTTTGCGGGCTACCGTGTCAAGGACATCGAAAATTGGAGTCCGGAGACGGATCCCTATGCTGAGTTCCTGGTGGCCTCTGTGCCCCTGCAGGAGCGCAACGCGGCCTTCGCTGCAACCCAGGCGAAGCCCTACCTGACCATCGACACCCAGGTCATGAACATGACCGGTGACTACGGCAACAGCTTCTTCGGCAGCACCATGTACACCAATGAGTTCTCCGAGGATGTCATGACCTTCTGGCAGTACACCGACTATTTCTCCCCCTGGCACGGTGCTGCTACCGCCTACACCCCCGAGGCTCTGTACGATCCCGTCACCAGCGACTGGCGCAGCCGCGGCTTTGAGTTCGGCATCGTGAACATCCCCAACCCCGCCTACACCAACGCCGCCCACCGAAATGGCGTCATGTCCATCGCCTGCATCTACTTTGACCCCGCCTTCCGTCCCGGCCAGACCTGCGCCGATATGCTGACGAACAAAGAGGGCGACGTCTATGTGGTGGCAAAGAAGCTGGTGGAGATGGCCGAGTACTACGGCTTCGACGGCTACTTCCTGAACCAGGAGGAGGGCTCCTACTCCGAGTTCAAGCCCTTCATGGCCTGGCTGACTGCCCAGGGTCTTTATACCCAGTGGTACGACACCAACTCCACCTTCAACTCCTCCAAGGCCGCATGGCTGAAGGATGACACCTATGGTCAGATCCATAACTCTGTCTTCGTCAACTATTCCGGCTTCTCCGGCATCGACAGCCAGCTGAGCTATGCCGAGTCCATCGGCGCGGATCCCCATAAGGAGATCTTCTACGGCGTGGAGTGCAACCAGGCCAACTTCGGCGGCAGCCACTACTCTGCCACCAGCATGACCAACCTCTACGACGCAAACGGCGTTCCCCGGGCCAGCTACGCCCTGTTCTGCGGCTCCGACCGTTACCATCGCGGCCTGGAGGGTCTGGATACCTCCGGCGACGGCGAGAGCGTCCCCACCGCCCAGAAGGACGGCTACCAGTGGATGAGCGAGGAGCGCGAGCGCATGTTCTGGTCTGGCGTCATGGAGGATCCCACCGACACTGGCTTCAAGTCCGGCTATTCCCGTCCCGACGTCGATGTCAATGACGCCGACGGCTGGGTCGGCGTGGCTGACTTCATGGCTGAGCGCTCCGTCATCGACGGCTCCGCCTTCTATACCAACTTCAACACCGGCCACGGCATGCAGTATTTCGTGGACGGCGCTGTCAGCAAGGATGAGGAGTGGACCAACATCAACATCCAGGAGCAGCTGCCCACCTGGCAGTGGTGGTTCGAGAGCACCGATTCCACCAAGCTCCACGCCGACTTCGACTACGGCGACGCCCTGGTCAACAAGACCGTTACCGGCGCCGTGAAGAACATGGACTACGAGCAGGTCGGCGCATGGAACGGCGGCAGCTCCCTGACTGTCTACGGCGACCTCTCCGGCACCGACACCATGCACCTGTTCAAGACCGATCTGGCGGTCAAGGAGACCACCTCCGCTTCCCTGACCTTCAAGAAGGTCAGCGTTGACGAGGCCGTCATGAAGCTGGGCCTGATCTTCGCCGACGATGCCGAGAACATCGTCGCTGTCGATCTGGAAAACACCGCCGCTGCCGGTGACTGGACTACCGTCACCGCCGATCTGTCCGCTTACGCAGGCCGTCAGATCGCCGCCATCTGCCTGATCTTCGAGGGCGAGGCCGGCAAGTATCAGATGAACATCGGCAATATCACCATCTCTGATGGTTCCTACACCCCCGACGCCCCCGAGGGCTTCGTCATTGACACCGCCTACGCCGACGGCCAGATGATCCTCCGCTGGGAGCTGGCCGACTACGCTGAGGTCGTCCAGTACAATCTGTACGGCAAGATGACCGATGGCTCCCGGATCTTCCTGGGCGGCATCTACGGCGACATCCTGTATGTCAAGAACACCTTCTGTGACGATGTGGTCGACCTGGAGCTGTGTGCTGTGGGCATCGACGGCTCTGAGTCCGAGCCCGCCGTCATCACCTACGATTACACCGACAAGGTCAGCAACGTCACCGTTCTGGAAGCAGCTTCCGGCAACGGCCTGACCACCCAGGCCGCCAACGTGGGCAAGATCGAGGTCTCCTTCGATGCCCCCGCCACCGGCGCTCCCGACAGCTATGAGCTGGAGGTCAAGCTCCACAACATCGAGTCCGATGATCCCTACAACCGCACCTACACCGCCACCGTCGGCGGCGATGCCACCTCCGCCGTGGTCAATGTGGCCGCTCGCGAGGGCTATGAGTACGATCTGAAGATCTATGCCGTCCGTGACGGCGTCCGGGGCGAGGCCATCGCCTACCGGGGCCTGAGCTACGACGCCTATTCCGAGCCCATCGCCGCCGAGGACATCGTCATCTCCGGTTCCTCCGTCCGTCTGGTGGATCCCGACTCCCACGACTGGTACCGCATGACCGCCACCTTCGATGGCAGCGAGGTCGCCTCCTTCAAGCGCGGCGCATCCTCCGGCAACAGCATGCGCTTCAGCCTGCGCAGCAGCACCGGCCTGCTGAGCGTGGTCGTTGAGGACTACTCCGGCAACTTCTCCGAGCCCACCGTCCTCCAGCTGGAGAACGGCGTGGTGGTGGATCCCACCGATCTGATCGGCGCCGAGCAGATCCCCGATCCTGCCCTGCTGAGCGCTGTCCGCACCCAGATTGGCATCACCCAGTCCGCTCTGAACGAGTATGTGGGTGAGCTGGATCTGTCCGGCACCGCAGTTGCCGATCTGACCGGTCTGGAGCTGATCCCCGGCCTGACCGCCATCGATTTCACCGATTGCGGATTCCTGGAGGAGATCTCCGACCTGAACAATCCCGACCTGAATGAGATCATCATCTCCGGCTGCACTGCCCTGAAGGTGCTGGACGTCTCCGGTCTGGGTCTGGAGAAGCTGGTGGGCGAGGGCGAGTTCAACGCCCTGACCTTCGTGGACATCTCCGACAACCGCCTGGATCTGAGCGAGGGTACCCCCGAGCGCAGCTTCCTGAATACCGCCATCGCCGTCGTGGAGAACGGCGAGACCGTCGAGCCCGAGCCTGAACCCGAGCCCGAGGAATTCCAGCTGGGCGAGAACCTGGCTCCCACCGCTTCCATTTATGCAAGCAGCAACACCAACAGCGCGTCTCTGTTCGTGGACGGCGACACCGCCAGCTCCACCTACGCCGATGACCGGAACAAGGAGGCCTCTGTCACCCTGGATCTGGGCGAAAGCAAGTCCATCGGCGGCTTCAAGATCTGGACGCAGATGAACAGCGACTCCCCCGCCCGGCCCTTCGGCGTCAAGTCCGCCAAGCTGGAGATCGCCGACACCGCTGACGGTACCTACACCGTCCTGGGCACCGCCACCATCGAGGCTGGTTCCGCCCAGAGCGAGCTCATCAACGCCCTGCTGAAGCTGGATTCCGCATCCTCCGGCCGCTACGTCCGCATCACCGTCACCGAGTGGTGGGGCCATCCCAACGGCGGCAACGACTGGCCCGCCATGTATGAGGCAGAGGTCTATGAGGCCGTCGCCGCACAGCCCATGATGCTCCTGAGCACCGAGGGTAATGTCCGCTTCGGCGGTCAGCGGCCTGTCCCCTACTCCGCTGTCTACACCATCACCGAGCCCATCGTCCGGGAGGTCACCAACGAGACCCTGGACATGACCGCCTATGCGGAGCGCACCGCCACCATCCGGGGCACCGATTACGCTTCCCTGGGTGAGGCGCTGATCGACGGCGTTTCCTTCCTGGCTGAGGACGTGGATCTGAGCGCCAAGCCCGTGGAGGAGTTCACCATCGCCATCTCCGATCAGAACCGGATGCCCATCGAGGGCACCGTCATTGACCTGAGCTTCGATGCCACCTGGACTGTCCTGTACAAGCTGGACGGCGAGGTAGCCGCGACGCTGACCGTCATTGTTGGTGACGGCGGCAAGGTCACCACTCCCGAGCTGATGACCTCCGATGTCACCATCCTCTACGCCACCACCGTCTCCGGCCAGGTCGCCAGCGAGATGCCCATCTATGCCTTCGACGCAAATGACGGCACCAAGTGGTGCCCCGGCAGCAACGCCCTCCAGGCGGAGCTGAGCATCGATGTGGGTGCATGGTACACCCTGACCGAGGTCACCATCCTCCATGCAGGCCACCGTGAATCCGGCCGCAACACCGTGGACTTCGCCTTCCAGGTGCTCAAGGACACCGAGCCCACCGCCGAGCAGCTTGCCGACGAGGCCTACCTGACCAACGACGACAACTGGGTCACCGTGGCCAGCTACACCGGCAACACTGCCAACCAGACCATCATCACCTTTGACGAGCCCGTGGTTGGCCGCTACTTCCGTCTGGATGTCACCAAGGGCGACAACTCCGCCAACTGGCCCTCCACCCGTATCTATGAGTGGAGCATGATGGGCATCCCCGCCGACGCTCCCGAGGTCGATGAGCCCGAGCTGGACGACGAGACCCTGCAGGCTGTCAGAGAGGCCCAGGCCGCTGCCGAAGCCGCCCAGGAAGCCGCCGAGGAGGCCCAGCGCAAGGCCGAAGAGGCCGCCGCTGCTGCTGAGGAGGCCGCCGAATACGCCGCCGAGGATCGGGAAGCCGCTGAAGCAGCCCAGCGTGAGGCCGAAGAGGCCCAGACTGCTGCCGAGGAAGCCGCCGCCGCCGCCGAGGAGGCTCTGGCTGCCGCCCAGGCCGCTGAGGAGGCCGCTGCTGCCCACGACGCCGCTGCCGTCGCCGCCGCCGCTGAAGCCGCCAAGCGGGCCCAGGAGGTCGCTGAGCTCTACGAGCAGATCGCAGCCACCAAGGCTGAGATGGCCCAGCATCTGGCCGAGATCCTGAAGGCCGCCGAGGATGCCAAGGAAGACAGCGAGAAGGCCGAAGCCGCTGAGCTGGCCTGTGCCAAGTATTACGCCATGGTGCAGCTGGTGCAGTATGTGGATCCCCACGACTACGACGACGCCACCGCAGAGCTGATCGCGAAGGCCATCGAGGATGGTATCAACGCCATCGAGGACGCTGAGTCCGTGGCCGCTGTTGAGGAAGCTCTGGCGGAAGCCAAGGCTGCCATCGACCGGATCCTTGCACAGAATCCCTTCACCGATGTTCCCGCAGATTCCTTCTACGCGGATGCCGTTGAGTGGGCCCTGAAGGAGGGCATCACCACCGGTACCTCCGCCACCACCTTCTCTCCCGACAAGACCGTCACCCGTGCCGAGGCCGTCACCTTCCTGTGGCGCGCCGCCGGTGAGCCCGAGCCCACCACCACCGTCAATCCCTTCGTGGATGTGGCCGAGACCGACTTCTTCTACAAGGCTGTCCTGTGGGCCAGCGAGAACGGCATCACCGACGGTGTGGATGCGACCCACTTCGCACCCCTGTCCACCGCCAACCGTGCCCAGATCGTCACCTTCCTGTGGCGTGCCATGGAAAAGCCCGCCGCCGAGGCTGAGAATCCCTTCACCGATGTGGCCGATGATGCCTGGTATCACGACGCCGTGATCTGGGCCGTGGAGAACGGCATCACCTCCGGTATGACCGCCACCGCCTTCGGCCCCGACGGCCTGTGCAACCGCGCCCAGATGGTCACCTTCCTGTACCGCGCCTACGCATAAGCCTTGACCCGGAGCGAAAGGCTCCATAACGGAAAAAGTCCCCCCTGGCCCTTGGGCCAGGGGGGATTTTGAAGTTACAGGAGCTCCGGGAAGATCTCGATGCTTCTTTTGAGAATGCCGTTGAGGTAGGCGATCAGGGTGCCGTAGTTGGTGATGGGCACGTTCTGATCCACGGCGCATTTGGTGCGGTAGCGGACTTCCCGCTCATTCAGCATACAGCCGCCGCAGTGGATGACCATGGCGTAGGGGCTCAGGTCGTCGGGGAACTCAGTGCCGCTGCAGGTGCGGATGTTCAGTTCTTTGCTGGTGTATTTGCGGAGCCAGTTGGGGATCTTGAAGGTGCCGATGTCGTCGCATTGGCGGTGGTGGGTGCAGCCCTCGGCGATGAGGACGGTGTCCCCGTCGCGCAGGTTTTCCACCGCCGCCGCGCCCCGGACGGCGTCCTCCAGCAGGCCCTTATAACGGGCCATCAGGATGGAGAAGGAGGTCAGGGGGACTTCCCGGGGGACGATTTGGGAAACGGCACGGAAGACCTGGGAGTCGGTGATGACCACGGAAGGTGCCTTTCCCAGAGCCGTCAGGGTCTGAGAAAGCTCAGAGTCTCTGGTGGTGACGGCGATGGCGCCGCAGTCCAGGATGTCCCGGATGGTCTGCTGCTGGGGCAGGATCAGGCGGCCCTTGGGGGCAGCCTTGTCGATGGGGATCACCAGCACGGCAAGATCACCGGGCCCCAGCTTGTCGGAGATGATGCGCTTGCCATCCTCCGGCCGGTGGAGCCGGGCAATACGCTCCTTCAGCTCGTGGATTCTCTCTCCCTTGAGGGCACTGACATAGATCTCGTGGTCAGTGTCGGCGGGGATCTCGGGAAGCAGGTCGGACTTGTTGAAGATCACAAGATACGGAATCTCCTTGGCCCGGAACAGCTCGATGAGCTGGTGGTCGCATTCCTTCATCCCCTCGTTGGCATCCACCACCAGCAGGGCGATGTCGGTCTTGTTCAGGATCTGACGGGTCTTGCGGACGCGGAGCTGGCCTAGCTCGCCCTCGTCGTCAAAGCCGGGGGTGTCGAAGATCATCACCGGGCCCAGGGGCAGCAGCTCCATGGCCTTGCGGACGGGGTCGGTGGTGGTGCCCTTCACATCGGATACCACGGCCAGATCCTGGCCCGTGACAGCGTTGACCACACTGGACTTACCCGCGTTGCGGCGGCCGAAGAAGCCGATGTGCACCCGGTCGCCGGAGGGTGTCTGATTCATACTCACAATGGTTGCTCCTTTCTTAGAAGCCGGAACCGGCCTCGGCGGTGGGGGTGAAGATGGAGGCGGCCTGGTCATCGGTCAGATCGATGCCGAAGACCTCGGCGTAGTAGGTCTTGGTCTCAGAAATGATATCGATATCGGCAAAGAGCTCAGGATAGGCAGTCTTCGCCAGCCACAGCAGGGTCACAGGGGTGTCCACGCCGGGGGTGTAGCTGCGGTACATGCCCAGGGGCATCTTATAGACCCGCTGATCCAGCACCGCATCGATGGCGCTCCAGTCGTAGGAGCCCACGGTATTGTGGTAGAGGTCGTCGGCGCTGGCGGTGGTGAAATTGGTGATGAAGATCAGCTCGGGATCCCAGGCGTAGACCTGCTCCATGTTGACGGTGACGGAATTGTCGGTGGTCAGCTCCTCGGCGACGTTTTTCACGCCGATGGCGTCTGCCCACCACTGACCGAAGAACCGCTTGCCGGAGGTCTGGAGGTTCGCATCGCTGTACTGGTAGAGGAAGAGGGCCTCCTCCCGATCCCCGGCGGGGATGGTGCTGACGCGCCCCTGCACCATGTCGTAGACCTTCTCGGAGTAAGTCCGCACGATCTCAGATTTATCATTTTCCGGGAAGATCTCACTCAGGAGGGCGATCCACTGGTTCAGTGTCTCGATGCAGTCATAGTCCCACTTGTTGACAGAAATGGCCACCGCAGGGAAGCCGGCTCTGCGGAGCTGATCGCCCAGCTCCGTCCGGGAGGCGTTGTAGAAGACAACATCGGGTCTCAGCTTCAGCAGCTCCTCGGTGTTGACTGTGGAGCCGTCGATGAAGCCGGTTTCGGCGTCGAGGATCTCCGGGTACAGCTGGCCGAGGAGGCTGTTCTCAGCGGCGTTCATGCTGGTGCCGGACATGCCGACGATCTTGTCGGCGGAGTTGAAGAAGACGGACAGGACACTGGGCAGGGGCAGGATATCGCAGACCACGATCCGCTCCACATTCGCGGGCAGGGTGACCTCCACATCGGTGTGATCGATGATCGTGCGGGTATTCCCGGAGACGGACGCGCCGGGGGCGGCGCAGGCAGTCAGAAGCACCGCGATCAGCAGCAGGGGCAGAAGCTTTTTCATATTACAGCACCTCTTTCAGAAATTCATCAAAGTGGGAGACGAGATCGGGGATCCGCGCCCGGAAGATGCGGCCGGAGAAGGATTCGGCGGGGAGCTCCACAAAGCGGACACCTTCGGGGCAGATGGGACGGTAGAGCGGGTCTGCGATGACCATCTTTGCCGAGCGCAGGGCATCGGACAGCTCCTCCTCCCATTTCAAAGACCGATCCTTTCCGCGTAGGACGGAGTCGCAGTGCTCCGTGGGGCAAAGGACGCGGACGGCCCGGCCTGCGGTCAGCTCGATGGCGGAAGCCAGGCTGACGGAGGTCACCGCTTCGCCGATGACGACGATATTACCGTCAGGAAGCTCGGACGCAGGGCAGCAGACTTCTCCCCTGCCCAGCGCATCCCGGAGCATCGCCCGGTAGGCTTCCGAGATGGGAACACCCACCACGTAGGGGGTTCCGAACCGCTCCCGCAGGACGTTTGCGGCGGCAAGGCCGGTGGAGGATACCACCAGATTCACATGGGCCTTGCCCGCCCGGGAGATCTCCTCGGGTGTGCTGCCCATGGCGAAGGTGGACAGGACGCGGTAGCCCGAATCCTCCAGAAACCGGGCGATGGCGCGGTCAGAGCCGTTGACGGAGAAATCCAGGGGCGTCAGGCCCAGAATGTTGGCGGATGGCTCTGGGGTCTTCCCGGAGGTATCGTCTACGAAGTGACGGGCAATGACCTCAAAAGCCATGGACGCACCGCTTACATAGGTGTTCATGCCGGTGGTGGCGAAGCCGAAGGTGGGGATGCCGGTGCGCTCCTCGATTACTGCAGCCACGGCCTGAAAATCGAAGCCGGTCATTGCGGGGATGGGAGTCCCGGCGATGGCGATGAAGTTGGGATGCAGGTCATTGGCGGCGGCGACGATGTCGTCGATGAGCTTTTCGTCGTCGCCCAGGATGGCTTCCATTTCGCTCAGACCCGAAATGTAGACCATGCTGTCCATGTCGTACCAACGGGGTTCATCGTGGGTGGTGTAGGTGGAGTTGCAGCCGGAGGCGTCGTGCATGATGACCATGCCCCCCAGCTCAAAGAGAGCCGAGCACACACCGAAGGTGTCGGCGGAATAGGTGGAGATGATGGCAGATGTCTGATTCATACGCAGCCTCCGCAGCCCATGCCCTTGATCTGGATCAGATCCCGCATGGGTTTTTCTTCAAGATATGCTTCCCGCATCAGTGCAAGGGTTTTGAGGACGGCCTGATAGCCCAGCATACCGCCGCCCTCCACCACATTGACGAAGTGGGGGGTATTGCAGAAATGGGCGGCCTTCTGGCCGATGGCCAGGAACCGGGCGGGCTCCTTTTCTGCATGGAACCGCATCCCGGCGTGGACGGTGGGATAGAGCATCAGCTCCGGGAAACGTTCCTTGAGGACATCAAAGGCGGCCTTTTCCTCGCCGGTGACGGTGTCGAGATAGACCCGCTGTACGTTGAAGCCCGCCTCCAGCAGCAGCCTTGCAAGCCCCAGGGGCCGGGGGCAGTAGGTATAGTCGATGGCGATGGGGACATCGCCCAGCAGGGCCAGGGTCTTGGCCAGCGCGGCGCGGCACTGCTCCCGCTTTCCAGAAAAGTCGGGCGGTACGATGCCGAGGACGGCGGACAGGTGGTTCAGTCCGGCTTCGATCTCGTCATAGTCGAAGCTGAAAGGCACATAGCAGTGCTGACCGCCCAGACGGGCTGCAAGCATGTCGCCGCCCGCCTTGGCCGAGGGGTAACGGGAGATGTAGATGCGGCTCTCGGCCATTTCCTGATACTCGGCGTAGGTCTTGCAGGAGGTGATCTCATGGACTTTGAGCTCAGCTCCGCGCAGAAGCTGCATCAGGTCGGAATCTTCATCCAAAGGCAGGTCACTGCCGATGATGGCGACGGCATCTGTGCGGATGGGACGCTGTTTCAGGGGCTGGTAGAGCCGGGTGCGCATGAGCTGGTCGGGGGTCAGGCCGGATTTTCGCATGATGGGGTTCATGTAGCAGTCCACGAAATCCGTATCCGGGAAGCGGGCGCGGAGCTCTGAATAGATCATATCCAGATCACAGCCCGCGAAATGGTGGACGCAGCTGGTGTAGACCAGCACCACCGGGGGACGGACAGGGAGCTTTTCCAGAATGTCGCTGACGCCGTCGATGACCAGCTCCTCCATGTCGCCGTTCAGGAGGTTCTCCTCCCGGATCTCCACGGTGGAGAACCGGTGGCTGGCACCCAGCTCGGCGGCGGTGAGGACAACGCCCCGAAGGCAGCTGGCGGCGCAGACGAAGATCTCGTGGGCCTCGGGGATCAGCATACCCGTGTGGACGATGTTCCACATGCCCCGGGCGGGGGATGCGTACTCCAATCCCGAGGGAAATGGGGATGGGAACTGGGCATCCCGGATGGGGATGCCGGGGAGCACCTTGGGTGCGGTCACACGCTTCAGCATGGCTCCACCCCGCAAACCACCAGCAGGGTCTTCGCCAAACGGCGGTACTCCCCTGCCATTTCGCTTTCCGGGAAGGCCTCGATGACGGTCTTGCCCAGCTCCTCGGCCTCCTGAACGGTGTCGCTGCGGCTCAGGGTCGCGATCACGCTGGAATGGATGTCGTCTGCCAGCTCCTGCACCTTGGCGTCCTCGTTTTTGACATTGCGGCGGTTCAGGATCAGGCCGCCCAGCTGGGCGTAGCCCCGGCCCTTGAAGTTCTCCACGGCCATGGCGATGTTGGCGGCGGCGTGGATGGCCATGTTCTCGCCGGAGGTGATGACGAAGACCTTATCGGCGTAGCCGCTGCGCATGGGCATGGAGAAGCCGCCGCAGACCACATCGCCCAGCACATCGTAGATGACCACATCGGGCTGGTAGGTTTCGTAGGCTCCCTTTTCCGCCAGCTTTTCCAATGCGGCGATGATGCCCCGGCCCGCGCAGCCGAGACCCGGCGTGGGGCCTCCGGCCTCAACGCAGATGACCCCGCCGTAGCCGACGGTCACCATGTCGTCGAGGGTGAAGTCGTTTTTCCGGGTGCGTACCAGCTCCAGGACGGTGTTGATGTTTCCCTTGCCGTGGAGACTGACTGTGGAATCGGCCTTGGGGTCGCAGCCGATCTGCATGACCCTGTAGCCCAGGTCGCTGAGGGCCGCCGAGAGGTTGGAGACGGTGGTGGACTTGCCGATGCCGCCTTTGCCGTAAACTGCGAGCTTTATCATGATTCCTTCTCCTTTCCGTAGTCGCCCCGACCGACGACCACCTCATAGCCGATGGACTCCATCTGCCGCCGCAGGAGGGCGATGCCCTGCTCTGCGGTCAGGTCGGTACCGGCCTTGTTGTCATAGAGCATATACTTCTTCCGAACCTCCAGAGGGGACAGATTCGGCATGATGACGTTGCAGCCCGCCAGGATGCCCTGCATCCGGCCATCCTCCCCTGCCGTGCCCAGGGCTGTGGTGGAGGGCATCAGTACCCGGGGAAGCATGATGCGGCAGAGCGCCAGGATGAAGAGGGTCAGCTCCACGCTTCCGGGCTGCTCGTCCCGGAAGGGAGTGTCGGTATGGGGCAGGAAGGGGCCGACGCCCACCATCTGGGGCTGAAACTCCTGCATGAAGACCATGTCCTTTGCAAGGGTCGCGGCAGACTGTCCGGGTGAGCCGACCATGATGCCGCAGCCGGTCTGATAGCCGATGTCCTTCAGGTCTCTCAGGCAGCGAAGCCGATTCTCCAGAGACTGGTTGGTGGGATGGAGACGGGCGTAATGGGCATCGTCCGCCGTCTCATGGCGCAGCAGATACCGGTCAGCACCGGCATCATAGAGGGCCTGGTACGACTCCCGGCTCCGCTCGCCCAGAGAGAGTGTCACGGCGCAGTCCGGCCAGCGCGCTTTGACGGCCCGGACGATGGCGCACATCCGCCCGTCATTGAACCAGCCGTCCTCGCCGCCCTGGAGGACAAAGGTGCGGAAGCCCGCCTCGTAGCCCTCGGCGCAGCAGCGGAGGATGTCCTCCTCGGTCAGCCGGTAACGGATGACATTGTGATTGGAGCAGCGGATGCCGCAGTAATAGCAGTCGTTTTTGCAGATGTTGGTGAATTCCACGATGCCCCGGAAGTAGATGCGCTTGCCGAAATGTTCATCGGTGATCTGACGGGCCAGGGTCATGGCATATTGGAAGTCTTCGGGGGTATAGGTTTCGAAGAGCTGCTCCCAGTCGGATGCATCCAATCGGTGGGTCTGGTGCAGCAGGTCGATGCGTTCAAGGTTGGTCATTGGGTTCCTCCCTCCGGGGCATCGAAATCGCCCCTTGCAAAGGTGGTTTTGATGCTGACGTCCGGCAGGATCGTCAGCCTTTGGCCGAGCTCCAGGATCCGTTCCCGGCTGCCGTCCAGGGTGACGGTGATTAGGAAAAGCCCGCACTCCCGGTAGGGCATGCCCATGCGGCCCACGATCATGTCACCGTACTCATGGAGCAGGCCGTTGATCCGGTTGGACATGTGATTGGAAGACGCGATGATGGTGATGGTGGCGATGCTGCGGCTGTCGGGACGGGGACTGGTCTGACGGGTACCGGCGATCTGGAGGGGAATGACGTTTTTCAGGACACTTTCCGGTGTCTCCACCTCGCCGATGACCGCGTCTACACCGAAGGCGCTCCGGATGTTCTCCTCGGTGACCACAGATGCGGTGCTGCCGAACACGTAGTCCCCTCCCCTGCTCAGCAGCAGTGCTTTGTCCGCACGCTGAAGGGCGTGGGCGGGATAATGGGTGTTGAAAATGCAGGTCATGCCCCTGGCCGCCAGATGGGAGATGGCGGCCAGAACCACCAGCTGATTCCGGAAATCCAGATTGGACTCCGGCTCGTCCAGGATCAGCACCTTCGGCTCCGCTGCCAGGGCCCGGGCGATGAGCACCATCTGCAGCTCGCCGCCGCTGATGGCGGAGCATTTCTTGTCCATCAGGTGGGCGATGCCCAGCAATTCCATGGCTTCCTTCGCTTTTTCCAAATCGGCCTTGCCCGGCGCGGCGAAGGCACTCAGGTGGCTGCTCCGGCCAAGGAGCACCGTCTCGAAGGCGGTGTAGGCAGAGGAGACGGATTTGGCCTGGGGCACGTAGGCCATACGGCTCCAGAGCTTCCGGGCGGGTAAGGCACCGATGGGCTCGCCGTCCAGCAGGCTTTCTCCGCTGCGCCATTTGAGCATGCCGGTGATGCAGCGCAGCAGCGTGGTCTTGCCCGCGCCGTTGGGGCCCAGGATCGCCAGGATCTCGCCGCTGTCCACGGAGAAATTTACATCGCGGAAGATGCTTGTGTCCTTGTGATAATAAAATGTACCATGTTGCACCGTCAGATTCACAGCTGCCACCCCCCGCTTCTGCGCATCAGGAGGATGAAGAAGGGCGCTCCGATGATGGCGGTGAGGATGGAGATGGGGATCTCCTGGGCGGAGGCACTGCGGGCCACGGTGTCCACCACGATCAGGAACGCCGCGCCCAGACTGACCGAGGCGGGCACCAGCGACAGGTGGTTGCTGCCGAATTTCATCCGGCACATGTGGGGGATCAGCAGACCCACCCAGCCCACTTGTCCGCACATGCTGACGCAGGAGGCGGTCATCATGGTGGCGCAGACGACGGTGACGATGCGAAGGACCAGGATGTTGACGCCGGAGGAGCGGGCTTCGTCCTCACTCAGGGGCAGCAGATTCATCCGCCAGCGCAGCAGGAGCAGGGTCACGATGCCCAGGATAATGGGCGGCGCGCCCAGCAGGAGATTTTCATAGGATGCGTGATCCAGACCGCCCATGAGCCAGTAGGTGATGGCGGGCAGCTGGGATTCCTCATCGGCCACGAATTTGGTCAGGGACACCAGGGCGGTGAACAGGGAGCCCATCATGATGCCCGACAGGACGATGGTGCTTAAGCCCCGCTGTTTACCGGAGCCCGCAAGCCAGGTCAGGGCCACAGCAGCTGCACCCATGACCAGCGACAGAAGCTGTACGCCGATCATGTTATACCCCAGCAGCAGGCCCAGAGCCGCACCGAAGCTGGCGCCGCTGGCGACGCCCAGGGTGTCCGGTGTGGCCAGGGGGTTGGCAAAGAGACTCTGGAAGGCGCAGCCGGCGGCAGAGAGTCCCGCACCGGCCAGGGCGGCCAGCAGGATCCGGGGCAGCCGCAGGTTCCAGACGGTCATGGCGGTCAGAGCCGGGACATTCGCGCTTCCCAGCAGGGCGGAGAAGACCTCCGCAGGGGTGATCCAGATGCGGCCGATGCACAGGCACACAAGGCCCGTAAGGAGCGGCAGGAGGATCAGGATGATGCACCATCTGGTGCTGAGCTTTCCCGTCTTCATGGCATCACTTGGAGTAGGCGGCCTTGGAGCTGACGCCGTCGAGCTTGCCGATCTTGCCGGAGAGGGCGTTGATCTTGTCCTGGGGCGCGTCCATGGCGACGCAGATGATGTTGATGCCTTTGGCGCGGTACGGGATGCCCATGCGGCCGATGATGTACTCGCTGTATTGGTGCAGCAGCTCGTTCATGGCCTGGACGGAGGCGGGGTTCTCGATGATGATGCTGATGACTGCGACTCTGGTTTCCATGGGGATTCCTCCTGAAATGAAAAAATGAAGCTGCATCCGGGTGATGGATGCAGCTTCCGCAAATGCACAGTGACCGCCTGTGACAACAGGCGGAGGGTATTTGTTTGAAAGCTGAATCTTTCCCCTCAATGCGTGATTTCGGCGTCAGATCAGTGACACTTTCATTATACCCGATTCCGGACGGATGTCAAGGCTTTCCGTTTTTGAAGGAGGGCGGATCGACCTTGACATCGGAGAAGGGCGAGCCCTCCGGTGACGGCTCGGAGAGACTGAAATACATCTTCGCCGCCTTGGTGGTGCCGAAATCCCGGTTGGAGCCGGTCTTCTGGACACGGTTGAAGGCCTCCCGGAACATGGCGTTGTGGGCTTCCTCCCGGTTCAGCAGGAAATCGATGGTCTTGCGCACCTTTTTGTCGTGGATCTGGCGGTAGAGGTACTCATAGACCACCTTGGCCCGCTGCTCCGAGGCGATGTTGCTCAGCAGATCGGCACACAGATCCCCGGTGACGGAGACATAATCCCCCGTCCAGGAATAGCCGGAGGCGTTGATGAGCCCCGGATTCAGGCCCATCAGCACATGGGTCTGGATCTCCCCGGCGGGGACTTCTGCGGCGTCGACATCGTGGCCGTTCAGAAGATGGATGGTCTGGGCCACCATCTCCATGTGGCTCAGCTCCTCGGCGGCGATGTCCAGAAAGAGATCCTTGATCCCGGGATCCTTGATGCGGAAGCTCTGGGACAGGTACTGCATGGCGGCCTTCAGCTCGCCGTTGGCTCCGCCCAGCTGCTCCTGCAAAAGAGCGGCGTACTGGGGATTGGGACGTTCCACCTCTACAGGCTCGAAGAGAAGCTTTTCGTGTTTGAACATAGGAATGACCTCACTTTCTGAGGTCATTATTTCCAGACAGACGGGATCTATGCACACTCAGCCCAGGATGGCCTCCAGATCCGCTTCGGGGGTCGTGATGGGAGCGATGCCGAATTTCTCCACCAGGAAGGCGGTGACACCCGGCGACAGGAAGGCCGGGAGCGTGGGGCCCAAGCGGATATTCTTGATCCCCAGGTGGAGCAGAGTCAGCAGGATGCAGACGGCCTTCTGCTCATACCAGCTCAGGATCATGGACAGGGGCAGGTCGTTGACACCGCAGCCGAAGGCATCGGCGAGGGCCACCGCGATCTGGATGGCGGAGTAGGCATCGTTGCACTGGCCGATGTCCAGAAGTCTGGGCAGGCCGCCGATGGTACCGAGGTCGAGATCGTGGAACCGGTACTTGCCGCAGGCCAGGGTCAGCACCACCGTGTCGGCGGGGGTCTGCCTGACGAAGTCGGTGTAGTAGTTCCGGCCCGGACGCGCACCGTCGCAGCCGCCCACCAGGAAGAAATGGCGGATGGCGCCGGACTTGACTGCGTCAACGACGGTTTCCGCCACATTCAGTACGGCGTTCCGGGCGAAGCCGGTCATGACCGTCTCACCGCCGTTGATGCCGGGGAAGGTCACGTCCCGGTCGAAGCCGCCCAGCTCCAGGGCCTTTTCGATGACGGGGGTGAAGTCCTTGGCGACATGGGGAATACCGGGGAAGCCCACCAGCTCGGTGGTGAAGACCCGGTCGGCATAGCCGGACTTCGGGGGCATGAGACAGTTGGTGGTGAAGAGGATGGGCGCGGGCAGGCTGGCAAATTCCTTCTGCTGGTTCTGCCAGGCGGTGCCGAAATTGCCTTTGAGATGGGGGTATTTCTTCAGCTCCGGGTAAGCGTGGGCGGGGAGCATCTCGCCGTGGGTGTAGATGTTGATGACCTTCCCTGCCGTCTGCTCCAGCAGGAGCTTGAGATCATACAGGTCATGACCGGTGATGACGATGAAGGGGCCCTTCTCGACGGTCAGGCTGACGGCGGTGGGTTCCGGGTGGCCGAAAACCTCGGTATTGGCTTTATCCAGCAGCGCCATGCACTTGAGGTTCACTTCGCCGACCTCCAGGACGATGGGCAGCAGCTCATTCATGCCGTAATCGTCCATGCCGATGGCGTTCAGGGCCTTGTAGAGAAAGCGGTCGACGGTCTCGTCGTGATAGCCCAGGACGGCGGCATGGTAGGCGTAGGCGGCCATCCCGCGGATGCCAAAGAGGATCAGGGACTTCAGGCTCCGGATGTCCTCATGGGCGTTCCACAGGTCGTTCATATCGTAATCGCTGTTCCGTCCGCAGGGGGAGGCACAGCGGAAGCATTCGGGTACCAGCTGCTGTTTTTCCTCCTCCACCCGCTTCATCAACCGTGCCAGGGCGGCGTTGTCGAAGTTGACATTGGTGAGGGTGGCGAATAGACCCTCGATGACGACGGCAGTAGAGCGCTCCGAGATCAGGTGCTCGTTTCCATCGGTGGCCCGGGCCAGGCCGATGAGGGCTCCGGTCAGCTTGTCCTGGAGCTCGGCGGTATCGGCGGACTTCCCGCAGACGCCCATTTTTCCCGTGCAGCCGCTGCATTTCGCGGTCTGCTCACACTGAAAGCAAAACATCAATGCCCCTCCTTTATCTGACGATCTCCCCGTTGGGAGTGATGGTGACGATGTGCAGCGGGATGTCCTTGCCGCTCATGGCGATGGCGTTCTTCACCGCGAAGGGCAGGCCGCCGCAGCAGGGCACGGTCATGCGGGTGACGGTGACGCTGCGGATGTCATTGTGCCGGAAGATCTGGGCGAGCTTCTCGGCGTAGTTCACGCCGTCGAGCTTGGGGCAGCCGATCAGAGTGACCCGGTTGGTCATGAAGGCGTGGTGGAAATTGCCGTAGGCAAAGGCCGTGCAGTCGGCGGCGATGAGCAGGTCAGCACCGTCGAAATAGGGCGCGTTGGGGGGCGCCAGCTTGATCTGAACCGGGAAATTGCGCAGCTGGCTGGGGACGCTGACGGGCTTGGCGGGTGGGGCGTCCTTCTTTGCGGCCAGGACAGCGGCCTCGTCATAGGCTGGGGCCTCCCGCTCCTCGAAGGAGATGGCGTTCATGGGGCAGGCGGGCAGGCAGTCGCCCAGACCGTCGCAGTAATCCTCCCGCAGGAGTGCGGCCTTGCCGTCGACGATGCCGATGGCACCCTCATGACATGCGGAGGCGCAGAGGCCGCAGCCGTTGCATTTTTCTTTGTTGATGGTGATGATGCGTCGGATCATGCTGCATTCTCCTTTTTCTGTTTGTTTTGCCGGGCAATGGCCATCATCTGCTCGTACATCTCTTCGCCCACGCACTGCCTGGCGTACTGGCACCACTGGACACAGCTTAATGCATCGTTATAGGCCACGAAGCCGCAGTTCTCGCAGGGCATTTGCGTGTCGATGGAAAACATCTCGATGATGCTGCCGCACTTGGGGCAGGTTTTTTCGTGAATGGTGGGGGTTCGGGGCTTTCCCTGGCATCCGTCTAAGATCATATACATCCCTCCTTGACTTTGTGTCTTCAGGATACTATACTGAACACAGAAAGTCTGTTGAATTTTCAACAGAAAGGAGAGTCTATGAGAGATTTTAATGCGGTTCTGGAAAGATGTCCCCTCTTTGACGGGATCCGGATGGAGGACTTGAGTGCCATGCTCGGCTGCATCGGCGGGCGGAAGGTCTCCGTCAGCAAGGGACAGTATGTCTGCCGGGAGGGGGATCCTGCCACCCATGTGGGCATGGTGCTGACCGGTGCCGTGCGGCTGGAACGGGCGGATTACTATGGAAATCGGAGCATCGTGGCCCACATCGGCCCTGCGGAGCTCTTCGGGGAGACCTACGCCTGCGCGGGTGTGCAGCAGTTGCCCATCGCCGTGGTGGCCGATGCGGACAGCACGGTACTGCTGATGGACTGCAGACGGATCACCACCACCTGCTCCAGCGCCTGTGCCTTCCACAACCGGATCATCTTCAACCTGCTGAAGCTGGTGGCCACGAAGAATCTGGTCTTCGATCAGAAGATCCAGGTCACCTCCAAGCGCACCACCCGGGAGAAGCTGATGGCGTTTCTTCTGAATCAGGCCAAGCTCCAGGGACGCTCCAGCTTCACCATCCCCTACGACCGCCAGGAGCTGGCGGACTATCTGGAGGTGGATCGCAGCGGCCTGTCGGCGGAGATCAGCAAGCTGCGCAGGGAGGGCCTGATTGAGAGTGAGAAGCGGAGATTCACACTGCTGTGAAAGGATCCCTTGCCGTTTGGCAAGGGATCTCGTTACATTGCGGGGATGATGGTCATGTCCAGCCAGGGCGGGCGGTTGGCTTCTGTGAGCTTGTCCTCTTCCCGAACCAACACGATGCCGATGTCCGTGCAGACCAGACGCTTCATGTAGTTCCCTGCATTGGGGGTCACAAGTCCCCGCTTGACAAAGCCGATGGTGACGGTCAGATCGGAGCGCACGATGCACGCCCCTGCCCCGGTGTCGCCGTTCATGCCGCTGTTGATGTCCACGCTGACCACATATGCACCGGATGCGCAGATGGTCTCGATGGCAATGCGATAGCAGTCCCGTACGGCACCCTGGAAGCCTGTGCCCAGAAGACAGTCAACGACGATATCGAAGCCTGTCAGGCAGTCAGGCCGGAAGGGCTCGATGGGGACGCCTGCGGCCCGGGCTTTACCGGCGTAGTGGGCACTGTCGGCGGAGAGACGATCGCTGAGTGTAAATACGGTGCTGTCAAAGCCCTGCTCCTTCAAAATACAGGCCAGGGCGAAGCCGTCGCCGCCGTTGTTGCCGGAACCGACCACGATGGCGGTGCGCCCGTGCCAGGTGACGGCTTTGAAAACGCCGCAGGCTGCCCGGTGCATCAGCTCCAGGCTGGGGATCAGATTGGCGATGGTGTAGGCGTCGCTGTCGCGCATATTGGCGACGGAGATACAGTCAAGCATGGGTGAGCTCCTTTCTCAAGTGTTCCGCGAAAAGCCGGTGTCCCTCCCCGGTGAAGTGGACACCGTCGAAGGTCAGGGGGATGTTCCAGTCCCCGGCGTCCAGAAAGCGGATGCCGAGGGATTCAGAGAGGGTGCGATAGCGTCTGGACAGCTCCTTCGATTTTTCGATCAGCTCGTCGCTGGGCACCCATTCCCCCATACCCATGGGCGGCGGCGCGATCAGCAGGAGCTTGCCGCGCTCCAGCGGGGACAGGAAGGCCTCCATCCGCTCAGCGGCGAGGGTAGCGGATGCCCCCTGCAAAAGATCGTTGGTGCCCAGCATGACGATCAGAAGGTCTATATTGTTCGGGAACACCACTGCCCTGCGGGGGATCTCCCGGCCGCAGGAGCCGTTGCTGCGGACTTGCCAGCCGGTCATGGCTTCGAGCAGCTCCGGCCAGGGTTCATCGTAACGTCCACCGAAATAGGATCGGGGATCATAGCCAAAGGTATTGGAATCGCCATAGCATAAAATCGTCATTGCCGCGCCCTCCTGTCTTTTCTCCATCATAGCAGGTATGGGACAAAAATGCAAACACCTTGCAAGTTTTGCCGGTTTATGGTATGCTTAGGAAAAATCCACGGAGGAACCACTATGGAGAAGAAAGATATCATCGAATTTTTCGACCGCTGCGCCCCCAGCTGGGACGCAGATATGATAAAGAGCGACGCGGTCATCGAGTCCATCCTGGATCACGCGGAGGTGGGAGCGGGCATGGACGTGCTGGATGTGGCCTGCGGCACCGGCGTGATGTTTGACTATTACCTGCGGCGGGAGGTGGCATCCGTCACCGGCATCGACATTTCCCCGGAAATGGCGAAGATCGCCGCCGGGAAGTACGTCGACGAGCCCAGAATCCGGGTGCTCTGCGGCGATGTGGAGGAAGCGGTCTTCGACCGGAAATTCGACCGGATCGTGGTCTACAATGCCTTCCCCCACTTCCCCAAGCCCAAGCGGCTCATTAAGACCCTGGCGGGTCTGCTGAAGGAGGATGGCCGCCTGACCATCGCCCACGGTGCCAGCCGGGAGACCATCGACGGCCATCATCAGGGCGCGGCCAGCAAGGTCTCCAACGGTCTGATGACCGTTGACAGCCTGAAGAAGCTCTTCGAGCCCCACTTTAAGGTGGAGGTCATGATCTCCAACCGGCGGATGTACCAGGTCAGCGGCGTGAAGCTGGCCCCCGGCACCCACTCCCACGGCGGCATCACCCACAGCCACGCCCACGGCCATGCCGACCACGACCACAGCGGGGAGGGGACACCCCTGGAGGAGCTGCTGGCCCTGATGAAGTTCCTGGTGGGCCACAACGACGCCCATGCCCAGGAGGTGGCGGAGCTGGCCAACGAGCTGCTGAAGGCGGGCAAGCAGGCTGCCTTCGAGGAGATCATGGATACCGTCTCCGATTTCGACATGGTCAACGCCCGGCTGGCCGCGGTTCTGGAGCAGCTGTCCGTGGAGGAATTCTAAAAAAGTACAGCACCATCCACAATGGATGGTGCTGCAGCGTGTCAAAAAAGATGTCATTGCGAGCCAGTGCGCACACTGGCGTGGCAATCTCCCAGATTTTCGAATATTTTCAGTTGATAATCCGGCGTTATTTGCTCTTTTTAGGGGATCGCCACACCAGTCTGAGGACTGGTTCGCGATGACATCCTAATTTTGAGGTTTTTCTACAGTCTGCAGCACCATCCACAATGGATGGTGCTGCTTTTTATGTGTCAGGTGCCGAATTCCATATCGTTCAGAAATTCCTCCAGCTTCTTCCTGGCCCGCTCGATCTCACTGCGATCCTGGCGTTTCAGGGCCCGCTCGAAGTCCAGCATGGCCCGGTCGATGGCGGCGCGGGCGTCGGCGGTGGCTTCCTCGTACATCCGCTCGCCCCGCAGGAGGATCAGCCGGTTGGGCTCCTCGTCTCTGGGGTTGCGCTTGAGGTACTGGAGCTGCTCCAGCCGGGCCCGGGCCTCCTCGTCGGTCATACGGCTTTTGGAGTTCTGGATAATCATCCGGCGGCGCAGACCGGTGGAGCGGACGAAGACCTCCACCTCCAGCAGGGAGTTGACGTCGTAGGTGTAGGTGATGTCCACGGCTTCCTTTCCCTTGGGCCCGGCGGGGACGCTGACGGTCAGCTCGCCCAGGAGCAGATTGTTGGCGGCCATCCGGCTCTCACCCTGGAGGATCTTGACGCAGACCTTGGTCTGGTTCTCATGGGCGGTGCAGACGGTCTGGGTGCGGCTGACGGGGATGACGGTGTTGCGCTCGATGATGGGCAGGTAGTGGCCCGCGTCCTCGAACATGCCGTTGTCGGCCACCACCTCGGTGCCCAGGGTGAAGGGGCAGACATCCGTCAGAACCACCTCCTGGATCTCCCGGTTCCGTTCTTTCATGGCGCACTGGAGGGCGGCGCCCAGGGCAACAGCCACATCCGGGTCGATGCGCAGGCTGGGCTTTCGCCCAAAGAGCCGCTCCACGAACCGGCGGATCACCGGCGAGCGGGTGGCTCCGCCCACCAGGACGATCTGGTCGATGTCCTCCAGCGTCACATTGGCATCCCGCAGGCTCCGCTCCACGGGCTTTCTCAGCTGCTCCAGCAGGGGCGCGCAGGCCTGCTCGTATTGCGCGAGGGTCAGGGGCATGGCGTGGGTCTGACCGTTTACGGTGCAGATCATGAAGATGCTGGCCGTGTGGGAAAAGGCGCACTTGCAGCTTTCCGCCGTCTTGCGGACTTCGCTGCGGGTCTTGGCGTCCAGGGTCTCCTGGGCGATGCCCGCGTGGGCGTAGAAGAGGTTGCACAGGACGGTGGTGAAGTCCTCTCCGCCGAGAAAATTGTCGCCCGCGATGGCGTGTACCTCCATGATGGGGCTGTAGAGCTCCAGGATGGACACGTCAAAGGTGCCGCCGCCCAGGTCGAAGACCAGATACCTGGCATCGTCCTTCTCGGCCATGCCGTGGGCGATGGCGGCGGCGGTGGGCTCGTTGATGATGCGCACCACGTTCAGCCCCGCCAGCTCACCGGCCCACTTGGTGGCCTTGCGCTGGAGGTCGTTGAAGTAGGCGGGAACACTGATGATGGCGTCCGTCACAGCCTGGCCCAGATGGGCTTCGGCATCCTCCTTCAGACTTTTCAGGATCAGGCTGGACAGCTCCTCGGCACGGAAATGCCGCTGACCCAGCACGAATTCCTTCTCCGTGCCCATGCTGCGCTTGAAGACAGCGGCGCTCTCCAGAGGATGGAGCATGGCCCGCTCCCTGGCGGCTTCGCCGATGTAGAGACTGCCCTCCGGGTCGATGCTGACCACCGAGGGGGTCAGGACGCTGCCGAGCCGGTTGGGGATCAGCTCAGCGCGACCGTTTTGAAAGCAGGCGACCAGGGAATTGGTGGTTCCCAGATCGATTCCGATCAGCATATGATTATCCTTTCTTCTTTTTCAGACGGGTCTCACCGGCGTGGAAGTCCAGCTCATCGGGCCAGTTCTGCTTTCCTGCCTGGAAAAGCTCCCTGGCACGATCCCAGTTTCCGGCGATCTCCTCGATATAGGCTTCAAAAATATCGGCATCCTTGCATCTGCCATAGGTGCAGTGCTCGCAAAGGGGCAGCGCACGGACAGTCTCCAGCTCAGCCCGGGCCTCGGCCTCCCTGCCCACCAGGGCCAGCAGGGCACTGCGGCGGGCGCGGTAGAGGGCTTCGTCGCGCTGATAGCCCTTCAGCTTCTCATCCAGCAGCTCCAGTCCCTTGAGGGCGATCTTCTTCGCACCCTCCCGGTCGCCGCTCCAGAAGACGGCCAGCGCCAGATTCAGGAGCACATGACTCTTTCCATGGCCGGTGTCCAGCCGCTGACTCCACAGCTGGATCTGCCGCTTGGCATTGGCTTCCAGATCGGCCAGCTGGATGCGCAGGCTGGTCTCCTCGTCGGGGGTCATATCATGCTTGACCTTTGCGAAGGCAAGGGTGGCCTTCAGCATTTTTCCCCGGAGCAGATGGAGCTGGCCGGTGGCCTTGACCTGCTCGGGATCTCCCTTCCGTGCACTCTGCCACTGGTCGAGGACAGCTTGGGCCTGATCCCAGAGACCAAACTGGGCGCAGATGTCGAACTTGGTCTGGAAGCCATCGGGATAATCGGCCCGTGCCATGGTCTCGTCCACCAGCTTCAGAGCCTCGGCATGGCGGCCCCGGCGGCGCAGAAGCTTGAGCTTATGGTTAACAAGCCACTCATAGAACAGCTCCAGCTGCCACATGCTGTCAAGGGCCCGGTCGATACACACAAGAGCTTCCTCAAGATCGCCGCTTCGCTCATACAGATAGGCAAGGGCATTCCATGCATCGATGTCGCCCGGATCAAGCTCCAGTGCCAGGCGGCTGTAGCGCTCCACATGATCCCAGTCGCCGGTATGGCGGCAGCAGGAGGCGGCGTAATAATAGAGCTCCGGCGTCGGAGACTCCTCCAGCAGCTCCAAGCAGCAGGCCAGGGCCTCGGCACAGTAGTGATCCAGATCATCGTGGTAGGTATACAGGAGCTTGCGCTTGGCGTTGGGAATGGGGAGTGTCTTGTACATCTCGATGGCATCTGCCATCTTGCCGCTCCGGACGAGGAGCCAGGCCTTGTAATTCAGGCAATCTCCGTCAAATTTGTCATGGCTCAGGCCCTTCTCCAGCACAGAGAGCAGGATCTCACAGTCCTCCGGCTTGCTCGCATCCATCTTGTTGCCCATGATGCATGCCATGCGGTGGTAGAGGGCAGAGGCGTCCAGCAGGGTCTCCCCCTCCTCCACCTGGCGGGCGATGGACTGGTAGCTGCGGAAGGCGGCATCCTCATCCTTGTCCGCCAGCTCCAGAAGCTGGGCGCGGATAAAGTCGGTGGAGAGATCCTCGGGCGCTCCGGCCTCCTTCAGGAAGGCCAGGATGTCCCGAACCTCATCAAAGGCACCGTTCCGGAGCAAGATCTGCATTTTCAGCACATACAGGCTCAAATCGCCACCCTGAAGGGACTGGGCCCGGCCCACGGCGTCGAAGGCCTCCCGGTCACGGCGGAGCTTGTACAGGCAGAGAGCCTGCATCAGGTGGCCGAACCAGCTGCCGGGAGAGACCTCGGTCAGATGGCGCAAAACCTCCAGGCTCTGCTCATACCTGCCGTCGGCGTAGTAGATATTGCCCATCAGGCTCAGCACCTTGGGATCATCGGGTGCCAGGGTCAGAGCTTCCTGATAGACCTCCCGGGCCCGGTCGCTATGGCCTGTCTGCATCAGGCAGCTGCCCCAGACCTGGAGCATTTCCGGCAGACGGCGGATGCGCTTTTCGGTCGTATCAGTACCGTCGGGGGTCAGGCCGCGCACGATGGAAACGACCTGCGCAATGTGCTCGCCGGCCTCGGCAAACATCTCGATGTGGAGGTAGAGCTTGCCCAGCAGGTTGTGATAGTCAAAGGGATCCGCCTTTTCGGGATCGATCTTCAATGCGACCTCCATGGCGGCATCGGGCTGGTCGTTCTGCAGGTAGCACCAGCCCAGGTCGATGGCCTTGTCTGCGTCGGTGGGATCCTTCTGCAGAGCCTCCTGATACTGACCGATCAGGGTATCGTTCCACTCCCGGAGCCGGGCGGACAGCTGCTCCATGAGGATGGGGTCATCACCGGAGATGTGCATGACCTCATAAAGAGTTTCCTTGGCATCGGAAAGCTGGCCCTTGGCGGCCTGGCATTCGGCCAGGGCCCGCTGGGCATAGATGTTGTCAGGAACCAGCTCCAGCATCCGGCGGATGATGGGCTCGGCCTCGTCAGGGCTGCCGCTCTGGGTCAGGAGGATGGCATAGTCGATGTTCATGGTCACATCCTCCGGCCAGCGGGCGGTCAGCTCCCGATAGCCGGAGCGGCACTCCTCTTCCCTGCCTACGGTCATGAGCCATTGGCAGCGCATGGCCCGGCCATGGGCATGCTGTTCCGGCATGGCTTCCAGCCGGTCAAGGAGCTCTGCACGCTGCTCGGGCGGAGTGTGGGCGCACTGGTAGTAGAGACGGCGGTAGGCATCGCAGACGGAACCGTCCCGGCCAGGCTCAAACTGGTCGAAGCTCAGGGACTGCCGGAAGCGGATGCCGTTCAGAACGCACCGCTCGATGAAGTCCTGGGGCCAATCCTCGCACAGCTCCTCGGCCCGCTCCAGCCAGCCGAAGGCCGCATCCAGAGTCTGCCAGACCGTACGGGGCAGATAATAGTGCTCCATCAGGAAGCGAAGCAGGGCTTCCTCAGCCTGGGGCCGGGTGTCGAGACCTGCGCACACATCGTCGGCCAGGAGCTCCTTCCATTTCTCCGCATTGATGCGGCTGGGGTAATCGTTGTAGAGAGCCTCTACTCGGGCAGCCCAGCGGCCCACGGGGGTCAGATCCTGCTCCGGCTCTTCCTTGACCTGATCGGCCAGGCGCAGGGCCTCCTCATAGGCGGCACGGAGGGCCTTGAATTCCTCGGGCTTATCCTCCGGGTTGGTGGTCTTCAGCTTCGCCCGGTAGGCGGCGGTGATGGCTTTTTTATCGTCAGTGGGCGCGATGCCCAGGATCGTCCAATCCATAGCTTGCAGTCCTTTCTGTTTCTGATATTACATTTCATCATAACACATGCAGGGAAAAAGTACAAGAAAAAAGAGCCTGCATGCACAGGCTCTTTCGGTATGGATTTGTCATTCCCGCTTCAGCCGCTCCAGGATCAGGCCCAGCAGAATGGAGCCCAGGAAGATGCCGCCCCAGATGGCCCAGCCGTAGTGGGTATTTCCGGTGACGGCTCCGGCGGGATTCGGGCCCAGCCACTCCCCTACCGGGATTCCGACTGTAAAGCCGATGGAGGCCGTCAGGGCCAGTCTGCGCTTTCCAAACAAAGCCGGAAGGACGCACAGGGCCATGCAGTACCAGAACAGCCCATGGCCCTGGAGCCAGCCGTAGAGGTAGGCGAACTGGCTCACTTCATAGCGCAGCAGCCACTGATCCAGGGAGAAGGTGGGCTCGACGGTATAGAACACCCGGCCCAGCACATGGGTCAGCAGGAAGATGCCGATGACGAGCAGAACGCCCTCTGCATCAAAACGCTTTTCGGGCTTGGCAGGCTCCTCCTTCGGCAGAAGCAGATCCACTGTGGTGCCGAAGATATCCGCCAGTCGGAAGAGATTCTCCGTGCTGGGGGCGGACTTGCCCTGCTCCCACTTGGTCACCGCCTGGCGGCTGACCTCCATTTTTTCCGCCAGCTCCTCCTGGGTCAGGCCGCAGCGGATGCGGTTTTCCTTGATGCGCTCGTGGAGCTTCATGGTCTTCACCTCCGGCTATATCGTAGCAGAAAGCTTCGGATTTCACAAGCAACTATCGGTTGCATCGGGAAAAATCAGCCAAAAATATCCGCTGCATCCTCCACCACCAGGACGATGGGGATGCCGGTGCGCTCCGTGAAATCCGTAAGGGCGTTGTTCAGCCGGGAGCTGTGGAGGGCAAGCTCCGAGTTGTTGATGAGATAGGAGCCCGTCCCGGAATGATCCTCCATGCAGGTATGGCTCCCCTCCGGTGATGCATCGATGATCCCGGCGGCGAGGGTATCCAGAACCTGCTCAAGGTCGGTACTCAAGGTCGGGCCGTACCCATAGGCAATCTCATTCTCCAGCGTCTGTCCGAGCAGGGTCTCATTTCCGCCCAGAAGCGCGAAGGTCTCGCTGCGGATATGATCCCCGACCCAGGTCATGTAGGAGAAATCACTGCGATCCTCATAGACCAGGAAGGCCAGAAGCAGATTGTCCTCGTATGCTGCGGAATCGGAGAATGCCTGGTCATATTGGCTGCCGGCGAATGCCTCGAAGCGGCTTTCGTCGTAGCTGACATTCTGGGGGATATTGGAACATTGAACCAGAATGAGAAGCAGCAGCCAGATCGGCAGGAACAGCAGATTGAGCCGACTGGCGCAGGTACCAAAGCGGGTCGTATTTCTGTGACCATAATGGTGTGCGCCGAAGCCGCCGCCGCGAAAACCGCCTCCACGGAAGCCGCCGCCGGAACGTCCTCCTCCCCCGCCGCCTCTTGCCATAGCGCATTCCTCCCTCTTGTTTTTCCTCATTATAGCAAACATTTCTCCTCAGTGCAAGGATATCGAACACAAAAAGGGCGGCCCGATTGGGCCGCCCAGATGCTTGGGGATTTAGGGGTTGACACCGGTCTTTGCGAAGGCCCAGTCCTCGACGGTGGCATTGTCAGCCAGAGTCACATCGGACAGAGCGGAGCAGCCGTAGAAGGCACCCTCACGGATGTAATCCACGTTCTCCAGGTTGATGGAGGTCAGAGCGGCGGCGTTCTTGAAGGCGTAGTTGCGGATCTCGGTGACGGAGTCAGCCAGAACCACGGTCTGGAGGTTGTCCATGCCGTAGAAGGCCATCTGGCCGATGGCGGTGATGCCGTCCTCGATGACCACGGTGGAGATCATGTCAGCGTAATCGCCCCAGGGCAGGTTCAGGACGCCGTTCTCCTTCCAGTAGTTCTTCATGTTGCACTGGCCGTTGTCCAGGGTCTCGCCGGAGGGAGCGAAGGTCAGGACACCGTCGTCGGTCAGCTCCCAGGTGGTATAGCCGGACCAGCCGGAGGCGATGACCTTGGGCTCGGCGGGAACGGTAGGCTCCTCGGGCTCAACGGCGATACCGTCGTTGATCTCGCGGTAGTTGACGTTGAAGGAGGAGACATCATCGGAGTTGGCCTTGAAGGTCAGGGTGGCGATGGTGTCACCGACCTCGTAGCCAGCCAGATCCACGAAGCCGAAGGTGATGGCACCGTCGGAGACCAGCTTGGAGGTGTAGTCAGCGGTGCTGATGAAGCCGGTCAGCTCCAGAGCATCGGTATCCCAGGTGATGTCCATGACACCGTTAGTGGTCAGGACGTCAGCGGTGATGTCGAAGGTCACGGTGGACTCAACGGCGTTCACGATGGGCTCGTCGGAATCGGTAGCAGCGTCGGCAGCCATCTGCTCGGCCTTGGCAGCCTTGGCCTCGGCGGTGATCTCAGCGGCGGCGCAGAAGCCGGACAGCTCATCGCGGACAACGGGAGCGGCCTCAGCGGTCATGACGGGAGCAACGTTCCAGTTGGCTTCCTCGGCCACGTTGGTGGAGGCGGTCAGCAGAGCGGCGGGCCAGACATCGGCACCCACATCAGCGACGCGGGCAGCGGTGAAGGCGGAGCCGTCATCGGTGGGAGCCAGGTGGTAGATCTCGTTGGTCTCGCCGGTGAAGTAGGACAGGAACAGGCTGCCGTCATTGGCATCGACCAGGGAGCAGTACTGGTTGTTGCCGTTCATGGGGAAGCTCAGATCCAGATCGGTGGGGATGAAGTCGAAGCCGATGGAGGTGGTGCCGTCATAGAACAGGGCCCAGATATAACCGGCATTGTCCAGAGCGAAGACCAACTCCTCAGTCTCGGAGTAGGCACCCATGGAGGTGATGGCAACGAACTTGCTGCCGCCGGTGTACTGGCTCAGGTAGGAGGCCAGGTTCCAGCCCTGGTTGAAGGTGTTCAGCATGGGATCGCTGGGGATCATGACGTAGGCATTGTAGATGCCCATGGTCATGGGAGCCTCGGCGGAGGCGAACATCTTCATGGCGGCCAGGTCGAACATGGGGGCGCCGAAGGCACAGGCGGGGCCGTACTCGACGGTCTCACCGGTGGCAGGATCGACCTTGTTCATGATGCCGGAGCTGGAGCCGTCCTGAACGTAGACGTAACCGCCCAGGGTGTCGTAAGCAGCAGCGGCGATGGAGGTGTTCATGGCAACACCGGCGTTCCAGGTCTCATCGGTCTCCAGGTTCCAGTCGAAGAACATGGGGTTGCCCTCGGCATCCTGCAGGACACCGTTCAGGGTGTAGTTCAGGGTGGAAACGGTGACGATGGAGGAAGCGGAGAAGCTGGGATCCAGGTTGGAGGTGGCGGTGATCTCAGCCGTACCGACGCCGACAGCGGTGACAACACCGTTCTCGTCGACGGTGGCGACAGCCTCGTCAGAGGAGACCCAGGTGACGGTGCGGTCGGTGGCAGTCCAGGGCAGGACGGAAGCAGTCAGCTGTGCGGAGCCGCCCTTGATGAGACCCAGCTCAGCGGGAGAGACAGCGATGCTGGTAACCTCGTCGGTGGGAGCGCTCCAGCTGCCGCCCTCGGCCTTTTCGGGGATAATCAGACAGGACATCTCGTACCACAGATCCTCGTACTGGGTGAACTCGCCGGTGGCAGGATCGATCTCGTAGTAGTAGGCGATGCCGAAGGTGTAGCCCATGAAGGAGAGCACGTAGTAGCTGTTCCAGCACAGCATGCCGGTGTTGGGGTCACACTCCATGGTCTGGACATACTGGGAATCGATGCCCACATCCGCGACCAGCACCTCGGGAGCATCCAGGGTATCCAGGGTGAAGGAATAGACAGCACCGGTGCCGAACTCGTTGCAGTAGAAGGTGCCGTTGGCATCGCAGGCCAGGGTGTTGGTCAGGACGCCGATCTCGCCGATGACCTCGATGGCACCGGTGAGCTTGTCGACGGTGACCAGCTGGCCGTTCTGTTCGACGGCGTAGATGTTGTCGTCAGCCTTGTTGTAGGCCATATCCAGCAGGACGGTGCCCACGTTGGTGACGAAGGTGGTGTCGGTCAGATCGGTCTCGGGCATGACGTACAGGTCGCCGCTGTCGGTGGATGCGAAGACGATGTGATCGACGATGGTGGCTGCGAAGAAGGTCTGATCGGCGGAGGCGTACTCAGCCAGCTCCTCGTAGACGGAGTCCTTGGTGAAGGTAGTCCAGTAGCCGTTATCCAGATCGTAGGCGATCATGCCGGGCAACTCTTCCGCACCGCCCAACTGCATCTCCAGCAGGTAGGTGGTGGTGTTCATGGCATAGTCGGTGACCTGCAGCAGGAACTTGCTGCCCTTCAGGCCGTCCATGGACAGGACATACTCGGCGGACTCGCCCTTGGCGATCTCCTGCTTTGCACCGTCGTAGGCCAGCAGCTGGCTGCCTGCCTTGTTGTACAGGGCGACGGCGGAGACATACTCGTTGTCGGAGGCAGTGATGGTCAGGTTGTTGCTCAGGAAGCTCAGCTGGACATCCTCCAGCTCGGGGGCGGTGTTGTCCACGATCATGGTGGTGCCGAAGGTGGCACCCTCGCCCAGGGCGTTCCAGTCAACATTGCCCTCAGCGTCGACGTAGTACTCGGGAGCCAGGGTCAGACCCATGGAGATGACGTCGCCTTCGGAGGCCGTGTTCAGGCCCACCTGGGTGCTCAGGGTGTAGCCGGTGTTGTTCCAGTAGCCGCCGTTGACATAGTAGTAGGCGGAGGAAACGGCGCCGGGCAGGCCCTCGCCCAGCAGCTCGCCGGTGGTCTCGTTGACTGCGACGAAGCGGGAGGCGGCGGCGTTGCGGATGGCGATGAAGCTGACGCCGGAGATCATGTCAGCGGAGTTGATGGCGTTGCGCTCGGGCATGTAGACAGCATCGGGAACCAGGGGGTTGCCGCCGAAGATGTACTTGGCGCCGGGCTCGCTGGCGTAGGTCACCAGGAAGGTGTTGCCCTCGGGATCACCCAGGTAGGGGATCCGGGTCTCCTCGCCGGTGGCGTAGACCTGGTAGGAGCCAACATCGTACATGCTGGGATCAGCCCAGTTGCCGAAGAAGCCCAGGACGGGGATGGAATGGCTGGTGCCGGCGACGCCCTCAGCGTCGGTCAGGCTCTCAGCGAAGATGTAGCCCTGGATGTAGGTGCCGTTGGGGTAGTAGTAATCCAAGGTTGCCTTCCAGCTGTCGGACAGGGAGAAGTTCACGGTGACCTCGGCGCTGCCGCCTGCGGGAACCAGTGCGTTGGCAGTGTTCAGGTTCTTCAGGAACAGGTAGGCGTCATAAGAATCGATGTCGCCGTCGACGTCGATGTCGGCCTTGGCCTGGTTGTTCAGCGCCTCGGCAACGCCGGTGGCGTAGTCCAGGATGGCCTGGCCGTCGTCGGAGTTGACGACGCCGTCGCCGTTGAAGTCGCAGCCTGCATAGCTGCCGTTGGGCTCAACCTCGATGCCGTCGACCGTCCAGGTCACGTCAGCGCCGATCAGGGCGGTGGCGGTGTACATGTACATATTGACACCGTCGGAGGTGGGAGCCTGGATGAAGAAGTCGGCACCCAGATCGAATGCCTTCTCGACATCGGTCAGGTTGTTGATGGTGAAGGTGGCGGTGTAGGCACCGGTGCGGGTGGGATCGTCGCCCAGCTCGACCTTGACCTTGCCGTCAGCGGCACCGGCATTGGAGCCGTCGGCCATGGTGATGTAGGAGTCAGCGGAGATGGCTGCGCCAACGTTGCCCAGGCCAGCACCCTGCTGCATGACAGAGTAGTAGGAGGAGGCATTGGCCAGCATGGGCTCGGCGGTGGACATCAGCAGACTCTGGGCCAGCTGACGGGCGGACAGGCCGGTCTTGGCTTCCAGGCCGTTCTCACGGATGTACTGGGCCACGACGGCAGCCATACCGGCCACCTGGGGAGAAGCCATGGAGGTACCGGACATGACCTCGTAGGCCTTGCCGGAGGTATCCACGCCGTTGATGGAGTAGATGGAGCCGCCGGGGGCGGTGATCTCGGGCTTCAGCTCCAGGGAACCGGGAACGCCCCAGGAGGAGAAGGAGGACATGGTGTAGTAGTCGCTGCCAAACTGACCGGAACCCATATCAGAGGCGACAGTCATGGTGCCGGTGTAGTACAGGACATTGCCTTCCTCGTCGGTGACGGGAGTGGAGGCGGCGCGGATGGCGTTGCCGTCAGCCTGGGTCAGGGAGGCGACGGGCTGGGTGTAGGGATAATCAGTCAGATCCATGTTGATGATGCCGGACTGATTGTTGTAGATGAAGGTGGCGATGGCACCGGCGTCAACGGCGGCGACGGCCTTCTCAAAGAAAGAGGTGGTGCCGCGGGAGCACAGTGCGATCTTGCCGGTCAGAGCCTCGCCCACAGCGGCGAAGTCCTCGGGGGTGCCGACACCGTCGATCAGGATGTACTCGTGCTCACCGGCGATGGTGGTGAAGGGAGCGTTGGAGTAATCGGTCTCGTTGTAGACGACCATCAGATCGCCGACGGTAACGTAGTAGCCGGTGGTGCCGTCGTTGTCGACGGAAGCCACGGACAGGGAGTTGGTGAAGGAGCCGGGAGAGCCGTTGGTCTGCATGGAGACGTCCTCGGCGTACAGGTAGCCGACGTTGTAGGCGTTCTCGACCCAGGTGCCGGAGTTACCGGCGGACATGGCGACAACGATACCGGCCTCGGTCAGACTCTCCATGATGGCCTGATACTCGGCAGAGGCATTGCGGGAGGTGCCGGGGTTGCCGGAGCCCAGGGACAGGTTGGCGGCGTCGCAGCCCAGGACGATGGCGTCCTCGATGGCGGCCATGTAGTCGGAGTCATAGGCACCGCCGGCCTTGCCGAAGACCTTCATGGTGACCAGCTGGGCATCGGGGGCAACGCCCTGCACCATGGCGGCATCCAGAGAGCTGACGAAGCCGTCCTCGGCGGGGATGTAGGTGTTGGCGGTGGCGATACCGGCAACGTGGGAGCCGTGGGAGCCCTGGGAGTCGTTGTCGTGATGGACGACCAGGCTCTTGTCGATGTAGTTGTAGCCGAAAGCCAGCTTGGAGTTGATGTAAGCCTCGGAGCTGACGGGAGCGTTCAGATCGGCGGCGACAGCAGCGATCTCATCAGCGTCCAGCAGATCCAGGGAGGCGACATACTCCTCATAGCTCATGCCCAGCTTCTCGGCGTTGACTGCAAGAGAATACTCAAAGGCAGCGGCGTCCAGGGACTGATGGTCGATGTCGGAGCCGGTGTCGATGACGGCGATCCGGGAACCGGCACCGGTGTAACCGGCAGCCCAGGCAGCGGCGGAGCCGATCTGGGCGGAGGAGGTGGACATGTTGGGATCAGCCTTCTCCTCGGTCTTGACAACGTCGGGGCTGTAGCGGGTCTCGATCAGAACCTTGCTGACGCCCTTGACGGCCTCGATGGCCTCGATCTGGCCATACTTGACGTTTGCAGAGATGATATTGGCAGCCAGGGTCAGGTTCCAGACCACATCCAGCTTCTCACCGAGCTTGCGCTCGATTGCGGCGGTGATCTCAGCCTGCTGATCCTTCAGGTTGGCGCGATAGGCCATGGCCTGAGAATTGGCAGCGATATCAGTGGTGGCGTAGCCCGCCATGATGGTGGACTTGCCGTCCAGGAAGATGGAGACACGGACGACGTCCTTGTCCACGAACTCTTCCAGGGTGTTGATCTCATCGTCGGCTTTGGTCAGAAGACCGGCGGTGACGGTGCTGTTGTCGACCTGGGTGAAGGTGACCTTGCCTGCGGGAGCGGCGGCGGCGGGCGCAGCCAGGCTCAGCAGCATGCAAACGGCCAGAACCAGGGCGAGCAGCTTACGGGTGTGATGCTTCATACGTTTTCCTCCTTTTGTTTTCTGCTGCGGCTGCAGCATTATATCAGGAGCGGCTGACGAACCGCTCCGGGATATACTTGTATACATGAATTAACAAATATGTAACATCCTACCATGTGCATATCCAGAAGTCAAGTGTCTTTTATTTGGAAACAGCCGTTTTTTCAGGATCTTTTCATAAAAGTAAGCGACCGCGCACTTCTCTGCGGAAGTGCGCGGTCGCTTTGCAGTTATGCATCACCAAAGGTGGCGGTGACGGTATAGTAGGAACGGATCTCGCCGCCGGTGACATACAGTCTGCCGCAGCGGAGCCAGGCGTGGGCCGCCATGGCCTGTCCGGGCACCTTGGTCACGCCCATATACAGCGTACACCTCTCCCCCATCCGGTTCAGCAGCTTTTTCGCGGTCAGGGCCCGGATCAGACAGGAGTCCTTCCATTTGAGTCTGCGGAAGGCCGCCTCCATCAGCTCGTGGATCAGCCATGCGTTCCGGGAGGTCTTCTCCAGAGGCGTCTCAAATCCGAGCGTTCCGATCCTGGGTGCAAGCTCAGAGAAGGGACGGTTGTGCACACGGAAATAGTACCAGACCATCAGCACCGGGATCTGCAGCACAAGCAGCTTCTGCTGCAGGGGCATCCGTAGGAATTTCTTCAGCAGTTCCCCTCTCCCCTTTCGATCAGCCTTCCACCAGCAGTCCCCGTTCCAGCAGGGTCTTCAGGAAGGGCGCGATGTCAGCGCGGCACTGCTCGGCGGAGACGTCATACTCCCCGGTGAGCTTTTCCACCAGTGCACCCACGGTCATGGGCTCCTCCAGCAGCTCCCAGATGCGGCCGCCGACCTCGCCCAGATTGTAATACTTGCCGGTCATGATATCCATCATGACGGCGGAGCCGTTCATATCGGCGGTCATCAGACCCGCCCGGCGGCTCAGGACAGTGGTATCAGTCATGGTTCATTCCTCCAAGATAATCGGTTATCATTTCGTAGAGGGTCTCGGCACACTGCTTCCCGTTCTCCCGGATGGCCAGCGCCATGGGGATCTTCGTGGACAGCGTGACGCAGCGCTGAAAATGCCGCTGCAGATCCTTCTGTTCGATGAGCTTGATGCGGTAGGTGTTGCGCAGGAGCTGGTCGACCTTGGTCATGCCCTCCATGGGCGTCAGGGAACAGGGCCGATCATCCGGCAGCAGACGAACCACCATGGACAACGGAGCGGCTCCGTCATAAAAGCTGGAAGCAACATTGATGCCGAATTTCTCTCTGGCTTCCATAGAATAAAGTGTATGGACACTGTGCTCAGGCTTCTCGTAGCGATCCAGGGCATCCTGCCACAGCTTCTGGGAAGGGTAACTGGACTGCACCATGGGGATCCCGTCCGCATCGAACACGGTGGCAACATCGTCCGTCAGCAGCTTCCAGCCCCGTTTCAGGAATTCCGCAGCCATGGTGCTCTTGCCTGCGCCGGAGTCACCGGTGATGAGGATGGAGCGTGTACCGTCGGTGACGCAGCTGCCGTGGAGCAGCATGAAGCCCCTCTGACAAAGGATCGCACCCATGCACGAGCCCATCAGGTAGACGCCGATGAAGGACGCAGAGGCATCCTCGCTGGGATCGACTTCGATCAAATTTCCTCCGGTAACCCGCATGACGCCCTGGCCCCAGGTGCGGATGTAATTGGCACCGGGAGTGGTGATCCGCCGCAGGGCCTTGGGCAGACCGCTCAGGTCAGCCCGGACGATCCGCACATCCGGCTCTCCGGACTCCACCTCGGGGATCTGCGCGATGGGAAAACAGGACTCGACCACAAGACCGAAGGCTTTATACAGTTTCTTTGTGTCGTTCATCGAATTCCCTCCATTTAGAGATGTTTTCCTGGAGATTTTGAATGGCCAGACAGCGACTCAGTTCACCGACAAACATTCCCGATAACCCAACTCTTCTGGGGTCTGTTTTATCCATGGATACCAATTCCTCCAGCGCGTTAAAGTCGAGGATCCCGGCCCAACGTGCACGGTCGACCTGTTTCAGGAAGCTTTGGAGAAAAGTTTTGAGTGAATCAACATCACTGTTTTCGGACTGCTTGCGTAAATCACGCTGACTGGCGGAATCCTTATAGTTAACCTCATACAGTGACTGAGGGATGATTTTGCGGAATGCTTCGCGGAAGATCACGCGATTCTGTGTGTGATTGATATAAAGTCGGCGGGGAATGGAAAGCGCGTAATCGAATACTCTGTAATCAACATAGGGGAAAAGATAGCGAACGCCATTAACTGCTCCCTGATAGGCCGCATTCTCCATACGAGGACGTGAACCACCGATCATAACGTATTTATGGGGAGCGTAATTGAAATATTTCTCCGGATTGACAAATTGACCTTCGATTCGTGCACGAAATTCCGGATCAAGAACCGAATAATAGTTTACATTGTATCCACCGGAATTCCGGTGTTCCCTATGGATCCGAATGGCCTCCGAAAGACCGTACTTCAATGTGCGGAGCAATCGGAGATTTTTGCCCTTAGTATCGAGCCAAAACAGCTTAAAGTACGAAAGATACTCATGGTTGCAGAAGAGCTCGAACCGACTTGCCCGGTGGCTTACACCTTCGTCGCCAGCATGGCCAGTGAATACAACATTGGCACCCTGGGATTTCAACCAAGCAGAGCCATAGCTGATCTGAATGGTATTCACAAAGGTCGGCATCAACCGGTCAATTTTTTTACGGTAATTTGAAATGTCTTCTCGCTGGAGGAAGCGGCAATCGATCTGCTCCTGGGCGCAAATATCCAAAATGACCTTGCGCTCATCTGCGCCGTCGCGCAGAGGGAGATCGGCAGGATCGTTGGACCAGGAGTAAAAGCATCCCTTTCTTCCGTGGCGGCTGATGAGGATATCGATCACACTCGAATCAAAGCCGCCGGAAAGCTCTGCGCCGAGAAGTCCGGGGATCGCATCACAGCGCCGGTTAACAGCATCTTCGATCAAATCATAAAGGGTCTGCTGGTATTCTGCCTCAGACTTGAACCGGATCTTTTTCTGACGCATCTGCCAATAGATCCGCTCAGAAGAAGAGAACCCATGCTCTGTCAGCTTGACGGTAGTAACAGCAGCGGGAAGCGCACAGCTTACGCGGGCAAAATCCGTTCTCTGCTGAGAAAGAAAATTGCTGCCGCTGAAGTGTGCGTAAAACTCTGTCTCATTGATTCCAAGGTCTGCACCAGGCAGGGCCAACAGGCCACGGATATCCGTTGAAAAAGCGAAATAGGTATCATCGGAATAAATATACAAAGGTCTGACTCCAAAATGATCCCGGAACAAGATCCACGTTTTTGCATCGGGATCAAAAATAGCTCCTGCAAAATCTCCGTTTACACCGGCAAGGGCATCAAAGCCCTTCTGGTCGATCAACTTCAACAGAAGCTCTTCGTCGGAAAGTAGGGAAGATCCTGGAAGTCCAAGGGTGAGGAACAGTTCATCCCGGTTATAAATCAGTGCATCTACAACGGCAGGACATCCCCGATATTCCAGGATCGGCCCGCCGTAGGGGAATGTATCTGAAAAATGCTCAATGTGACAGCCGATGCCGGAGTCGTTCATAAGTCGCTGACCATTGGCAGCTCTGCCGAAAATTCGATTCCAGTAAGCAAGACCATCCAATGCTTCCTGGCAATGATGCTGCATCGGATTCCGGCAAGTGAAGCCGTAAATACCACTCATAGGGCTTAACTCCTTCATCAACAGAATTGGGCAAAAATAATGATGAAAAGCGTTGCTGCATAAACATGGGAGCCTTCATGCCATGCAGCAACGCAGAGGATCGGTAATGCGCGGTTAGGAGGGGGTGCCTTCCTCGTCGGGGACGGGCTGCTCAGGCTGGACGGGGAAGCCGTCGCCATCGCTGTCATTGCCGGTAGTCAGGTCATCGTTGCAGACGGGGATGTCAGGAATAGGGGGCAGCTCCTCGAAAAACCAATCGATGGTGCCAGCAGCGGTCAGGTTGACCTCCAGCTCCTCCAGCTCGGGGTTAGTCCAAGTCTTCATAGTTGTGTATCCTCCTTTCTCAAATATTTTGCGCGGGGTATGTATATAAGCCGTACATTATCGGCCGAACACGGCGCAGGGCTCCATGGGTTTACGCCGGGGTTCGTAATGTTATTTCACCTGTTCGGTGATGGTGGTGCCCGATTCCGTGACCTCGATCACATAGTCCGCCAGCGCAAGGGCGGCGGGACGGTGGGTCACGGCGATGCAGGTCTTGTCAGGGAGCCCGCAGATGCGCTCCAGCACGATGGCTTCGGTGGCGGCGTCCAGCGCGGACGTCACCTCGTCCAGAAGCAGCACGGGTGCGCCGCTGAGGATGGCACGGGCCAGGGAAAGCCGCTGCCCCTGTCCCTCGCTCAGGCCTGCGCCGTTCTCCCGGAGCATGGTGTCCAGGCCGTCGGGAAGGGAATCGACATACTCGTCCATGGCGCTGACATACAGTGCATGACGGATCTCCTCGTCCGTGGCGTTGGGCCTTGTCAGCCGCAGATTGTCACGCAGGGAGCCGCTGAGCAGGAAGTTGCCCTGGGGCGCGTAGGTAAAGAGAGACCGGGTACTGCGATCCACCGGAATGGATCCGTCGGGGGTCTCGATGGAAAGGGTGCCGGACTTTGGCCGGTACAGACCCAGCAGCAGCTTCAGCAGGGTGCTCTTGCCCACGCCGGAGGGGCCGACGATCACAGTCAGACCGCCCTTGGGAACAGTCAGGGATACATCTGTCATGACCGGTTCCCGGTCATAGGCAAAGGTGAGGTTTTCGGCCCGGAAGCCCGTCATATCCGCGTATACGGAGCGAACCTTCTGAACGTCCGGATCTGCCTGACGGGGCAGATCCTCCAGATCCATGATCCGGTCGCAGGCGGCGCTGATGGTAAACAGCCGGGGCAGGGTCTTGGGCAACTGCAGGGCGGAGCTGCGGATGGTGGAAACCAGCGATGTGATGGCCATCACATCACCATAGGTGATGCGGCCATTGTACAGCTGCCAGACGCACCAGAGCATGGTGACCAGGTAGCTGGTATAGGAAATGGTGGTCGTGCCCAGCCGTGCGAACATGCTGACGTTGCGCTGCTTGCGGCGGATGGCCCAGCGCATATCCAGAACATTGTCGGAGCGGCGCTCCACTTCCTCCGCAACATCCAGAGCCTGCACCACCATCAGCTTGCTGATGGACTCGTACATGAATCCGCTGACTCTGCCGTTGGCGGCGCTGGAGTCCTTGCTCAGCTGCTTCAGCACCCGGCGGAAGAACAATGCTGTGGAACCGACTGCTGCGGCAACAAGACCGCAGATGATGGTGAACTGGGGCGCGATATTCAGCAGCGCGAGGACGGCGGTCACAAGGGCCGAGATCATACCGGCAAGTCCCGTAGTCAGGCCAAGGACGCCGCCATATACCGTATTTGCGTCGCCGTTCATCCGCTGGATCAGCTCACCGCTGTGGTACTTGGAGATATCATTGTAATCCGTGCGCAGGATCGTATGCAGGATCGAACGCTTGAAATCCCGTTCCAGCTGTTCCTGAACGTTTACAGACAGGAACTGATTGATCATGTTTCCAGTCAATCGGAATAGGCAAAGCGCGATCATGATTCCGGCACAGAAGATTAATGCGTTATAGTCACCGGCAATGGCACTGTTGACCAGATTCTTTGTATTCAGCGAGAACTGTATGTTGGCGTAGGATACCGCAACAGACAGCAGCATCTGAAACATGATGGCAGGTATGCGCTTTTTGACCTTCCGGTAGATCCAGGAGACATAATTTTTCCGCTTCGGTTTTATCAAAACAACGCCCTCCCTGAGCCACAGATCTCAACATAAAGGCAGAGAAGGAACAAATATAGAAAAAATGGTCATATTTTAATTTTATCCTATCGATGCCTTATACTTTATAATATCATGTTCTTGACATTTGTCAACTGCAAAACATCTGAAAAATAGATGAAGTTTCGACCGAAAACGGCATTACCGACGTGCATTTTTCCGACAGATCATGATCGCAGCAAACCCGGGATGGGTGCGGTCGTCATGGTGCAGGCCCAGCCGTGTACAGATTCGGGTTTCGCCGGTGAAGCCCAGAGGAGCCGGGACGAGTGTACCGGACTCAAAGTCGAGGTGCTCTGCCAGATCCAGATAGTCCCAAAGCTTCCGCTTGGGCACGGGATCGGGCTCGTGGGACTGGAGCATATGGGTGAAGGGCAGCTCGGCGGCCTTATGGAGCGTTTTGATATAGGTGCTCAGGCCCTGGGCCTCCGGCAGGAAGAGCCAGACGAAGCAGTTCATGGCGTCGCCCACCCAGAACAGCCGCTTTTCCGGGCACCACAATCCGATGGAGCCTGCGGTATGTCCGGGTAAATGGAGCACATGGAGGGTCATGCCGCCCAGTTCGAAGGCGTCCCCCTCCCCTACCGGCTCCAGCTCGCCGGTGCCCAGACGCAGGTGGGCATCCAGATCAAAGTTCAGGGGCACCTCCGCCGCATCCAGCTCCGCCCTGCGCATTTCGGGGCCGTTGTGCTCCCGGCAGAGCTCCATGTCCAGCGGGTGGATATACGCGCCGCCGAAGGAAGCGTTGCCGCAGGCGTGATCCACATGGCCGTGGGAGTTGACTACGTACAGAGGCAGCTCAGTGATCGATCTGACTAGTCCCTTCAAATCGCCGTAGCCGTAGCCCGTGTCGAAGAGCAGCGCGTGGTGGCTGCCCACGATCAAGTCCATGAAGACTGCGCTGTTGCCAATCCGGAAGATGCCCGGCTCCAGCTCCCTTACATTATAAATAGATTCTTGATAGGTCATCGAACACCTCAGATCAGCTGCTGCTCGTTGATGATGAGTTTGAACTGGAGCCCCAGCTTCTCGGCTGCCTTGCGGCAGAGGATCATCCGGCCCAGGAATATCTCGAAATAATCCATGACGGAGCCGTAGCGGGTGTCCACGGTGAGCTTCAGCTTGACAAGGGTCTTGTCCTGATTGATCTTCAGCTCCGAGTGCTTCACGGAATAGTTGACCCGGTCGTGGATGTCGAAGGTGGTCTCGTCGGTGTTGCGGACACGGCTGCGGCGGACGTCAGCCTTATCCGCCAGGATCAGGGCGGCAGCCACAGCATTGACGGGCACACCGGTGCCCTCGTCGTGGTTGCCGATGGCGGTGACGATGGTGGCCAGCTCGGCGGGATCACAGCCCATGTCATGGAGCAGCGTCCAGGCCATCACCGCGCCGGACTGGCTGTGCTCGCTGCGGTTGACCAGATTGCCGATGTCGTGGAGATACCCGGCGATCTTCGCAAGCTCCACGGTTCGCGCGTCATAGCCCAGGGTCGTCAGGATATAGCCAGCCATCTCAGCCACATGGCACACGTGGGCAAAGCTGTGCTCCGTAAAGCCCAGAGCGGCGAGAGATTCGTCCGCCCGTGTGATGTAGGTGCGGATGGCATCATTCTTCTTGATGGATTCGTAGGTAAGCATGGTGATTCCTCCTTTGCTTCCAGTATAGCACATCCTGTTCCAAAGAAAAAGCGCGTCAGCGAAGGATTCACGAAGATTTAACGCTTCCATACGGTTGCGTACGCAATCATCCCGTGGTATAATGGCCCAAATGCGAAATGGAGGGATGGCAATGGGAGATCTGGAGCATGCCCGCCGGATCCTGTCGGAGGGAAATTATACCTGCGTTCTGTGCAGAGATGATGCTGTGTATACCGCAACAGCCCGGGGCGTCCGGCCCCTGGTGGACTGGCTGGACAGCGATCTGGAGCTGAGGGGCTTTTCCGCTGCGGATAAGGTGGTGGGCCGGGCCACGGCCTTTTTATATGTATTGCTGGGAGTCCGCGCCGTTCATGCGCTGGTCATGAGCACCCCGGCAAAGGAAGCCCTGGAGTCCAGCGGCATTCCGGCCTTCTGCGATGCGGAGGTTCCCGGCATCATCAACCGCCGGGGTGACGGCCCATGTCCCTTTGAGGAGGCAGTTCTGGGCATCACCGATCCGATGGATGCACTGGATGCGATCCGCAAAAAGCAGCTTCAAATGCGCCAGCCAGCCGAGATCTCGAAGCACACCGCTGGGAAGCGATTTGCCCTTGACCGGACGGGGCTCTCTGGATCGACTGTCGCGATCTTCGATGATCTGGTTCTGAAATCCGAGCCGGTGTCAGAGGAATCCGAGAACCAGCTTGCCATGCTCCGCTGGCTGGAGGGAAAGCTGGAGGTGCCCCGGGTGATCGAAACGGCGGTTCATGAAGGCTTCCGCTGGACGCTGATGACCCGTATTCCCGGGGAAATGGCTTGCGCGGAGGAATGGCGTACCGATCCTCACCGATTGGTTCAGATTCTGGCGGAGGGAATGAATCGGCTCTGGGCAGTGGATGTATCGGACTGTCCCGTTGACCAGATCGCGACTGCAAAGCTGGAGCGTGCCCGGAGGATCGTGGAAAAGGGACAGGTCGATATGGAGCTGGTGGAACCGGAGACCTTCGGAGAAAAGGGCTTCCCCTCCCCTGCCGCGCTGCTGGGCTGGCTTGAGGAGCATGCCCCCGACTGTGAGCCGGTGCTGACCCACGGCGACCTGTGCCTGCCCAACGTGTTCCTGAAGGACTGGGAGCTGACCGGCTTTCTGGATCTGGGCCGCAGCGGTGCGGGTGACCGATGGACGGACGTTGCCATCTGCTGGCGGAGCCTGCGGGACAATTTCGGCGGCCACTATGGCGAAGCGGTGGAGGGCTTCCATCCGGACGAGCTGTTCGAAGCACTGGAGATCGAAAAGGACGAACAGAAGCTCAGATATTACCTTCTCATGGATGAATTGTTCTGAATAAGAAGTGCCCGGCCATTTGGCCGGGCACAAATGTTTTAAGTACCGAAGAAGCTGAAATGCATGTAATCCTTATATCCGCTCTTCCAGTAGATGCCTCTGGTGAAGCCGTACTTGGCGAAGATCTGCTCGACCTCGCCGCCCACCTCGAAGGAGTAGGGATCGTTCTCCGGATCGAACTTCTTGCCAACGATCACCTTGCCGTTGGGATCCACATAGGGATTCTCGTCCGGGTTGATGTCCAGGGCTGTGCCGGGATTGTGCTCGGATCTGCCGCCCTCAGACCAGTAGGTAACGATGGAGCGGATGGGGTACTGCTCCTCACACTCGTAGAGCTCCTGGAAGAGAAGCTTGACGGTGGCAACCAGATTCTTATGGATAAAGAACCTGTGGGTACGGGTGATCTTTTCCGTGCGGTTCTTGTCCTTGAAGTCCCAGGTCTTCACGGTCAGATACTCATGATTGGCCTGGTAGACGGACTTGGGCGCGTCGTCGCCGTAGGGGCGGCGGTGCTCCTCGACGACCTCACCGAAGACATGCATGCACTTGCTCTCGTAGCTCTCGCCGGCATAGCCGACGTAATAGTCCACGTTGATGGCGCAGTAGTCGAAATGGCCGTTGCAGGTATAGGCATAGATCTCCGCCCGGCCGCTGGAATGGCAGGTGACATTACCCTCGGCATCCACGCTGAGGACGCTGGGATCGGAGGAGATCCAGAGGATGGTGTCGTTGGTGGGGCGCATGGGGATGGTCTCGCACTCCAGACGGAAGGTGTCGCCGGGCAGCAGATCCTCGCCGTAGTAGCCGTAGACAGCGATCTCCTCGGGCTCCTCGAAGAAGAAGTCCTCGTCGATGACCATGGCGGACAGAAGGCGGTGGAACACGGCGGAGCACTCGGAGCGGGCAGCCAGGGCCCGGGGGTCGAACTTGTAGCTGCCGTCGGCGTTCTGGCGGCCGGAGATCACGCCGCTCTCGCGCATGACATCCACCGCGTCGATGGCGTAGCCCGCGATGAGCTCCTCATCACTGAATCCATCGGGAATATCATCCCGGATGGGCTCAAACACATAGCCGTAGCAATTGGCGAAGCGGACAAGGAAGACCGCCATCTGCTCGCGGGTGATGGGCAGATCCGGGCTGAAAACTCCGGTACCGGTGCCGCTGGTGATGCCGTGGCGGGTGGCCCAGTTGATGTAGGGGGCATAGTAGGCGTCGGGGTTCACGTCCTTGTACAGCTGGGGCAGATACCAATCCTCGTAATCGTCAGGATCGACACCGGCATAGCGGCCCAGAACGGTGACGAACATGCCCCGGGTCATGGTACCGTTGGGATTGAAGGTGGTGGCGGAGGTGCCGTTGAACAGGCCCATGTCCACGACCCAGCTGATATCCTCCTCGGCCCAGTGTCCGACGATATCGGTCATGCCGTGGTCGGCAGCGGAGACGGCGGGGATCAAACTGGCGGCCAGTGCCAGGGCAAGAACAAGGCAAACAATTCTCTTTTTCATGCAGCAACCTCCAAAAGTATCAAACTGTAACAAATTATAACATATTATGTCACCTTTGTCCATAGGAAAAACGTACCGGGATTTGGAAGTTTTTGTTGTGGATTTTTGCCAGAAGCTGTGGTATAATGAATCGACTATCGATAAAGGAGCGAGTTTTATGCCCGATTTCAAGACACGGGACTTCTGGTACGAGCTGCCCGAGGAGCTCATCGCCCAGACGCCCCTGGAAAAGCGGGATACCTCCCGGCTGCTGGCCGTGAACCGCCAGACCGGCGAGCTGTCCCACCGGCATTTTTATGATATCATCGACTATCTGAACCCCGGCGATACCCTGGTGATGAATGACTCCCGGGTGCTCCCTGCCCGGCTGCTGGGGCACCGTCCCACCGGCGGCGCGGTAGAGCTGCTGCTGCTGCGCGACTTGGGCGGCAATGAGTGGGAGTGCCTGGCCAAGCCCGGCCGGAAGATGCAGCCCGGCTCCACCGTCATTTTCGGCGACGGCCAGCTCACCGCAGAGGTCGTCCGCGTCCAGCCCGACGGCAACCGGGTGGTGAAGTTCACCTACGAGGGCATCTTTCTGGAAGTCCTTGAATCCCTGGGCAAGATGCCCCTGCCCCCCTACATCAAGGCAGAGCTTGCCGATCAGGAGCGGTATCAGACCGTTTACTCCCGGGAGGTGGGCTCCGCAGCCGCCCCCACCGCCGGTCTGCACTGGACGAAGGAGCTGCTGCAGAAGGCCGAGGACAAGGGCGTGACACTTGCCTATGTGACGCTGCACGTGGGTCTGGGCACCTTCCGTCCCGTGAAGGCGGAGAACATCTCCGAGCACCATATGCACTCCGAACTCTGCATGATGACGCAGGAGACCGCCGACATCCTCAACGCCACCCGCGCTCGCGGCGGCCGGATCATCTGCGTGGGCACCACCTCCTGCCGGACGCTGGAGAGCCTGGTCAACGACGACGGCACCTTTGAAGCAAAATCCAAGTGGACGGAGATCTTCATTTTCCCGGGCTATGAGTTCAAGGCTATGGATGCCCTGATTACGAATTTCCATCTGCCCGAGAGCACCCTCGTGATGCTGGTGTCCGCCTTTGCCGGACGGGAGAATGTGCTGAATGCCTATGCCGAGGCTGTCAGGGAACGCTACCGTTTCTTCAGCTTTGGCGACAGTATGTATCTGGGGTAACGCCATGCTTGCACCCGTTGATATCACCGGTATCCGCATTGAGACGGAACGACTGATCCTGCGTCCCTGGGCGATGGATGATCTGGACGACTTCTATGCCTACGCTTCCATCGAGGGTCTGGGCCAGATGGCGGGATGGACGCCTCATAAGAGCATGGAGGAATCAGAGTTTATTCTGGATCTGTTCATCGAAGGTAAAAAGACCTTCGCCATCGAGCTGAAGGAGACTGGCCGTGTCATCGGCTCCGTGGGCATTGAGGAACCGGATCCCGACCCGGAGGCGGAGAAGCTCGGTCGCGAGATCGGCTATGTGCTCCATAAGGACTACTGGGGCCGAGGACTGATGCCCGAAGCTGTCAAGGCTGTTGTCGATTACTGCTTCCATGTGCTCGATTACGATTTCCTGACTTGTTCCCATTTTGATTGGAATTTGCAGTCCAAAAGGGTCATTGAAAAATGCGGCTTCCAATATTTCTCCACCACCCGCAGCGAGACCCGATACGACACCGTGGAGAATTCCGTGAATTACATCCTGTACAACAAGAGGTAACACTATGTTTGAACTGAAAAAAACCGAGGGCAAAGCCCGGCGGGGCGAATTCACCTGCGCCCACGGCACGGTGCAGACCCCCGTATTTATGAACGTGGGCACCCAGGGTGCCATCAAGGGCGCATTGAGCGCGAAAGACCTGAAGGACATCGGCTGTCAGGTGGAGCTGAGCAATACCTACCACCTGCACCTGCGTCCCGGCGACGAACTGGTGCGTGAGTGCGGCGGTCTGCACAAATTCATGACCTGGGACGGCCCCATCCTGACCGACTCCGGCGGCTTCCAGGTCTTCTCCCTGAGTTCCCTTCGCAAGATCAAGGAGGAGGGTGTCTACTTCTCCTCCCACATCGACGGCCGGAAGATCTTCATGGGCCCCGAGGAGAGCATGCAGATCCAGTCCAATCTGGGCAGCGATATCTGCATGGCCTTCGACGAGTGCATCGAAAATCCCGCGCCCCGGAAATATGTTGAGGATTCCGTGGCCCGCACCACCCGCTGGCTGGAGCGGTGCAAGGCAGAGAACGCCCGGCTGAACAGCCTGCCCGACACCGTCAATCCCAGCCAGATGCTCTGGGGCATCAACCAGGGCGGCACCTACAAGGACATCCGCGCAGACCACATGAAGCGCATCGCCGACCTGGATCTGCCCGGCTACGCCATCGGCGGTCTGGCCGTGGGCGAGACTGCCGAGGAGATGTACGAGATCATCGAGACGGTGGAGCCCCACATGCCCGTGGAGAAGACCCGCTACCTGATGGGCGTGGGCACCCCCACCAACATCATCGAGGCCGTGGCCCGGGGCGTGGATTTCTTTGACTGCGTCATGCCCGCCCGGAATGCCCGCCATGCCCGGCTCTTCACCTGGAACGGCGCCATCAATCTGAAGAACGCCAAGTACCGCGCCGACCTCTCCCCCATCGATCCCGAGTGTGACTGCCCTGTCTGCCGCCGCTACTCCAAGGCCTACATCCGCCATCTGTTCGTGGCCGAGGAGATGCTGGCCATGCGTCTTTGCGTCATGCACAATCTGTATTTCTACAACAAGCTCATGGAGCGCATCCGCACCGCCCTGGACGAGGGCCGGTTCGAGGCCTTCCGCCGGGAGTACAGCGAAAAATTGAGCCGCAGAATCTGACATTCCCTCTTGCATTTTATACAAAGAATGTTATAATAATCTGGTCTATTAAAACCAAAGGAGTTTTGTTCAATGTTCAATTTCCTCACCGCTGATCCCGCTGCCGGCATGGGCTCCACCATGGTCATGCTGGTTCTGATGCTGGCCCTGATGTACTTCATGCTGATCCGTCCCGAGAACAAGCGCAAGAAGGAAGCCGAAGAGATGCGCGCTGCCCTGAAGAGCGGCGACAATGTCACCACCATCGGCGGCATCACCGGCACCGTCGTGGACGTCAAGGAGGACAAGTTCGTCCTGGAGACCGGCGCTGACCGCGTCCGCATCGAGTTCGCCAAGTTCGCCCTGTCCGAGAACCACACTGCCGCCGCCCGCGCCCAGGCCGATGCCAAGAAGGCCAAGGAGCAGGCTGCCAAGGATAAGGCTGCCAGAAAGGCCGACAAGTAAAACGGTTTTGAGGAGCTGTACGGAATTCCGTACAGCTCCCTTTTTATCCGTAGGGAACGACCTGCGTGTCGTTCCCCAAATTTATGGAGACCATAATTCACCGGAACGCCACATAGGCCGTTCCCTACGAACCGTATACCAAGAAAGCCCGCTCCAAATCGGAGCGGGCTTTTCGATTACAATTCCTTGAGCTTTTTCAGGATCTCCTCATCGGCGGGGCAGAATTCCAGAGTATCGATTTCCTGCACGGTGATCCAGCGCAGGTCGTTGTGCTCCAGAAGCTTTGGAGTGCCCTCTGCGATGGCGGCGTTGAACAGGGTCAGCCGGACAGTCAGGTCGGGATATTCGTGGATGACTTCCATGAAGACATCCCGGGGCACCACGGTGACGGCCAGTTCCTCCCGGCATTCCCGGATCAGAGCTGCTTCCTTCGTCTCCCCCGGCTCCACCTTGCCGCCCACGAACTCCCAGAGAAGCCCCCGGGCCTTGTGGCCAGGCCGCTGGCAGGCCAGGAAGCGGTCGCCCTCCCAGATGAGGGCTGCGACAACATCGGTCATTTCTTACCTCCTTGTCCTGCGCTGGAAGGCCTGCTTCCAGATGGTGGGATGGAACAAAATCAGCATGGGGAACAGCTCCAGACGGCCCGCCAGCATATCAAAGATCAGCACCCATTTGCTGAAGAGGGTGAAGGAGCTGAAGTTGCCGGTGGGTCCCACCACCGCCAGGCCGGGGCCGATGTTGTTGATGGTGGCGGCCACGGCGGTGAAGGTGGTGATGACATCCTGGCCCTCGATGCTGACGAGCAGGATGGACAGGGCGAAGATCACCATATAGGTGGTCAGATAGACATTGATGGAGCGCACCGCCTCATGCTCCACGGGACGACCCTCCACCTTGATCCGGTTGACAGAGCGGGGGTGGATGTAGGAGCCGATCTCCCGGAAGGCGGACTTGAAGAAGACGATGATGCGGCTGACCTTGATGCCGCCGCCGGTGGAGCCTGCGCAGGCACCGACAAACATCAGCAGCACCAGCACCGTCTTCGCCAACGAGCTCCACTGGTCGAAATCCGCCGTGGCGAAGCCGGTAGTCGTGATGATGGTGCCCACCTGGAAGGCCGCGTGGGTCAGGGCCTCAAAGGGGGCGTAGGTTCCCAGCAGCGTCGCGAAAATGATGCCGGTAGAGACCAGGATGATGATGAGATACCACCGCACCTCCTCCATGCCGAGGGCCTTCTTCAGCTGGCCGAAGAGGAGGAAGTAGTAGGCGTTGAAATTCACGCCGAAGAGGATCATGAAAATGGTGATGACCCACTGCAGATAGGGGCTGTAGCCGGCGATGGAGTCACCCTTGATGCCGAAGCCACCGGTACCGGCGGTGCCGAAGCTGTGGGTGATGGCATCGAAGACAGGCATACCGCCCAGCAGCAGGAAGACGATCTCCAGCACAGTCAGGCCGAAATAGATGATATACAGGAGTCTTGCAGTTGCTCCCACCTTGGGCACCAGCTTGCCGACGCTGGGGCCGGGGCTCTCGGCCTTCATCAGGTTGAACTGGCTGCCGCCGGCCATGGGCAGCACCGCCAGCAGGAACACCAGCACACCCATGCCGCCGATCCAGTGGGTGAAGCTGCGCCAGAAAAGGCTGGTATAGCTCATGGCCTCCACGTCTGTCAGGATGGACGAGCCCGTGGTGGTGAAGCCTGAGACGGTCTCGAACACGGCATCGGTGAAGGAGGGGATCTCGCCGGTGAGGACGAAGGGCAGTGCACCGAAGGCGGACAGGACGATCCAGCACAGGGCGGTGCTGACGCAGCCCTCCTTCAGATAGATGGTGGTGTTTTTGGGCTTTCGCAGGGTGATGAGGGTGCCGACGACGAGACACACCGCCGCCATGGCCAGATACATCCAGCCCTCCTGCTCCCGGTAGATGAGACCCACGAAGAAGCTGGGCAGCAGCAGCAGACCTTCGATCCGCAGCACCTGACCCAGGATATATACGATCATTGCTCCGTTCATGACCTGCTCCTTATGCGAGAATGTCGCGGATGTCGTTGAAGCCGGAATGGGTGGTGACCACCATGACGGAGTCGCCCACCTCGATGGTATCCACGCCGGAGGGGATCAGGATCTGGCCGCCGCGGCTAATGCTGGCGATCAGGATGTCCTTCTTCATCTTGGGCTTGAGATCCTTCAGCATCTTTCCGGTGACCTGGGAGGCCTCGTTGACCCGGAATTCCACGGCCTCGACCCGGTTGTCACAGAGATAGTTCAGGGTCTCGACGTTGGAGTTCATGGAGTTGTGCTTGGCGCGGACATAGGCGACGATGGCTTCGCTGGTGATGTAGCGCGGATAGATGACGCTGCCCAAGTCCAGGGTATTGATGGCATTGCGGAAGGAGATGCGGTTGATCTTGGTGATGACCTTGGCATCGGAGACGTTCCGGGCGTGGAGGGTCAGCAGGATGTTCTCCTCGTCGATGCCCGTCAGAGCCACGAAGGACTCGGCATATTCGATGCCCTCCTCCCGCAGCAGCTCCTCGCTGGTGCCGTCGCCGTTGATGATGTTGGCATCGGGCAGCAGCTCGCAGAGCTCCTCGCACCGCTCCCGGCGTTTTTCGATGATCTTGACCTCCATGCCCATGGCCAGCAGCTCCTGGGCCAGGTAGTAGCTGGAGCGGCCACCGCCGATTATCATGGTGGAGCGAACCTGGCGGGTCTTGAAGCCGATGGAGCGCAGGAATTTCCGGGCGATCTTCCGGGTGGAGACGAAGGAGACCACGTCGCCGCACTGGAGCTGGAAATTGCCGCTGGGGATGTAGACCTTGTCCGCCCGCTCGACACAGGAGATGACCACGTTGGTCTCAATGTCGGCTGGGATGGATTTGCTCATATCCCAGAGCTTCAAACCGTCGAGCTTATTGCCCTTGGGGATCTTGAAGGTGACCAGCTCCGCCTGTCCGTGGGCGAAGGAGGCGACCTCCAGAGCCGTGGGCAGGGACAGCATCCGGGCGGCCTCCCGGGCGGACTCCAGCTCCGGGTTGAAGATCATGGCAAGCCCCAGACGCTCCCGCAGGTAGCTGACATCCTGGCTGTAGTCCGGGGTGCGGACGCGGGCGATGGCGGAGCAGCCGGAGACCCGCTTGGCCACGGTGCAGCACAGCAGGTTCAGCTCGTCGGACTCGGTGACGGCGATGATGAGGTCGGTGTTCTCGATGCCGGCATCCTTCTGAATGGAGTAGCTGGCACCGTTGCCCACCACACCCATCACATCGTAGGTGCTGGTCAGATTCTCCACCAGTGTGCGGTTCTTATCGATGACGGTGATGTTGTGACCCTCCCGGCTCAGCTGCTCCACCAGGGTCAAACCGACCTTGCCGCAGCCGACGATGATGATCGACAAGCCATTGTTCTTTTGCATAGAGATATCTCCTTAATGGAAAAAGCTTCTTTCATTATACGCCAAAACGGGGGAAAGTCAACATTTACGTGACTTTCCCCCCTTGGGCTTTACATGAATTTTACTTAATCTTATCTGTTACACGGTGGCATAATACAGATCGCTGAGGCTGAAGGCGGTGGGATCGACTGCATCGGCACAGGCATGCCAGCCGATCTCGGGAAAGTCCCTGCAAAGCTGATCCACATCCAAATACCATTCCTCCGCATCGATCCCGGTGACGGGAACGATCGTCAGATGTGCAATGGAACTCGGGATCGGAGCGGCATCATGGGGGCCGCGCATAAAAGCGATGCCGAGCCGACGATGCACCATGAACCACCAATCACCGTCCCATAATCGCGCCCACCGCTCCCCTGCTCCGTCATCCCAATCAAGGGTCATGCCGGGGAACTCCGACTGAAGGGCGCAAATGCAGTGATAAAATTCGCGCAAATTTCGGAAGCAGTAATGCTCCCTTGCGGATTTGAAAATTTCCAATATATCTCTCATGGCAGCACCTCTTGCTGAAACAGAATCAATCTTTTCCCATCTTCCGCAGGAACTTCACCGCCATGGGGATGGCGATGAGGAAGGTCAGTGCGTCCGCGATGGGCTGAGCCATTTGCAGACCCGTCAGGTCAAACAGACCCGTGAAGATCCACAGGCAGGGGATCAGGAACGCCTGCCTTGCCACGCCCAGGATGGATGCGGGCACCACCTGGCCGGTGGTCTGCAGGAGCATGTTGCTGGAGATGATGAAGCTGTTGAGCACCAGGGTGATGCACTGGAATCGCAGTGCCACCGCGCCGATGGCGATGACCGCCGGATCGTCCCGGAAGATGCCCACGAACTGCTCTGCAAAGGCGAACTCCACGGCTGCAAAGGCCAGAAGTCCGATGACCGAAGCCTTGATGAGGAAGAAATAGCCCTTCTTCACCCGGTCGTACCGCTTCGCGCCGTAGTTGAAGCCGCACACCGGCTGGAAGCCCTGGCCGAAGCCCAGCATGGCGGAGTTACTGAACATGGTGATGCGGCCGATGATGGCCATGGCGGAGATGGCCGCGTCACCGAAGGGCCGGGCGGCGGTGTTCAGGCAGATGGTGCCCACCGACGCGATGCCCTGGCGCAGGAGACTGGGCAGACCGGCCCGGGTGATGGCACTGTACATGCTCCGGCCGGGGCGGAAGGAGCGGAAGCTGATGGTGATGGCGGAGTATTTCTTGATTTGGAAGTACAGGATCCCGAAGGACACCGCCTGGGAAACGATGGTGGCCAGAGCCGCGCCCGCGATGCCCATGTCGAAGACGAAGATGAACAGGGGGTCGAGGGCCATGTTCAGTACGCCGCCGGTGGTCAGGCCCACCATGGCCCGGAAAGCGTTACCCTCGAACCGGAGCAGATTGTTCAGCACGAAGGATGCGCACATCCAGGGCGCACCGATCAGGATCAGCCGCAGATAAGCCACGCAGTAGGGGTAGATGGTATCGGTGGCCCCGAGGAAATAGACCAGCGGCTCCATGAAGATCAGGCCCAGCACCCCCACGAGTGCGCCGCAGATCAGCGCGGAGAGGAAGCCCGTGGAGGCCAGCTCGTTGGCCCGCTTGGTGTCCTGACTGCCCAAGGCCTGGGAGATGCTGGCTCCCGCGCCCTGGCCGAAGAAGAAGCCCAGAGCCTGGATGATGGCCATGACCGAAAAGGCCACGCCCACCGCGCCGGAGGCGGCGGTGGAGAGCATGCCGATGAAGAAGGTATCGGCCATGTTGTAGATGGTGGTGATGAGCATGGAGATGATGGTGGGCACCGCCAGCTTTGCGATCAGCCGCTCCACCGGCGCGGTGGTCATTTCAACGAATTTTTCCTGGGCAGTCTGCTTTGCCATTGGATCGCCTTCTTTTTATGTAGTATGCTACCATTATAGCAAGAACAGGTTGCGGTTGCAACCGAAATGTGCTATAATCTGCGGAAAGATACAGAAGCTGTATACCAAGTATTTTTTACTTTACATACAATGGAGTGAGAAAATGGAATTATTGCATAATCTCTTGTTTACTCTCGATTTTTTAGTTGATGATATTGCGTCTTCGTTTGTGATTCTTGTTTGTATCAGAACAATGTATCAATTCTTCTATTCGAAAGAGGCTTGTTTGTACTTTGAGAATCAATTTGCTATTTTTTTCGCATCAAGCATTGCATGCATCATGGTTCTCGAAGTGTACTATAAAATATTGCGCATATATGATATTGATGAGAACGGTATTATTCTGGTATTTTTTCTCACGTTCGGAGGATTGATATGTGATTTCCTTAACAAACACTATTTCAGCAAGAAAACCAGTGCTTACAAGGCAAGTGATGAAGAATATCTCTTTATTATTTCAATTGTCTTTATGGCAATTTCAATCAAAATGGTATTGCGTGAAATAATCGATTTTACGATACCTCTTTGTTTATTGTTAGGCCGCTATTTCTGGTTAGACACGAAAGAACTGAAGTCAATATTCTCAATGCTTCGCGTAAATCATGAGAGAATCATTGAAACAAGTTCAATTTACTTTATAGGAATGGTCATGAGTACATTTTTGTCCATCAACCTAAAATCTAAGTACCTGACAGACGTGGTCATTTCGTTAATCTACGCAATACTGGTTTTGTTCCTGTACCCACTCTTAAGAAAATGGCTCCATCGCAGAAAGAACAGCAGCAAAGTATAGCATGGCTTATCAGGTTGTAACGTAAAAACAAGCGGGAGAAACCAGGGATTCTGGTGATTTCTCCCGCTTGAAACATTTACTGGAAAATCATTATGTTGCTCGTTAGGCTTCTCTGCCCACCAGACTCAAGGCCAGCTCCTTCATGAAGCCGTTGTCGGCAAAGGCATCCAGTGCCTTGATGGCTGCGTCGGTGTGCTCCTTCACCAGCTCCTCGCATTTTTCCAGACCGTAGAGCCGGACGAAGGTGTTCTTGGTCTCGTCCATGCCGGTGGCCTTGCCGAGCTTGGCTGCGTCGCCGATCACGTCCAGCATGTCGTCGCGGATCTGGAAGGCCAGACCTAAGTGGTCTGCAAACTCCATGGCGGCGAACTCCTGCTGGGCGGTGCCGCTGGCGGCCAGAACGCCCAGGACGCAGGCGGCCTTGATGAGCGCGCCGGTCTTACGGCTCTGGATGTTCAGGATCTCCTCCTCGGTGCATTCGCGCTCCTCGGACAGGATATCCAGCACCTGGCCGCCCACCATGCCGGTCTCACCGGCGCAGCGGGAGAGGTACTCAATGGCCCGGAGCCGGGCGGATTCGGGGACGAACTGGGCATGCACCATCTGACCAAAGGCGGAGGTCAGCATGGCGTCGCCAGCCAGGATGGCCATGGCGTCGCCGTAGACCTTGTGGTTGGTGGGTCTGCCCCGGCGGAAGTCATCGTTGTCCATGCTGGGCAGATCGTCGTGGATCAGGGAGTATGTATGGATCATCTCCACGGCGGCGGCGAAGGGGGTGGCATCGGGCCAGCAGCCCCCGGCCATTCGGCAGAAGTCGAAGACGAACACAGGGCGCAGCCGCTTGCCGCCCGCCAGAAGGGAGTAGCGCATGGAGTCAAAGAGCACGTGCTGGGGCTCAAACTCGTAGAAATCGAAGCAGCCGCTCAGGTAGTTCTCGATATGGGAAACGTAGGTCTGAAGCTCATTCTTCATCGGTAAATTCTCCTTCCACCGGTGCGCCACCGGGGCCCACCATGACTTTTTTCACCTGCAGCTCCGCTTCGTCCAGGAGCTTTCCGCAGGAACGTACCAGCCCGGTGCCCTCCTCGAAGAGCTTCAGGCTCTCCTCCAGCGGGGCGTCGCCCCGCTCCAGGGTGCGGACGATCTGCTCCAAACGGGCCATATTCTGCTCAAAGGTCGCGTTTTTTTCATTCATTGGGGGTTCCTCCAATCACGGATGCCACGATGGTGCCGTCGCTGACCCGGACGGCGATGGGCTCTCTGGGCTTCACATCGGAAACGCTTCGGACGATGGTGCCGTCTTCCTTGGCAACCATGGCGTAGCCCCGGGTCAGCACCTTCAGGGGGCTCATGGCGTCCAGCTTGCTGACCTGGGCAACGAACCGCTGGCGGCTCCGGGCCACGCTGCCCGACTGGGCGGAGATCAGGCGATTTTCCAGCAGCTCCAGAGCCTTGCGTCTGCTGTCAAAGGATGCCAGCGGACTTTTCAGCACGGGGCGGTTGGCGATATGCTCCAGCCGCTCCCCTGCCCGCTTAATGCGGGTCTGCATGGCGATTGCCATGGCGTTCTGCATGTCGTCCAGGGTCTGGCGCAGGGCATCCTGATCCGGCACGGCCAGCTCCGCCGCGTTGCTGGGGGTGGCGGCCCGGAGGTCGGCCACAAAGTCGGAGATGGTCACATCGGGCTCATGGCCCACGGCAGAGATGACGGGGATTTTCGAATCGTAGATGGCCCGGGCCACCCGCTCGTCGTTGAAGGCCCAGAGATCCTCGATGGAGCCGCCGCCCCTGCCAACGATCAGCAGGTCGGCCAGTTTATGCATGTTCGCGTAGGCGATGGCTCCGGCGATCTCGGCGGGGGCCTCCGCGCCCTGCACCCGGACGGGCAGGAGCTTCACTCTCGTCAGCGGGTACCGCTTTCTCAGGATGCGCAGCATGTCATGGACTGCCGCACCGGCGGAGCTGGTGACGATGCCGATGGTGCCGGGGAGCCGGGGTAAAGGCTGTTTGTGGGCCGGGTCGAAGAGCCCTTCCGCTCCCAGCTTCGCCTTCAACTGCTCAAAAGCGGCGTAGAGGTCGCCGATGCCGTCCATCACGAACCCAGTGCAGTAGAGCTGATACACGCCGTCCCGGACATAGACGGTCACAGAGCCCATGGCAATGACCTTCATGCCGTTCTCGGGCCGGAACCGCAGCCGCACCGCCGCGGATTTGAACATGACGCACTTCATCGCGCCGGTCTCGTCCTTCAGGGTGAAGTAGTGGTGGCCCGAGGGATAAATTTTATAGTTGCTCAACTCGCCCCGGATGGCGATGTTGCGCAGGCCGGGGTCGTTGTCGAGCTGACGCTTGATGTAGTCGTTAAGCTGTCCGACGGACAGTACCTGTCGTTCCATATCAGACCTCCAGGAGTCTGTGGGCGAGGATCGCAACGCCCATGGCGTTGTCGGTGGAGTATTGGGGCTGTGCGAAGACGGGCTTGAGGGGCCTGGTCAGCTCCCGAAGCATGGAATTCGATGCCACACCGCCGGAGAAGACCACCTCAAGCCCGGGATACTGCTTCTGGGCGTTGCGCGTGGCGGTGATGACTGCCTGAGCCACACAGCGCAGGGTGTAGGCCGCCGTCTCGGCGGGATCGCCGTGATCCGCATGATACTGCTGTACCTTATTCTGAACACCGGACAGGGAAAACTCCAGACCGGGGCACTTGACCCTGAAGACCGACTTGTCGGACGCGGTCTTGCTCAGAGCGTCCAGATGCTTGCCCGAGGGGAAGGGCAGCTCCAGCAGCTGGCCGGTGCGGTCGATGAGCTGACCGGCGGAGATGTCGGTGGTGCCGCCGATCTTCGTCGCCTTCACATTTTTGCCGTCGGGTTCGATCAAAAGAAGCTCCGTGGTGCCGCCGGACAGGTGCCAGGCCAGGTGGGGCACATCCATCAGATCCATCCGCCCTGCGCTCCACAGCGCGGCGGCCACATGGCCCTGCTGATGGCTGACTTCAAACAGCGGTACATGGAGGGCATCAGACAGGAGCTTCGCCTGGGCGATGCCCGCCAGGAAGCAGGGCATGTAGCTCCCCTCCACCGCCCGGGGCCGGGTAGAGACTGCCACCGCCGCGATGGAGTCCGCCGATACATTGGAAAACAGCCTGCCGGAAAGCTCCGGCAGGCTCTTGACATGGGCGAACAGTGCATCGCTTTGGCGCAGACCCAGCTGGCCCTGCTTGACAGGCAGGAGCTGGGAGCAATTGATACCGTCCATGCCGTCAAAACAGGCGATGGAGGTGGTGTAATTGCTGGTGTCAAAGCCGATCGTATTCATATTAGACTTCCTCAGCGGTCACTTCGGCGGGCTTCTCCTTCAGGGAACGGACGAAGGAGCCCAGGATGCCGTTGACGAAACGGCCCATCTCGTCGTTGTACTTCTTGGCAAGACGGACGGCCTCGCTGACGGCCACGCCCTCGGGCACATCGTCCACGTACAGGATCTCATAGACGGCCAGCTGCATGATGACCCGGTTCAGACGGGAGATGCGCTTGACGTCCCAGCCGATGGAGAACTTGCCGATGATGGCGTTGAGCTCCTCCTCGTGGGCGTGGACACCGGCCACGATGTCCTCCAGGTACTTGACCTGCTTGCCGGTGGGACGCTCGGTGTAGATCTCGTACTCGGCGGCGAGCTGCTCGTAGTAGCCCTCCTCCAGACGGATGCGCACCACCTCGATGGGGGTGTCGCCGGTGAATTCCCGGCCATAGATCAAATGGACAGCCAGTTCTCTGGCGTTACCTCTGGTCATAGATACCTCTTACTTGCGGGTGATGCCCACAACGTTGATGTTGACGCCCTGGACGGTGACACCGGCCATGGACTCCAGGGCGGTGGTGACGCTCTCCTGAACGTTGGCGGCGATGGTCACGACGCTCTGGTCGTAGGCCACGTTGATGTAGCACTTGGCGGTGACGCGGTTCTCGTCGTCGATGGTCAGCTTGATGCCCTTGCCCCAGTTGATGCCGGGCTTGCCGGAGAGCTCTGCGCCCTCCACCTCGGCCACGGCCAGGGAGATGATGTTAACCAGAACTTCCTCAGCGATCAGAACGGAGCCGTTCTCCTGAGCCTGGGTGATGTACTTGTTGTCAGCCATGGGTAAATACCTCCTGTTTTGGGTAGCCGCCCTGGGAGCAGGGCGACCCACTTTGCTCTATTGTACCATAAATTTGAAAAATTACAACATCAATCGCGGAGATTATTTTGAAAAATGCTTATCGGCTTACCTTAGCAACGCGTCTCTTGCCTCCCTCCAAGAGGGAGGGGGACCGCGCAGCGGTGGAGGGAGTGTCCCAAAATAGAACATTCAGCGTCTATCCAACGACACTCCCCCAGTCAGCTGACGCTGACAGCCCCCTCTCGGTGGGGGCCAGGAATCATTCTTTTCCGATTGCTGAGTAAAGTCGATAAGCATATTTTGAAAATTGCGCAAAGGAAACGCGCACCGCAGTCTGCAGTGCGCGCTGATTCACTGTACCGGTACGATCCGGATCTCCCCCAGGTCGTAGTCGGACTGGGTCAGGATGATGTCTGTGATGAGAGCCACATCGGACTGCTGCAGGCCCGACTCGGGGGAAGCCACCGCAACGGAAATACCGTCGTCGGACATGTACGCCACACAGTCGGCGTAGCCCTTGGCCACCACCAGAGATTCGATCTGTGCCTCGCTCAGAGCCACGGCCACCAGCTCCTCCAGCTCATGATTGCTTTCGTCGGAGGCAGTATCATAGGCCATAGCCTCCTGCAAAAGGTTCACGGCGGAGTCCCGGGCCTCCTGACGGCTCAGGCGGACGGCGGCGAAGTAGTCTGTGGCCGTGTCGGTGATGCCCTCAGCGGCGGTGAGCTGGGCCTCGTCGGTGGACATGACCAGCATGCTTTCATCCAGGATCTTCTCGGAATTCAGGGTATCGGACAGGGATACTGGCGCATTTTCCTCGGTGTACATCCAGTTGACGTAGATGCCCGCGCACACGACCACCAGGACGGCTGCGGCGGTGACGTTCTTTTTCCAGACTTTCATAATGGTTCCTCCAATCATTTCATTTTCAGGACGGATATCTGATCGGCGCCAAGACCGGTGACGCACCGGACAGCCTCAACGATGGCGAGCTTCACACTGGGCTGATCCGCGCCCTCGCAGAGGATGACGGCACCCCGGTATTTAGGCTCCAGGGTCTGGCGCACCAGACCGGACTCGGTACGGCTTTGATCCTCCACCAGCACCGTGTCGTCAGTCCGGCGGGAGCCGGAATCATCGGACTCCGTCTGGGAATCGGTCTGGTAGAGGGTCTGGCGGCCTTCCTCCTCAGTCAGGAGCACGGATACCCGCCCTGCACCGGCGATCTGGGCCAGAATGGACTCCAGCCGGGTCTCCAGACCCTCTGCTTCTGGGGACGTTTCTGCGGGCGGCTCCGCTTCCGGGGCTTTCTTCCCGGCTGGCAGGAGCATCAGGCCCAGCCCCACCAGCAGGATCAGGATGGGATATTTATATTTGGCAAAGAGGGCGTTTATTCGCTGCTTTGGTACGGATCGATCCATTTGACGTCCTCCTTTCCGAGCCCCAGCTCCCGGGCGATGCAGCCGCTCAGAGTCTCACGCTCCGAGGGGGATGCAGCAGCGGTCAGCGTGACGGCGCAGGGCATCCCATCTGCATCCAGACTGACCTGTACCTCCGGCTCCAGTCCCACCTCAGCGGCTTTGCTTAAGATATATGCCCTGCAGGCCTCGGTTATGAATTCCGCTCGGGCGTTTTCTGCTTGCACAGCCCCGGCTGCCACGGCGGAATCGGCGTCAATGCGATATTGCTCCAGGGAGAATTCCGGCAGTTCCATACTTCCCATGGGCCGAAACACCGCCAGGGCCAGAAATATGCCGCCGATCAGCTTCCGTGTCCCCTTCCCCGGCCCCTCGCCGCCGATGGCGAAGATCACCGACACCAGGAACGCCGCACAAAGGATGCCGAGAACATAGTCTTTCATATGCCCACCCCCCGCAGGAAGCAGACCGCTGAGATCAGCAGCAGCACTGCCTGGGTACTGACCAGAGCCATCAGCAGTCCCAGGGCTCCGGCGAAATCGCCGATGAGCTTTGCACAGCGCAGCTCCCCCATGGACTCCCCCACCGCCGCCGTGACCTTCAGCATCACATATTGTGCCCCGATCCGGATGACCGGTGCGCAGAAGACTGCGGCGACCGTCAGGATCCCCCAGATTCCCGCACCGCTTCCCAGTGTGGACGCCGCCAAAAGCACCGCGTCCGTGGCATCGGCCAGGATGCCGCCCACCACCGGGACGGCACCGGAGATGGCGATGCGGGCGGCCTTCCCGGCGGCTGCGTCAGCAGTGCCGCTGATGACCCCGGTGACTGCCATGTAGCCGGTGAACAGATATAATGACAGCTTCAGTGCCCATTCCATGGCCCAATGGAGCAAGTCCCGGAGCTTTCCCAGCGTGGGCTCTCCCACCGCCGCGTGGGCCACGGACACCGCCAGAAACATCCAGAGTCCGGGAAGCATCAGCCCGGTCACCGCTGCCGATAAAATGGAATCAAAGACAGCAGTGCCCACATATAGAGCCGTAGATGCACTCACACCGCCCCGGGCCGCCATGGCCGAGGCCATGACGGGCAGCAGCAGCTTCCCATAATCCCGCAGCTCCCGCACGGTCTCCGTTCCCAGCTCGATCAGCGAGCCGGAGGGCTCCAGCAGCAGGGCCGTCACCGCTGCGACTCCCGCCAGCTCCATCGCATTTTTTGAAAGCTTCGTCGAAAATTGGGCCACCAGACCCACCAGCAGCACCGCACCGAAAACCCGAAGACAGCAGTTCGATGCCTCAGTGAGTGATGGATTCAGCGTCTCGATGGCAGCAGACAGTACGTTCCACAGCCCCTCGCCAAAGGTTTCCGCCTCCCTCGGCAGATAGCTCTGTGCGGACTCCGGCGGGGCGGGGGCAGAAAACTCCATGGCCCGGACAGGCAATGACAATAGTATAACCAAAAAAACAAAAATCAGGACTCTTCTCAATTCTGCGCCAGAACCCCCTCGATCATCGTAAGTATTTGCTGGAAAAGCGGCAGACTGAGCCACAAAATGGCTGCGTTGGACAGAATTTGCAGTGACTTGCCCAGCGTGTTCTCGCCTGCGTCAGCGCACAGGAGTCCGACAAGCTCCGACAGCACCCCGATCCCGGCGCATTTGAGCAAAATGGAGACCGCCTGACTGTCCAGATTTCCCAGCCGCCGCAATCGACGCAATAGCTCCATCACCGGCTCCAGAAACCCCACCGCCGCCATGCTGACCATCACACAGACTGCCAGGGTCAGAAGCAGACTCATGTCCTTCGACTGCTTTCCCAGCACCAGCGAGAGTATCACCCCGATCAGCACCACCGCCGTCCACCGTAAGTAATCCGCCATCATCAAAAATCAAAGAGCCGCTTGACCAGCTCAAAAAGCTCCGCGATTTCCCTCGTCAGCATCATCAGCACCACCACCAGTCCTGCAAGGGTAGTCATGGTGGCCTGCTCCTCCCGGCCGGAACGGCTCAGGACTTGTCCTAGGATGGAGACGATGATGCCCACCGCCGCGATCTTGAAAATGAGATCGATGTCCATGGCTACAGGAAAAGGATCGCCAGGGCTGCTCCGGCGCAGAGCCCCAGGGTCTCGTAGCTCCTGCGGCGCTCGGCGGCGCAGTCCCGGATGCGGCGCAGGGCTTCCTCGGTGGATCGGATGGCGGATTCCAGTCCCCTCAGCTGGCCCGGCAGGTCGAAGCGTCCCAATGTGGCACCCAATTCGCTGAGGAGTCGGCGGAGCTCCTTCGGCGGCTCCAGCTTTGTAAGGAGCTCGTAAACGCAGACCTGAACATCGGGAGCCGTCTGCCTTTCCAATGCTCCGGCCAGCTCCTGAAAGAAGGTGGGGACGATCCCCCGCTCCCCCTCTGCCGCACTGCGGCAAAGCCCCGGTAGGGGCGTGAGCCGGTAGCTGAGCTCGCAGGACATGAACTCCAGGGACTTGAGCAGGATGCGCAGCTGCTGTTCCTCCCGGCGGGATGCTGCCGCCATGGCAAAGCCGAAGCCCCCGCAGCCGGCCAGGATACAGCATGCCCCAATCATGCGGATCACGGCGCCACCTCCCCGATATGCCAGTTCTTTTGCCTGTCCAGCAGGACTGCTTTTGAAAACAAGCCCGTTTCCACAAGCGGACGATAAACCGTCCGCTCCCGCAGATCCCGGATGGAGCTTGCATGGGCGGTGGCGATCAGCCGGACGCCGCACCAGGCGGCGCGGATCAGGGCTTCGCAGTCATCAATGCTTGTCACCTCGTCCATGGCGATGACCTCCGGCCCCATGGCTCGGAGCACCATGTTGATGCCCCTGGGCTTAGCCACTGAGGTCAGCACATCCGTGTTCTCTCCCCTGCCGAAGCCCTCGGGGAACAGCTCCCTCCGCTCGTCCACCACGCTGACGGCGGCAGTCCGGGAGACCTGGCGGATGTACTCCCGAAGGAGCGTCGTCTTCCCGCTCCCCGGCGGGCCCAGGATCAGAAGATTCCCGTCCATGGGCAGCCCGGCGGCGATGCCGGTGATGTCCCGGGCGACCCGGATGCACAGCGACGTGATATTGCGCAGCCCCTCCCCTGCCCCCTCGCCGCAGACACCGATCCGGTGGCCGCCCGGGGCCGTCAGATAGCCGTCTGCCAAACTGGCGGCGTTCCAGGGGGAATAACGGCTGGCGGCGTTGATGGGAAAGGACAGATCGGACTCGGTCACGACCCCCTCCAGCTCCCGATGACCGCTGTCCGTCACCAGACGGGGCGGCTTGCCCAGCCGCAGCCTTACTTCCTGCACCTGCCGGTAATTGTGGGATCGGAGCCGCTGGGGCAGGATCGCCAGCAGTTCGGTTTCGTTCCATTTCATTTGCATCATCTCCTGGTCAAGCCTATGGCCCGTCTTGACCTGATATGCAGGTGGAAATCCGAGCTCAGATGTGCTATACTGACAAAAAAGGAGGAATGACCATGCGATACACCGATCTTGTTTTCGATCTCTACGGAACTCTGGTGGACATCCATACCGAGGAAAGCGACCTGGTCTGGGAGAAGACCGCGTTCTATTTTGGATTCTACGGGGCCAGCTATACCGGCCCTGAGCTGAAGACCGCCTTTCAGGAAGCCATGGGCCGCCGTGAAGCCAGGGCGGGCCAGAGCTACGAATGCTTCCCGGACATCCCCTTTGAGGAGGTGATGGCGGAGCTGTTCCAGGCGAAGGGCATCGCGGAAAACGCCGATGCCCTGGGCATCAACGCGGCCCAGCTCTTCCGCATCAGCTCCCTGGACTACATCCGACTCTACCCCCACGCCCTGGAGGCTCTGGCGAAGCTCCGCAAGGCCGGGTATCGGCTGTGGCTCCTGAGCAACGCCCAGGCCATCTTCACCGCCCATGAGCTGCGCCTGCTGGGGCTGGGAGAGCAGCTGGACGGCATCTACCTGTCCTCGGACTACCAGTGCCGCAAGCCCGACCTGCGGTTTTACAAGGCCCTGATCGACGAGCGCAAGCTGGATGTTTCCAAGACCCTGATGATCGGCAACGACCGCCAGACCGACATCGCAGGAGCCAGGGCGGCGGGGATGGCCACGCTGTACATGCACACCGATCTGACACCCCGGGATCAGGCCAAAGCGGACAAGAAAAAGGCCATCGGTGTCACCGATGGCCGGGCATATGAATTTGAGGGGGACGATTGGGCGGAATTGGCGGAGATGATTATGACACTTTGATTCATAATTTGTTCCAGCCAATATAATAGACGATGGAGAGCAAGCCCAGGATCATCGCTAGGATCTCCAAAATGCGCTTGGTTCGGACGGGGAGTGACGCTCGTTCGGAAATGCCCTCAAGAACATCGGAAGCGATATCCAGCACTTCATCCAACATATTGAAATGCACCTTTCATTTGCGGTTCTTTCTGAGATTACTATAACACGGGTCAGATATCGCTGCACGTAAACAAAGTTTGAATTTTTGCAAATCAAAAAGCACTCCAGGATCTGGAGTGCTTTTTCATCAGAAGGGAATATCGATCTCCTCCGGCACAGGGGGCGCGCTCTGGGTGACGATGGTCTGACCCTGTTTCATCTGCTCCCACTGCTCCTTGGTGATGAGGATCTGGCGGGGCTTGGAGCCGACGAAGGGGCCGACGATGCCAAGCTCCTCCATCTCGTCCACGATCCGGGCGGCTCTTGCGTAGCCCAGCTTCAGACGGCGCTGGAGCAGGCTGACGGAGGCCTGCTTGGTCTCCAGGATCACGTCCACCGCATCGGGCAGCATCTCGTCGTGAGCCAGCTCGTCGGAGCTGGGGTCGGGATCGGAGGCGGTGGCCGGAGCGCCCTTGGAGCCGGTTTGCTCGGCCTTGCGCTCGATATCGTCCATGACGGCCTGGTCGTAAGTAGAGGAGAAATGCTCCTTGACGTAATTCGCCACGGCCTCCACCTCGGTGTCGGTGACGAAGCAGCCCTGGACACGCTGGGGCTTGCCGGAGCCGATGGGAGAATAGAGCATGTCGCCCTTGCCCACCAGCTTCTCTGCGCCCTGGGTGTCCAGAATGATGCGCGATTCCATGGCGGAGGCCACGGCGAAGGCGATCCGGGAGGGGATGTTGGCCTTCATCAGACCGGTGATGACGTCGGCGGAGGGACGCTGGGTGGCGATGATGAGGTGGATGCCGGCGGCACGGCCCATCTGGGCGATGCGGCAGATGGACTCTTCGACCTCCTTGGCGGCCACCAGCATCAGGTCGGCCAGCTCGTCGATGATGACCACCACCTGGGGCAGGTGCTCGCCTTCGATCTCGCCGCCGTCGATCATGGAGTTGTAGCTCTCCAGATCACGGACGCCCGCGTCGGACATGCTCCGGTAGCGGCGCATCATCTCGGTGACGGCCCACTGCAGGCTTCCTGCGGCCTTCTTCGGATCGGTGACCACGGGGATCAGCAGATGGGGGATGCCGTTGTAGATGCCCAGCTCCACCATCTTGGGATCGACCATGATGAGCTTTACATCCTCGGGGCTGGCCTTGTAGAGGAGGGAAATGATGATGGAGTTCATGCACACGGACTTACCGGAGCCGGTGGTGCCCGCGATGAGCATATGGGGGAATTTGGCGATGTTGCCGATGATGCATTTGCCGCCGATGTCCTTGCCCACGGCGATGGAGGAGTGGCTTTGGGCGGCGTTGAACTCATGGGAGTCGATGACCTCCCGGAGGGAGACGTTGGTGACGGTCTGGTTGGGCACCTCGATGCCCACCACGCTGATCTTGCCGGGCACCGGCGCGATGCGCACACCGCTGGCGCCCAGGCTCAGGGCGATGTCGTCAGCGCAGGAAGTCAGCTTGTTCAGCCGGACGCCCTTCTCCAGCTCCACCTCGTAGCGGGTGACGCTGGGGCCACGGGTCACGTTGGAGATGTGGGCCTCGATCTTGAAGGAAGCCAGGGTCTCGTTCAGGCGGCGGGTATTCTCCCGCATCTCGGCGGTGCCGTCGGCTGCCCGTCCCCGGGGGAGCTTCAGCAGATCGATGGGCGGGAAGCAGTACTTGGGCTGCTCCACATTCTGGGCGGCGGCGATCTCCTGCTCCACCAGTGCGGCGGAGAGGGCGGCGTCCCTGGCTGTGACCTTCTCCTTCTGGGGTACGACCACCGGCACACCGGGATCGGCAGCCACCTCTGCGGCCACCTCGGGCTCGGTGGGCAACACGGGAACAGGCTCAGCGGGTATGGGCTCCAGGGGCTCCTGGGCATCCAGCCGGGGCTCATATTCCGGTGCCAGCTGGCGAACCATGTCCCGGGTGCGATCGAGCAGCGAGCGCTCCTTCGGGGCGTCCTCGCCGTTTTCCAGGAGCTTCTGCTCCCTGCGGGCCTGGCGCTTCCGGGCGAAACCGTCGACCATTTTGGTGAAGAAGCCAAGCTCCTCTTCCTCGTCGACGTCCAGATCCACGTACTCCGGCTCCTGCACAGCCTTGCGCTGGGCGATCAGCGCCTGGATGCGGTCGCGGGCAACTCGATACAGCTCCAGCACACTGAGCTTCAGCGCCCAGAACACACACAGCACCACAGTGACCGCCATCAGGGACATGGTGAAAAACCGGCCAAAGCCGCCCACCAGCAGCTCCGTGATGCCGCCGCAGATGACACCGCCGGACATACCTGCGGCACCGGTGCTGTAGAGCTGCTTGAGCAGCTCAAAGCCGGTCTGATCCAGCACAGGGCGGGCGATCAGGTGGGCGATACAGCCAATGAGGAGCACGGTGGTCATGACGCAGAAGCTGCGTTTACGTACCTTTTTGTTGCGGCTGGAGAGCTGGATCCAGATCAGATACATCAGTCCGGGGATCGACGCAAGATAGACATGACGGCCAAACAGACCGCAGAAAACACCAACGAACCACTGGAGGATCACGCCGTCGTCCGCAAAATATACGCAGAGGAAGATCAGCAGCAGCAGTGCACAGATCCCGGCGAAGATGTAACGCAGCGGGTATCTCGGACTGACCTTGAGCAGGGGACGGATCATGGGTCTCGGAGCCTCTGCCGCAGGTGCGGCCTTGGCGCCGGACTTCCCGGCAGCCTTCGCGGCCTTGCTGACCTTGCCGGGCTGCTCTTCCACGGTCACCTTCTTTTTGGATAATGCCTTGTTCTGATTGCTTTCAGACATGGAAACCACCTCCGTTAAACCAGCAGGAACAGCACCAGGCAAAGCAGGGCCAGTCCCCAATTGTAGTAGCAGAAGCCGGTGATGCCGCTGCCGCCCTGGCGAACCAGAGAGAGCATCAGCTTCACGGCAAGATACGCACCAAAAGCGGCACAGGCCCCGGCAATGGCGACGGCCAGCAGCTCCTTCCAGGCGAAGGAAACGCCGGTGCCGATCACAGCCAGCACATCGAGCGCCACAGCGGTGCCCAGACTCGCCACCAGCAGCAGCCAAGAAAAGCGAACGGCATAATGCCGTTCCACGCCGCGCATGATGCCGATGGAGGCTGCGGAGCCCACCAGCGAGATACCGGGGACAGAACCGAGTGCAGCGCCAAGTCCCATCAGCATGCCGTCCACAGGAGCCAGATGGCGGCCATCCTTGTTGGCGGTACGCATCTGCGTGGGCAGCCACAGCAGGATGCCGCTGACGATCAGCATGGGGGTCAATAAGTAAAGCTTGTCGGAAATGTCGGTCAGATAGACCGACAGGAGCCGACCGACGACAGCGATCAGAGCGGCGGAGCGCAGGAGCTTCAGGGTGCCCGCGCTGTTCAGCTCCGGATGGCTCGTCCGGCGGCGGGGCGGTGTTTTCAGGAGCCTGCGGGTGCGGCGCAGCCGGTTCAGCTCCAGCTTACCTGTCAACAGCACCACCACCAGCACCGCCGCATGACAGACCAGCAAAAACAGCGGCCCCTCGGACTGTGTGCCGAAGAGCTGCCGCAGCAGCCCCCGATGGGCCTCGGCAGACAGGGGCAGCGGCTCAGCCAGGCCGGAAACAAAGCCCATCATGGCGCTTTGCAGCCAATTCAGTTTCATGGAGTATCCCTCCCGGAAAATGCGATATTTTATCAATTTATGATACCATAACTTTCCTTGTTTGTCCAATCTTTTTTGTTCCCTTAAAAAGTTTTCGGAATCCCGGGATGCAACCAATAGTTGACAGCATTTTAGAAGAAAAAGTTTTGGGACTTGGAATTTCTCCAAGTCCCGTCCTCTCTACTTGCGCTCCCCGATCATCCGGTGCAGGCAGCTGAGGGCATCGCTCAGGCCCCCAAGCTCATCGATCAGACCCAGCTGAACGGCCTCCTTGCCGTAGACGATGGTGCCCACGTCCGTGGCCAGCTCGCCGGTTCGCATCATATAATTCAGAAAGGTCTCCCGGTCGATGCTGGAATTGGTGGTGACGAAATCCGCGATCTGTTCCTGGATCCGCTCGAAGTAGCGGAAGGTCTGGGGCGCACCCACCACCAGTCCCGTCATCCGCACGGGATGCACCGTCATGCTCGCTGTCGGCGTGATGAAGGAGTGCTTGGTGCAGACCGCCAATGGGATGCCGATGGAGTGTCCGCCGCCCAGCACCAGGGACACCGTTGGCTTGCTCATGCCGGAGATCATCTCCGCGATGGCGAGACCCGCCTCGATGTCGCCGCCCACGGTGTTCAGCAGGAGCAGCAGCCCGTCGATCTCGTCGCTCTCCTCAATGTTGGCCAGCAGGGGCAGGATGTGCTCATATTTGGTGGTCTTGGCGTTTTCCGGCAGCACCTGATGGCCCTCCACCTGGCCGATGATGGTCAGGGTATAGATGCTGCCGAGCCTGGACGAGGTCAGGTCGGCTCCCAGCTCCGTCAGCTTGTCCAGTTCCTTGTTTTCCTTTTCTTCCATGTGGATACCTCCCGTGTTTTTGTTAGCATTTCCAGGAATCCGTGAAAAATACCCGTTGCATTGCGGGGGAAAATGTCGTATAATACGCAAGGTGATAGACTATGGCAAAGAAAACGAATGCCGTCCGGCTGGTGGAGCAGGCCAAGATCCCCTGCCGGGAGCATTTTTACGAGTATGATGAAAACGATCTGAGCGGCCTCCACGCTGCTCAGGCCCTCGGAAAGCCCGACGAGGAGGTCTTCAAGACCCTGGTGGCCCGGGGCGCGAAGACGGGCATCAACGTGTTCTGCATCCCGGTCTGCTGCGAGCTCGACCTGAAGAAGGCGGCCAGGGCCGCGGGCGACAAGAACATGGAACTGATCCACGTCAAGGAGCTGCTGGGACTCACCGGCTACATCCGGGGCGGCTGCTCCCCTGTGGGCATGAAGAAGAAGTACCCTACTTATTTTGACGAGACCTGCGAGCTTTATGACACCATCGCCATCTCCGCCGGCGAGCGCGGGCACCAGATGGAAGTGGAGCCCATGGCTCTGATCCAACTGGTCGATGCAAAGCTCGCCGACCTCACTGCGTAAACTACCATAAAGGAGATAATAAATTATGTACGAATACAAGACCAGCGGCACCTGCTCCCAGCGCATCCTGTTCGATGTGGTGGACGGCAAGGTCAAGAATGTGCAGTTCATCGGCGGCTGCAACGGCAACCTGAAGGGCATCGCCGCCCTCGTCGAGGGCATGGATGCCGACGAAGTGATCGAGCGGGTCAAGGGCATCCGCTGCGGCATGAAGATGACTTCCTGCCCCGATCAGCTGGCTCAGGCCCTGATCGCTGCCAAGAACGCCTGAAATTGAGGAAAGCAGACCGGGATGGTCTGCTTTTTTCGCAAGGAGATGATGTTATGGAAGAACGACTGTTTGTGTCGGATATCCGACAGGATCTGGACTGCCTGCGGGAGCTGGGTGGATATTTTCCGGAGAAGAAGCCCCTTTTCAGAGCGTGGCTCTCCAGCATCGCCGTGCTGATCCTCGTGGCAGTGGGTCTGATATTTGAGCCGTGGATCCTGAAGTGGATCTGCATCGGATTCCTGATCGGATCCGGCATCGACTATTTCAAAAACAAGGACGGCGGTGCAGCCTATGCCAAACTGCTGGAGGAGAACGGCGGCGTTCCCAGACGAAATCTGGTCTACATCCGGGAAAAGGGCATCCTCTACCGGAACCCGGAGTCAGGGAACGAGGTCGAAGTGGATTACGCCCGGATCACAGGGATCCGCAAGACGAAATCCTTTTTGGTGCTGTCAAGCGATGGTGTGCCCGGCTATCTCATCGACCACAGCAATCTCACCGGCGGCACGGCGGAGGAGCTGGAGCAGTGGCTTCTGGCGCACACCGGCGTGGGGAAGATCGAAAAGCGGTTCGACCATCGTTTACTGCGCAAGGTGGTGATGGCCGTGACGGTCGCGGCCTTTGCATTCTCCCTAGTCACCCGATCCGATTTCTTCCGTCCCCAGCCCAAGGCCATGACGGCCTCGGAAGCCGCCGCAGTTCTGGAGGAGCTGGGTATCGGGCTTCCCGAGGATGTTCCCATGGAGGAGCTGGAGGAATACGGCGCAAGCGAGTACACTGTGATGGAGCTGCTGTTCTATGCCGGTATGGGCGAATATGACTACGAGACCTTCGAATGGACACCCGCACAAAGCGGCGTCTATGCCTTCGACATCGAGGTTTTCGATGTAGGCTTCATGTACACCAATTTCCTGCGGGGCGTGGAGGCCATGAGCCGTGGAAAGCTGGAATTCTCGGAGATCGTCGAGGAGGATTCTGATGTGGACTTCGAGTCCGGCACCGGTCGGAAGAAGGTCACAGTGACCCATGATGGCCGGACACAGATTTTCCGCCCGGAGCTGCTCTATGATTGGTTCGATCTGCGCTTTGCCAACGATCTGTCCCGGTGGCTCGGTGCGGATGCGGATGGCAGCCGGCTTCGGTTCCTCTTTGACGGGTATCAGGTGGTATATGTCTTCTATTGTGATGATGCATGGGCGGCAAGCTTTGCCGAAGCGACCGGCTATACACTGACGGAGAAGCTCCATGATGCCGCATATTGATTTTGGAGGGAGATGACCCATGATGGATTGGTTAGAGTATATCATCGATTCCGCTCTGGATATCTTCGATGCAGCAGGCAAAGGCGTTGAGGAGCGGAATCAGGAGATCGTGATGAAGCTGTTGCCCCTGCTCCTGATCGGGTTCATCGGCGTGATTTTTGGTATCATCTGGATTTTGGAAGGGGGTTCATCATGAGGAAAGGAATCGCATTTGTGCTTGCCTTGCTGCTGGCGATGACCGGATGTGCTCCCGGTGATTCCTTTGCGCGGACTCCTGCTGCGGATCAGAAGCCGCTTCCGTACATTTGCATGGAGGACACGGTCTTCGCCGGTAGCATTGCGGAGGCTTTTTACAGGGAGTCCTACACCATCGAGGATCGTTTGGAGGATGAAGTGCTGCAGGAAATGGTCTCCACAGTGGAGCTTGACTACCCCATCGACACACTGGATGAGCTTCGTATCTTCGCATGGGCATTATATGACATCAGCATGGAAAAGGAGCTCTTTGACTCCAGTCTTTTGCCCCACGGAGCCGAGCGTTACTGCGACGGGATCTGGGAATTCTCCTTTAACCAGTCAGAATATCCCGTGTCCTATTATGATGGCCCAGCCGCGAGCTTTCTGATCTCCGAGACAGACGGGCATATCATCACCCTCCGGACGGAAGCTTTGTTTCTGGATGCCTACCAGACCGGGAGCTGGCAGATATACAACGGTTCCGATGATCTTGCTCCCGGCGAACGGCCCGCCATACTGCGGATCAGCTGGCTGGATGAGGAATATAAAGATTCGCACTACCCCTTCGAGGAGCGTACCGCTGAAGACTGGTACGAAGATGAACGCTGGCAGGAGATCGCCGCAGACATTGACGCGCAGTATCCTTTGATCGAGAGCACGCAGATCACGGATTGGGCCTGGGAGCTTCAGGAGGGGGCCGCGACGGTGAGACTGTTGAAGTCCTGGCATAAGCCATGGTATGCGACCCACTATAACAACGGGATCTGGGAGCTGATCTATGAGACGGGTACGCCGAGGGTTCCCATGGGCGGAAGCCGGGTGATCGTTCTGATCGCCGATACCGACGGACATGTGATCCATGTCGAGGAAAGATCATGAAAAAAGCCGCTGTTCGAACGAGCAGCGGCTTTTCTGTGCAATTACTGGATCATATTCAGGAAATCATCCTCGGTGAGGATGGGGATGCCCAGCTCCCGGGCTTTGCGCTCCTTGCTGCCGGCGTTTTCGCCCACCACCACGTAGGTGGTCTTTTTCGACACGGAGCCAGATGCCTTGCCGCCGAAGAGCTCGATCTGTTCGGTGGCCTGATCCCGGGTGAATTTGGTCAGGGCACCGGTGAGGACGAAGGTCATCCCGGCGAAGCGGGTATCAGTGACGGTGCGCTGGCTTTCGAAGTTGACGCCCGCATCCCGGAGCCGCTGGATCATCTCCCGGGCACTGGGCTGGGCGAACCAGTCCAGAATGTTCTGGGCAGTGACCGCGCCCACGTCGTCCACGTTCGTCAGCTCCTCCAGCGACGCGCTCATCAGCGCGTCCAGGGAGCCGAAATGGCTGGCCAGGGTCTTGCCCGCCTTCGCGCCCACCTGGCGGATGCCCAGGGCGAAAATCAGGCGGCTCAAGTCCCGGGACTTGCTCTCGTCGATGGCCTTCAGCAGCTTTTTGGCCTGGGTGTCGCCCTTGCTCCAGAGCTGCTTCATCTCCTCCAGAGTCAGGTAGTACAGGTCGGCTGGGGTCTTGACGAAGCCCTTTTCGATCAGAGCCTCCACGATGTTTTTGCCCAGGCCGTCGATGTCCATGGCATCCCGGCTGACGAAATGAGCCAGGCTTCGACTGAGCTGGGCGGGACAGGCCGCGCCGGTGCAGCGAAGAAAGGCACCATCGGCATCGCGCTCCACTTGTGCTCCACATACGGGGCAGGAGGACGGGATTTGATATACTTCTGCTCCACTTCGGTGGTTCGTGACCTCCAGAATTTCAGGGATGATCTCCCCCGCCTTGCGGATCTTGACGGTGTCGCCGATGGCAAGACCCAGGCTCGTGATGAAGTCCTGGTTGTGGAGCGTGGCGTTGGTGACGGTGGTGCCCGCAAGACGGACGGGACGAACCACGGCCTTGGGAGTCAGCACACCGGTGCGGCCCACCTGGATGACGATGTCCTCGACAACGGTCTCCTTGATCTCCGGGGGATACTTGTAGGCGGCAGCCCACCGGGGGAATTTGGCGGTGGCACCCAGGGTCTCCCGCTGGCTCAGGTCGTTGAGCTTTACGACAGCACCGTCAATGTCGAAGGTGAACTTCTCCCGGCTGTCATTGATCTCCTCGATGCGCCCCACGACCTTGGCGGACTCAGAATAGAACTTTGCACCCACCACCTTGAATTTGCGATCCTTCAGGTATTTCAAGGACTCCTCATGGGTGCTGAATTCCACGCCCTCAGCCAGCTGAACATTGAAGATCAGGATATCCAGCTTCCGCTTCGCGGCGATCTTGGGATCGAGCTGGCGCAGAGAACCGGCGGCGGCGTTTCGGGGGTTGGCGAATAGGGCCTTGCCCTCGGCCTCCCGCTCCTCGTTGAGCTTGGCAAAGACGGTCTTGGGCATGAAGACCTCACCCCGGACGATGAGACGGGCGGGGGCGTCGGAGATGGTCATGGGGATAGAGCGGATGGTCTTCAGATTCTCCGTCACATCCTCGCCCACATTGCCGTCACCCCGGGTCGCGCCCCGGACGAAGGTGCCGTTTTCATACTCCAGCGCCACGGAAAGACCGTCGATCTTGGGCTCCACGGAGAACTCCGCGCTGGGGTAGCTTTCCTTCATTTTCGTCAGGAACTCCTCCAGCTCCTCGGTGGAGAAGACGTCCTGAAGGCTCATGAGGGGCACGCTGTGGGTGACCTTCTCGAACTGGCTCAGGGCCTCGCCGCCCACCCGCTTGGTGGGCGACTCCGGCAGAGCCAGGTCGGGGTGCTCGGCTTCCAGCTCCTCCAGCTCCCGCAGCAGCCGGTCATACTCGAAGTCCGGCATCTGAGGGGCGTCCAGCACGTAGTATTTCGTATTGGCATCGTTGAGGAGGTCAGTCAGCTCCTTGATTCTCTGTTTGGGTTCCATATTGTCCTCCCGTCTGTAAATAGGTCGCGGGCACCTCGCCCACGATGATGGTCTCGGCCACCACCATCTGACTGGACACCGTGAAGGTCTCCGTCTGCCCCAGCACCAGGATGGTCACGTCCAAGATGACGTCCATGCTCAGCTGCTGGAGGGTCTGGTTGATGCCGGCTTCGGTGAAATAGCTCTCAAAATTGGCGTCGGAATTGCGGATGGCGAGAATGCGCACCGGGATCAGCGGGCCCTTGCCGGAGAAGAATTCCGGCAGGAGCAGGCTGCCCAGGGCCACGCCCAGATGCTCCGTATCCTGGGCCAGGATCTCGTCGTTGATGATGTTCAGGGTCTCAGTCTTGAGACGATTGACCTCCGCCATGTTGGTCTTCAGGGCGGTGATGCGTCCGTTCAGATCCTTCTCAAAATAGACGATGCGGTCATACTGGATCTCGCCCTCCATGATCTGCTCCAGGATCGCGTCGTTGATGAGATCCGACGCGGTGTTGATGACCTGGGTCTGGGCCAGACTCCGCACCACAGGCCACAGCCGGGCCCGGAGCCCTGCAAAGGCCCAGAGCAACAGGGCGGCGATCAGGAAAAACAGCAGCTTCCAACGTTTCCGGCGTCGATGCATACGATCCCCTCCGGGGAAGCTTATGCAGTTGAAAGTGGAAAGTTGAAAGTTATAATTTCTTCATGTGCACAGAAGCGGTCTTTGCAAACATCCGCTTGGTGCCGATCTCGTCGAAGGCGATCTCCAGCAGGGTATCACCGCCCACGGGGGTGGCAGTCAGAACCATGCCCTTGCCGAAGGCCTTGTGCTGCACCATGTCGCCCTTGCTGAGCTCCAGCATGGCGGGGGCAGCGGCGGGAGCTGCGGTCAGGCTGCTTTTCTGGCTCTTCTTGATGGCCTCCCGGCGGGCGGCGGACTGGGGGCTCATGGACTGGGTGCCGTAGCTGGGCCGCTCGGCCTGGACGCGGGTGCCGCCCTTGTGCTGGACGACCTCCTCGGGGATCTCCTTGAGGAACCGGGAGGCCATATAGGGTCTGGTCTGGCCGTAGAGCATCCGCATTCTTGCATGGCAGATATCCAGGGTCTTCCGGGCACGGGTGATGGCCACGTAGCACAGCCGCCGCTCCTCCTCCATCTCCTCGGGGTCGCCGATGGAGCGGACGCCGGGGAACAGGCCGTCCTCGAAGCCCACTAGGAACACGTGGTCGAACTCCAGACCCTTGGCGGAATGGATGGTCATCATGACGGCAGCATCGGCACCGGCGTCATACTGCTCGATATCGGTGTAAAGTGCGATCTCTTCCAAAAATCCCGCCAGAGAAGGAGAATCTGCATTCTCCACGTAGCTGTTGATGCTGGATTTCAATTCCCGCACGTTCTCCAGCCGGGTCTGGTTCTCCTCGGTGGGCTTGGCCTTGAGCATGTCGATGTAGCCGGTGCGGTGCATGACCTCCTCGTAAAAGTCGCAAAGGCCGATGCCGCTGTCCTGCAGCTCCGCCAGAGATTCGATCATCTCGACAAAGGCCCGCATCTTGCCCGCGGGCTTCTCAAGGGGCGCGTAGTCCTGGGGCTTTTCAATGACGGCGTAAAGGCTCTTGCCCTCGGCACGGGCCAGCCGCTCGGCGGTCTCGACGGCCTTGGCACCAAGACCCCGGGCGGGGGTGTTGATGATGCGCTTCAGGCGCAGGTCGTCGGCCCGGTTATGGATGACGGTCAGGTAGGCCAGCATGTCCTTGACCTCCGCCCGGTCAAAAAACCGGGTGCCGCCGATGATCCGGTAGGGGATGCCGTTGCGCTTGAAGGAATACTCGATGGCGTTGGACTGGGCGTTGGTGCGGTAGAGGACGGCGCACTTCTTGAAGTCCCGGCCCCTGGACAGGGCCAGGATCCGGGCGGAGACATAGTTGGCCTCCTCGGTGCCGTCGGATGCAGTGTAGACCGTCACCGGCTCGCCCGCGCCGTTGGAAGTCCAGAGGGTCTTGCCCTTGCGGCCATGGTTGTGGGCAATGACCGCGTTGGCGGCGTTCAGGATGGCCTCCGTGGAGCGGTAATTCTGCTCCAGTCGGATGGTTCTTGCGCCCTTATACTGGTTTTCAAAGTTCAGGATGTTCTCGATGGTGGCGCCCCGGAAGCGGTAGATGGACTGGTCGTCGTCGCCCACCACACAGAGGTTCTCCCAGCCGCCGGCCAGCAGGCTGGTGAGCAGATACTGCATGTTGTTGGTGTCCTGATACTCGTCCACCAGCACGTAGCGGAACCGCTTCTGATAGTAGGCACGAACCTCCTCGTGCTCCTGGAGGAGCCGGACGGTGAGATAGATGATATCATCAAAGTCCAGAGCGTTGTTTTCCATGAGCTGGGTCTGGTAGCGGCGGTAGCACTTGGCGATCTGGGTCATGCGGACGTCGCTCTGCTCCTTGGCCTGCTGGGCGCACTCCTCGGGGGAGATCATCCGATCCTTCTGCCGGGAAATGACGGACAGCACCATTTTTGCGGGGAAGGTCTTGTCATCCAGACCCATGTCCTTGACAATGTCCTTCATGACCCGCTCGGAGTCGGCGGTGTCGTAGATGGTGAAGCTGCGGGTATAGCCCAGCAGCTCTATGTCCCGCCGGAGGATCCGGCAGCAGGCGGCGTGGAAGGTCATGGCCCATACCTCCATGCCGGACTCGCCCAGCATATTGCTCAGCCGTTCCTTCAGCTCGTTGGCGGCCTTGTTGGTGAAGGTGATGGCCATGATCTGCCAGGGGGCCGGAGCCTTTTCCCGGCAGAGGGCATCCGCCCGCTCCCGCTCCGGGGCGGAGAGGATGGGCTTCAGGGTTTCCAGAAATTCCACATCCTCCTCGGTGGCATTCCAGGGGATAGCGTTGGACTCATAGCCGCTGCCGAAGCGGATGAGGTTCGCGATCCGGTTGATGAGCACCGTGGTCTTGCCGGAGCCCGCACCGGCAAGCAGCAGCAGCGGGCCCTCGGTGGTCAGAGCGGCAGTGCGCTGCATGGGGTTCAGATCCGCGAACTGGGATTCGATATACTTGCGCCGGGCGGCAAGAAAACGTTCTTCATATGCGTGATTCATAGATGCACCTATCTGTCTTTCCTAGATTATCGTACCCTATATATTACCGCAACTCGTCACTTTTTGCAAGTGCTCAAGTGAACGATTCACTCAGCCCTCAGCACTCAGAACTCAGCACTATAAGATCTTCTCCCGCAATATCCCGATGGCCTTCTTCTCGATCCTGGACACCTGCACCTGACTGACCATAAGCACCCTCGCCACCCGATCCTGGGTCAGGCCGTGGAAATAGCGTAGACTGATGACCGTCCGCTCCCGCTCGGGAAGCTCCGAGATGGCCTGGCGCAGAGCGATACGCTCCAGCATCCGTTCCTCGGATTCCGTGTCCGTCAGGATGTTCTCCAGGGTGAAGCCCTCCTCGCCGCATTCCCGGTGGATGGACTCCACCTCCATGGTGGCGGTCTCGGCTACAGCGATCTCCTCCGGGGTAAAGCCGGTCTGCTCCGCCAGCTCAGCGATGGAGGGCTCCCGGCCCAATGCAGAGCTGAGCCGGGCGCGCATGAGCCGGACAGCGGCAGACCGCTCTTTTATCGAGCGGGAGACCTTGATGGCTCCGTCATCCCGGAGGAACCGGCGGATCTCTCCGGCGATCTTGGGGACGGCATAGGTGGAGAACTGGGTGCCGAATTCCAGATCGAAGCCCTCCACGGCCTTCAGAAAGCCGAGACAACCGAGCTGGTACAGATCCTCCGCCTCCGTGCCCCGGCCCAGGAACCGCTTGGCAACGCTCCAGATGAGCCCGGCGTTCTCGGTCACCAGCAGCTCACGAGCCTCCTTCTCCCCGGCCTGGGCTCTGGCGATCAATTCCTCCAGTCTCGTCATGAACGCCGCTGCACCTTCCTGCGCATGTGGACGGTGGTGCCCTTCCCTGCTGTTGAGGAGATCTCCAGACTGGTCATGAAGCTCTCCATGATGGTAAATCCCATGCCGCTGCGCTCGGAGCCACCGGTGGTGAACATGGGCCTTCTTGCCTGGTCGATGTCCGGGATGCCCACGCCCCGATCCTTGACCACGATGTCCAGGACATTGTCCTTCAGGATCCGGCAGCGCAGGGTGATGATGCCGTAGGAATCGGGATAGGCATGGACGATGCAGTTGGTCACGGCTTCGCTGACGGCAGTGCGGATATCCCCCATCTCCTCCAGGGTCGGATCCAGCTGGGCAGCGAAGCAGGCCACGGCGGAGCGGGCGAAGGCCTCGTTGCTGGATTTGCTGGGGAATTCCAGGATCATATAGTTTTCGAATTTCACTTACACCGCCTCCTTGATGTGCACCAGCTTGTCGATGCCGGAGGTGCGGAAGACCCGCATGGGCTGCTCGCTTAAGCCCGATAAGTACAGCTCCCCTTCGATCTGGGCCATGCGGCGCATGGAGTTGATGACCACGGCGATGCCCGAGGAGTCCACGAAGGACACATCGGAAAAGTCCAGGATGCACTCTGTGGGGCTGTAGGCATCGATCTTGGCGGCGATGGTGTCGATGTAGGTGCGGGCACGATGATGGTCGATCTCTCCGTTGAGGGCGATGGTCAGACGGCTGTTCTCCAGAAAACTGGTCAGTTGCATAAATGGAAATCCTCCTTGATTTGGGTTGGATTTCAGTATAATGCACGGTTGCTGTTTTTGCCGTCGGATTGGGGCGGGAACGAAAAAAGCCCCCGGGATTTCCCGGAGGCAAAAAGGAATTATTTGAAATAGCCCTCTTCCATCAGTCGCTCCAGAACCCGGCATTCCCGTTCCTGAACGATGCCCCACTTGCCGTTGTGGTCGTGGAAGCGGTTGGTCTCGATGGCGTGCTGCGGCGTGACGAATTCAGGGGTGAACCGCTCCTCGGCTTCGTAGTCATCCAGATGCTGCCCCACGGCGTGGTCAGCATTGCAGAGGTAATAGTAATTGTCCTGGATGAAAACGTCGGATTCTGTTCCTTTGGAGATGCGATGCACCAGGCCGTATTCCCGGATGGATGCAGGATCGACCGCCCTGCCGGCCTCCTCGGCCACCTCCCTGCAGAGCGCTTCTGCCTGGCACTCCCCTGCTTCCATTCCGCCGCCGGGGAATTTGTAGTAGTCGTATTTTAGACTGTGCACCATCAGGACTTTTCCATCCCGGATGATGATGGCCCGGACAGAGGGGCGGATCTCCCGGGTGCCGTTGGGATCATAGTCGTGGGTGTCCATGGTGAAGAGCTGGCGCATGGTGGGGTACCTCCTTTTCGAAATGAAGTATTGCTTGCGCAATATGAAGTGTCCTTCGGACATGAAGTTGCTTCGCAATGAAGTGAAATTTGCATGGAAGGCAAATTTCATTGAAAAAAGAAAGCGATGCAAACGCATCGCTTTCTTTTTTCTGGCGGAGCAGGAGGGATTTGAACCCTCGGTACCCTTTTGGGGTACACACGATTTCCAGTCGTGCCCGTTATGACCACTTCGATACTGCTCCATGTGGGTCTCTGTCAGACAGCTTGTGTATGATACCATGGTTCGACAGATTTGTCAAGGGTATTTTTCAAAATCCGCCATAAATAAAATGCCACCAGTAGGGCCAGATGACATCGGAGGCGGAGCCATGGTCAGACCAGATGCAGTTCCATTCCTCCATGACCCACTCCCCTTCCAGATTCACAAAATCCAAAACACAGCCGTTGGCGTGATCCTTTGCAATATAGTAGACCTCGGCAGCTTCTCCGTCACAGGAGAGTACCTTGAAATCTTCCAGCTCGTCATGGAAGCCGGTCTGGAGATGGCCGGTTTTGAAGTCTTCATAGTATTGCTCGGTCAGCGAATCGCATTTGGCCAGCGCGCTGAGCCAAACAGCGGAGAAAATGAGGATGGCGGTCAAAAGGATCGCGAGGATGGGCTTTTTCATGGGTGCTCTCCCCTTTCTGTTTTTCCTGATGATACCAGGGAAGTATGACGAGGGTATGAATGAAATCTTTAGAATCATTAAGAATCCGGGCTACAATGAAGTATTGCATATGCAATATGAAGTGTCCTTCGGACATGAAGTAGCTTCGCTATGAAGTGAAATTTGCCCTCATGTGCGTCAGCACACTTCATACGCGAAGCGTACTTCATATGCGTCAGCATATTTCACTTGCCGCAGGCAAATTTCATTGAAAAAAGAAGGACTTCCATCGGAAGTCCTTCTTTTTTCTGGCGGAGCAGGAGGGATTTGAACCCTCGGTACCCTTTTGGGGTACACACGATTTCCAGTCGTGCCCGTTATGACCACTTCGATACTGCTCCGTATTTGGTTGTGCCGCAATCGACTTGCATATAATAACCCAAACCCTGTCATTTGTCAAGGGCTTTTTTCATTTTTCTTCGGATGATTTTCCGTGTTGCTATTTTGCCGCAGTTGCATTATAATAGCGGAAACGGAGGTGTTTTACATATGGAACTGAAATTTAAGAAAACCATGTCCTGCCGGGTGGCGGCCCGGGGCCGCTGGGGCAATCAGGCTGCGGCGTTCATGGGACTTTCCTTTTTCCTGCGGATGGTGTATTACTTCGGCCTGATGAACTTCAACGACATCCCGGCCTTTGAGATCGTCTTCCGGGTGGTGCTCCCCCTGGCGATCAGCATCGCCTTTATCCTGATGCTGAAGATTAAGAAGCTGAACTACCCCCTCGCCGCCGGTGTGATGGCGGTGCTGTTCGCGGTGAATTACTTCTTTGCCGAGAACATGGGCGCGGGCGGCATTATCAGCGGTGTTCTGGTGCTGGCTCTGGCTGTGCTGATCCTGCTGGCGGTGCTGGGCTATGTGCCCGAGCGGAAGTGGCTGCTGTGGGCAACGACCGGTGTGCTGGCCTTCCGGGTGGTGTTTGTCGATCTGTTCGGCTACCTCCTGCCCCTGTCCGAACTGAAGCTGGTGGCCTATATCCCCATGGCTTCCAATCTCTTCGGCGTTGCAGCGGTGTGCTTCCTGTGCTCTGCCCTGCGGCTGAGAAAAGCGGAATAACCCTTACGAAATTGCCCGGCAGGCTGAACCTGCCGGGCTTTTGCATTATTCGAGATTTGCCAGAAGCTCCATCAGACGCTCGCTGCCGTGCTGATAAACGGACGGGTGACCATCCACAACCTCCCAGTCCTCCACGAGACAGTGGACATTGTAGCCGATGCCATCTGCAGCGTATATGCCGCAAGCTTTGGGATTATCCTCCATAGGTTCATGAGGATCACAGACCACAAGCACCTCGCGCCCGGAATACTCCTGGGCATCCACTGTCAGCGGATCCAGGTTCCAAGCATCGTAAAGCACCTCATGCGGATAGGTATCCGCGAACTTCTGCGTCAGCGGGATGTATATCTCCATCCAGGACTTGCAGTTGGTCTCACTGAAACCCATTCGCACCGTGATATAGATGCCCTGAAGGGAGATCGTGCCAGCCTGTTCGTGCTCCTTCGCAGCATCCCGGTAGATATCGCCGTACAGTGCGATCTCAAGCCAAGTGCCGATATCATTGGTATGCATGCAGTTGTAGGCGGCTGCGTCGATCTCCGGACTGGTGACCAGATCGATGCCCAGGTATTCCTCAAGCTCGCTGATAGTCGTAATGCGCTCCTCAATAGATTGAGGCATGCCGGTGAGGAAATGGTAGTCGGCCAGATCCTCGTTGAAGCCATCATCGACAAACCACCAGTATTCCCACTGCTGATTCAGTTGCTCGGTCAGCTCATCAAGGGCCTCCTGGCGGATGGTCACAGGCTGGAAAGGATACTTCCACTCGACCGTTGTGACCTGCCCCGTCTTCAGTGTGTAACCCTGCTCCTCGTCACCGAACATGCCATTGGCTTCCTTCTGTCCGTGCCAACATTCCACGCCCCATTTGGATGCGCCCACAGTGACTGTCAGCAGCAGACACACACAGGCTGCCACGGCTGCCCAGCGAAGGACTGCGGGGCGTTTCCTTGCGTGATGCTCCATGGCATCCCGGATCATAAAATCCTCTGCGTCGCCAATGGCGCGCAGCAGCTTTTCTTCACGTTTCATAGGGTGATGCCCTCCTTTTCCAGATGTTTTTTCAATTCCCGGCGCATGCGGTACAGGATGTTGGCGGTCTGTCCCCGGCCGAGCCCCAGATCCATGGCGATGTCCTCCACCCGTTCCATGGCCCAGTAACGACGCAGAAAGATCGCACGATTCCGGGAACGCTGGCCGCGCAGGAATGTATTGATGGCGTCCCGCAGCACCAGCTCGTCGAGCTGCTCGTCCATGGTGCCGCCGGACAGACACTCCCGCAGCTCCTCCAGAACGGCCTCCGTCTGTCCCCCGCCCCGCTTCTGGGCGGTCATGCTTTTCCGGCGGTTCAGTGCAAGGTTCCGGGTGATGCGGCCCATGTAGACGCTGAGTCTTCTGGGCTTCTGGGGCGGGATGGAATCCCAGGCCGCAAGCCAGGTGTCGTTGAGGCATTCCTCGGTATCCTGATGGCTTCCCAGAATATTCCACGCGATGGTGCGGCAGTAGCCGCCATATTTCCCGGAGAGCTCCTCCAATGCCCGCTCCGAGCGCTCCCAGAACAGTTCTATGATTTTGCTGTCGTCCATCTTTTCCCTCCTTTCCGTGAGGATGAAAGGCCTTTCACCTATACAGACAACATTGGGCGGCGGATATCACAGAAAAAAGCCGGTGCAGTTTCCTGCACCGGCTGAAATTTTTGGTTCTTACTTGCCCTGAGAGATCTTGACGGCCTCAACGATGATCTTGACGCACTGGTCAATGCCCAGCATGGAGGAGCACAGGCACATCTCGTAGTTCTGGGCGGCACCCCAGGTACGGCCGGTGTAGTGCTGGTAGTTGACCCGGCGACGCTTGTCCTTCTCGGCGAGACGCTGCTCGGGGGACTTCTCGGCCTCGCCGTAGAGACGGACGATGCGGTCGGCCTTGAAGGCGGTCTCAGCGTGGACATAGACGTCCATGACATCCTCACGATCCTTCAGGATGTAGTCAGCGTTGCGGCCCACGATGACACAGGGGCCCTGCTCCGCCAGCTGCAGGATGACGCCGCACTGGATGTTCCACAGGAAATCGGCGGTGGACAGGCCGTTCATGACACCGGGAACGCCCTGGGGAGCGAAGGCGTAGCTCAGGCGGCTCAGGCCGGGGGCATGCTCGCCGTTCTCCTCGATGAAGCGGGGGGCGAAGCCGGATTCCAGAGCGATCTTCTCCACGATCTCCTTGTCGTAGAAGGGGATGCCCAGCTCCTCGGCCACCCGTCTGCCGATGGTACGGCCGCCGGAACCGAATTCACGGCTGATGGTAATGATTCTCTTTTCGTGCTTGTCCATATGTACGACCTCCTTGCGGTTTTGGGGTTGTTACTATTATAATAGCACCTTGCACAAGGATTGTCAAACGGTTTCAGACGGTTTTGGACAAAATATTCAATCTGCCTTTGGGCGGCCAAATTGGCCGCCCGTATCATCAAATCAGGATATCCACGTTATAATGCCGCAGCCAGTGGTCGATCTGGCAGAAGTAGGCGATGGTCTGGGGCGTTTTCATGAGCTGGCCGTACCAGGGCCAATCCATATCCTCGTCAGCAAGTCGGAAGGCCCGCTCCGAGCGGATAAGCTGCCATATGGGTGCGTGTTTATCTTCCAACAGAGTATCCAGCCGCTTTCGCATGAGAGCCAGGTACCGTGGATCGTAGGTCTTCGGATAGGGGCTCTTCTTTCGCCAGAGGATCTGCTCCGGGAGCCAGCCGGCCATGGCACGGCGCAGGAGCCCCTTCTCGCAGCCGCCGTGATCCTTCATCTCCCAGGGTACCCGGTAGAGATACTCCGCGATCCGGTAGTCGCAGAAGGGCACCCGCACCTCCAGGCTGGAGTGCATGCTCATGCGATCCTTCCGGTCGAGAAGGGTCTGCATGAACCAGCGGAAGTTGAGATTGACCATCTGCTTCGTCCGCTTTTCGACAGGCGGCGCGTCCGGGTCGATGTCGCTCTCCAGCAGGGTTTTGGCGTAGCGGCTCATGACATAGTCCCGGGCATCCGTCAGGCAGGCCAGCTTTCCGGTCAGCAGTTCCCGCCGCTTACCTGTGTTCTGGGCCCAGGGGAAACCCGCACGGGCCCGGACTTCCGGATCCCGATACCAGGGATACCCGCCGAAGATCTCGTCGGCGCATTCGCCTGACAGAGCCACCGTCACATTCTTTCGGATCTCCCGGCACAGAAGCAGCAGGGAAAAATCCACATCCGCCATCCCCGGCAGGTCACGAGCCTCGGTGGCCTCCTCCAGAGCCCCGTTCAGTTGTTCGGAGGTCAGCACCACCCGGTGGGCCTTCGCGCCCAGGAACTCCTCCATCGGCCCCAGATAATCCGCATCGGAATTGGGCTGGAACTTGCCGGGGACGAAGAATTCCCGGTTTTTGTCATAGTCCACGGAGAAGGTGTCCAGCCTCCGCCCCTGCTCCTTCATCGCATCTGCCACGACTGCGCAGATCAGACTGGAGTCCAGCCCGCCGGACAGGAAGCAGCCGATGGGCACATCGGACACCATCTGCCGCCGGATGGAATCCTCCACCAGCCACCGCACGTGCTCCGCCGTCTCCTCGAAGGATTCATTATGGGTGCCGTCGGTGAGCTTCCAGTATCGCCTGACGGTCAGCTTATTCTTCTCCCAAAAAGCACAGCAGCCCGGCTCGATCTCCCGGACGCCCCGGAAGATCCCGCAGCCCGGCGTCCGCCCCGGCCCGATCAGCAGCAGCTCCGCCGCGCCGGTCACGTCGATGGCTGCCCGGAAGTCCGGATATTTGAGGATCGTCTTGATCTCCGAGGCAAAGAGGAGTCCGCCCTCGTGCTCGGCGTAGAACAGCGGCTTCACCCCGATCCGATCCCGGGCCAGGAAGAGCCGCTTCGCCTTCTTCTCCCAGACGGCGAAGGCGAAGATGCCGTTGAGCTTTTCCAGCACGGCCCTGCCCCACTGGGCGTAGCCGTGAAGCAGCACCTCGGTGTCCGAGTGTCCCCGGAAGCAGTGGCCACGGTTGATGAGCTCGATCCGAAGCTCCTCGGTGTTGTACAGCTCCCCGTTGTAGACGATGGTGTATTCCTCACCCTCAAGCCAAAGGGTCATGGGCTGCCGTCCGCCCTCGATGTCGATGATGGCCAGCCGGGCATGGAGGAGCGTCACATCCTCCCCCTGAAAAACACCGAGATCATCCGGCCCCCGGCGGCGCATGGTCTGCTGCATGGCATCAATTGTGGCTGGCGAAGCCTTCAAATTCAAGATTCCCGCGATGGCGCACATAGGCACCCTCCTTTCCTGCGATTACAAGATATGCGCGCATGAGCTCCTTCGTTCCGGGAAAACTATGGTCGAGGTGAGACCATGATAAACAGTCAACGGGTCTTGAATGACATCATCAAGACCAGCCAGCTCGGCATCAACGGCATCAATATCGTCATGTCCAAGACCGACCAGCCAGCCCTGCGGCAGGCACTGAAGGTACAGCGGCGGGAATACTCCGATATCGAACAACAGGCCAAGCTCCTGGCTCAGCAGAAAGGCTACAGGATCGACCAGCTCAAGCCCATCAACCGGAAGATGGGCGCACTGATGTCGAAAAGTCAGCTCCTGGTGGGCGAGCCGGACTCCAAGATCGCCGGCATGATGATCCAGGGCAACACCCGGGGCATGATCCTTTCCTTAAAGAACATGCGCCGATGCAATGACCCCGATCCCCAGGTTGCCGAGCTGGCCCAGAAGCTGCTGGAGACGGAGAAGCACAACATCGTCTCCATGGAGGGCTTCCTGTAAGCACATTCGCACCCCCGCGGGCATATCATACTCCCGAAGCATTTTGAAAGGAGGCGTATGTATGCCCGCGATCGGATACATACAGGCGAACGCGTATACCTCACGCGCAAGACTCCCGGTGGAGGATGTGGCGGTGTCGGTGGTGGATGACCAGGGACGGCTGCTGGGACTGCGAACCACGGACTCCAGCGGCCTGACCACCCCCATCCGTCTGGAGGTGCCGGACTTGCGCGAAAGCCAGAGCCCCGGAAACGGCAAGCCCTTCGTCACCGTGAACCTCTATGCCAGAGCTGAAAACTATGAGCAGGTGCTCGCCCGGGGCATTCAGGTCTTTGCGGACACGACGACCATGCAGGAGCTTCAGCTGGTGCCCCTGCCGGAGCTGCCCGGCTCCTGGAACCAGGTGGAGGTCTTCGACACCCCGCCCCAGAATCTCTAGGAGGTAAGCCATGCCAACGGTCATCCCCTTCGTACCCCGGAACATCACCGTCCACCTGGGCCCGCCCAGTGCCAACGCAGAGAACGTGACGGTGCCCTTCATCGACTATGTGAAAAATGTCGCATCCTCTGAAATCTACCCCACCTGGGAGCCCGCCGCGCTCCGGGCCAACATCCTGGCCATCGTCTCCTTCGCACTGAACCGGGTGTATACGGAGTTCTACCGGAGCCGGGGATATCCCTTCGACATCACCAGTTCCACGGCCTACGACCAGTATTTCATCAAAGGCCGAAGCTATTTTGAGAATGTCTCCCGGATCGTCGATGAGCTGTTCAATGATTATCTACGAAGACCCGGCTTCGTGGAGCCCCTGGCGGCCAAATTCTGCAACGGCACCACGGTGACCTGCGCGGGCTTAAGCCAGTGGGGCAGCCAGGAGCTGGCCCAGGCGGGGCAGAATTCCACCCAGATCCTGCGCAATTATTACGGCGACGTGGAGATCGTCCCCAACGCCCCCATCCGGGGCAACCAGCAGAGCTATCCGGGAACGCCCCTGCGTCAGGGAAGCCGGGGGCCATATGTCACCGTCATCCAGACGGAGCTGAACCGGATCTCCCGCAATTACCCCGCCATCCCCCGGATCCCGGAGGTGGACGGCATCTTTGGCCCCCGGACAGAGGCGTCGGTACGAAAGTTCCAGGAGGTCTTCGGGCTGGATGCGGACGGCGTGGTGGGCAGATCCACCTGGTATGCCCTGGTGCGGCTGTATACGGCGGTGCTGTCCCTCTCTGAGCTGCGCAGCCAGGGCCAGCGGTTCTATGCCATCGACTGGGCCTATCCCAGCGGCCTGCAGCAGGGAGCCCGGGGCGACAAGGTGCGCCACCTGCAATATATGCTGTCCGTCCTGTCCGAGTATATCCCCCAGATCCCGGAGGTGGAGGTGGACGGCATCTTCGGCCCGGCCACCCGGACGGCGGTCATCGCGGCCCAGGGCTACTTTGGCCTGCCCCAGACCGGTGTGGTGGACGAAGACACCTGGGACGATCTGTACGACCAGTACGCGGGGATCGAAAACACCTCCCTTCGCAGTGAGGTGACCTTCCCCGGCAGACCGGGCACGACCCTGCGTCAGTTCCCCGGGGACGGTCTGCGTCAAGGCAATCAGGATCCCGTCAGACAGGAGGTGGTACGATGAAACCCGAGGAATCCTTTATCGATCAGCCCATCCGCTCCCTGCAGACCATGCTGCGCACCATCGCCAGCGTCGAGCCCAGGCAGCTGAACGTGATGCCCGACGGTGTCTACGGCCCCCAGACGGCGGATGCCGTCCGCTCCTTCCAGCGGCGGATGGGGCTTCCGGTCACCGGCGCAGCGGATCAGAATACCCACGAGCAGATCGTCCGGGAATTCGAACGGGCCCGGATCGAAGCTGACAGGGCCCAGCCGATACAGGTGACCCTGGATCCCGGCCAGGTCATCCGCCGGGGGCAGCCGCAGCCGGTCATTTATCTGGTGCAGAGCATGCTGATCGTCATGAATCTGGCCCTGCCAGGCATCCCCGCCCCCGGTCATACCGGCATCCTCGATACGCCCACAGCCCAATCCCTTGCCGCCTTCCAGACCTATGCAGGACTGCCCCCAACGGGGGAATTGGACAAACGGACATGGAAAGAGCTGGCTCTGCACCATGCCCTGGCCGCCGACTGGCTGGAAAATCGGGACGAATTATGAAAAATCTGATAATTTTTTTGAATCACACTTGATTCACCCTGCATTTCGGCATATAATAATCGATACGATTTGATACACCGGGAGGAACCATATGCTAGTCAAAAATTGGAAAAAAGAGATCTGGACGATCCCAAATCTCCTGAGTCTCTTTCGCATTGTCCTGATCCCGGTCTATCTGCACATTTATCTCAACGCCGACAGTCCCGATGACTATACCGCAGCTGCGGTCGTCCTGGCGGTGAGCTGCATGACCGACCTGGTCGACGGCAAGATCGCCCGAAAATTCAACATGATCTCGAATCTGGGCAAGGTGCTCGATCCCCTTGCCGACAAGCTGACCCAGCTGGCTCTGATGATCTGCCTGTCCGTCCGGCACAAGGCCCTGCGCTACCTGCTGGTAATGTTCCTCATCAAGGAATTCTTCCAGTTCTTCGCCATGATCGGTGCCCTGCGCCAGGGCAAGGCTCTGGACGGCGCTCTGATGTCCGGCAAGATCTCCACCACCGTGCTTTTCACCAGCCTGATCCTGATGGTGCTCTTCCCCGGTCTCAGCGAGCAGACCACCAACATCATCACGATCATCTGTCTGGTGTTCCTGATGATCGCCTTTGCGGACTATGTCCGGGCCTACTTCGGCAAAGACAAAAAGATCTACGATCTGGAGTAACGATTATGAATCAGCCAGTCCTGCAAGATATCCTGCCCATCGTCCGTGCTGCGGGCGAGATCATGCTCCGCCGGGAGGGCGCGTCCTCCATTCAGACCAAGGCCGCCCAGGATTTTGTCACCGAGGTGGACTTCCGGGTGCAGTCCTACATCTGTGCCCAGCTCAGGGAGAATTGGCCCGACATCCAGTTCATGGGCGAGGAGAAGGACAACTCTGACATCGATTTTTCGAAGCCCTACTGGGTGCTCGATCCCATCGACGGCACCACCAATTTCATCCATGATTTCAATGCATCCGTCATCAGCCTTGCCCTGGTGCTGGAGCATGAGCCCATCTTCGGCGTGGTCTATAACCCCTATACGGGCGAGGAGTTCACGGGCATCCAGGGCGGCGGCGCATACCTCAACGGCGCGCCCATTCATGTGAGCAATGCCGCTTCCCTGAGCGAAGCTCTGGTCTTCGTGGGCACAGCTCCCTATCGCCGGAACGAGATGGATGAGAATTTCCGCCGGATCCAGCGGGTCTACTTAAGCTCCCACGACATCCGCCGCTTCGGCTGCACTGCCCTGGAGCTGTGCTACATCGCCTGCGGCCGGGCGGACGGCCAGTTCGAATTCGGCACCAAGCCCTGGGATATCGCTGCCGGATGGCTGATCCTCCGGGAAGCCGGCGGCGAGGTGGTCAGTGTCTACGGCGGCCCCCCTCCCCTGGACGGCGAGAGCGCCATCGTCAGCACCAACGGCTCCTTCACCGAGGAGCTTCGCAGACTCATGTAAATGGTTTAAGCCCGGACGGTTTTTCGTCCGGGCTTATGTTATTCAGCTGTGTCATTCCCGCTTATCCAATGCGGCTCGTCAAAGGAAGTGTCACGGGTACACCGTCGGCTCATCCGGGAGTATTCCCCCGGCATCGGTTCCCCCAACCTTTTTGTTGTGGTCATATTATACCATATCTGCGGACGCGAAAGTGAACGTTTTGTGAAAATTGCGTAACGATTTTTGTATACAACTTTTGACTTGACAAAGTGGGGTTTATTTGCTAGGATACCTATAGTTTCATAACGAAACGCACAGATGGGATGAAGTACGCGTCACCCTTTCTTCCAGAGAGCCGCCGGTTGGTGCAAGGCGGTAAGAAAGAACGCCGAAATACCTCCCGGAGCGGCTGATCCGAAAGCGTAAAACCGCAATAGGGTCAGACGGGTACGCCCGATACAGCGGATGGCGTTGTCTGACGCCGTGAGGGGTCTTTTGCGAAGGAGACCCGAACCAGAGGTGGTACCGCGAATTTGTCGCCCTCTGTCCGCAATGCGGACGGAGGGTGTTTTTGTTTTCAGGAGGGATAATTATGGAAGTCAAGCTCACCTATCACGGCCATGCCTGCTTCACCCTGGAGTATCAGGGCGCGCGGGCGGTCATCGATCCCTATGCCTGGGGTATGATTCCCGGCGGTGTGGATCTGCACCTTCAGGCTGAGGCCGTCTATTGCAGCCATGGCCACGCTGACCACAATTTCACCCAGGCGGTGGAGCTGAAGGAGTCCCCTTCCCTGCCCTGGACGGTTTCTGAGTACACCACGCCCCACGATGACTGCGGCGGTGCCAAGCGAGGCATGAATACCGTCCGCATCTTCGACTGCGGCGGCATCCGGGTGGCCCATCTGGGCGACATCGGCTGCTTCCCGGACGAGGAGCTGGCGAAGGCTCTGGAGGGCATCGACTGCATGCTGATCCCCGTGGGCGGGTATTATACCATCGGCTGTCAGACGGCGTATCAGATCATCCGCTCCGCAAAGCCCAGGGTCGCCATCCCCATGCACTACCGCACCGATAAAACAGGCTTCGACGAGATCAGCCACATCGACGATTTCATGAAGCTCTGGGGCAAGGACTCCTGCGTCTTCCCGCTGGAGCCAGGAAACCATATGCACATTCATAAATAACCATTATTGGAGGAAAATACAATGAAACTTTACGACGAGCTGGTTGCCCGCGGTCTGATCGCCCAGGTGACCAATGAGGACGAGATCCGCGAGATGATCGACAACGGCAAGGCCACCTTCTACATCGGCTTTGACCCCACCGCCGACTCCCTGCACGTGGGCCACTTCATGGCTCTGTGCCTGATGAAGCGTCTGCAGATGGCCGGCAACCGCCCCATCGCCCTGATCGGCGGCGGCACTGCCATGATTGGTGACCCCTCCGGCCGTACCGACATGCGCTCTATGATGACCCAGGAGACCATCCAGCACAACTGCGACTGCTTCAAGAAGCAGATGGAGCGGTTCATCGAGTTCGGTGAGGGCAAGGCCATGATGGTCAACAACGCCGACTGGCTGCTGAAGCTCAACTACATCGACTTCATCCGTGAGATCGGCGGCTGCTTCTCCGTCAACAATATGCTGAGAGCTGAGTGCTTCAAGCAGCGCATGGAGAAGGGCCTTTCCTTCCTGGAGTTCAACTACATGCCCATGCAGTCCTACGACTTCTACTACCTGTTCCAGAAGTACGGCTGCAACATGCAGTTCGGCGGCAACGACCAGTGGAGCAACATGCTGGGCGGCACCGAGCTGATCCGCCGGAAGCTGGGCAAGGATGCCCACGCCATGACCATCACCCTGCTGCTCAACTCCGAGGGCAAGAAGATGGGCAAGACCGCCAAGGGAGCCGTGTGGCTGGATCCCAACAAGACCACTCCCTTCGACTTCTACCAGTACTGGCGCAACGTGGAGGATGCCGACGTCCTCAAGTGCATCCGCATGCTGACCTTCCTGCCCCTGGAGCAGATCGACGCCATGGCCGACTGGAAGGATGCCCAGCTGAACACCGCCAAGGAGATCCTCGCCTACGAGCTGACCAAGCTTGTCCACGGCGAGGAGGAGGCCGACAAGGCCCAGGCCGCCGCCAAGGCTCTGTTCGCAGGCAGCGGCGACGATGCCAACATGCCCACCACCGAAATCGCTGCCGCTGACCTGATTGACGGCAAGATCGGCTTCCTGAACCTGATGGTCAAGTGCGGTCTGGCTCCCTCCAACAAGCAGGCTCGCCAGCTGGTGCAGCAGGGCGGCGTGTTCGTCAACGATGAGAAGATGACCGATGCCACCTTCGCCGTCACCGAGGAGATGCTGCAAGCGGGCGTGAAGATCCGCAAGGGCAAGAAGGTCTTCCACAAGGCCGTGCTGGCATGATCGAGCTGGCAAATGCCAAGGATCGGGCGGCGGTCAACCGACTTTCCCGCCAGATCCACCAGCTGCACATGGACTGGCGGCCCGACATCTACCGGATGCCGGAGGAGCTGTTCCCCGAGGAGCGGTTCTCGGAGCTGATTAAGAATAAGGAGCTGTACGTGGCGAAGCTCGGCGGTACGGTCGTGGGTTATGCCATGACCGCAATCCGGATTCACGATCTGCCGGAGCTGGTGAAGCGGAAGGTCTTCTATATCCAGCAATTCTGCGTGGACGAGGAATTCCAAAATCACGGCATCGGCACCCAGATGATGGAGGAGCTTCGGGTATTGGCGCGGGCTTTTGGCTGCACTGATCTGCAGCTGAACGTCTACCCCCAGAACGATGCCGCCGTCAGCTTCTACCAGAAGTGCGGCTTCATGATCCAGAACATCAATATGCAGCGGAAAGTATAAATTTCGGGCGCACCCATGCGGGTGCGCCCTTTCCTTATTTCTGCCTGTAGGGCGGGCGGCACTGCCCCCGCCGAGCAGGTTCGTCGATTGCTCACGCAAACCAGAGGAAACGACTTGCCTCTACCACCGTCATTACGAGGAGCGAAGCGACGTGGCAATCTCCAGGTACTGCGTCGCAAATTTGCATGGCGTACCAGGAGATCGCCGCGCCTTCGGCTCGCGATGACAGTGGAAATTTACGCTTCGTCCTTCTGTTTTGTCTGGGAAATTGTCCAACTTGGTCGGTGGGGTCATGACCCCACCCTACAGAATGAAAACGCCCGGACGCAATGCCGGGCATTCCCTATTTCAAAAGAAGATCAGGCTGATGATATTCAATGCTGCCCAAATCGGCAGAACCAACAGAAGAAACCGGGAACAGCAACCGATCCATCTTAATTCGGCATTTTGTGCATGGCGTTTCATGCGCAAAGCCAGCGGGATAAAATAGACGGCCAGCAAAGTCGTCCGGATCAGCCGGTGCCCAAACATGCTGATAAACGTTGCATATGTATCGAAAGCACTCATTCCAAAATAGGATACCAGAAATATGAGAAATAACCCGATTGCTTTCTTTTTCGATTCTTTCATCAGAAACACCCTTTTCAGAAATGCCCGGACTTGCGTCCGGGCATTTCGCATATGCATTTACAGCTTCTTCATAGCCTCCAGGCTCTGCTCCAGCTGCTCGATCAGGGAAGCGGTCTTGGCGGCCTTCTCCTTCTCTGCGGCGACGACGGCCTCGGGGGCCTTGGAGACAAACTTCTCGTTGGAGAGCTTGCCCTCGATGGACTTCAGGAACTTCTTTGCCTTGTCCAGCTCCTTGGTGATGCGCTCGACCTCCTTGGCCACGTCCACCAGCTGACCCATGGGGATATACAGCTTGGCGGCGGCGGTGGTGCAGGTGACCATGCCGTCCAGGTTCTCAGGCTCAGCGGAGAGGATGGTGACCTCATCGGCGTAGGCCAGTCTCTGGAAGAAGCCGGTGCCCTCGGCGAAGAGCTCGGGGGTGGCAGACAAGATCATCAGGCTTGCCTTCTTGCTGGGGGGCACGTTCATCTCAGCACGGCGGGCACGGATGGCACGGATGGCCTCCATGACGGCCTCCATCTGAGCCTCCTCGGTCTTGAAATTCAGCTCCTCCCGGTACTCAGGCCACTGAGCCAGCATCAGGGAATCGCCCTCGTGGGGGATGGACTGCCAGATCTCCTCGGTGATGAAGGGCATGAAGGGATGCAGGAGCTTGAGCATCTGATCCAACACGTAGACCAGCACCTGCAGGGCGGTCTGCTTGCGGCCCTCGTCCTCGGCGTACAGACGAGCCTTGGTCAGCTCGATGTACCAGTCACAGTAGGTGTCCCAGATGAAGTCGTAGATCTTATGGACAGCCATGCCCATCTCGAACTTGTCCAGGTTCTCCTTGACCTCGCGGATCAGGCTGTTCAGCTTGGAGAGCACCCACTTGTCGGAAATCTCCAGAGCCTCCAGGGCGGGCAGCTCATTCTTCGCGCCCTCGGGCAGGGACATCAGCACATAGCGGCTAGCGTTCCAGAGCTTGTTGGCAAAGTTACGGGCGGCCTTGACCTTCTCCTCGGAGTAGCGCATGTCGTTGCCGGGGGTGGAGCCGTCCACCAGCATGAAGCGCAGGGCGTCGGCGCCGTACTCCTCGATGACCACCAGGGGATCGATGCCGTTGCCCAGGGACTTGGACATCTTGCGTCCCAGGGAGTCGCGGACGATGCCGTGGATGCAGACGGTGTCGAAGGGAGCCTTGCCGGTGTAGGCCAGGCCGGAGAAGATCATACGGGACACCCAGAAGCCGATGATGTCATAGCCGGTGACCAGGGTGTTGGTGGGATAGAAATACTTCAGATCCTCAGCGTCCTCGTTGGGCCAGCCCAGGGTGGAGAAGGGCCACAGAGCGGAGGAGAACCAGGTATCCAGGGTATCGGGATCCTGCTGCAGGTGCACGGAGCCGCACTTGGGACAGACGGCAGGTGCGTCCTTGGCGACGATGGTCTCGCCGCAGTCGTCGCAGTACCAGGCGGGGATCTGGTGGCCCCACCACAGCTGGCGGGAGATGCACCAGTCGCGGCTGCCCTTCATCCAGCTCATGTAGTTCTTGGTGAAGCGCTCGGGGACGAACTTGATCTCGCCCTTTTCAACGCTCTCCACGGCGGGGCCGGCCAGGGGCTCCATCTTCACGAACCACTGCTTGGAGATCATGGGCTCGATGGTGTTGTGGCAGCGGTAGCAGGTGCCGACCTCGTGGGTCAGGGGCTCGATGTCCTTCAGGAAGCCCAGCTCCTTCAGGTCGGCCACGATGGCCTTGCGGCACTCGGCGGTGGTCATACCTGCGTACTTGCCGCAGTCCAGAACCTCGGGCTCGCCCACGGTAGCGCGGCCGGAGGCGAAGAGCTCATCGCAGGCGGCCTTGTCGGCGGCGCCGGTCATGAAGCCGTCGTAGGTGAAGACCCGGACGCGGGGCAGATCGTGGCGGTTGCCCACCTCGTAGTCGTTGGGATCGTGGGCGGGGGTGATCTTGACGACGCCGGTGCCCTTGGTCATGTCGGCATGCTCGTCGCAGACGATGGGGATCTCCTTGTTCAGGATGGGCAGGATCACGTGGCAGCCGTGCAGATGGGCGTAGCGGGGATCCTCGGCGTTGATGGCGACGGCGGTGTCGCCCAGCATGGTCTCGGGACGGGTGGTTGCCAGCTCCAGCAGCTCACCGGTCTCCTTGACGGGGTACAGCAGATGCCAGAAGTTACCAGCCTGCTCCTCGTGCTCGACCTCGGCATCGGAGATGGAGGTGTTGCAGTGGGGGCACCAGTTGACCATCCGGTTGCCGCGATAGATGTTGCCCTCCTTGTACAGGCGGACAAAGACCTCCTTGACGGCGTCGGAGCAGCCCTCGTCCATGGTGAAGCGCTCCCGCTCCCAGTCGCAGGAGGAGCCCAGCTTCTTCAGCTGCTGGACGATGCGGTTGCCGTAGGTGCGCTTCCACTCCCAGGCCCGCTCCAGGAAGCCGTCGCGGCCCAGCATCTCCTTGGTCAGACCCTCCTTGGCCATGGCCTCGACGACCTTGGCCTCGGTGGCGATGGAGGCGTGGTCGGTGCCGGGCAGCCACAGGGTTGCATAGCCCTGCATCCGCTTGGCGCGGATCAGGATGTCCTGCATGGTGTTGTCCACGGCGTGGCCCATGTGGAGCTGGCCGGTGACGTTGGGGGGCGGCATGACGATGGTATAGGGTTTCTTGTTCTCGTCCCGCTCGGCGTGGAAGTAACCGTTGTCCTCCCACATCTTGTAGATGGAAGACTCGACCTCGCTGGGGTCGTAGATCTTCGGCAGTTCTCTTGCCATTTTCAAATCTCTCCTTTTAGAGTTATTTACATTTCGTAGGGAACGGTCTGCGTGCCGTTCCAATGGTACAAGTGCGGGCGTTGCGGAACGGCACGTAGGCCGTTCCCTACAAAAAATAAGAGCCCCGAGTCAACATGACTCAGGGCGAAAATCTCCGCGGTACCACCTGAATTCCCTCTCGGGCACTCAAACGCTGTAACGGGCTTACCCGCACTCCCCTACTGTCAGTTCAGGGAATGAGCTCCGGGGCGACCATCCGCTCACATCCTTACGCGTTCTCACCATCCACGCGCTCTCTGAAAGGATTTTCGGGGCGGAACCTCCCCTTCTACGCAATTATGCACTAACTTTATCACATCGTCTCTCCCCTGTCAAGCAGGTTTTTTGTTGACTATCGGGCTGATTCCGTGTAAAATGATTGCATTCGATCAAAAAGGAGGAGATGCCGTGATCCTGGCGATCTGTGTAGATGACAAGCTGGGCATCCGTTTCGGCGGACGCCGCCAGAGCAAGGATCGGGCTCTGCGCCAGCGGCTTCTGGAGCTGTCCGGCGGGAAGCTGCGCATGAGCGAATACTCGGCCCGGCAGTTTGAGGAGAACGTTTACAGCAGCGGAGACTATCTGCGCGATGCGAAGCCCGGCGACTGGTGCTTTGCGGAGGATCCCTCCTTCGAAGCCTATTCAGATCATATCGAGAAGCTCGTCCTCTTCCGCTGGAACCGGGTCTACCCGGCGGACGAGCACTTCCGGTTTCCCGGGAAATGGCAACTGGAACACGCGGAGGATTTTCCCGGCTCCAGCCATGAGCGAATCACCATGGAGGTATATGTCAAATGCATTTGAAAAAACTGATATGCTTTCTTCTTCTGGCAGTCCTGCTGACGGGCTGCGTGGAGGTAGTCATCATCCCCGAGGCCCCAGCCGTCTCCCTGGAGGCCATCCCCGCCTGGTCCGGGGATGCTTACATCGAAATCGACCGCAATGTCCCCGGCTTCACTGCGGATGACCTGACCACCGAAACCTTCGAGGTCTACTCCCCCCTGGATGAGCTGGGCCGCTGCGGCACTGCCTATGCCTGCATCGGCGTGGAGCTGATGCCCACCGAGGACCGGGGCTCCATCAGCTCCGTGACACCCTCCGGCTGGATCAACAAGCAGTACGATTTCATCGACGGCAAATATCTATACAACCGCTGCCACCTGATCGGCTTCCAGCTCACCGGCGAGAACGCCAACAAGGGCAATCTCATTACCGGCACCCGGTACTTAAACATCGAGGGCATGCTCCCCTTCGAAAATATGGTTGCCGACCATGTGAAGGAGGAGGAGCACCACGTCCTCTACCGGGTCACCCCCATCTATCAGGAGGACGCCCTGGTCTGCTCCGGCGTCCAGATGGAGGGCTACTGTGTGGAGTGCGGTGAATCGCAATATGACGAGGACAAGCTGATGTTCCACGTCTACTGCTACAACGTCCAGCCCGGCGTGCTGATCGACTACCGGAGCGGCGACAGCGTGGCCTCCGAGATCGGCCAGGGCGGCGAGATCCAGACCTGGGTGCTGAACACCTCCAGCAAGAAGTTCCACGACCCCGACTGCTCCAACGCCGACAACATCAGTGAAAAGAACCGGGACACCGTCAAGTGCACCCGGGACGAGCTGATCTTCCAGGGCTATGAGCCCTGCGGGATCTGCAAGCCGTAAATAATGGATCGGGATGCCGTGGCATCCCGATCTCTTATTTTTGATTGCGGAAGGAGAGGTACAGGGCGATCAGTGCCGACGCCAGACCAACCGCAGCTGCCGCCATGGCTGGCTCATAAGAGCCGGTGGCATCGTAGACCATGCCGAACAGGGGCGTGGCGATCAGGGCGCCGACGTTGCTGGCGGTGGAGAGGATGCTCCAGATGGCGGCATACTCCAGCGCACCGAAGGTGAAGCGGGTGACGATGGGCATCAGGGTCGTGACGCAGCCCATGCCCACAGCCAGAAGCAGCAGAGCCGGATAGACCATGGAGGGGATGCGCAGAAGCCCGTAGCTCAACGCAAAAACGGATATGACCAGATACCCGCCCTTGTCCGGGCCGATCCGACCGTAGAGCAGCCCCTGGACGATCTTTCCCACGGCAAGCGCAGCCGTGAAGAAGGACAGCATGCCGCTGACCTGGGTGGTATCGAAGCCGTAGCCGGAGAGCACCGATGGCAGCAGCTGCTGGATGCCGCAGGCTGCGGACAGAATGAACATCGCCGCAGTCAGCAGGTAGAGCTTCGGGCTGCGCAGAGCCTGGGCCCGGGTCATGCCGTCCGCCGGGGTCTTCCGGTGACCGATGCCGCCGGTAAGCTCCTGCTTGCCCAGAAGCACCAGCGCGCCGATGCCCAGCAGCAGCCAGCAGATTCCCAGGATGCGGTAGCACCACCGCCAGCCGAGCTGCACGATGAGCCCCGGCAGGAGAAAGCTCACGATCATGCCGCCCACGCCGGAGCCGGACATGACGATGCCGAGCAGTCCCGAGGCCCTGCCGCCGGAGTAGCTCTGGTGGACGATGACATTGGCGCAGAGACTGACGCAGGAGGTACCAAAGAGCCCCATGACCGCCGCAGCCCCATAAAACACCCAAAGACTGCCCGACAGAGAGAACACGAACAGTCCCAGTGCGACCCAGACGGAGCTGATGGCAAGGATGCCCCGGACACCCTTCCTGTTGATGACCTGCCCCAGCACCGGGATCGCCAGTGCACCGGAGGCGGTCAGAATGCTGTAGTAGATGGTAAAGCTGCCCCGGCCCAGCTCCAGGGCCGCGCAGACGGGTTCGACAAAAAAGCTCAGTGCGGTGGTGGTCAAGGCCATGGCCATCATCAGCAGGAAGGCGCCCAGCGCGGGTCGGAATTCCTGGAGCTTTGCCATATCAACCCTCCTGGTAGACGACCTTGCCCTCAATGACGGTGCACACCGCCCGGGCTCCCACGTTCACCAGGGGATCCGCAGTCCAGATGACCACATCGCCGTCCTTGCCAACCTCCAGAGAGCCGACCCGGTCGGCGATGCCGATGGATTCTGCGGGGTTGATGGTGATGGCCCGCCAGCCCTCCTCCATGGGAAGGCCCGCCTGAACGGCCTGACCGGCGCACATGGGCAGGTATTGCTGGGGGATCACCGGAGCATCGGTGATGATGCTGACCTTGACACCGGCCTTATGGAGGACACCGGGGGCATCAAAGGACTTGCTGGCAAGCTCGATCTTGGTCTTGGAGCCCAGAGACGGGCCCACGAAGGCGGGATAGCCCTCCTTCGCCAGCTCCTCGGCAATGACCGCTCCGTCGGTGCAGTGATCCAGCGTCAACTTCAGGCCAAATTCTTTGGCAATGCGGATGGAGGTGAAGATGTCATCGCTTCTGTGGGCATGGGCCTTCAGAGGGATCTCGCCGCGCATGACGGGCAGCAGAGCCTCCAGCTTCATGTCGAATTTGGGCTCCTTGCCCGCATCCAGCTCCTCCATATACCGCTTGGCCTTGAACAGGGTCTCCCGGAGGAGGGCTGCGGTGCCCATGCGGGTCAGGGGTGCCTTCTTGCTCTGCTTGCCGTAGAACCGTTTGGGATTCTCACCGAAGGCGCACTTCATGGCGATGGGATCCTTGACGATCATGTCGTCCACCCGCTTACCGGCGGTCTTGATGGCGACGAAGGTGCCGCCCAGAACATTTGCACTGCCGGGTCCGGTGCAGCAGGTGGTGACGCCGCCCTTCCGGGCGTGTTCAAACGCCTCGTCCATGGGCCAGATGGAGTCGATGGCCCGCATCTGGGGGGTGATGGGATCGATGCCCTCGTTGTAATCCATGCCCTCCCAACCCACGGCCTCGTTGTGCAGACCGATATGGCAGTGGGCCTCCACACAGCCGGGGGTCACCAGACGGCCGCCGGCGTCAATGACCGCGCAGCCCTCGGGAGCCACCAGATTTTCCCGCACGGCGACGATCTTGCCGTCATCACCGATGAGTACGCAGCCGTTCTCCAGCTCGGGCCCGGCCATGGTCTTGATGTGTCCGTTTTTGATCAGAAGCATTTGTCTTCCTCCCTTTATCTTTGTATGGGCTTATTTTACCACATCTGATTCCACAGCGCAACCATCAACCGTTGCGGACGCAATCAAGACACTCCCGGAGCCGCCGTGCGTTCTGTGCTGTCAAATCATCCAGCGGCATCCGACAGCCACCCACATCGAAGCCGATCATCGCCATGGCGGCCTTGACGGGGATGGGGTTGACCTGGCAGAACAGCAGCTCCATCAGCGGCAGAAGTTTGCGCTGGAATGCGGCAGCCTTTGGAAAGTCCCCTGCCAGCGCCGCCTTGACTAAGGCATTCATCTCCTCCGGAATCACATTGGAGGCCACGCTGATGACCCCCAGACCGCCCAGTGCCATGATTGCAACGGTTTGGTCGTCGTTGCCCGAATAGACCGGCAGTTCGCAGGAAGCCAGAATTTTGGCCACCTTGGAGATATCGCCCCCCGCCTCCTTGATGCCGACGATGTTGTCGATCCTTGCCAGCTCCCGGCAGGTATTCACGGAGATATCCACTCCGGTGCGCGACGGCACGTTATAGGCGATCACCGGGAGCTCCACGGACTCCGCAATGGCGGCATAGTGCTTCACCAGCCCCGGCTGGGTGGCCTTGTTATAGTAGGGCGTCACCACCAGCAGTCCGTCCACGCCCAGTCCCTGCGCCGCACGGCTCAGACTCACGGCATTGGCGGTGCAGTTGCTCCCCGTACCGGCGATGATCTTACAGTCACCGGCGGCGGTCTCCACGCCCCGACGGAAGATCTCCAGCTTCTCCTCGGTGGTCAATGTGGGCGACTCCCCCGTCGTCCCCGCCAGAACGATGGCATCCACGCCTGCATCGATCTGCCGCCGGATCAGCGTCTCCAGCATGGCATAATTGACCCGATCCCCCGCGAATGGCGTCACCAGCGCGGTGCAAAGTCCGGTAAAAAGCGGTCGTTTCATAGAATAACACCTCCGGCCCATTCTATGACAAAGGCCGCCCTCCCGGTGAAGGAGGACGGCCTGATGTTCACTTGATAAATCGCGGTCTGCTCATCCACCAGATGTGCCAGACAGCCACGGCGCACAGAACGATCTGGAGGAGGAAATCCTTCCAGCCGCTGATGGCACCCATACGGAGGACTGCATCATAGGCATCCTCGCCCAGATTGGCAGTGAACCAATGGAAATAGCCATACCAGCCAACGCGGATGGCGGCGGCCAGCAGTGTTCCCGCCAGCGGGAACCAATCGAGCCGAAGCGGTTTCTTCCGAAGCACACACAGCCAAAGCAGCAGCGCGGTCATAACCGCAAAGATGCCCTTCTCCGCGATCCCAAGGAGCTCCAGATAGGGCACCAGCAGTGCAGCAGGTCGGGCCAGCATGGCACTGAGGAGGAACCAGAGCATCATCGCCACAGCGGCAGGGATGTATTTGTCCTTATACTTGCGAACGGCAAAGCCGAAGAAAACCAGACTGATGACGTACATACGCTGCCCCCTGGCTCACTTGCGGTACCAATCCGCGTGATTGATGAAAACGAACTCCAGATCACCCGGCGTCTCGTAATAGTAGTAATACCGCATGGCGCCGCCGTTGCCATTGTGCACGAAGCTCGGATAGGGATAGCTGGGCAGCTCCACGGTGGCGCAGCCGGAGGCCATGGCAGACTCGATCTGGTTGGTGCGCACCTGCTCGCAGTGTCCGTTCCAGACACCGACCCACAGATAGACCGTCAGCACACAGGCCACCGTGGCGATGACCGGGATGCTCAGCTTCCGGACAACCGTCCGGTCAAGGCGCTCCAGCGCCTCCTCCGCCAGGATCAGTACCAGACTCACCAGCAGCATATACGGGATGTACAGGCATCTGGGGCCGATGGGATAGACCACCACCAGCGCACCGAAGACCGAGGGAACAGCGGCAATGGCCAAAACGGCCCGGCGTCTGCGATTCCCATCCTCAAGCCCCAGCACCACGGCGGTCAGCACCGCCAGCAGATACAGCAGGTTCGCGGCGATGTCCAGCCAGAAGCTGAGCTCCGCCACCCATTCGACATAGGCCAGGGTGCGCAGGATCTGATAATGGGCGAAGAAATACACGGGGCAGATCATCAGCGCCAGAGCCGCAGCACTGCGCAGCGCCTTCTGCCAAGGCTTTTCCGGTGCGGCGCCAACCAGCATCCACAGACTCAAAGCCGTCAGGGGCACGATGATCGTCCAGTTGTCCTCGGTCAGATACTGGGTAATGACCGCAAAATTGGATTTGACCACCTTCATCAGCTCCTCAAAGGTAGCGGAGACCTGACGGTAGCCTTCCTGATTCACATTGCTGTAGCCGGGGGCCGAGAACATGATGATGCAGCCGATCACGCTCCCGAGGAACGCGCCGCACAGAGACCAGCTCAGCTTCCGGTTTACAGCCAGATACCACACCAGCACACCGCCGGTGAGCAGACACATGCCAACCGCCACATTCTCAACAAAGAGCTGTCCTGCCAGCAGCAGGAGCAGCATCCACAACCCCTGAAGCGCGGAGTCCTTCTTGCCGTCCAACAGCCGATCCACCCGGAACAGGTAAGCGAAGATCACCACCAGCGGCGGAACGTAATTGAAGAAGCCCGCACCCCAGGCATAGGACTGGGCATACAGCACCGGCGGGATCGCCACCACAAGCATCACAGCTGCCGCATACATCGGCAGCGTACGGATCTTCGCCAGACGGCACATTTGCAGCAGGATCACAAGAATGATGCAGCACCGTCCGATCTCCCGCCAGAATTCGGAGCAGCCGAAGGCCTTGGAAAAACCGTTGCCAAGCAATCGGCCATTGGTGCTGCGGTAGTGCCCCGCCGCATTGGCCCAGCCCCGCTCAAGTGCTTTCAGGAAGCTCTCGTCCATGGTACGGGAGGTAAAGTACCAGTCGTCTCCGCTGGTCACAAAGCCCCGGGACAGGAGCAGCAGGAAGCAGAAGGTCAAAACCACCAGACCGGCGGACAGGAGCCGTCTGCGCGTGGGGCGCATTTCAAGTTTCATAGTAGCCTCCTAATGGGTCAAGAGCCGATCTGGAGCATCTCCTCCGCGCTCTTCAGGGTGATTTCGGTGATATTCGCGCCGCCGATGATGCGGGCCAGCTCGGCCTTCCGGCCTTCGATGGTAAGCGGTGTCACGCTGGTATAGGTGCGTCCGCCCCGCTCGGCCTTGGCGATGAGCAGATGGGTGTTGGCCAGAGCTGCGATCTGGGGCAGATGGGTGACGCAGAGCACCTGCTTGGTGCGGGCAACGCTGCGCAGCTTCTCGGCCACCTTCTGGGCGGCCCGTCCGGAGACACCGGTGTCCACCTCGTCGAAGATCAGGGTATCGACGCTGTCCTTCTCGGCCAGCACGTTCTTCATGGCCAGCATGATGCGGGCCAGCTCGCCGCCGGAGGCCACCTTGCTCATGGGCTTCAGGGCTTCACCGGCGTTGGCAGACATGTAGAAGGCCACGGCATCCGCACCGTTGGGGCTCAGCTCAATCTCCGTGAAGACGCACTCGAACTGCACCTTGGGCATATCCAGCTGACGAAGCTCGTCAAGGATCCGGACGGAGAGGTTCTTCGCTGTCTCCTTCCGGGATTCCCGCAGCTCCTCAGCCCGGGAAATGGCCTCCTTTTCCGCCTTCTTCAGCTTCTTCTTCAGCCGCTCCATGTGGTCGTCCGCAAATTCGATCCGATCCAGCTCCTCCCTGGCCTTTTCCAGATAGGCCAGGATGTCCTCGCAGCTGGCGCCGTACTTCCGGCGGAGCCGGTGGATGGTGTCCAATCTCGTCTCGATCTGCTCCAGCTCCTCGGCGGAGTAGGCAAAGGTGTTGCGGGAATCCCGGAGGCCCTCGGCGGCGTCCTGCACCTGATACATGAGGTCTTTCACCCGCTCGTGGAGCTCCGCCAGGGAGTCGTCGTATTTTGCGATGCGGCTCAGTGCCCGTTCGGCCTGGGCCATGAGACTGGCGGCGCCGTCGGAATCGTCGGAACCGTAAAGGCATTCCACGCCCTCGTTGATGGCATCGGAGAGCTTTTCCGCGTTCTGCAGCACCTTGCGCCGGGCCTCCAGCGCCTCGTCCTCACCGGGCTCCAGATTGGCCCGGGAGATCTCGTCGATCTGAAAGCGCAAAGATTCCATGCGGCGGAGCTTCTCCCCCTCGTCCATGCTCAGCTTGCTGATCTCCCGCCGGAGCTGGGAGACCACAGAAAAGGTTTCCTGATATCCCAGAAGCAGCTGTTGATTGTCTGCAAATGCATCCAGAAAGTTCAGGTGATTCTCTTCGTCAAAGAGGGCCGCACTGTCGTGCTGGCCGTGGATGTTGATGAGCTGGACGCCCAGCTTATGGAGGATGGAAACGCTGACCAGCGTACCGTTGACCCGGCAGACATTCTTGCCGTCGAGATGGATCTCCCGCTGGATCACCGTCTCGGAGTCGTATTCCACGCCCTGCTCGGCGAACCAGCTCAGCTCCGGTACCTCCGTAAAGACCGCCCGGACGACGGCCTTATTGGTTCCCGTGCGGATCATATCGCGATAAGCCCGCTGGCCCAAAATGGCAGAGATGGCGTCGATGACGATGGATTTGCCCGCGCCGGTCTCACCGGTCAGGACATTGAAGCCCTGATCGAAGGAAATATCCGCGCATTCAATGACGGCGATATTCTCAATGTGCAAAAGACTCAGCATGGGGCATTCTCCTTAATTCAGCAGATTGCGGATCTCGCCGCAGAAGGCTGCGGCGGAATTGTTGTCACGCATGACGATGAACACCGTGTCGTCGCCCGCCAGAGTGCCCAGCACCACGCCCATGTTCATGGCGTCGATGGCGGAGGCGGCGGCATTGGCAAGGCCGGGCATGGTCTTGATGACGATCATGTTCTGGGCATAGTCAAAGCCCGTGATGCACTCCCGGAAGATGGTGTTGAGCCGGGCGGAGAAGGTGTGGCTGCCATCCTTAGCGGAGGTGGTATAGCGATAGGTGCCGAAATTGGTCAGCTCCTTGACGATCCTGAGCTCCTTGATGTCCCGGGAGATGGTGGCCTGGGTGGAATAGTAGCCAGCCTCCTGGAGGGCCAGGAGAAGCTGCTCCTGGGTCTCGATGTCCTTGGTGGAGATGATCTCCATGATCTTTGCCTGTCTCTGGGTCTTCATATTCCACACCTCTTTCATTCGTAATGCTTCAGCTTGTTGTTGATGATATCGTAGAAGCTCCGATCCTTCAGCCGCACAAGTCTCGTCTCCATTCGGGAACAGACGATGGAGGCGGTGTCGCCCATGTTCATCTTGAAGGCCCGTCCGCCGTCCACGGAAAGGAAGGCATTGCGCCGGGCATTCTGGGACATGGTGACGGTGATGGTGCGCCTGTCGGAGGCTACGATGCACTTGCTCACGATATCGTGGGCGCAGATGGGGGTCAGCAGGATACTCCGGGCGTCAGGCTCCACGATGGGGCCGCCGGCGGAGAGGGAGTAGGCGGTGGAGCCGGTGGGGGTGGAGACCAGCAGTCCGTCTCCGCCGAATTCCAGGGCCCGCACACCATCGCAGCAGACGTTCAGGTGGACGATCCGGGCTACCGCGCCCTTGGTGATGGCCACATCGTTCAGGGCGATGTCATGGAAGATCACGTCGCCGCCCCGGCGGACGGTGACGTCCAGCATCATCCGGGAGTCGATGGTATAGTCGCCCTTGGCGATCCGGGCCAGCTCCTGGAGCTCCGTGCTCTCCAGCTCCGCGATAAAGCCCATGGTGCCGATGTTGACGCCCAGAATGGGGATGCGGTGCCGGGTAGCCGCCTTGGCCATATGGAGGATGGTGCCGTCACCGCCGAAGCAGATGACCATATCCGCCCAGTTCAGCTCCCGATCCAGACGGGAGAAGCGGATATCCCGGGGCAGGACGAAGGACTTGTCCACCTCAAAGGGCAGGCAGATCCGGGTCTCGATACCCGATTCCTGGAGGATCTTCTGGGCAGCAGCAACGGTCTTGAAGCCGCCGTCCCGGTAGGGATTGGGGGTGAGGATGACTTTCTTAATCATGGCCGTATCCCCCTCAGTCCAGAGTCTTGTGGGCCTGGGCGACCACATCGGCGGTATCGGGCTCGATGCCCGGAACATCCCGAAGGGTCAGATGGCCCAGAAATTCAATATTACCGGCAGGGCCCTTCACGGGAGAGAAGGTCAGGCCCAGAATGGTAAAGTTCAGCTCCTTAGCCAGGGCAAGGAAGTTGTCCAGCACCTCTTTATGGATGGAGGGCTCCCGGATGACGCCGTTCTTACCGACATTTTCACGGCCCGCCTCAAACTGGGGCTTGATGAGACAAAGCACCTGACCCTCGCCCTCCTTCAGCAGATTCCGGATGGCGGGCAGGACGATCCGCAGGGAGATGAAGCTGACGTCGATGACGCTCAGGTCAAGGGGCTCGCCGATGTCCTCGGGGGTCACATAGCGGATGTTGGTGCGCTCCATGACCACCACCCGGGGGTCGTTGCGGATCTTCCAGTTCAGCTCGCCGTAGCCCACGTCGATGGCGAAGACCTTGCTGGCTCCCTGCTGGAGCAGGCAGTCGGTGAAGCCGCCGGTGGAGCAGCCGGAGTCGGAGCAGACGAAGCCGGTGGGGTCCACGCCGAAGTCCCGGAGGGCCTTCTCCAGCTTCAAACCACCCCGGCTGACGTAGGGACAGGCCTGTCCGCGAACCTCGATGACGGCGGTGTCGGCATCGAAGGACATACCGGCCTTGTCGGCCTTCTGCCCGTTGACATAGACCAGTCCCGCCATGATGATGGCCTGGGCCTTGGAGCGGGTCTCGGCATACATCTGCTCCACGAGGAGCACATCCAATCGCTTTTTATTTTTCATTGTGCACTACCTCGCAGACGAATTTGGTAATGGAACCGGCGTCCAGGCCGGTGAATTGATGAAGTGAATTCTGGTCACCGTGGGGCACGAAATCCGCACCCAGGTCGATGCCATAGACCCGCTTACCGGGCAGCGACCAGCCGATGGCCTCCTTGATGCCGGAGCCGGTGCAGGCCTCCTCCACGACCACGGCGGGGCCGGAGATCAGGCTGCTCAGCTCGGGGATGTGGGATGCAGACAGCAGCCGCACAACCGTGGCGGAAATGCCCTGTGCTTCAAGCTGTTCAGCAGCAGAAAGGACATTGTTGACGATGTTGCCGTAGGTGATGAGGGTCACATCCGTGCCCTTGCGATGGACGCAGACGCCGTAGGGGTCGTCCTCAAAGGCGCACTCCTTATAATTGCCCTCAGAACCCCGGGGATAGCGGACAGCCACCGGGCCGCCGCACTCCTGAACCGCCCAGCGCAGCATCCGCTGAAGCTCCTCATGGCTTGCGGGACAAAGGACGGTCATACCCGGCACCTGCCGCAGGAAGCCCACATCAAAGACACCATGATGGGTGGGGCCGTCCTCGCCCACCAGTCCCGCCCGGTCAACGGCCAGAACGACGGGCAGCTGTAAAAGTCCGATGTCCTGCATGATCTGGTCATAGCTTCGCTGGAAGAAGGTGGAGTAGATGGCCACCACGGGCTTGGCACCCTGCTTGGCCAGTCCGCCCGCCATGGATACTGCGTGCTCCTCCGCAATGCCCACATCGAAGAGCCGCTTGGGGAAGGCGTTCTTGAAGGGCAGCAGCCCCGTTCCGCCGGGCATGGCGGCGGTGATGGCACAGACCCGGGGATCCTCCTTCGCCAGTTCCATCATCGTCTGACCGAAGACATCGGAATAGGTGGTCTTCTTGGCAGCCAGGGCATGACCGTCGGCGGGATCGAATTTGCCCACGCCGTGGTACTTGCTGGGCTCCGCCTCGGCGGGGCCGTAGCCTCTGCCCTTCTGGGTGATGACATGGATGAGAACGGGCTTCTCCATGTCCCGGGCGGCCTTCAGCAGCCGGATCAGCTCCGGCATATCGTGACCGTCCACGGGGCCGATGTACTCGAAGCCCATGTATTCAAACATGCTCTTGCGCAGCAGACTGCGCTTGAGCAGCTCCTTGGTCTTGTGGGTGAAGCGATAGATCTGCTCGCCGCCGGGCATCTTGTTGGTGGCCGCCCGGAAGGCCTTCTTGAAGCTGAAGTAGCTCTCCTTGGTTCGAAGATTGCTCAGATGGGAGGCCATGCCGCCCACGTTGGGGTCGATGGACATTTCGTTGTCGTTGAGGATGACCACCATGGGCTCCCGGCTGGCTCCGGCGTCGTTCAGGGCCTCGTAGACCATGCCGCCGGTGGCCGCGCCGTCGCCGATCAGGGTGACGACATTGTATTTCTCCCCCGTCAGCTTTCTGGCCCGGGCCATGCCCAGGGCGATGGAGACGGAAGAAGATGCGTGTCCGGCCACGAAGGAGTCGGTCTCACTCTCGTGGGGCTTGGGGAAACCGGACATCCCCTCAAACATACGAAGCCGCTCAAAAGCCGCCTGGCGACCGGTCAGCAGCTTATGGATATAAGCCTGATGACCCACATCGAACACCAGACGGTCCTGAGCGGTATCAAAAACGGTTTCAATGGCGACGGTCAGCTCCACCACGCCCAAATTGGACGCAAGGTGCCCGCCGGTAGCCGCCACATGGGAAACTATGAAATCACGGATCTCGCCGCAGAGCGCGGTGCGCTGGGCGTCGGACAGATTCACCAGATCCGCGTGTCCCCGAATCGATGGTAACAATTTCACGGTTTTCACAACCTATCATTTCTTTTTCTTGGTGTCCCGCTTTTTCCGGCGGAACAGATCCTTCACGTGGGTCACGGCGTAGATGACCTGACCGGCGTGATAGACGATGTCGGTGCAGCCATTGACCGCGATGCCCTTGCCGATGGCCTTGCCGCCGACGGTGAGGGCTGCCACAAGGCTGGACAGCACCAGCGGAATCACGGACGCAAAGCTCAGCTCAAAATTGCTCAGGATCTGCCCTGCGATGGTGGCAGAGGCGGAGCCGGAGACGACGCCGCAGATGTCGCCCACCACATCGTTGCAGATGGAGCTGACCCGCTCGGCGCTGCGCAGCAGGGTGATGCACTCCTTTGCGCCCTTGACCTTCCGGGCCGCCATGGCGTGGAAGGGCTTTTCCTCGGCGGTAGCCACGGCCATGCCGACGATGTCAAAGACGATGCCGATGAAGACGATCATCAGCAATATCAGAAAGGCCACCAGCATGGAGCTGCTGCCCATGACGAGATCGGACACCAGCGAGATGCTGGCCGAGATGGCAATGGTGGCAAAGAAGATGGTGATGACCCAGTTGCGGGTTCTGCGCTTCTCTTCTTTTTTCAATGTTTGCGGGTCAGGTTTGGCCAATTTGGATTCTCCTAATTTCAATTTCCTGCCTCCCCCACAGGGGGAGGGGGACCGCGCAAGCGGTGGTGGGGGTGTCGCATCATCAGAAGAACACTCCCCCGGTCTGCTTCGCAGCCCTGCCCCCTCTGCGAGGGGGCCGAGATTTCTGTAGATAAAAGACGGCAGCAGGCGGGATAAATCTTACGGCTTAGGTCGGGTTGGTTTTCCCCCGGCGGAACCTGCCGTTGCCGTACAGGCGGTTTCCCTTTGATCCACCGTCACGGGCGTTACCGAATCCCGTTTACCCGATTGCCACTTAGTCCGTACTGTAATCCCCCACCTGCCCCTTGCGGACAGCCTAGGTGATTTCCACAGCAAAGCGAGCCCTGATCTTAGCCTCTTTTGCAGATATGGTTTCCGAAAGCGATGACACACAGCGAAGTGGCCACAACGCCGGTGTGTCTGATCTTTCATCCCCACATACCCACGCAAGGCAGGCTACACTGCACACAGCACACGATTCTGCGCACTGCCTTGCAGGTTCTTACCAAGTCCGTACGCGAGCGGAACCGTCTCAGGTCGTTTGCCGTCGTCGCACGGAATAATGGTCTCCACGGAGAGCGGGTCGTATGCCCCATGCCATTGGAGCGCGCCCGCTGTCCTTAACCCCCAGCATCCACCCGAAACTGGGCGTAACAAGCAGACACAAGGGACTTCATCGATGTGCCCTTCGCAGGATTTTTAGGCCCTGCCTGGAAAAGGGTGCTTTGACTAGGATACTGCGCCGTCGCAGAATATGATAGCATATTTTACATGAATATACAAGGGGGAAATCCAGTCGGCCTTTGAAAAAACTGTAAATATTTTGCTGGATCTTTGTATATTCCTGCTTATGAATTGGGTGCAATTCTTATGATGTTTCGCGAATCCGGGAGATATACGGGACATTTTGCGGAAAAAGCATATTCACCCCGGAGGTCCCTCCGGCGAAAAAGCCTTGTAATCCGGGAGTGAATATGCTATCGTAACTGCAAAAAGGAGGAATTTTCATGAGCAAGCTTTTGATCGATGCATTCGACGAATTCGGCAATCAGTGGGCTCTGGTGGCGGCGGGCACGATGGCAGACCACAACGCCATGACCATCTCCTGGGGCGGCGTGGGCTGCCTGTGGGGCAAGAGCGTGGTCACGGTCTACGTCCGGCCCAACCGGTATACCTGGAGGTTCATGGAGGAAAACGAGTATTTCACCGTCTCCTTCTACCCCGAGCAGTACAAGCAGGCCCTGGGCATCATGGGCAGCAAGTCGGGCCGGGACTGCGACAAGGATGCCGAGGCCGGTCTGACCCCCATCCCCTGCGGCGAAACGGTGACCTACAAGGAAGCCCGGCGGACTCTCGTCTGCCGAAAGCTCTTCGCCCAGGATATGCTGGCGGAGAACTTCACCCCCGAGGTCATCCGCAAATTCTACGGCAGCGAACCAGCACATAAGATGTACATCGGAGAGATCGTGGAGATCATCGAATAAACGAAGAACGGAGCCTCGCGGCTCCGTTCCTTTTATGCATTGATGAAGAGATCTTCCACGATATCCGAGTGGGTAATGACGATCTCGATGTCCTTCAGCTCCTCCTTTGTAAAGAACCGAAGCTCCTTGGATTCATTGCTGACCTTCATGACGGGCTCCTCCTCGAAATCCAGGGCGAAGACCACGATGACCATGCGCCAGATGGAGCCGTCACAGTAGGCGGCGATGCGGCCCGGCTCGCCGTAGGAGCGAAGACGCTTGAATCGGCTCTGGGGAACGCGGATGCCCAGCTCCTCCTTGACCTCCCGGGCCATGGCCTGGACTTCGGTCTCGTAGTTCTTCACGCCGCCGCCGACTAGACCCCAGACGTCGGAGTCCCTGCGCTTCTCCAGAAGCAGACGACCCTTACAGGTGATGATGGCGTTGGAGCCTAAGTGGGCACCCATGGTGGGCTTGGGGGCATTGGGATCACCCCGGTAAAATTTGACGATGGACATGATGCATTCCTCCCGATCATTTTCCTCATCATACCACACCCCGGCAAATTTGTACAGAAAATCTTTCCTGCGCGGTCAAATTTCCGTCACCGGAACACATTGACTCTTTTTGTATTTTGGTGTACAATGCATCTATCTTTGTCCCGGAGGGATACCCATGATTGAAAACTACAGACCCAGACTGAATCTATATGAGACCCAGAGTGCCATCGGCTTCATCAAGCAGACCTTCCAGTTCGAGCTTTCCCGCCGTCTGCACCTGATGCGCGCCACCGCTCCCCTCTTCGTTGACCCGGCAACCGGTCTGAACGATGACCTTTCCGGCATCGAGCGTCCCGTGGCCTTTGACATCCCCGGCGTGCCCGGGGTGGAATGCGCCCAGGTCGTCCACAGCCTCGCCAAATGGAAGCGGCAGGCTCTGGGCGAGTACGGCTTCCAGCCCGACACCGGTCTCTGGACGGACATGAACGCCATCCGCCGGGACGAGCAGCCCGACGCGCTCCACTCCATCTACGTGGATCAGTGGGACTGGGAGAAGGTCATCACCGCCGACATGCGCACCCTCGACGAGCTCAAGCGCACCGTCACCGACATCGTCGACGCAATCTGCTCCACCCTCTCCGCCGTCAAGTGCATGTACCCCCAGATCCGGGTGCAGCTGAGCCGGGAGGTCAGCTTCGTCACCGCCCAGGAGCTGGAGGATCTGTATCCCCTCCTCGACGGTAAGGCCCGTGAAAATGCCTATGTCCAGGAGCACCCCACCACCTTCATCATCGGCATCGGCGGCAAGCTGAGATCCGGCAGCCCCCACGATGGCCGGGCACCGGACTACGACGACTGGAGCCTGAACGGCGACCTGATGTTCTGGGACGAGACCCTGCAGCAGGCGGTGGAGCTTTCCAGCATGGGCATCCGGGTGGACGCCGACGCCATGCGCGCTCAGTGTGCCGCGCTTGGCTGTGAGAACCGTCTGGAGCTGCCCTTCCACCAGGGCGTCCTGAACGGCAACCTCCCCTTAAGTATGGGCGGCGGCATCGGCCAGAGCCGTCTTTGCATGCTCCTGCTGGGTAAGGCCCACATCGGCGAGGTGCAGGTCAGCCTGTGGCCGAAGGAAATGCGCGAGGAGTGCGCCAAGAAAAATATCGTTTTGCTATAAAATACAGCATGTCATTGCGAGCCAGTGCTCACACTGGCGTGGCAATCTCCTGGAGATTCCGGAAACCTTCGGGGATTGCCACACCAGTCTGCGGACTGGTTCGCAATGACATGCTTCTTTTTTGCGTTTATTGACAAACCTGCCTTCAAATCGTACAATAGGGACAGAATTTTGATAAGGAGTTGATCCCATGAACAGCTTCCTGGTAGCTGCCCAGGTGGTCGTGCCCATGGCACTGATGATGGCCGTCGGCGTCATCATGCGCATCTGTAAGGTCACCGACCGACCCACCATGAAAAAGGTGGATCAGATCGTCAGCAAGGTCTTCATGCCCCTGCTGATGTTCAAGAACATCTATACCGTCGATTTCGCCGAGTTCAACGGCGCAGGCTATTTCCTCTATGGCGCCGCCGGACTGATCCTCCTGTTCCTCTTCGGCATTCTTGTGGTGCCGAAGCTGATGAAGGATCCCCCCGCCGCCGCGGCCATGGGTCAGGCTCTGCTGCGCCCCAACTACATCCTCTTCGGCTCCGCCGTGGCCGAGAGCATCTACGGTGAGGGCAACATCGGCATCGTCATGCTGATGGGTGCCTTCGCAGTCCCCTTCTTCAACGCCCTGGCGGTCATCCTGCTGGAGATCGGCCGCAACTCCACCGCCAGCCCCAAAAAGCTCCTCAAGTCCATCTGCAAGAACCAGATCGTTCTGGCCGCCGTCATCGCACTGGCCATGAAGCTGGTGCATCTGGAGCTTCCCGCCATGGCGGAGGATGTCTGCTTCGACCTGGCCGGTCTGGCAACGCCCCTGAGCTTCCTGAGTCTGGGTGTCAGCCTGGATGTCCAGGCCATTGGCCGCAACCGCAGACCACTGGTGCTGGGCATCTGCACCCGGCTCCTGCTGATCCCCGCCATCTTTGTGGGCGGAGCCGTGGCTCTGGGGTTCCGGGCCCAGGAGCTGTGCGCCATTTTCCTCCTCTTCGCGGCCCCCACCGCCGTCTCCAGCTACCCCCTGGCCGTCAGCATGGATGCCGATCCGGAGCTGGCCGGTCAGATGGTCATCTTCACCACCGTCTGCTGTCTGCCCACCTTCTTCCTGTGGGTGATGGCCATGAGCAGTTTTGGACTATTTTGATGGCAGGATATGGCAATTGACTTTTTCCCCTTTACCAAATACAATGGTGTCATAACCAGAATAAACGGAGGATCATGCACCATGCGTAAAACCAAGATCATCTGCACCATCGGCCCCGCCAGCGAGAACGAGGAAGTCCTGACTCAAATGTGCCTGGCCGGTATGAACGTGGCACGACTGAACTTCTCCCACGGCACCCATCCCGAGCACGAGAAGAAGATCGAGCTCATCAAGCGTGTCCGCGAGAAGCTGAACCTGCCCATCGCCATCCTGCTGGACACCAAGGGCCCCGAGTACCGGATCAAGACCTTCGCCAACGGCAAGGTCACCGTCAAGCCCGGCGACACCTTCACCTTCACCACTGACGACTGTGAGGGCGACGAGACCCGCGTCAGCGTCAACTACGACAACCTGCACAACGAGATGGCCCCCGGCGGCGAGATCACCGTCTGCAACGGCATCGTCAAGTTCCGCGTCCAGGAGATCGTGGGCCACGACATCGTCTGCGTCTGTGAGGTCGGCGGCGAGATGTCCAACCGCAAGAGCATGTCCTTCCCCAACAAGGTCATGTCCGGCCCCTACCTGAGCGAGCAGGACAAGGCTGACCTGCTGTTCGGCATCGAGCACGGCGTCGACTTCGTGGCCGCCTCCTTCGTCTCCACCCGTCAGGATGTCCAGGACATCCGCGACCTGCTGAACGCCAACGGCGGCGAGGACATCGAGATCATCGCCAAGATCGAGAACCAGGCCGGTGTGGACAATGTGGAGGAGATCTGCCAGGTGGCCGGCGGCATCATGATCGCCCGCGGTGACCTGGGCGTGGAGATCCCCTTCGTCCGTCTGCCCGATGTCCAGAAACGTCTGAGCAAGACCTGCCGTATGCTGGGCAAGCGCGTCATCACCGCCACCGAGATGCTGGAGTCCATGATCCACAATCCCCGGCCCACCCGTGCCGAGATCTCCGACGTGGCCAATGCCGTCTATGAGGGCACCAGCTGCATCATGCTCTCCGGCGAGTCCGCCGCCGGTAAATACCCCGTGGAGGCCGTGCGCACCATGGCCGAGATCGCCGAGTACACCGAGGCCCACAACGACTACACCTCCAACTTCCGCAACACCCCCTTCGATGGCAAGGACAATCTGGACAAGATCTCCCACGCCGTCTGCTCCATGGCTCTGGATGTGGATGCCAAGGCCGTGGTCGTCTGCTCCGTCTCCGGCAAGACCGCCATGCTGGTCTCCCGGTTCCGCACCCCCGTGAACATCGTGGGCATGACCACCGATCCCAAGATCTGGCGCCGCCTGTCCATGAGCTGGGGCGTCACCCCCGTGCTGGCTGACGAGTTCCCCAACATGGACGTCATGTTCTACTTCGCCAAGCTGAAGGCACAGGAGAAGCTGGGTCTGAACAAGGGCGACAACGTTATCATCACCGGCGGCCCCGTCTCCCGCGGCGGCGGCAACACCAATACCATCAAGATCGAGACCATCTGATCGACGCAAAGCCCCGGACTTTTGTCCGGGGCTCAGACTGTTGAAAAACCTCAAAATTAGGATGTCATCGCGAACCAGTCCTCAGACTGGTGTGGCGATCCCCAAAAAAGAGCAAATAACGCCGGATTATCAACTGAAAATATTCGAAAATCTGGGAGATTGCCACGCCAGTGTGCGCACTGGCTCGCAATGACACCTTTTTCGACACGCTGAGCCCCGGACATTTTGTCCGGGGCTTTTGTTCTTCAGAATTCTTAAGTTGACGCCCCCCCTTTTTCTGTTACAATGTAAAAAAGGAGTGATTTCAATGAAAAAATGCTTGATCCTGATTTTGACGCTCTGTCTGCTCCTGTCTGCCTGCGGCGGGGGACGGAAGATGATCGGTGCACAGAAGGCCATCGAGATCGCTTACCCCACTGCTGCCGAGTACGCGGATGCACCCATTACCAAAGATATGGCCGTCTGCGAGTTGGTGGATGGGTGTTATGAGGTTACCTTTGATGCCAGGACGGAGGACACGCTGGGCATCAGTATTATCGTCATCGTCCGTGTGGATGCATTCTCTGGCGAGATCGCAGGAGTGATGGAAGCAGCATAAAAGCGGTTCCGCGCAGAGGAGGTTTCAAAACTTCCGGAATTATTGTCCATTTTCACCACATGAATTTCCAAGAAAAAGATGCTAAAATATTGGAAAACATCTGATTCAGGAGGGATTTTTATGTATGAGATCGGACAGCAGGTGCTCTACGGCATCCACGGCGTGTGCCATATCACCGCCATAGAAGCCATGCGCTTCGGAAAGGCAAAGGCCAACTATTACATTCTGGAGCCGCTGGCACAGCCCGGCTCGAAATTCTATGTCCCCGTGGAAAACGAAGCCGCCGTGGCGAAGCTGCGCCCCCTGCTGACCCGGGAGGAGCTGCTGGAGCTGCTGCATTCCGAGCAGGTTCGCAATGCTCCCTGGATCGCCGACGAGAACCAGCGCAAGCTCCGTTTCCGGGAGCTCATCAATTCCGGTGACCGGGAAGCCCTCATGGGCATGATCGGCGCCCTCCACCGCCACAAACAGGCCCAGCTGGCTCTCGGCCGGAAATTCCATCAGTCCGACGAGAATTTCCTGCACGATGCCCAGAAGCTCCTCCACGCGGAATTCGCCCAGGTCTTCGGTCTGGAGCCAAAGGACGTTAACGCATTCCTCCTCCGGGAGCTGGAAATTACCCATTGACTTTTCCCGAAAATCCTGATATAATCCATGGGTCTGCTAGTGTAGCACAGTCGGTAGTGCATCTCACTCGTAATGAGAAGGTCGCCTGTTCGAGTCAGGTCACTAGCTCCAAGAAAAACCGTTGATTATCAACGGTTTTTTCTTTTTGGCAAAAAACGGAAATCCCGCCCGGAACGGCAAATGTCGCACATTTGTCGCACAAGGCGGGATTTATTCGTTTTCAAGCCTCTTTTGCAAGCATTTGTTCGAGGGTATCGACGGCCTTTCGGTCTTTCTCTTTAAGGGCGTGGGCATAGATGTTCATGGTGGTAGACGCCTGGGCGTGGCCCAATCGGCTGGAGACGGTTCGGACGTCCATCTGATTGCCGGCGATTAGCAGCGTGGCCGACGTGTGCCGCAGGCCGTGGAAGGGGATCTGCGGGAGCTGCTGGGCTTCGGCTTTCCCTTCGTTGTACCGCAGGAGGATATCCTGCAGGGCCGCGTATGGGGTTGAGTAGGACATTTGCTTACCGTTGTCCTGGATGAAGATCCATTCAGCCCCCTTCCAGTAATCGCCCAGGCTGAGACGATACCGCAGGCGGGCCGTTCTCAGCTCCCGCAGCCGTTTTGTCAGGAAGTGCGGGATGCTGACCACACGGCGGGAGTTCTTTGTCTTCGGGGCCTTTGTGATCTGCTCTCCCGCCACAACAGAGACGGCCTTTGACACGCTGACGGTATCGTTGTCAAAGTCGATATCAGACCACTCCAAGGCCAGCAGCTCACCTTTTCGCAGACCGGCGTAGATTGCCAGATTAAACAGGACGCGGAGCTGCTCCGAAACTTCCCGCTTCCTCTCGTAGTCGCCCACCGTGTAGGCCCTGCCGGTGTCATCCGTGCGCTTGTGGCCCTTCGTGGTCACTGTATAGGGCTGTTCGATATAGTCCAGGAACAGGGCCGTTTGCTCCGGCGTGAAGAATTTCAGCTTCTCGGCGGTGTCCTCGGCCTGTAAGCGGACTTTATCCAGAGGGTTACGGTCAATGACTTCCCACTCGGTGGCGGTTCTCAGGATGGAGGACAGCACGTTGCGGGTTTTCGTGATGCTGCCTTTGCTGTACCCTCCGGGCTTACCGTCCCGTCTGGCTCCGTCCTTTGTCATGGAGACAAAGAACGAATTGAGGTTCGGGGGCCGCAGCTCCGTCAATTTCAGGTGGCCCAGGGTAGGCAGCACCTTGTCCATTTCCTGCCGGTACTTCTCAATGGTGCCCGGCTGGAGGTTCTGGGGTGCATACTCCAGAAACCAACGGTCGGTAAATTCCTTCAAAGAGATCTTGCGGCCATCCATTACCAGACCGTTCTTTACTCTGGCTTCAAAGTCGCGGGCGAAGTCGTCCACGGCCTTCTGCTCCCGCTTCGGCGTCAGGCCTGCAGGCGGCTTGAAGGTTGTCGTCTCCCGGATCTGCTTGCCGGTAATATCCCGGCCACAGGAAACCGTGATTGTATAGGAATCGCCGCGCTTGCGGATGCTTGCCATGCTCTCACCTCCCGTTGTAATAGACTTCGTAGAATTGGTGCTTCAATATACCTGGCGTTGCAAAGTGGCTTATGTGCCAATCGTTACTCTTAACATAGTCAAAGAATACCTGCGCCATAGCCTGCAGGCCGTCGAGATCAACCGGCGAGAAATCAGAATCATTCACGAAGTCGTGTAGCTCAGTGAAAACACGCTGCCTTTGATCTGCTCTTATGCTGGGGTGATCTTTACCGAATATGCGTCGATATTCTTCAAAGTACCATGCAATGAATTTGTCTATATCGGCTGGTTCATAACCAAAAGAGGTTTTCGCCGTATCCGGCGCAAAACCATTTTTATTTTTCTTAATAATCTCTGGTATTGGTTCGGTAATATTTACCGATTCCATTCGGTAATTTTTACCGAATGGCTGCGGATTTTCCGTCTCTGGTGGCGGGTTATTCGCAGCTATAAGTGCATCCAATGCATCATGATCGATTCGATACCATTTCGTGCGATCCATTTTGACACGGTTATAGTTTGCGGTTACTAGCAAGCCCAGATTCTCCAGCTTTTTGAAAGTTGTGCGAATTGTCTTGTCTCCCCACCATGAAAATTCCTTTTGCCAATTCACATAAGAATTAAAACACCAATAGTAACCGTCCCGATAGTTGATCCCGGCGCGTTCATTGTGACTGCACCAATAATGTACTTGCTGAAGAACGATTGCTTCATTCAGACCCAGGAGCGTTGCAAGCTCCTTCGTTACCATTATTGGGTAATCACCAAACAAGAGTGCATTGTGTCTCATCTAGCAACCTCCGTTACAGCTCCGCCCTGCGATCTGAGCGGCCCGGCGTCCGGCGTCATTACTGCTGCCTGCGCTGTGGGGTGTCATACGATCCCCTTCTCGGCGTTATCCCGCTCCATAGTCTCTGTGACTGCCCGGTTGATAAAGGCGTTCAGGCTTTCGCCCTGGGCCTCTGCGTGGGCCTTTACTGCGTCCTTCTGGCCCTTCGGGACTCTGACCCGCATTTCGTCAAACTTCTCCAGATACTTGTCCGTGGCCTTGCGCTGGGCTTCGCTAACCTTTTTCTCTGCCATCAATGGAACCTCCGATGTTCAAAATTCAAGGGTGGCGGGAATGTAATTTTCTGTCTCCTCCACCGTAACCCCATTATACCACATAATACTATATGTGTCCATATAGAAAATAGACGAATATATGGGAACATATTTGTACATGATTCCATATTGATATATGGGTACATATATGGTAACATATAGACAGATAGAACAGCACAGCCCAATTTCAACACCGCCTGTTGTAAGTGCTACACCAAACACAAAGGAGCGGCGACTGCCCGGAGAGACGGCAACCAATCACAAGGAGGTAAACCCCATGAAGAAATTTAACCTTTCCCGGATCATGTCCAAAGCCTGGGAGCTGTTCCGCAAGCTGGGTATCAGCTTCAGCGAGTGCCTGCACCGCGCCTGGGAATCCGCCAAAGCCCAGGAAGTCAACGCCGCCCGGATCGCCGCCGCCAAGGCCGCTGCGGGCGTCACAGAGGAAACCAACACCTGGAGCGGCTGGAAGGCCCTCGGCTACGAAGTCGCCCACGGATCCAAGGCCCTGTTCGGTGCTGACCTGATTTGGGCCAGCAAGGGCGATGGTAAGACCTACAAGGCCCGGTTCTTCGGCGCATCTCAGGTTCAGCCCATCGCGGCATAAGAAAAGCCCCTTGCATCAGACGCCGACCAAAGCACGATGCAAAGAGCTTAACGCCCACCACGGAGGGGGTAAATCCAGTATAAACCGGGATACCCCCTCCTGTCAAGTATAAATCACACGCGGGCACCACCGCCCGCCACGCATGGAGGTAAACATGGACAACAGAACACACTACATCCGCTCCATCCGGAGTGCCCTTCCCTATCTCCCGGATAGAGAGTTGGACTGGATCCACGCAACGGTCGCCGCTGTTATGAAGCGGCGCAAGTTCGACATTTCCGCCGCCGAGCTTCGGCGGGAAGTCCTGACGCCGGAGCGGCAGCAGATGGCCGACACAGCGTCCGACGTCATGGCTTCTATCGGCTTCGCGATCTCCGCAGAGTTCCAGATGGGCTATTGCTTCCGGGAAGCAGGATCGGCGGCAGCTTCTCCCCTCCGCGTCATCGGAGAGTGCAGCGGAGCCGAGGTCATCCTGGACGCCCGGCTCGTGGCTCAGGCCTACCGTGAAGCATGGTGCAAGCGCGTCAAGCGCGACACGCTGTTTCGGATGCTGGAGGAGTTCGGCCACATCATCCCCCGCCCTGAGCGGCCCAGAAAGGCCCTGTTCGATGGGGAGATGCGGGAAGTCCTTTACACCACCGCTGCCCAGCTCCGGCCCTTCCTGCGGGAAGATTCCATCATCCTGCCCAGAGATCCCGGAGGGGGTGAATCCGAATGCCCGACGTCCTGACGATCCGGCAGGCCGTAGACCGCGCCAAAGATGAAGGCTATCCGATTTCGGAATATGCCCTTCGCGCCTGGGTGCGCTCCCGTCAGATCCCGACCGTTCAGGCGGGGAACCGTGCCCTGCTGTATTATCCGAATCTGCTGCGGTTCCTCCGCTGCGAGGGTGGCGGGCAGATGATGCCGGATGCACCCCGCCGATAATGAATACACGCGGCCAGGGGGCCGCAGAAAGGAGGATCCTATGGAACGCCAAGCCATCTATGATGCTGTGTCAGAGCTGGAAGGGGCAGTAATCACACTTGAAGAGATTCAGAACGTACTTTCGGTGTTTGACGATCAGCTTTGGGAATGGTGGGAATGCGTCAAGAATCTCACTCCCGCCGAGTGTGAAACAATCGACGATTCGTTCAATGTTGTTTATTCGCTTCTCTCGCTGTCCCGGCGTCAGCTTCTCGGCGTTGTCGATGTGGCAAGCACCGCAGTCGATCAGGCATACGAAGTGCTCAAGGCTGCCAAAACCGCATAATCAAGTAACCCCGCCACGGGCTGAACCTGTGGCGGGGTTTCCTATTATCTGCTTCTCCAAATTCGCAATCGATTGCGAATTTGGAGAAACTGTCAACTATTCAGTATGTTTTGTTTTTGGGCGGCGGGATGCTCCCGGACGCAGAGCGGCCCCCTGAGCGGCTCGTTTTGGGAAGCTCCCCGACGACGATGCAAACCGTGCCCCCGTCTGGGGCCGCTCTGCGGGGCCTGTGACCCGTTTCTTTCCAGGGGGTCGAAGGACAGGCGGTGCAGGCCGTGCCGGTGACGTCTGGCCGAAGGCCCTCCCGGTGGCGGGACACCATAGTACGCAAGCGAGAATAGTTGCAAATTCGCAATCGATTGCGAATTTGGAGAAACTGTCAACTATTCAGTATGTTTTGTTTTTGGGCGGCGGGATGCTCCCGGACGCAGAGCGGCCCCCTGAGCGGCTCGTTTTGGGAAGCTCCCCGACGACGATGCAAACCGTGCCCCCGTCTGGGGCCGCTCTGCGGGGCCTGTGACCCGTTTCTTTCCAGGGGGTCGAAGGACAGGCGGTGCAGGCCGTGCCGGTGACGTCTGGCCGAAGGCCCTCCCGGTGGCGGGACACCATAGTACGCAAGCGAGAATAGTTGCAAATTCGCAATTGATTGCCAATTTGGGTATAGTTTTCCCAAAAGTAAAGCCACTTTTTCCAAATCGCGCAAAAAGCCGCTAAAAGTCGCTTCCCCCTGAATTGCCATTGACCCAGGGGGGGTATATGCGCGACCTGTGCATTCTTCCGAGCTGGCCCCCTCGGTCCTCTGGGGTGCGCCCCTCCCGCCCAGGCAGGGGGGGTATGGCTACGCCAGAACGAACACCCGCAATCCGTCTGCGGGTCATGCACACTGCGTCTCTGTGTTAACAGCATCCGATACAGGTGTTTTCGGGGGCTATTTACAGCGATCCCGCCACGGTTTTCGGCAAACAATCAGCAGAAAAACACGCTTTTGGGTGGCTGTAACTACCTGCATTATACCGCAGGAACCGCGTGTTTCATAGACCTTCTTTTCTTTTTCTGTTTCCCTCTCAGAGAAGATATTGACCACCACCAAGCTAAAACGATGGCCTCGTGGCAGCGTTATTCGGTTGCTTTGGGGACTAATACCTGTGCTTGCTTTTCAGGCTACCTCTGCTCTTGTACGGCTCCGAGTGCTGCTGCGGGCGCGGCATCCGATAATAGCAATACTGGAAACTTGTATACATGGAATCTTCCCGCCCGCTGTGGATCACCTCGGCGCCTGCCGGTGCTTCGACTACTTCGTACTCCTCGCACCAATGGCCCTCCACGGTCGGCCTTTCGAGATTGAGACTGGGCGTATAGATCCGATCACCGTTGGGCGTCTTATCATTACGCCGGTCTTTGGTAACATAGGCCGCTAGCCGGTGGAATGTCTCCAGGTCATTGACACGCATCTGATTTGCGTAGACATAGCCCTTCGTCCAGAAGGCACGGACAGCCTCCTTCCCTTCTTGATCCAGCAAGAGGAAGGCATGGATATGGAAACGAACCGGCGTATCCTTTTCATCGGCGTCAGGATGCTCCAGCAGCTCCCAGCGGTCACGATCCCGCCACGGGGCTATTTCCCATTGACGACTGGATACCGGCGCGGCCTCCGGCGCACTGGCCAGCCGCTCACCTTCGAGGGTATAGATATACTTCAGCTCTTTCCCTCTGCGTTTCCATTCTTCGCGTAATGATGTGAAGAAGGCAGCGGCAACCTTTTTGGCGTCCTTCCGCGTGGCGGGAAGGTATTCGTCTGCAAAGTCCAGGGTAACAAAGTGGGCGTTCTTGTGGTCGAAGTTCGCGCAGAGCATCAGTGTCAGCTTTTCAATGGCGTTCTTATTGTTCAGATACCTTTGTGCTGCCTTTGTTACTTTGGTTTTCTCCCTGCGGGCTGCTGGCCTGTCTGACGGCAGAGGACGCCGATACCGAACAACTCTGACGTACCGGCCTGCCCGAAGTCTACGGATGTAGTAATCTTTCAGTTTGTGCGCTCCTTTCTTTCTTTTGTGCCAATGCTCTGACAAGGGATATAGGCACGGCGGGATTTTGGCGTTATTTCAGCCCAACGTTCAATCATAAAGAACTCGGCAAGCCTGCGAAGGTTCGCCGCCTCTGTAGGAAGTGGCTGAATAGATACGGCTCCACATGGCCAGAAAGCCAAAAGTGTTTCGATATCCTCTGCCTGTAGAAGAAAAACCGAATGAACATGAAAAAATGCCGATTGTATCTGAATCGTCTTACTCTCTCCAGGAATGGAAAGACTCTCCCACTTTTCAGAATCCCGCCACGGGGTAGTTTCCCATTTGGACGCCGATACAGACTCCAGATATTTATTTTCCTCCGCTGACTCTCCATGTACTGCATAGATAAACACCAATTCTTTTCCATGCCGGCGGAAATCTGCTCTAATTTCGCGCAAATATTTCCGAAAGCGGGAAACGCAGGCGTCATAAGTTGTGGGAAGCTGTTCGGAGTGAAAATCGAAGGTAGCAAAATACGCATTTCGCCCGCCGAAGTATTCTTCAAGCAGATACGAAAGATGCTTTGATTGTTTCTTGTTGTTGCTCCTGGTCATTCTGCGAGACTTGCCCGCAGGTGACCTGCGGTTCCAATTATTGCCCCGTTTCTTCCGTTGGTCGCTCATCGGTGGCATATTGTCGGTAACTGGTTCTAACTGATTGTGCATTATTTATGGTTCCCTCCCAATCAAGGTATGTATTGCCTGCTCCTCGCAGCGAAGGAACCGCAGCAGATTCGGATAGTAGAGCAAGGCACGGTTTCCTGCCTGAACGGTCGGGATCTGTTTTGTTCGGATCCATGCACGAAGGGCATATTCTGAGATGGGATAGCCTTCATCTTTGGCGCGGCCTACTGCTTGCCGGATCGTCAGGACATCAGGCATTAACTTTCCTCCTTATCTGACACCAGATGTGCAGCAGAGACGCCGAATACTGCTGCCAGCTTCTTCACGGTAGATACTCGCACATTCTTGCCGTTTTTGGCGCGACTGAGTGTTTCACGGCGCAGGCCTGTTTGCTCAGCAATATCACCGAGCTTCAACCCAGACCGCGCAAGCTCCGTGGCGAAATGGATTCGATTCAACTTTACGATTTCTTCGGGCATAATGGCACCTCCAGATAAAACTAAAAGTGCCCGGTTACACGCGATGCTTTCAGCAACACATGGAACCGGGCACTAACATTCAGCCTAAAATCATGCGATAGTCAATGTTATTGCATGATTAAGAGATTTGAACGCGAAAAACGGGACTGCATTCCGCAGGCGCGTTTTTCGGCCACTCCGTATTCATTTGCTCAAAAGAAAAAGCAATATAGCACTAAAGGTATATCGGTTGTTAGTGGCTATGCTGCATTTTCTTCTTGCCTAAATTATATCATCCTTAGTATTTATTTGCAATCACATTTTTTGCGCGTAAATTCTTTGAAATATATGCGAGAAATGAAGAAATCACATATTTTATTCTGCTAATTTGTTGCAAAACACCGTGCAAGTATAAGTGAACCGTTGATAACGAAATTTCCTGCGGCTTTTTGTTGCTTTTGCTAGCATTGGAAGCACCCATACGCTTGAAATTCGCAATCGATTGCGAATTTCAATGGGCGAGAGACAGGCCGTAGGCCATCCAAGTGGCGGGATACTGCGGTGTCTTCCAGTTTCATAGAACCTGTGGGATCTGTGCGGTGTATCAGGGGCAGCGGGCCCATGACAAGCCGGATTGTGCTATCACAATCCGATGCTTGCCGAGACAGTTCCACGCCGGTGCATCAGATCCCGGAGGCCCCCGAAGATCCCGGGCAAATCCGCAAACGTCTGCGGATTTGACACCACAAAAGCCGGTTTGGCTGTCGCTTCCTTGTCGCACATTTGTCGCACCGCAATCTAAAACGCTTTGAAACGATTTGGATTTATTCGTTAAGACATACCCCCAAATCCCTCGCAATTTTAACAGTTTTACAATGCTTTACAACAAGGCAACACGCCGGGTTTACCACTCGTAATGAGAAGGTCGCCTGTTCGAGTCAGGTCACTAGCTCCACAGGAAAAGCCCGCATTTGCAATTGCAAATGCGGGCTTTTCCTGTGAACGAAGTGTGCCTTGCTGCACGTGAAGTGCGCTTCGCGCGTGAAGTTGCGATACAGTGAAGTTTGCTTCGCAAGTGTTTTGGCACACTTTACTTCACTTTGCGCAGCAGCGCAATACTTCACTATGGCGCAAGCCATAACTTCACGCCTTCACTTCCGCACGACGATTCCTTGGGATCTCCCCCGGGATGGGCTTGGTGATGCCCGTCCGTCTGGCCTTGTCCAGACCTCCGGCCATGTGCCCGCCCGGGTCATTGGCGAATTTGGCCCGTCTTAAAATATCTTCTCCAAATTTATCCCGGAGGGCATCCACCGTCTCGTCCAGGCGCATCTTCCGTTCGTACTGCTGGGGACTGAGACCTGAAAAGAAATCGTACTGCTGGTAGGGCCGGTCGCTGAGCTCCGTGATCTGAACGCCCAGCTGGCGCAGGGGCGTTTTCCGATCCCACATCTCGTCGAAGACCCGGGCCGCCTGACGGTAGAGCTCCCGGGTGATGTTGGTGGCGCAGCTGAGCTTGGACTGGTGGGAGAAATGCCTGAATTCATTGGTGCGCAGATGGACGGACACGCAGGAGCCGTACATCCCCTCCCGGCGCATCCGCATGGCCGCCGTCTCCATCAGACTTAAGATGACCTGATGGGCCTCCTCGGTGGAGGTCACATCCTTCGCCGTGGTCACCGAATTGCCGAAGCCCTTGGCCTCGGCGGGCTCCGGGGTCACCAGCTCCGCGTTGCGGCCGTTGGCGTAGTGCCAGATGGTCTCGCCGTGCTTGCCCAGCTTCCGGCGCAGCAGGCCCACGTCCGCGTGGGCCAGATCCCCGATGGTATAGATGCCCAGCAGACGCAGCTTACGCTCCGTGGCCGCGCCCACCAGAAAGAGATCCCGCACCGGCAGGGGCCACATCTTAGTCGGCACCTCCTCGGGAAAGAGGGTGTGGATCTTGTTGGGCTTTTCAAAATCCCCCGCCATTTTGGCCAGCAATTTGTTGCTGGAAATGCCTACATTGACGGTAAATCCCAGCTCATCCAGAACTTTTCGCCGCAGGGCATCCGCCGCCAGCACCGGCGGACCGAAGAGCCGCTGGGTACCCGTCATGTCCACCCAGGCTTCGTCGATGGAATACTGCTCCACCACGGGGCTGAACTGCCGCAGCACCTCCACGAAGTGGCGGCTGCATTCGACATAGAGGGAATAGTCCGGCTCCACGATTTTGAGGTCGGGGCATTTCTCCAGCGCCTGAAACAGCGGCTCCCCCGTCTGGATACCATATTTTTTCGCAGGGCCGGATTTGGCCAGGATGATGGAGTGCCGGGACTCCTTATCCCCTGCCACCACGGAGGGCACGGTACGAAGATCCAGCTCCTCCCCCAGCACCTTGACCCGGTAGGTCGCCGACCAGCTCAGGAACGCCGAATTGGCATCCACATGAAATATCACTTTCTCTGCCATCACAAAATCCTCCGGAACAGGCACCAGCAGTGGCTTCGGATGGTGTATTTCAGCTCGAAGAGCCACTCCTGGCCCTCCACCACCGCCCGGCACAGGAAGATGTGGGCCTCGATGCCCACATACTGAATTTTGCGGGTGGAGATCACCTGGTCGATGTCGATGCGGCGGAGCTTATGATCCGTGTCCTCCATACGAAATCGCAGGGGCTTGATCTCCCCGGAGGCCTCGCAGACGGAGATCACATCGATGGGTGTATTCAGTTCTCCCATGGTCTCCCCTCCCGGTTCGTTTTCTATATTATAGCACATTTGTTCGTAAATAGCAACCGCTATTTTATGGTTGCCTGATTCCCTTGGAAATGCTACAATGATTTCGTAAGGAACGGCCTGCGTGCTGTCCACGATGAAACCGCCCCGACAGGAACGGCACACAGGCCGTTCCCTACATTTTTTCAGAATGAGGCCTTTCTATGAAATACATCAACATCCAGCGAATCTGGAACGATCCCATCTATGCCCGCTTCAAAAAACACTTCTGCCCCAGATGCGGCAAACAGATGGTTATCTCAAAACGTGACGCGATCCTGACACCGGAGCAGGCCCGGAGCCGCAACCTCCACCCGGACGCCATTGGAAAAACCCGATTCATCTGGAATGTTCTGGAATGTCCCGGCTGCGGCCAGTCTAGGACGATTCCGGAGATGAAACGACTGGAGAAAGAGAAATGCTGAAATACTCCTGCCTTGTTCTGGACCACGACGACACCGTGGTCGCCAGTGAGATCGCGGTGAACTATCCCTGCTTCCTGGAGGCCCTGGAGAAATTCCGGCCCGGCGAGTGGATGGACCACCCGGAATTCGTCCGCTGGTGCTTCCAATATGAATTTGCCGACTTCCTGCGCATCCGCTACAACTTCACCCCCGAGGAGGGGCGTGAGGAATATCTGATGTGGAAGGAATACGCAAAGACCCACATCCCGCCGGTCTGTGAGGGCATCCGGGAGATCATCCTGGAGCAGAAGCGCAGAGGAGGCCTTGTCTGCGTGGCATCCCTCTCCAGCCGGGAGACCATCGAGCGGGATTATGACCTGCACATCGGCATCCGCCCGGACATGATCTTCTGCAAGGACGATCCCATCTGCAAGCCCGACCCCTACCCGCTGAAGCGGATCATGGAGACCTATCACCTCTCCCCTGCCGAGCTTCTGGTGGTGGATGATCTGAAAACGGGACTGGACATGGCTAAGGCCGCTTCTGTCCCCATCGCCGCCGCCCTTTGGTGCCGCCAGGACGCGCCGGAGATCATTGAGTATATGACCCAGCGGTGTGAGTTTGCATTCCATAGCACGAGGGAATTGTACGATTATCTGTTTGGTACTTGACAAGCGTGTTATAATGGTTTCAGAATGTACGAAAGGCGGTGAACCCCCTGGAAAAGCAGAGCATCAAGGTGATGGCCCGGAACCGGGAGGCCCGTCACGAATACTTCATCGAGGAGGACTACGAGGCCGGTATCGAATTGGTCGGCACCGAGGTCAAGTCCATCCGCAAGGGCACCCTGAACCTGAAGGATGCCTGGTGCGGCATCAAGGACGGCGAGCTGCTGGTCAACCAGATGCACATCTCCCCCTATGAGCAGGGCAACCGGTTCAACGTGGACTCCCGCCGCCCCCGCAGACTGCTGATGCACAAGCGGGAGATCATGCGGCTCTACGGCAAGGTCAAGCAGGACGGCTACTCCCTGATCCCCCTGGAGGTCTACTTCAAGGGCAGCCGGGTCAAGGTCAAGGTCGGCCTGTGCAAGGGCAAAAAGCTCTACGACAAACGCCAGTCCGCCGCCGAGCGGGACGCCAAGCGTCAGATCGACCGCGCCATGAAGGAGCGGTATTGATATGAGTGCGAATTCCTTCCTCATGCGTCCACAGAAAGCAGGACGAATGAAATACCTGCTTTTGACGATGTTTCCCCCGATCGGACTTATGTATTTGGTGATGAACCTGATGCAGAATGGTCTGATCCCCCAAAGCAAAGCCTTGGGTATGTTCAGTATCTACGGCAGCATGGCGATCATGATGGTCATCAGCTACTTTCTGATCTGGAAGAAAAACCACACGATTGAAGTCAAGGATAATACGCTGACGGAGAAGACCTGGCGCGGCGAGCTCTCTGTGAAAATCAAAACCTCGCAAATTTCCGGATACCGCAGAAATTTTCTGGGCGAGATCATCCTTGTGGATGCAGACAGCAAAAAGCTGCTCTGTGTCGAATCCAACATGACCAACCGGGACCGTTTTGAGCAGTGGCTCGCGACCCACCACATAGAATCCAAGTAAAGGAGCATTCCCTATGAGTCCCACCTACATCATGAAGACCCGGAAGTTGGGACTGATGAAGTATTGGTTGATTGCCGTGTTTCCGTTTCTTGTCGTTTGCTTTCTTCTCGGCCCTGATGCCGCTGCATGGGTGTTTCTGCCGTTAGCGGTGATCATTCTGATCGCAAAGAACCACACGATTGCAGTTTTTGAGCACTCGCTGACGGAAAAGGATTTCCGTGGCAGATTTATCAGGAAGGTAAATGCTACGCAGATTGCCACCTGCCACCGTAATGCATTAGGTGAGATTATCCTCATGGACTTTGACAGCAAGATTCTTCTCCGCATCGAATCCAACCTGACCAACCGGGATCGTTTCGAGCAGTGGCTCGCGACCCACAACATAGAATCCAAGTAAAGGAGCAATCCAAATGAATCCTACTTTCACCATTACCATGGAAAACGGCGGCGTCATCACCGGCGAGCTGTACCCCGAGAAGGCACCCCAGAGCGTCTATAACTTCATCTCCCTGGCAAACAAGGGCTATTACAACGGCCTGATCTTCCATCGCGTCATCCCCGGCTTCATGATCCAGGGCGGCTGCCCCGAGGGCACCGGCATGGGCGGCCCCGGCTACTGCATCAAGGGCGAGTTCTTCTTCAACGGCTTCAAGAACGACCTGAAGCACAAGCGCGGCGTTCTGTCCATGGCAAGAAGCCAGTCCCCCAACTCCGCCGGTTCCCAGTTCTTCATCATGCATGCCGATGCCAAGCACCTGGACATGCAGTACGCCGGCTTCGGCAAGGTGACCAGCGGCATGGAGGTCGTGGACGCCATCGCCAAGGTCAAGACCAACCGGATGGATCGCCCCCTGGAGGAGCAAAAGATCGCCTCCATCACCGTGGACACCCACGGCGAGACCTACCCCGAGCCCACCAAGCTCCCCGATCCCTACGGCCGTTTCTAATCAAGAGTGAAGAGTGGAGATTGAAGATTGGAGATCATGTATCTTCAATCTCCACTCTCAAATCTCCAATCTCCTATACCTGGGGCTGTACTGGTTTCGACGGGGGTAGTGAGGCTGGATAAGCGGGCCGTGGCACCTGACCACGATAAAACGGGTAACTTTCTAAATTTAACTGACAACTATCCTGTTGCCATCGCTGCCTAATTAGGCGCGCATCCGCCCCGGAAGGTCCACGAGCCGGGCTCGGGTGTCATCTTAGTGGAGCACGTGCGTACGCTAAGCTTTGCGCGTACCATGCATCATGAAGCTACCAATGCCGTAAGGGTGTTTGTTCCCGTGCGGCAAAGGGAATGTAAATAACAAACTGCGCCCGGAGAAAGTCTTGTCAAGTTGCTTTCGGACAGGGGTTCGATTCCCCTCAGCTCCACCATAATAGGGATACAAAAAAGATATATCCCCGAAAAACCCCGACCACGTCGGGGTTTTTCGCATTCCATACCCCTGTTTTCGCTGTTCAATTCCATAGATATTTTGATGGTGTTTTCCCGTACTGAGGGGGATTGAACTCATGTGTAAACGAAATATCGCCAACTGAACCAGCAAGCAGAATCATCACTGCTTGCTATTTTTGTATCTCCAGCCGGTCGTTTTGAAACACAAACGACCGGCTTTTTTGTTTCCTAATCACATTTCAGAAAGCGAGGTAACATCCATGAATTTTGCAAGCAAGATCCACTGTCAGCTTTTCCGGGAAGCGGTCAAAAACAGAGGCGACTCCGATCCCAAGGTGCTCTCTGCAATCTATCTATTGACCGCTCAGCGGCGGCTGTGGAGCAAAGTCAAGCCTCATGTCCTCAAGAACGAGATCCTCTTTGCGGATATGGCGCACACCGGCTGCACTCCCAACGAGTACATCCTCATCAACTGCGCCAAGGACATCTGTATCGGAACCCAGGCCGTGACCCTCAGCGAACTGTCCAATGACCGGATCATCTCCCCTCAGATGTATGACCACATCATCACCGCCCTGAAGATTGCCAGAACCGGCAACTACACCGGCAAGCGACGGAAAGGAGGGCCGAACTGAATGATTACCGTTACCGTCAGATGGGGCGACAACTACGCAGACATCAAGTTTCCCTGTACCGACAGCGAACTTCAGTCCAAACTCGAACAGCTGCACCCTGCCGCTCCCCACTCCGACAGCATCTTCATTCTGTCTGTTCAGGAACCTACCGCTCTGTCTGTGTTGGAAGACCAGTTCCTGGATCTGGACGAGCTGAACTATCTGGTCAAGCGATATGAAAGATTCCACGAACCCAGGGATCTCATCAACCTGACCTTCAATCTCCCCTGCTACACCGTCATCCAGAATCTGAGCCGTATGGAGGCCGTCGGCAAGGCCCACTATCTCACCATCCACGGAGCAATGTCCCGTGAGGAACAGCAGCGTACCGACTTCGCTGCCATCGGGCGGTAACTCATCCGCTCCGGCAAGGGCAGGGCAACTGAGTTCGGTCTCCTGTTCCGAAATGACGAAATCCCTTTCGAGGAGGTCTACGATGGCACGGTGTTCCCGGACTATGACTACAGCGGCGAATCCCTGGTCACTGCGGCAGCGCAGTACAACGGTAAGATCGAATACCTCTACCTCCCCTGCGACAGTCTCACCATCACCAAGGCCATGTATCGCCTGGGTGCCGGTTCTGTCAGTGATCTGAACTTCACACTGGAGGACATCAGCACCAACAGCCCCGCTTGGTTTGATCGGCTGAAGCAGATCCTGACCGACGAGGGCATCTACGAAGCAAACCGTGTAGTCGAGTCCATCAACTCCGCCGACATGAATCTGGACAAGCTGACTGCTGTAATCAGCTATGCCGGAAGAACCGATGCCGCATCCATTGTGGCCATTGCAGGCCGGATGGAGGATTTCGTCTTCATCCCCGGTACAGCGGACGAAAGTGATGTCAGCCGTTACTTCATCGAGCGGAACAGCGAATACACGCTTCACCCGGATCTGGAGGACTTCTTCGATCACCAGCAGTTCGGCGAACATTTGATAGCCGAATACGAAGGCCGCTTCGTCGATGGCGGTTTTGTCTGTATGAACGACGCCTGTTCTCTGGAGGAGATTCTTCGCCCTGTTGATGAAGAGTCCATCACATTGGGAGGGATGTAAGATGATTACCGCAGTCATCGACCACGGACACGATACCCTGCTCCTTCAGCTTCCAGGCAGCATCATGGATCTTCGCCTGAAGCTCGTGTCTATCGGCATTCTGACACCTCCCGATCAGATCCCGCTGTACGCCACGGATGACCACCAGGCCAAGGTTCAGCTCTTCGGCGAAACCGAAGTCGGCAAGCATGCGCTGTACGGATTGGGAAAGGTGAAGTAACCAACTGATAATATCTCTACTTCAGAAAAGAATACAGACGTTTCTGACGTATAGTATTTATTTAGACTCACTTTATGGCTGGGATTAATTATCAGTTTGTTCCTCTACATGCTCTCCATACTAAAATCTAAACGAATTCAACACTTCAAATAGTAAATTCCTCATTCATCCCTACTTCCCAACGAAATATTAACCTATCGAAAAATCCCCGGCTCCGAAGAGCCGGGGATCGCGGTATTCAGGATTAGCCCTTGATGGCGGCCTGAGCGGCGGCCAGGCGGGCGATGGGAACACGGAAGGGGGAGCAGGAGACATAGTCCAGGCCGATCTTGTGGCAGAACTCGACGGAAACGGGGTCACCGCCGTGCTCACC